>CALJUR010000049.1 GCA_937975765.1 uncultured Myxococcales bacterium
ACCTGACCCCGCTGCGCGAGATCCGGGCGACCGCCGGCCTCGACGGCACGACCGAGCCTGGGTTCGAGACGCGCGTCCGCTGCGACGGCGCGGACGACGAGTGAGGTGAACCATGGGCCTCTCGCCCGTCCCGTATTCGATCCGGCTCCCGTTCTTCTGGGGCGAGGCCTCGCCCGCGGCGGGCGTGCCGGCCGCTGCGGCGCAGCGCGGGCTCCTGATCGGGCAGTGCACGACGGGCGACGGCGTGGTCCGGGCCCTCGGCAGCGCCGACCAGGCGGCGGCCCTGTTCGGGCGGGGGAGCGTGCTGCACCGGATGGCGATCAGGGCGTTCGCGGCCTGCCCGTGGGGCGACTGGAGCGCGATCGGCGTCGCGGACGCGGTCGCCTCGACCGCCGCCGCGTACACGCTGACCGTCACCGCGGGCGCGGCCATCGGCGGCGGGACGATCCGCGTGTGGGCCGGGTCCGACTTCGTGGACGTGGGCGTGCTCGCCAGTTCGTCGCCCGACGTCTCGGTCATCGCGACCGCCATCGCGGCGGCGTTCCTGGCCGGGGGCGACTACCCCGTGACCGGCACGCACGACGCGGGCGTTGCGACGCTCACCTTCAAGTGCAATGGCACCTGCGGGAACCACTTCAACGTGGCGATCGACCCGGACGTGCCGCTTCCGACCGGGGTCTCCGTGGCGGTGGCGCAGTCGGTGACGGGCGCGACGGACCCGACCCTGACCGCGACGCTCGCGGCCATCCAGGACAAGGCGTACTCGAAGATCGCGGTCTGGATCGACTCGCTCGGGGACGAGCAGGCGGTCGACCTCGACGCGAAGTGGGAGTGGGACAAGCAGCTCTACGGCCACGCGTTCACGGCCATCACCGGGACGTACACGCAGGGCGACCCCACGGGCGCGTCGGCCCTGTACTCGGCGGCGCTCGCTGCGCCCTCGCCGTACGCGCACTGGTCGCGCCTGGCGCTCGAGGCCGGGTGCCGGGCGCCGGCATTCGAGGGGGCGGCGTCCCTGTGCGGCGTGGCGCTGCGCAGCGACGACGCGGACCCGGGCCTGACGATCCACGGCCTCGCGCTGCTCGGTTGCAAGAGCGCGCCGGCCGGGAAGCAGTTCACCCCCAAGCAGCGCAACGACCTCCTGTACGTCGGGTACACGACGGCCGGCGACCTGTCGGGCCTGCTGGCGATCGATCGGTGCGTGACGACCCGCTTCCAGAACGCCTACGGCAGCCGCGACGAGCGCCTCTACAAGGCCCCGAAGCTCTGGCTCGCGGAGTGGGCGATGAAGGATCTGCGGGCCACGATGGAGGCGACCTACGCGCGCTGCCGGCTGGTGTCGGACGGCGGGCCGGTCCCGCCGAACTGCGCGACGCCGTCCATGGTCCAGGGCACGCTGACCTCGTGGTACGAGAAGCTCTGCCGCCTCGGCTACGCCCAGGACCCGGACACCTTCGCCCAGAACGTCAAGGTCGTGCGGCCCGAGCAGGACCGCGACCGCCTCGACGCCCTGCTGCCCGCGTCGCTCGCGGACAACTTCGAGGTCTTCGCGCCCGTGCTGTCGTTCTCGTAGCAACGGAGGCATCCCATGGCCGGCAACCCCATCGGCCCCGTCGGCGGGACGCTGTACTGGTCCATCAACGGCCGCCAGTACGACCTGACCGGGGAGTTCACGATCCGGAAGGGCGGCCCGAAGCGCGAGGGCGTGCCCGGCCTGTCCGGAAAGGGCGTCGGGTACGTCGAGGCCCAGGAGGACGGCGAGGTCGACTGCACGTTCGCGACGGTCGCCCCCCTGCGCCTGACGGACCTCGAGGCGATCACGAACGCGTCGGCGCAGCTCGAGTGCATCAACGGCCGCAAGTACATCACGGACACCCTGTACTACCGCGAGGCCGAGCCCATGGACCCGGTGAAGGGGACCGTGAAGTGCAAGTTCGGGTGCATCGGCGCGTTCCGGGAGGTGTGACGTGGCGGAATCGACGATCCGGCTGGCCCATCCCATCAAGGTCCGGGGGGAGGAGACGACGGCGCTCACCGTCCGCCGCCGCGCGAACCTCGGGGACCTGCGGGCCGCGTCCAAGGGCGCGGACGAGATGGACGCGCTCGCCGTGATGATCTCGCGCCTCTGCGGCATCACCCGCGAGGAGGCGGACGAGATCGACGCCGAGGACGTGCAGGCCGTTTCGGAAGGCATCGCCCCTTTCGCGGGCGGTGGCCCCGGGACTGGCGCGAAGTAGCCGTCGACCTGGCCTTCACCTTCCACTGGCCCCCCGCGGCCGTCGACGCGCTGACCGACGAGGACCTTTCCTGGTGGGCCGAGTCCGCTGCGGCCCTGCGCACCCGCATCGGGGAATGACCCGTGGCGAAGTCCTTCTCCATCTTCGCGAGGCTCGTCGGCAAGGACGAGTCGTCCCCGGTGATGAAGGGGCTCGGGAAGATCCGCGCGTCGGCGAAGTCCGCGGTCGGGGCGTTCAAGGGCCTGTCGTCCGTCACCGGGATCGTCGGGTCGGTCGGCACCGCGCTCGCCGGGTCGGCCATCGGGAAGTTCCTGCTGGACTACACCTCGTCGAGCGAGGAGATCGGGAACCTCTCGTCGCAGATCGGGATCAGCGCCGAGGCCCTCCAGGAACTGCGGTTCGCGGCGGACATGGCAGACATTTCCGTCGAGGAGATCGACGGGGCCCTGCAGAAGTTCTCGGTCTCGCTCGGCCAGGCCCGGGCGGGCACGGGCAAGCTCGCCTCGTTCATCCAGCGCGTCGACCCCACGGGCAAGCTGCTGAAGCAATTCCGCAACGCCGCCTCGACCGAGGACGCGTTCGACCTCGCCGTCCGGTCCATGGAGAAGGTGCAGGACCCGTCCCGCCGGGCCGCGCTCGCGGTCGCCCTGTTCGGGAAGGAGGTCGGCCCGAAGATGGCCCGGCTGGCGGGCGAGGGGGCCGCGGGCCTGAAGGCCCTGCGCGAGGAGGCCCGGAAGTACGGCATCCGGTCAAACGAGTCGATCCGGGACGCGCAGCGCTTCGAGGACTCGTTCAAGCGCTTGAAGCGTGCCGCGAAGGGGTGGTTCAACGTCGCGGCCGCGCAGATCGTCCCGGAACTCGAGCCCCTGATCCGGCGTGCGACCGCGTGGCTCCTCGAGAACAAGGCCCAGGTCAAGGCGTGGATCGGGGAGGCGATGGACCGCGTGAAGCAGGCCTTCGCGTGGATCCGCGACCACTGGGACGAGGTCATCGCCGGGGTCAAGCTGCTGGCGGAAGTCTGGATCGGGATCAAGCTGGCCGGCGCGCTGTCCACGGTCCTCGGCACGGTGCGCGAGGTCGCGGGCCTCTTCCGCCTGATCGGGCAGACGCGCATCCCGGCCCTGCCGGGCGCCGGGCCCGGGGGCGGCGCGGGAGGCGGCGGCTGGCTGTCCCGCCTCATCAACCCGGCGACCGTCGCCATCGCGGGCGCCGCCTGGGCCACGTTCTCGGACACGCCGGCCGAGGTCGCCGGGGCCATCGCGAAGAAGACCGGGGGTTCGAACCCCTTCATCAACCCGATCAAGGACGAGTGGGCCAACCAGGGCGGGTTCGAGCGCGTGATGGAGGAGCGCCGCAAGGCGAACGAGCGCCGGGCCGCGCGCGAGGCGGCCGGGGACTCCTGGTACGCGCGGACCTTCGGGACGCCGGGCGAGTCGAGCTCCGAGTTGAACACGCTCCTCGCCGGCCCCGTCACGGAACTCGTCACCGCGGCCCGAAAGCCCCCGAAGCCCGGCAAGGCCCGCGTCCACGTGATCGTCAGCGACGAGCGCGTCGCGGTGCGGTCGGTGCGGACGGCGGGCGACCTGGACGTGCGCGCGGACGCGGGGCGGCGCGCCGAGTTCGACCTCGATGGCGAGGACGACCTGTGAGCAAGCCGAAGGGATGGAGCGACAAGGACTTCCGCCCGGCCTCGTTCCGAGGCGTGCGGTTCACGGCCCAGGTCGTCGAGCACGGCGGCGGCCGGCGCGTGGTCGAGCACGAGGTCGTGGACGCGGCCGGGTGGGGCGAGGACACCGGCCGGCAGCTGCGCACGTTCACCGTCAACGCCGTGGTCGCTGGCGACAAGTACCTCGCGGCCTCCAGGAAGCTCGACGACGCCCTCGATCTGCCGGGCGCGGGGGCGTTCGTCCACCCCTTCCTCGGCACGCTGTCCGTCAACGTCCTGTCCTGGAAGGCGCGTTTCGGGGGGCGGCTCGGGGCGATCGAATACAGCCTCGAGATCCGCGAGTCCGGGCAGCCGCTGGCCATGCTGCCGGTCGAGGCCCCGGACGCGAAGTCGTGGGCGGACAAGTTCTCCGACGCGTGTGCCGACTTCGCGGACGAGGTCCTCGGGCCGGTGCAGCAGACGCTCGATTCCGCGGCGGCGGCCGTGGACGACGTGTCCGAGGCGGTCAACGCCGTCAACGACGCCTTCCGGAAGATCACGGACCCGGCGCTGGTCGGCAAGGTGCTCCAGGCCGGCATGAACCTCGCCGCCTCGACGGCCGGGCTGCTCAAGGCCCCCGGTGACATCGCCCGCGGGTGGGCCGCCATGGTCGGGAGTCTGGTCGACGGCGTGAAGCGTCTCGGGCCCGGCCGGGGGGCGGACGCATCGGACGCCTGCGTCGCCGCGTGCAACGCGATCCCGGACCCGCCCGCGAACCCCGCGACCCCGATCGAGAAGAACGCCTTCGTCCTGAACGCGGTCGCACGGGCTTCGCTCGCGTCGGGCGCGTGCCAGTGCCTCGTGGAGTCCCTCGCCGCGGGCAACGGCCCCTCGACGTTCGACGACGTGACCACGAAGGCCGCCGCAGCCACGGACCTTCTCGCCCGGGTCGCCCGGCAGGCCGACAGCCCGGCCCTCTGGCGGGCCGCGATGGACCTGCGCGACGCCACCGGGCGGATCGCGGGCGACGCGGCCCTGGCCCTGCCGCATCTGCGCTCGTGGACGCCGCCGCGCGCGATGTCGGTCCTCGAGGTCTGCCAGCGCCTGTACGGGGACGCCGCGCGCGTCGAGGAGGTCGTCGCCCGCAACGGCCTCGACTGCTCGCTCCGGGTCGCGGGCACGCTGCGCGTCATCGCGGAGGCCGCGTGATGGCCAAGATGGCGAACGAGTCGGTCGGGCTGCGCATCGGGAGCCAGGAGTGGCGCGCGTGGTCCGACGTGTCGATCACCCGCAGCATCGAGCAGGCGTGCTCCACGGCCGCGCTCTCCCTCGTCAACATCGACTGGTCGGCCGGCGTCGGGGGCCGCTCAGGCGCGCTGCTGGAGATCGTGCCGTCGCAGTTCTGCGAGGTGTGGATCGGCCCCGACCGCGCCCACGGCGAGCGCGTCATCCAGGGCTACGTGGACGCCGACGAAACGACCACGACCGAGGGGTGCGCCTACAAGGTCGAGGTCCGTTCCAAGGTCGCGGACCTGGTCGACTGCACCCATCTGCACGGCACGGGCGTCTTCCGGAAGATGCGCGTCGAGCGGATCACCCAGGAACTGGCCGACCCCTACGGCGTCAACGTCCTGTGCGAGACGGACACCGGGCCGCTGGTCGAGTCGTTCCGGTGCGACAGGACCGAGACGGTCCTCAAGGCGATCGGGCGCCTCGCGCGCGAGCGCGGGCTCCTCGTAATCGACGACACGCTCGGCAACCTGGTCATCACGACCGTCGCAGCGCCCGGCAAGGTGACCGCCACGCTCGAGCGCGGCCGGAACGTGAAGTCCCTGACGCGCCGCCGCGAGGTGAGCCAGCGTTTTGGCCGCTACGTCGTCCGGGGCCAGACCGCGCTGGAATTCGGGGCCGAGGGGTCGATGGACGACCTCTGGGTCAAGCGCAACCGGACCCTCTGCATCGACCACGAGCGGGCCGGCGACAAGGCGGCCTGCCTGCGGCGCGCGCTGTGGGAGGCGAGCACCCGGGCCGGGAAGTCCGTGCGCTACGAGGTCGAGGTCCCCGGCTGGCGCGTCGACCCCTCGGACACCAGCTCGGACCTCTGGCAGCCGAACACGATCGTCCGGCTCGTGGACTCGTGCCTCCAGGTGGACGACGACCTCCTGGTCGCCCGCGTGAACCTCCAACGCTCCGTCCGGGGCGGCACCACCACGACGCTGTCGCTCGGCCACCCCGAGGGCTTCGCGCCCGAACCCCCGAAGTACCGGCGCGGCAAGGGCGGCCACGGCGTCACCGGGTGGGCCGAGTTGAAGGGGGGCGTGTGAGCAGGGACGGTGTCACGACCCGCGTCCTCGGCATGGTCCGCCGGGCGATCGTGCGCCTGGTGGACGACTCGGACGCGGTCCAGCGGGTCCAGGTGGAGGCCCGGGCCGGCGAGACGGTCCCCGACGTGGACTGCCTGCAGCCGTACGGCCTGACCGGGAACCCTCCCGTGGGGGCACGCGCCCTGGTCGTCAACGTCGGGGCGGCGTTCGACCACGTGGTCGCACTGCTCGCGGGCCACACCGACCGGCCTACCGGGCTCGCTGCCGGCGACGTGACCCTGTACTCGGGCCACGACGCGCGCATCGACCTCCGGGACGACGGCGCGACCGTGAAGGGCCCGCGCTTGAAGGCGGACGGCCCGGTGGACGCGGGCGGGGGCTTCAAGAAGGGCGGCACGCCGGGCGTGTCCGGGACCCTGGTCATCACCATCCCGGCGCCGCCCCCGGCACCGCCGGCCCCGCCGCTCGGCGTCGCGACTGTCGTCGTGCAGGGCGGGATCGTCACGTCCGTCACGGGGACCGGCGTCTGCGTCTGGACGCCCGGATAGGAGGGTTTCATGAGCTACGCGGCCTGGAAGGACATCATCATCCAGCACGGTCGGTCAGGCCCCCTGTACCGCGTGTACGACGCGGTCGCGAACAGGCTCACCGGCGCGATGGCCGGCACCTGGACCATCGTGGACCGCTCGACCTCGTCCCCGTGGACGTCCGACACCTCGCCCGCGGACGGTTCCTGGATCGTGATCGAGTCGCAGTCCGCCCGGGCCGGCGGCGCGAAACTCCAGGTGTTCCTCGGCTTCCGCAACAACACCGGAAACCTCGCGGGCTTCGGCAGCAAGAGCGCGGGCGTCTACTCGTGCATGTCGCACGACGGCGGCTGGAACAACGCGGGCGGCTACTTCGGGGCGTCCCTGTCGGACTGGCGCAACGGCGGGATCAAGGGCTGGAGCGCGACCTACGCGAGCCCCTGCACGCTGGCGGTCCTGTTCTTCACGAGCGGCGACGCCGGGCGGCCGGGCTCCTTCTGCGTGCTGGTCCGGTCGGGCACGGCAGAGAACTACGGCACCTTCGCGGGCGGGCTGATCCCCCTCACCGGACTCTCCCACGCGAATAGCCGCACGGCTCACTTCAACGGGCTCGCCCGGCTCACGGACTGGACGAGCTACTGGGGATGGAACAACGGCGGCACGGGGTCCGTCCCGACCGTCTCGATGGATGCGCTCGACGGGGCCAAGGCCGGCACCGGCACGTCCGCGCCCGTGCGTGACCGGGAAACGGGCGCATACACCGAGGCCGACGCCCCCGTGATCGACGTCGTCACCACGACGTCCGTCGGCGTCCTCGAGCTCGTGCGCATCACGACCATGCCCGACGGCGACATCTCGGCGGACGGCACGCGGCACGCCTGGGCCTCGGTGTCCTTCCCCCGCGAGGCGGCCCGCGACGGCATCTGGGTCTGACGGGGGCGCCATGGCGGCGGTCGAGGTCGGGCGCTTCGGGTCGTTCGGAGGCAACGTGGCAACGGTTGGACTTGCAGGATTCGGGGCGTTCGGAGGCGAGGTGGCGACGAACGTCCTCGCCCGCCTCGAGCAGCGCGCCGCCCTGGACATCCCCGGCCTGCCTCCCGAGTCGGTCGTGCCGGCTCCGCCGGCCGAGCCGCCCCCGCCCACCTGGTCGGACCTCGGGTTCGCGGTGTCCCTCGACGGCGGGCCGCTCGCGGAGTTCTCGCTCCTGCCCTTGGACGACGACCCGCCCGGCGCCGCGCTCGCGCGCATGGCGTTCCTGGCCCTGATCGGCCGCCGTCGCGCCGAGCCCGCCGACGAGCTGCCGGACCCCTGGGGCGACCCTCCCGACCGCGGCGGCTGGTGGGGTGACACGTTCGCGGACCACCCCGGCGACCGTTGGGGCTCCCGGCTCTGGCTCCTCTACCGCGCCCGCGGCGACGACGTCCCGCAGCGCGCCGAGGAGTACGTCAAGGAGGCGCTTGCCTTCCTGGTCGAGGACGGCATCGCGTCCGGCATCGACTGCGACGCCACCCCGGACGGGGAGCGCCTGGACATGGCGGTTTCGATCGCGCGGCCCGCGCCCGGCGGCAACACCGTCCGGCTGCGCTTCGACCTGTGGAAGGGGGTGTAGCCATGGCGACCCCGACGCTCGCCGAACTGACCACCCAGGTCCGCCAGGACCTCGGCGCCGAGGGCGTGAGCCAGGTGTGGATCCGCCGGACGTTCGAGTCCGCCATCGCCACCGTTCTCGCGGGCGTCCTGTGGATGTTCTACCGGTGGATCGACGCGATCGTGAAGCAGTGCGTTCCGTCCACCGCGACGGGCATCTTCCTCGACGCCTGGGCCGCCGTCTTCGGTCTGACCCGCACGCAGCCCGCGGTCGCGACGGGCGCCGCCGTGATCACCGGCCTCACCGGCTCCACGCAGCCCGCCGGCTCCATCCTCGTCGGCCCCGAGGGGCAGGAGTACACGACCGACGTCGACGTCACCATGGTCGGCAACCCGGGCGAGATCGGCGCCGGCTACGTGGACCTGACCGCATCCGGGCCCGGCGACGAGTACAACGTCCCGGTCGCCACCCCGCTGATCGTGTCGTCCCCGGCCACGGGCATCCAGACGGACGCGCTCGCGGGCTTCCTCGGGATCACGGGCGGCAAGACCGCCGAGACGGACGACGAGTTGCGCAAGCGCTGCAGTGCCGTCTACGAGAAGTTCGGCGACGCCGACAAGGCCCTGCGCCGCATCCAGACCGAGACTGACCAGGTCCGTACCGGCGAGCGTGACCACCCCCCGCCCCCCAAGACCTTCGACGAGCTCGCCGACTACTGGATCGAGAACCGCCTCCCCCGCCAGCGGGCCCAGGATCGCGACGTCAGCGTGCTCAAGTGCCACCTGCGCCCCGCCTTCGGCCCCTTGCTGCTGACCGAGATCACCCTCGAACGCGTCGACGCCCTGGTCCGCAGCCGCCGGCACCTCTCCCCGCACTCGGTCCACAACTTCCTGACCCTGCTCATCGCCATGCTGAACGGCGCGGTCGACCTCGGCTGGCTCCGCAGCCACCCGCGCATTCGCAAGCCCCGCATCTCGGTGGACGAGTTCACGTACCTGAAGACCGAGGACGAGGTCCGGCGCTTTCTCGCTGCCGCGAAGGCCGAGGGCCCCGTCGTGCTGGCCATGTACGCCACTGCCGTCTATACCGGCATGCGCGCGGGCGAGCTTTGCGGCCTGCGTTGGGAAGACGTCAGCCTCGACCGCCGCCTGATCTGCGTCCGTCGCACCTACGATAAGGTCGCCACCAAGAACGGCGACATCCGGCACGTCCCGATCCTGGACCCCCTGCTGCCGGTCCTGCGGGAGTGGCGCCTCCAGAACCCCCACCCGTACGTCTTCCCCAACGAGCATGGCGGCATGAACGGGCCCTCCGCGCGGATCACCCAGGAGATCCTCCAACGGGTCCTGGCGGCAGCCGAATTCCCCCCGAAGTACATCACGTTCCACGACCTGCGGCACACGTTCTCGAGCCACTGGATGATGCGCGGCGGCGACATCTTCCGCCTGCAGAAGGTGCTGGGCCACAAGAGCCCCCAGATGACCCAGCGGTACGCGCACTTGAGCCCGGACGTCTTCGTCGAGGACTACGGCCGGCTGGCGGATCTGGTGCCCCAGGAATCAGATGGCACCGTGCTTCTGCTCCCGGGGGACGGTGAGCAGCGGATGGAATCGGAGGTCCGATCCAGCAATTCCTTCTCTTGACCTTCGGCTCGTGTGCGAGGTCCGGATCCGGCCGGACATATTTGCGTCTTCCTTGCCACAAATACACGTCCTGACTTCGCTTTCCTGACCACCCACACTGGCATCAACTTCAACGCGCCTTGCGAGGCGCACGGAGAGTTTATGAAGTTGCTTGGATACGAGGAAGCGGCACTGAAACTTGGCGTCAAGGTGGGCACGCTCTATTCGTGGGTGTGCCGAGGCAAGGGGCCGCCGTACGTGCGCCTCTCGGCGCGGTGCGTGAGATTCGACGAAACAGCGATGGAGCATTGGCTCCAATCCAGGGTCGGCCTGAAGAGCCGAGACTCACACAAGCAGGAGGTCCAATGATGAATCCGTCGGGCACCCGCGCAGTCTTCGGGGACTACATCAGCGTCTACGACATCCAGCGGGCCGTCGCAGACGGCGCGACCGTGCCGATCTACTACGAGAGCCGCCTGGCGAAGCTGGCACTGAACGAGGCGGAGCGTCCCCGGATCGACCCGGACTTCGAGGAGGCCACCGAGGGCGAGGAGGTCGAGCGCAAGGAGAAGATCAAGACGAAGTGGGCCCAACTCGAGGCGGTCGTCGGCGCCGAGAAGCGCCTGGGCCTGGTCGCCCGCGACATCGTCGAGCACTTCGAGAAGCGCACCGAGGTCCTGGACGGGAAGGGCATGGTCGTCTGCATGAGCCGCCGGATCTGCGTGGACCTCTACCGCGAGCTGGTCCGCCTGCGTCCGGAGTGGGAGGGTGTGAACGACGACCATGGCTCGATCAAGGTCGTCATGACGGGCTCTGCCTCGGATCCAGTCGGCTGGCAGGGGCACATCCGGAACAAGCCGCGCCGGGAGGCCCTCGCGAAGCGGTTCTTCTGGCACCTGTTCGAGGCCGACATGCAGGCAGCCTTCCTCGCGTCGAGGACGAACGACCTGGAGGAGTAGGCAACACGAACGGACCCGGGCCTTGGCGGGGGCACGAGTCACTGACTGGAACTGGGTGAAATGAGCGTGCTGAACACCCCCGGCGGCGTCAAGCCGCCACTGCCCGACAACGCGCCTCCGGCCACGGCAACACAGCAGTCCCGTCGTGCCGTGGCAAGGGCCCGGGCCGAGTGGCCCCACAACGTTCCGATCATCCGGGTGGGCTTCGCCAGGTTCCACGGTGTCAGGCGCCATGCGACGGGACGTCGCTTCGAGGCCGCGAGGCTGCTGGCGGACTCCATCGAAGGGCCCGACGCCGACGTCGTGCTGCCGATCACGGATGGCTCCACGGCCCGGCAGAAGGTCCAGCGGTCCTTCGCGCAGGAGTTCCTCTGCCCCGTGGAGGGTCTGCGCAGGCTCGTGCCTCCGCTGCCGACCGAGGCGGACATCGAGAATGCGGCCGAGCACTTCGACGTCTCGGAGCTCACGGTCCGCGCCGCCCTCGTCAACCGGGGCCTGGTCGATCGTTCCTGTCTGCCCGGAGCGTGAAGCCTGTTTGCCGTCGGTGACCCTCCTACGTCCTGGCTTTCTCCTTTCGGGGGAAAGGATCCGCGGTGAAGCCCGAGTCGTCGCCATTGTGAATGAAGAGGTGGCCTTCCAGCGAGCCATCCGGCTGCAGTGCGGCCCAGCCCCGACCGCAGATGTGATCTCCCTCGTCGATCCCATCCCACGAGAAGTCGACGTACGGCCCACCCTCACGCATCACGTGGCGGCAGTCCATCCACCCGGTGACCGCGACGAAGCCGAACCGGCCGGTCCCGTCCCTGTCGAACTCGAAGAAGCCGGGGGCGACGAGATCGACCGCGGCCTGGTCCCACGCGTCCATCCTGGAAATGCGCCATTTGCCGACGATGCCCGTCGCCTTGCCTCCGGACGTGCTCACTGACTCCTCCATCCCTGCGACGCCTGCAATCCATCCACGAAAAGCCGGCCTACCGGAGCGGCTCCGTCCCGTGGCCCAGCAGGTTCACGTACGGTTCGTAGACGAACAGCCGATCCCGTTGACGCCCCGTGATCTCCCGGGCGATTCCGATGTCCTGCAACCGCTTCAGAGCGCTGGCGGCAGTCGGCGCGGACACGTCGAGGGCGCCTGCAACGTCCGCGATCGACACGACCGGCTTCCGCTGGAGCAACTCGTGGACGCGCAGGCCGGTCCCCGACGCTCGTCCGAGATCGCCGATCGCGCGGCGATGCTCGGCGAACAGGGCCAGGATCGACCGGGCCGCCGCGACCCCCTCGTCGGCCGTGGTCGCGACGCCTTCCATGAAGAACCGGATCCACCCCTCCCAGTCGCCCTCGATCCGAACGCGCTGGAGATGCTCGTAGTACACGTCCCGGTGCTGCTTGAAGAACAGGCTCAGGTACAGCACGGGCTCGGACAGCGCGCCTTCCTGACAGAGCAGCAACGCCACCAGCAGGCGCCCGAGGCGTCCATTGCCGTCCAGGAAGGGGTGTATCGTCTCGAACTGGACGTGCGCCAGCGCGGCCCGCAGCAGCGCCGGCATCCTCACGGGTTCGCCGTGCAGGAACCGTTCGAAGTCCGACAGGCAATCCGGCAGGCGATCGGGCGGCGGAGGCACGAAACGGGCGTTTCCCGGTCGGGTCCCTCCGATCCAGTTCTGCGAGCGCCGGAACTCCCCGGGCTCCTTGTCGCTGCCCCGGCCGTGGGCCAACAGGACGCCGTGGATTTCCCGGATCAGGCGAAGGCTCAACGGGAACCCGGAGCGCAGCCGGTCCAGCCCGTGCTTCATCGCGGCGACGTAGCTCGACACTTCCTCGACGTCCCCGACCGGGACCCCGGGAGACTGCTCGTGCTCGTAGAGCAGCAGGTCGGCGAACGAGGACTGGGTGCCCTCGATCTGCGACGACAGGACCGCCTCCTTGCGGACATACATGTAGAGGAACAGCGAGGCCTCGGGCAGCAGGGTGGCCAGGCCGTCCAGCTTCCCGAGGGAGCGGTTCGCGCGTTCCATCAGGTCCAGGTCGTCCGGCGTCAGTTGGAGTGGCGGGTCTGGCGGCAACGGGCTCGGGACGAACGCTCGCACCTGCTCGCCCGCCGTGGCCGTCGTCACGTACGTCCCTGCCTGTCGCTTTGTCGCCACCGTGGCCCTCCGCTGGGAACGGATCCTTTCGTAGCGTGGGTGCCTACGAAAACTTCAGGCCAGATATTTTCACAACTGTCCGGCGGTGTCCAGTCGCAATCGCTGGGAGCGAGCGAGCAACTGCGCTGCCGCACGTTCCCAAACCGTGGGTTTAGCTTCGTGCGGAGGAGGCGCGTCAGGCTGCGAGCCGCTCCCGGCGCTTCGGGATCCAGGTCGAGGAGCCCGCGACGGACGCGGCGGCCGAGACGGACGCCCCCACCGACGACCACGCGACCGAGGACGCCACGCCCGCCGCGAAGCGGAAGCGCGACATGACGATCGAGGATCTGCGCGCCGAGTACCTCCGGGTGATCGGGCGCGAGACCGGGTCCACGGATCGCCGCTACCTCCTCTGGAAGCTGTCCGAGGCTGCGAAGGGCAAGATCACCGTCGGCGCGATCGAGAAGCGCGCCCCCCGCGTCAAGGCCGAGATGCAGGTCCTTCCCCTCGGGATGGAGCGCACAGTGGTCGCGAAGCTCGACGCCGCGGTGATCCGCCCGTTCGTGCTGCTGGAGGTCGGTGCCGCCCGGGTCACCCCCAGGACCCGGTCTCCGGGGACCAGGTACCGGCCGGCTCCGCACCGAGCACCGGGTCCAGGAACGCCCTCACCGCCTCGAGGAGCACGGCCACGGTCGCCCACGGCAGCCCGTCCTGTTCCGCAATGCGTGCGTACCGGGCCTCCCAGGACGCCGGCGGCGCCGGGACCGCGGCCGGCAGCGGGTGGGTCCCCCGGAACTCGAACGTCTGCTCCAGTGCGCGGCGCAGGCGCACCGCCTCGATGGGCCGGACCCGCGCCAGCAGCGCGAGGTCTGGCAGATCCTTCACGCGCGAGTTCTCGCGGTCCCGAGGCATCGTGTACGCGTGGAGCTTCTCGGCGATGTGGGTCTCGATCGGGTAGAGACGCAGCCGGGGCGGCGCGATCTCGGCGAACGCCAGCACGTCCTCCCCGACGACCAGGTCCGGTTCCCCGAGGATCGGGTCGCCGAACGCGACGTCGACCCCGAACGGGTCCCCGAACGGCCGGCCCGCCAGGAGGCACTCCGCCCGGAACCGCATCCCGTCGTATCGCATGCCGTCGTTGTCGATGTCCGGATAGGTGGGGTCGGGGGCGATCTCGTAACTGAGGAAGTCGCCCAGGTCGAGGCGGGCCGCCAGTTGGAGGTCCTCGAGAACCCGGTCGGACGGGCCCGCCATGCGAAGGTCCACATCCTTCGTGGTCCGGGCTCGCTCGAGCCGCAGTTCCAGGACCAGCCCGCCCTTCAGCAGGACCGAGTTGCCGAGCAGGTGGACGACCCGGGCCAGGAACCGGTCGAACACCAGCAACTGCCGGCGGCGGGCGAAGACGTCCCCGTTCGGCGATGCGGCGCGAAGCCGGTGCTCCAGTGCATGCTTGAACGCCCCGGGCGACTCGTAGCGTGGGCTCACGGCTTGCCCTCCATGCGGTCGAGCTCGTTCAGGAAGACCTGGACCTCGGTGGGCCCCAGGAGACCCCGGCGCGACACGTCCCGCACCGCCGCCCGGATCGTGTCGGTCGTGACGTTGGCGTCCAGGCAGTCGGACAGGGTGCGCGCGATCGTGGTCACCGGGACCGCCCCGACCCAGGTGCGCTCCGGCTTCAGGAGGTTCTCGTAGTAGAGAGTCACCCGGTCGGGAACCCGCAGGCGGCGCTTCTTCCACGCGAGGGGCAGGGTCAGGTGGAACCGGGACGGCAAAACGTCCGAGATCCGGTGCAGCGACAGCGCGGTCTCGTGCGAGAACACGCCGGCCTGCTCGCTCCACAGCCACAGGACGATGAGTTCCTCCTGGTCGCCGGCCGGGTGGTGGACGAGGCGGTAGACGCCGCGCCGCACGCGGGCGATGCGGTTCGCGTGGAGGTACTTCTGCAGGAGCTGCGGCGAGTAGCCCGCGTCCTGGGCCTGCTGCGCCGTGAAGTTCCCCTGCTGCACCTCGGCGAGCACGTACAGCTTGTCCCAGTCCGGTCTGGCCATGCCCCGACTCCAGGCCCCACCGCGCACGATTCTAAACCCTGGGTATAAGTTCGTGCAAGTCGCGGTTTAGGTTCGTGCGTCCGGAAATGCTGGTTTCCTAAACCGTGGGTTTAGTTTTGTGCGCACCCGGACACGGAGCCGGCGCCGAGGCCGTTGGCGCGCTAGGCAGCGAGACGACAGGGTTTCCGGAAACGCGGCCTTCAGATCGCTGGCCAGCCGCTCCACGACCTTCGTGCCCCAGCACGTGTCCTGTTCGGCGAGGCTCCGGCCGATGTCCAGGTAGAGAGCGACCAACTCCCTGTTGACCGACGTGGCAGCCCGAATCTGGGCAGCCCTAACCCTCGCCTTCAGGTCCGTCAGGATCGCGGCGTAGTTCCCTGGCAACAGAGCGTCCATCGCAGCACCATCTACCGTTGGGCCGGGCGGGACGTTCGAGTCCCCTTCGGGACCTACCAGCCCCGCCCGGCCGGAAGGGTTCTTCGGCCCACCCCGTTGCCGGGGCACGGCCGGGAGTTCCGGGACATGGGGGTTTATGCGCTCGGCCCGTGTCTCCGTGAAGGCACGGGGTCTGGCGCCTCCTCGCACACCCATTCGCGCAGCGCGCGCCGTTGTTCCAGTTCCAGTTCGACGGCCCGTTGTTCGCGTTGAACGCGAACGCGCCGGCTTCTGTTCCATTGTTCCAGTTGCCGCCGCGGAACGCCGCGAACGGAAGGCCCGCGTGCATGTCAGTCCCGGCCCCCGCCCGTGACGATACCCGGCACCTGCCCCGCGATCATCCATCACCCGCAACAAGGTCGTCACGGCATCGGACAATCTGCCCGCGGCGACTTGGTCTTCAGCGACAGCCAATTTGAGTACTGTTTCATCGACAACCTGCGGTGACGCGTTCCACCACTACGGCAACGGATCACGCCGCACAGCGACGCTCGTCACCCGTAGCGGAACTGCGGTGGCAGGCCCTTCGATCGACAGCAGGATCGCACAGGCGAAGGCACCGCCGGGGGTGGGCGCAGGCCGGAACAGGTACCGGGCGGGCTGGCGGGGCTCGACCCGGGGCGGTACCGTGGGCTCGCCGAACCGCTGCTTGAAGACCTGGATGTCGACTTCCGCGGGAACCGCCAGCGTGGCATCGACATAGGTGGCCTGCAGGCTGGTCCTGTCCCGAGAAATCAGCACCGTTTTCAGCATCGTGTCGAACGGTTTCACCCGGACCGACGTCGCGCCCTCTGCCTCCAGGTCGCCAAGCTGTCGCCCCAAGTCCGTTGCGGCCACGGCTTCCCGGGTCAGGCGTTCGCACAGGTCCAGCACCAGGGACAGGACCGCCTCTGGCTTCATGCTTCCCTCCGGATTCGCGGATGCACGAGCGGGACGTGTCGGACCCTCGGCCCTTGCCGGAGCCGGTGTCGAGCAGGCCAGCATCGCAACCAACGTCGCCCCGGCAAGGCACGCAGTTCCCCGCACGCGCCCCGGCTTTCCGCCACGATACTCCCCCATGATCCCAGTCGCTCCGTGCGTGCTCTAGTAGGCCCCCTTCGTCCGCTCGCCGACCGCCCACGCGTCGGCTTCCTCGGGAAGAGCCCGGTACTTTTCGTAGGAGGCCTTCAGCGTCTTGCAAGCCTCCTGGTAAGCCGCCCATGCCTCACCCACCGCCTTCGTCGCAGCCTCCAGGGACTCCTGCGTCCGGTGGGGATCGGCCTGGACCGCATCCAGTTTCGACCGGGCGGTGTCATAGGCCACCGCCTTCTCGTCCAGGGCGGTCGAGTGGGCATCCAGATCCGCATAGACCTGTTGTCGATGGGCGGCGTCAGCACCGTATACACTGGCCTGCCATGCCTTTCCCTCCTCGACGTCCTGCCCCTCCCCCGACAACTTCGCCTGCACGGCCGAATCCGCGACCGCCTGCGGGATGCCCATCTCCCCGACGAGTTCGGGCGCCGTCTTCCCCTGGCCCGCCTGGACCTGGGCCATCCGGAACCACTGCTCCGCGTGACGTGATTCGTGGAAGACCGTCTCGGCCATCCCGGACATCGATTCCCGATCGATTGTCGGTTCGTCGAACGCGGCGTCGTCCAGATCGAGATCCCACGGGACGAAGTCGAACTGGCCGAGCGTCCTCCCCGGCAGAGGCTTGACGACTGTGCCGACCTCGGGAACCCCGGCCGCCTTCAGTTCGACGTTCGCCGCCTCCCCGAAGCGGTCGCCACGCTTGACCTTGTCAAGTTTCGGCCACTCGGGCTCGAGGTCGTGCGCGGCATCGACGAAGCGTGTCAGAGACACCCGGCGTGCCAGCCCGGTATCCTTCTTCCCCAGCGCGGCGCGAACGGCAGAGCGCAGGTACTCGGTCCCCTTCCCGAGCATGCTGGCAGGACGTTCCGGAGCGCGCATCGACGCGGACACGTCCGCCGCACGTGGTGCACGCCGAGGCAATGACCCGGCGCGGGCGATTCCTCTTTCGGCTGCGGGAGCGTCCCGGTTGCCCGAGGGCGACAACGCGGCCGAGCCCTCCCTGAAGTTCATGCCCCGTAAATGAGCCCGAAGCGTCGATCCGGCCGAGGCTCCTCCCTTCTCCGGCGAGTGCTTCGCTGGACCGCCCGTGGCAGCAGCCTTTCCGCCATGTTGACGTTCATCGCTCATGTTCGCGGGTGTGCGATCCCTATCGGCGGCTTCCGTCCCCATCTCTTTCCCCTGCGTCAGTCGCCCCCCCCGACAAGACCCAGCCCGCCTGTCGCCTCGGCCGGCGGCACAAGCGCGACCGAGGATTCCGTCGGCTTCATCGCATCGACGTTCTGCCCGACGACGCCTGCGACGGTGATTCCCCCCCCAAAAAAACAACACCTCAAGGTCGTATGGAGGATAGCACACGGTACGAGTCACGACGCCTTCAATCACTCGAGTCCGCCACCCCGATGCAGGTCCAGGAACAGCCCCTGCCGTGTCTCCTGGACGCGCATCGACGGTGCGCCGCAGAGTACGGAACGCAACGCACCCTGGCGCTGGTCCTGCAGGCCACGAACTGACGGGAAGACCGTGGCGTTCATCCAACGGGACAGGGACTTCAACGACCTCGTTCGGATCGTCGCGACCGACACGGGCCTGTCCCCTGGTTTGGTCGAAAAGGACTACTGGGTCACCCAGGTCCGCTCGCGCAGCGCCGCGGCCAGGTAAAGCGGGATCGACAACAGCCGATGGTTCAGTTCGCCGTCCGGCATCCGGACGACGTGCCGCTCGTCCGACAGGTTTCCGGCGTGCAGGCGCAAGCCGACCTTCCTGCCGGTCGTCCACAGGAAGCGGTGCAGCGACTTCAGTCTCCCGGCCGCCCCGGCCTTCACCTCCACCGGCACGAGGTGCCGCCCCTGCGGCAGGAGGTAGTCCACCTCGGCATCGCTGCCGGGCTGCTCGCGAACCCAGAACCAAAGGTCCGTGGGCTGGCAGTCGGCCGGGCTCGCGATCTGCTGGCCCACATAGGCCTCCGCGACCCGGCCTTCCAGCATCCGGTCCGCGCCGGTCCGCTTCAGGTCGTTCGGCCCCAGCCCCCACTGGGTCATCGCGATCCCGATGTCCAGGGGAACCAGCTTCGGCGCCGCCCTCTCCTTCGGGCTCGCCGGCAGGTCCGTCGAGCCGGTCGGCAGCGCCCGCAGGACCAGCCGCGCCGCCTCCAGCCGGTCGATGGCCGCGTGCATGTCCCGCGAGCGCCGGCCGGGCGCGAACTGCTCGTACTTGAACCGCATGCCGTAGTGACGCGGCAGCGCCTCGAACGCGGCCTCGACGGCCGCCACGCTGCCCCGGTATTTCTGGATGTCCTCGGCCAGGGCCTGGAGGAGGTCGCGATGGACCTGCCGCACGCTCACCAGCGACGGCTCCCGGCACCAGCGCGCGACGGCCTCGGGCATGCCGCCGACGAACAGGTAGTCCGAGAGCAGCGCGGTGGCCTGGTCGTGCACGGCCGGAGGGAGCGGGGAGAGGTCGCGCAGGTGCGTCAGCAGCCGGTCCGCAAGCAGGTCCTTGCCGGTCGCCCGGAGGAACTCCGGGAACGTGAGGGGCCCGAGCGTGCGGAACGTGACCCGGCCGACCGGGAAAGAGAAGCCCCGGTCGGTCATCCGGACCTCGAGCAGGGACCCGGCCGCGACGACGGCGATTTCCGGGTGGTCCTCGTGGAGGTACCGGAGCCACGGAACGACCTGGGGCTCCTGCTGGATCTCGTCGATGAACAGCAGGGTGCCTGTCGGCAGCGCCGACAGGTTCTCGCGCAGGCAGAGGGCGTCCATGAACCCCGACGCGCTCCCTGCCGCACGCGCGAGCCGCAGATCCTCGACGCGATCGAGGTTGACCTCGACGAAGGCGGTCGCGCGCTTGCCGAGTTCGCGCACGGAGGTGGACTTGCCGGTCTGCCTGGCTCCGCGCAGCACCAGCGGCTTCCGGGCCGGGTCGCGGAACCACGCGTCGAGCACGGCGTCCACGTTGCGAGGCAGGTACATGAACGGGCCTCATTTCAACCAGAGCGACGATAAAACAACCGTCTGTTTCTTACAAGGCCCCCTCGATGCCAAGAGCGGCTCGCTTCGCGCAACCGGGTGCCCGAACCGATGCCTTCTACCGGGAGGTAGAAACCTGCTGCCAGGTGGAACCCGGTGGTACTCGCTGCCGTGAAGAAGGAACTCGATCGGTAGGGCCGGCAGTCCGGCCCCCGGGAAGGCTACGCCGCAACCCGCTGTCTTGGCTTCGGTATTTGGACAACCAGCGGCCGCGGCCGCAATCCCGTTTCATCCGTGCGGAGCGTTCCCCCTCTGCCAACCGGTTCGACACGACGCCTCCTTCGGGAGGCGTTTTCGTTTTCGCGAAGTTGGGTTCGTTTCCCCCCTCGACCTTTGCCCCACGTCGCACTGATGCGGTAACCTGGCGGCGACCTGGAGAGGCTTGGAGCGATGACCGACCCGACTCCGCATGGCTGGTCCTCGGACTTCCCGACTTTTCACGAGAGCACCGTCGCCGGGATCCGGGAACGGTTGCAGGCCTATGTCGCCGATGCCGGTCCCTCGCAGATCCGCGCCTGGGTCGATTCGATCCCGGCCCTGCAGCAGGAAGTCGGCGAGGTCATGGCCGCCGATTCAAACGCCGGACGGTACTCGACCATCCTCGAATACCAATTGCCGATGGAGTCCCGACGGCCCGACGTCATCGTACTGGCCAAGGGCACGGTCATCGTGCTGGAACTCAAGGGCAAGTCGGAACCGTCGTTGGCGGACATCGACCAGGTGGCGGCCTACGCCCGGGACCTGAAGTGCTACCACCGCGAGTGCGATGGCCGCCCGGTCATCCCTGTCGTCGTCCCGATGCGCGCTCGGGGCGTCGTGGGGATGGATGGCAATGTGCGAATCCTGGGACCCGATACGCTGGACCGGTTCCTGGTGGATTTGGATTCCGCGGATTCGCAGGACGAGGTGTCCCGGGACCGCTTCCTGGACGAGGACGCGTATCGCCCCCTGCCGACGCTGGTGAAGGCCGCACGGGAACTGTTCCATTCGGGCACCCTTCGCTCCATCCATCGGGCCAAGGCAGCCACCGACCCGGCGGTCGAGGCGATCACGTCGATCATCCACGAAGCGGCACGTACGCAGACCCGCCACCTGGTGCTGCTGACGGGCGTCCCCGGAGCCGGGAAGACGCTGGTCGGCCTGCGGATCGCCCATGCGCATTTCCTGGATGACCTCGCCGTGGATCGGGGCACCGGCAAGCCGACCGCACCCGCCGTGTTCCTGTCGGGCAACGGACCGCTGGTCGAGGTGCTGCAGTATGAACTGAGGGGCGGCGGAGGGGCCGGCAAGACGTTTGTCCGCGGCGTGTTCGACTACGTGAAGACGTACTCCCGGGGCCGCAAGGCGGTGCCGCCGGAACACGTCCTGGTCTTCGACGAGGCCCAGCGCGCTTTCGATGCCGAGCAGGTCCGGGACAAGCACGCGAACACCGCCGGCTTCGAAGGCGGCAAGTCCGAACCGGAGCACTTCATCGAGTTCGCGGACCGCATCCCGAAGTGGTGCGTCGTCATCGGGTTGATCGGCAGCGGCCAGGAGATCCACGTGGGCGAGGAGGCCGGCGTCGGACAATGGCGCGACGCGGTCGCGGGTGCGCGCGACCCGGCGGAATGGAAGGTCCACGGACCGGCCGAGGTGCGACTCGCGATGGAAGACGGCCCGGTCGCGTTCCACGCAAACGACCGGCTCAGCCTGGACACCGAGATCCGCTTCCACCTGGCGACGGATCTTCACGCATTCGTGGCCGGGCTGTTGGACCATGCGGATGCCGAAGTGAACCGGGCGCTGGCCCTGCAGTTGGAGTCCCAGGGATACCACCTGCGGATCACGAGGAGCCTGGAGACGGCGGCGGGCTACCTGAAGGAACGCTACGCGGAGCATCCCGACGCACGATACGGGCTGCTGGCCTCGTCGAAGGACAAGGATCTCGTGCGGTTCGGCGTGAAGAACGACTTTCCCTCGACGAAGGCCCTCAAGTTCGGCCCGTGGTACGGCGAGCCGGAGAGCGACCCGCTGGGACGATCGTGCCGCTGCCTCCGGGACTGCGTTACCGAGTTCGGAGCCCAGGGTTTGGAACTGGATGCGGTGCTGCTGGCCTGGGGCACCGACCTGGCCTCCCGGAACGGAGCGTGGTCAACTGCCTGCGCCCGCGGCTACAAGAAGGGAGCCCGGGTCAAGAATCCCTTCCAGCTTCGCCTGAACGCCTACCGGGTGCTGCTGACGCGCGGTCGCGACGGGGTGGTCATGTTCCTTCCCCCGATCCCCTGGCTGGACGAGACGTTCCAGTACCTGTGCGCCAGCGGGTTCCGGGAAATCTAAGAGGTTGACACCCCCCAGGATCTGGTGGCATTTTGTTTTACCCCCCCCCGCTATCCATGGGGGGGGGCCATTGGGGTGCAAGGATGTCTCGCGACCTGATGCAACAACGACCCGATGCGAAAGCGGCCTCGGCTGTCTCCGGAACCCAACCCGGAAGCGGAACCCAAGGTCCGAGGTCCTCTCTCCGATCGGCATTGAAGGGCCAGCCCTATCAACGCCAGAAGGAGATGCTGAGCCCGCGAAGCAACATCCGCCCAACCTCTTCGACTCCCCGGTCCACCGGCTTGAACGCCGGCACAGGGGGGAAAACCTCGCTGAACGAGGCTGCTTCAACGACTCCGACCCTCGCTGTCGCCACACCCGAACTCCTGTCGTTCTCGACCCAGACGCATGCGATTGCAAACTTCCAACCCTCGACCGGGTACGGCTTGTTCGATGCCTCCTACGACGCCAACCGACAGGAACTGCTCATCACCGTTCGGTGTGCCTTTCGATTCCTGGCGGGACAGGCTGGGAATTTCCAGGACTGTGATCCCGCCGAACTGGCCTGGGACGATGATTCCAAGGGGAATTGGCGACAGGGATTCATCGAGGTCATGGAGAACCGATGGTCCGGACAGCACGCGTTCCGATGCACTCAACCCGGACTGGAGGGACTCCGCGCATCCGTCAGGGTGGACGTGATCGAATCGGACAAGGACTGGCATTTCCGCCTGGATGTGACCCGGATTCCGAAAGGCGAATGGACAGGAAGCTCGGTGAGCAGCCATCCGGGCTCCGGGGTTGAACGGAACTTCGCTACCCTCGATTCGGAAGACCTCACCCAGACCCCGAAGGGAGGCAGCGAAGGGCAGTATGGTGGTGTGCACGAGTTCGGTCACATGATCGGCCTGGACGACGAATACGGAACGGGAACGGATGTCGCGCACCGGACACTCGTGAAGGATGCCCTGGGGACCGAGATCTCGAAGGGCAAGTCGGATGACGTCATGTCTTGTGCAAACCGGGTCGGGAAGCAGCACTATGTAACCTACCTGGAGGCCCTGAAAAAGGCGACGGGGGTGGAGGAGTGGATCTTCGAAGGAAGATGAAATGGCGGACGATGTTCGCCGTCGCGATGCTGGCGGGACTGGAGGTGGCGACGATGCAATGCGATGCTGCGCCCCGCAAGAGCGCGAAGACGAAGCCGGAGGCCGGGAAGATGGATGGCTGCTTCAAGGGCTCGGACCTGGACCTGGGGATTCCCGACGACGCGGTGTTCTTCCTGGCGGAGGTATCGGTCGAGGGCGAGGCCATGGCGAACCGGCGCTGGTTCGTCGGGCCGGGCGGAGAAGTCCGGTTCGGCAAGAACGCCCTGCCCTTCGACTTCGATGACCTGCCGCGGAAGCCGTTCAACCGTCCCTTCGGGAACCTGCCCGTCGCAAAGGTTCCGGGCGCGGAAATCGAGTCGTTCGTGCTGTGGCTCGAAGCCGAGGGTTTCTTCCGGCTTCCGGCCGAGGTTGGACCTCCCGACGGATTGAGGGTCCAGGGCGGAGTGGATCGATGGGTGGTCGCAAGGCACGCGGGAACGACGGCGTGCATACGCTTGCGACCTGGGGCACCCTTGTCGGACGCCGTCAAGTCACGATTCATGAGCCTGATCGAGGCCCATCGGAATTGACCGTCCCTGTTCCGGGACGAGAACCTACGAACTGGGCGGAGAAGCCCCTTTCCCTTCCCCCGCGCGCACTCCATTCCTCCCCGCTTGACCCCAACCGCGGGCGCCGGTACCGTCGCGCCGGCAGCGGGTGGCGGGGCCCGCGCGGGACGTGCTGGAGTGGGCGGGATGCCGGGTGCCGTCGAGACCTCCGCGCCGTTGGCCTTGCCGGGCGACGCCACGAGTCCGTGGGCGGTGCCGAGGGCCCTGGAGGTCCGCGGAGTCCGCTTCGAACCCGCGCTGTTCTGCGCGCCGATGGCAGGGATCACGCACGCACCGTTCCGGCGGCTGGTGGCGGACTTCGGAGGGTGCGGGGGGTTCTTCACCGAGATGCTGCCGGCACGGTGGCTGCTGTCCGATCGCGCGATCCCGTCGCCCGCGGTGCTGCGCCGCCCGCACGAGGGGCCGGTGGTGTACCAGGTGCTGGTGGGCGACCCGGAGCAGGCCGAACCCGTCGTGCGTCGCCTGGCGCCGCTGGAGCCCGCGGGCATCGACCTCAACTGCGCCTGCCCCGCGCCGCTGGCCCGCCTGTCCGGCGCGGGCGGCACCCTGTTCGCGGACCGCGAGCGCCTGGCGCGCATCGTCGCGGCCGTGCGCGACGCCTTCCCGGGCCTGCTGAGCGTCAAGATCCGGCTGGGGGACGCGGGCGAGGGGTGGGAGGAACGGCTGTTCGACCGCCTCCGCCTGTTCGAGGACCTGGGCGTGGACCTGGTCACGCTGCACCCGCGATTCGCCCACGAGAAGTTGAGGGGGCGGCCCCGCCACGAGATGTGCGACGCCGTCGCCGCGAGGACCCGCCTGCCGATCCTGGCGAACGGCGACCTCCTGGACGCGCGGACCGTGGAGGCGCGCCCGTCGCGGTGGACGCGCGTCGCTGGCCTGATGCTCGGGCGCATGGCCGCCATCCGGCCCTGGGTCTTCGCGGCCTGGGGGCGGCCCTTCGACCCGCCGCCGGCCCTCGAGGTGTGGGAACGCTTCTGCGACTACGCGATCGAGGACTACGGCCCGCAGAAGGGCTTCTACCGGATCAAGGCCTGGGCGCCCTACTACGCCCTCAACTTCCTGTTCAGCCACACCCTGGCCACCATCGGCCGCGGCGCCCGCGACCTGAGCGACCTGCGGACCCGCGCCCGGGACTTCCTGGCGACCGCCCCCGTGCGCGTGCAGAATCCCGGCCTGGAGATCGAGAAGTAGGTGCGGGAGGAATCTCCCGCCGCAGATCGCCCAGGAACCCCGGCAGGCAAGCCGGGCGGGACCCGGCCCTGCACGGTGTCACGCAGTCAACAACGGGCTCCTAGTCCGCACCGAAGTGGACGTTGTCGAGCGCACCGGTGTCGGGGCCAGTGTTGAACTCGCCGCGGATGCGCAGCACCGTCAGTTCGCCGAGCACGCGGTCGAAGGTCGCGTCGTCGACGGCGGCGCCGGCCAGGTTGTCGAACTTCCAGCCGGCCGAAGTGAGCGGCACGGCATAGCTCGTCCAGTCCTCGCCCGGGTCGGGGCTGGTGTCGTAGACAATCGTCGTCCCGGCACCGACGAGGACGACGTCGGGCGCCGAGAAGGGTTCCGTGATCTTCGTGATCTTCAAATCGTACCGCAGCACCTTGCCGACGTTGCCGGAATGATCGCCCAGGTATTTCGCGGGCGCCTGGAAGTACCACACGCCTCCCGCGACGTCGTCCCTGGCGCTGATCAACCCGTCGGGGTTGCCGCCGGTGCCTTGGTAGTCGGGCTTCGCGGTCTTGGCCTGGGCATCGCCGACGATGGACCAACCATCGTCACCGGTATCGAACCCGCTGTGGGTCGGCACGGCGACCGCCGCGTCGTCGCCGCACGCGACCAGCGCCTGGGCGGTGAGCACCAGGAACACGACAATCCGCATGCGCTTCCTCCACCCTCCGGGATGCCGCCATTGTCGCCCGCGTCACGCCGCGCTGTCCAGTCTCCAGCCCTGCAGGGCCCCGGGCAGTCTGCTTCGAAGCGCGCCGGGCGGGAAACGGGCACCGGCCCACGGGAGCCTCCCGAATTCCGGAAGACGCCCGGCACCTTGATCACGCCGGTGCACTCGATTCGGGTTGCAGGTCTTGCGCCCCGCGCACGCGGCTGGTATTGCCACCGCGAACGGGCACGACCGGACCAAGGGCCCGCGGGACCGGGCGGCCTGGAACTCCCCGGAGGATGCCGTCATGAAAAGGCTCGCGATCGCCGCTTTCCTGCTGCTGGGGCTGGCCGGATGCTCCTCCGGCAGAGGCCCCGACGCCCCCGGCACCGACGCGATGGAGGCATTCTCGGACCCGGCCGGGGAAACCGCCGGCGACGAGCCCGGAACGGACCAGGCCCCCGACACGGCAGGAACGGACGCCCCGGACGCCGCCGGGGACGCCGACGCGCCCCTGCCCTCCTGCGACGAGCCGGCCGCGAGGGTGCGGTTCGACCTCCTGGGCTCCCCGATCGATTCGCCGTTCCCCGGCAACCACTACCTGGACCCGCAGACCGGGACGATCACCATCAACGCCAACGGCTTCGACAACTCCGCGCTGTACCTCGTCGAGACGGACCTCCCCACGTACGCGGAGGACGCCGCCCGGTCCCGCGGGTTCGCGCTGTACTCGATCCTGGCCTTCCTGACATCGACCGAGGTGGACCCGGCCACGCTGCCGACGACCGGCGAGGCGTCGCTGGCACCGGGAGCCGGCGTGAAGCTGTACCGGATCTCCGCGGGCACCCTGGTGGAACAGGCCATCCACTGCGGATTCCGGCGGTTCGACGACGACCCGGTGTTCCACCTGGTCCAGTGCAGGCCGCTTTTCAAGCTGGCGCCGGACACGTCGTACCTGTTCGTCGTCACCGACGGCCTGAAGGACGTCGACGGCAACGTCATGCAGAAGTCCTGCGGGTTCCGACAGGCCCTGGGCCTGGCGCGCGTGGAAGGCGATCCGCCCGCACAACGCCTGGCGCGGATGCACCGGACCGGCGACGAGATCGCCGCGGCCCTGGCGATGCTGCCGTCCGCCGAACACGTCGCCAGCGCGTCGGTCTTCACGACCGGGCACCCGCAGACCCGGATCGAGGAACTGATGTCGCTGTTCCGGAAGGGCGCCCCGACCCAGCCGGTGGACTACCTCCTGGACACCGACGGGGAAGGCCAGGCGATCGTGTACCCGGGGCACGAACTGTCCGCGTGCGCGATGGACGACGAGGCGATGGAATGGGGCCTGATGGGCACCTTCCACGCCCCCGAGTTCCGCAACGCCGACGGCCACTTCCAGCAGGACGAGACGGGCGCCTTCCGGACGTTCGCCAGCGAGGACATCCGGTTCTACCTGATGGTCCCGGCCGGCGACGGCCCCTTCCCGGTCGTCATCGCGCAGCACGGGGTGGCCAGCAGCTACACGGCCCTGTGCGACGTGTCCCGCGAACTGGTGCGGCGGGACATCGCGGTGCTCAGTTTCACGTGGCCCGAGCACGGCGCGCGCGGCAACGGCATGACCGACTTCATCGACGTCTTCAACCCGGGCCGGATGGCTTTCAACTTCATGCAGGCCGCGGCCGAACTGGCGTCCTCCGTCCTCCTGCTGGACCAGTTGAACGCCGACATGGCATCCCTGCGACCCGAGGGCGACGGGCTGCCCCCGCTGGACACCTCCCGGATCGGGTACGTCGGCCACAGCCTGGGTGCGATCGTCGGCCTGCTGTACCTGCCGTTCTCGGACCGGATCGACGTCCTGGTGTCCAACGTGGGCGGCGTGGGGATGTCGCACCTGGTCGAGCGCTTCATCGACCAGTACTTCCCCGGCCTGTACATGGGGAGCGCCGCCGCCAACCTGACCGACCACATCGTGTGCATCGGGGACGGCGTCTCGAACGCCGAGAAGATCCTGAAGGAGCCCGTCGCGTGGGCCTCGGGGCCGAAGTACGTGCTGGCGCAGGAGGTCATCGGCGACGAGGTCGTCTCCAACCCCTCGACCGAGGCGCTGGCGAGGAACGCCGGGATGTCGCTGGTCCAGCCGGTGGCGGTCCCGATCGAGGGGGTCCCGGCGGCGGAACCGGCCGGCCTGACCTCCGGCGTGTTCCAGTTCACGGGCACCGGACACCACGAGTTCCCGGGTGCGCCGGGCGACCCCGTGCCCGACGCGGAGCGCATGCAGGCGTGGCACTACCTCGAGACCGGCCTGAGGAACGGCGTCCCCGAGATCCGGGTCTTCCCGCCGGCGTCCCCCCCGTCCCGTTGAGCCCGCAGCCCCCGGTCCCTGGGTCCGGTCGCGCATCATCGCCGCATTCGCGCCCTGCCCGCCCGGCGTGCGTGCCAGGACCGGCGAACCGGGCTACACTCCGGTCCATGCTGAAGGGCCTGGACCCCATCCTGCCGGACCGACCGCGCGTGCTGATCGTCGGGACCTTCCCGGGCGAGGCGTCCCGGGAGGCCCGGAAGTACTATTGGCACCCCCGGAACGCGTTCTGGCCGATCATGGCCGTGCTGACGGGCGGGCCACTGCCGGACGACTACGAGGCCCGCCTGCAGGTCCTGCGGGACCACGGGATCGCGGTCTGGGACGTCTTCGACCGGTGCAGCCGGGCCCCCGGGACGGGGTCGGACGACGGGGGGATCCGGGACCCCCGGCCGAACCGGATCCCCGAACTCCTGCGCGCGCACCCGGGCCTGCGGGTCGGGTTCAACGGGAAGAACGCGCCCCGGTTCTACCGGCGGTACATCGGCCCCCTGCCCAGCCCCCACGTCATCCTGCCGTCCACGTCCCCCGCGGCGGCCCGCCTGACCGTCGCGCAGAAGACCGCGTTGTGGCAGGAACGACTGGGGTTCCGGCCTGTCCTCCCGAACCGGCGTTGACGACGGTCACGGAGGCGCGGGCGACCACTTCTCGAACCGGATGCCACGGGCCGCGCACCAGGATTCCAGGCGGGCGCGCTGGGCCTCGGGGAAGCCGCGCAGGCGCTTGTAGACGATGCGGTCCACGCCGCCGACGGTGCGGCCCACGAGGGTCGCGAAGTCGTCCGCGGTCAGGTCGGGCAGCAGCCAGGACGACACGATGTGCCCGAAGGCCCAGTCCCGCTGCAGCGTGGCGCGGCCGAAACTCTCGGCGTAGTGGGACTGGTAACTGATGCCCAGGCAGGTCGTGGCCGGGGGGGGAAGGGGCCGGAAGGCGACGCGCAGGGCGGCGTCCACCGCGGCGTCGATCAGCACGGGGTCGGCATAGGCGGCGGGGCCGTCGCCGATCTCCAGGAACATCACGGGCGCGGCCAGTTCGGTGGGGTCGTGGTGGCTGATCTCGTAGGTGACGGGGCAGTCCAGGCCGCGTTCGCGGGCGGCGGCATCCAGGTGCACCAGGCCGTCCCGCAGCAGGGCCGGCGAGGCCAGCGCCATGCGTCGCGCGGGGCCGTAGTGCGGGCCGGGCGGCGTCGCGGCATTGCCGACGGGGTGCACGGTCAGGCGACGGGCGTCCTGCCGGCTGCGGTGGCGGTACAGCATCACGTAGGCCCCGGCGTAAAAGCACGCGTCCAGGTCGTCGGCGCGGCGCAGGTTGGCGGCGGGCAGGCCGCGCGTGTACCACGCGAAGGCGACGGCGCGGTCCCCGGGGGCGTGAAGGCGGAAGGCCTCGACGCGGGACGGTAGGGGCGGTTGCGGCACGTCGAGGGGTTCGTGCGGCGTCCGCGCCAGCAAGGCCTCGCCCATCGCGCGGCTCGGCTGCGTTTCGCGTTCCGCCAGGATCACGATGTCGGCCCGCGGCCGTGGGTCAGGGGTCGTCATGGCGGGTTGATTGTAGCCGCATCGACCGCAACAAGCGCATCGATGACGGTGGAAGCGAACCGCGACGCACAAGCACCGAATCCGTCGAATCGGTTCATTGAGCCGGCGGAAGATGCGCATCCACCAGGCGATCGAACTGACGGCCCAGGACATCCGCCATCGGCGCGCCGGGATGCAGTCTCAAGCATGCTGTTCGCCCGTTCCGATGGACTGCAACCCATTGAACCACTCCCCCATGCACGGTCACGTCAGGGGGGGGAAAAGAGTCGGCCGGCAGTTCGAAGAAGCCCTGTGAATCGAGCCACCCAAGGAACGCATCCATCTCGCCAGGAGGAATCGTGGCGATCGGCTTCGCATGGAAGGGCCGGTTGAACGGAGTCCCGGGCAGCGACGTGAAGTCGAAGGGTTCCGCGTTCTCGCCAAAAAGCACGGCGCCGTCGGACCCGATGGACCATCTTCGATTGGCCATGGACTCGGGTTCGTCAGCAATCTCTGCAAGATAGAAGACCGAGTCGGCGGGCACGCCCAGGTTGACACCCGATCCGGCGAAACACTCCATGGCCAGCCTCCCCCTTGCGGCAACAGGTTCCGAGGGTCGGGTGCGTTCACATGCCGAGACAACGACAAGGATCGCGATGGCTACCAGACCCGTCAGCATCCGTCGCATCATCACTCCACGAAGACCCAGGCGTCCAGGCCGGTAGCCTTCTTCAGAGCTTCCAGGAATGTCACGTAGTGCTGCGCTCCCACTCGGTTCGCACAAGACATCACATCGTCCGAGTTCCCTTTCGATATCTCCCGACCCAACGCGTCCTTGACGAGAGTCCGGTGAAGAATGTCCGTTCCCGTCCCATACTCGTCGTCCAACCCCACCATGTGACCGAACTCGTGATCGGCACCGTACTGGCCCTCGCTGCCCCCCTTCGAGATCGGGCTCAGATCCTCGGAATCGAGGGCGACGGAATTCCGGCCGACCTGCGACCCTTTGTAGGATGTCACTGAACTGCCTGCCCATCTACCTTTCGGAATCCGCGTCACGTCCAGACGAAAATGCCAGTCTCGATCGTCCTCCACCACGTTCACGCGAACCGAGGCCCGCATCCCTTCCAGACCACGCTCGATGCACCGGAACACGTGTTGCTGTCCCCACTGGCGGCCAATACGGTCGATGAAGCCCCTCCGCCATTCCGACTTCGATGACTCGTTCCAGGACAACTCGTCGGAAGAAGCTGCAGGAAAACTGCGACGACTGCCCGTGAGAAAGACGAAAGCGCATCGAACCGTGATCAGTAGTTCCTGACTCGTCGAGTCGTAGTTCGCGTCGAAGAGCCCGTATCCCGTTGAAGGCTGGTAGTTGGCGATTGCATGGCTTTGAGTCGCGAAACTCAACATCTCCGGCGTAGCCACATCCGATCTGGCCAGCGAGGCCTGGATTCGATCAACGGCACTTCCACGGGCCGAGGATGTCTCTCCAGCCTCCCGTTTCTCGCGTGCCTTCGAGAGCCGCGGGGGCGAGGCGTCCTTACGATCCCGGCCTCGAGGGCTGAGTGTTTCCCGCTGAAGGGAGTATGGCAGACCTCTCAGCGAGGCAAGAAGCGAGGTCCGTGGCGACGATGAGGTCCCGTTGACCGGCGGCTTCACCGCGTTCGATCCACCTGCTTCCGAATGGCGTGGCGCCGCTAGATCGCGAGACATGTCCCCCCCCCGGAAACCCGAAATTCCGATGTGCCACGTATTCGGGGGGGAAGTCAAGGTCGTGTGCTCAAGGCAGGCATTCGGGCCCTGGTCTGCATCGCGACAGGTCTACACGAACCCCGCGAACCCCTCGGCCTGCAACTTGGCCTCGAACTCGATGACCTCGTACCGGCCGATGCCCTGCACGACGAAGGGGTCGTGGGCGAGGAGGGACATCAGTTCGTCGCGGGGCTGGGTGCGGGCGACCAGGACGCCGCCGGTGCCGTCGGCGCGGGGGCCGGAGCATACGAGGCGGCCCTCGCGGTAGAGGGTCCCGAGGAAGGCCCGGTGGGCGTCGCGGACGCGCGCCACCTCGTCGGCGGGCACCTGGTAGTGGATCAGCAGGACGAACATCGGTTCACCTCCAGTGTCGAAGACGCCGTCACTCCTGCACGGGCCGGGGCAGCAGGTCCCCCAGCAGCCGGCAGGCGGTGCGGACGTAGCGGGGGCAGAGGTTGTCGTGCAGGCCCCGGTCGCGGAAGGCCTGCAGGCCGTCGGAGGTGGAGAGGTCCACGCCGGCGAGGTCGCGGCACAGCAGGGAGCCGTGGGCCTGGCGGAACCGCTCGATGAACAGGCGGGCCGGCGCGTAGCCTCGGTCCTTGTCCTCGGACAACGGGGACGGGACGCCATGCGCCAGGCCGAGGACCATCAGGGCGCCCGTCAGCGCGCCGCAGGTCTCGCCGGCACGGCCCATGCCGCCGCCGAAGGGCGCGGCCAGGCGCAGGCAGGTGGTGCGGTCGAGGCCCAGTGCGGGACCGTGGGGCACCAGCACCGACTGGGCGCAGTTGTAGCCCTCGTGCATCAGGGCCTCGGCGATGTTCCCGGTGTCGGCAGGTTTCGCGGCCGACGAAGGGTCCAGGGACAGGCCCATCGAGACCAGCCCGACGAAGCGGTCGCCGAACGCGAAGCCCCGGTCGTCGAAGCCTTCCCGCACGAAGCCGAGCCGCTCGTACAGGCGGATCGCGTGAAGGTTGTCCTCGCGGACCTGCAACCGGATCTTGCGCAGCCCCGCGCCCCGGCCCCGTTCGATCAGGGCCTCGCACATGCGGCGGCCGATCCCCATTCGATGGAATTCCGCACGCACCGACACGCCCAGTTCCGCGGCGTGGAGCAGCCGGGGACGCGCCGAACCCAGCAGCGACACCAGCGAGACGACGCGTCCGTCCACGACGCCCTTCATGTGGATGGCGTTGCCGGTGTCCCGGGCCGTCCGGAGGATCGCCTCCTCCTCCCGGGCCGACACGCCGAACTCGCCGGCGCCGAAGGTCAGGTTGTCGGTCTCACCCGCGACCTCGTTGATGTAGGCCAGCAGGTCGGAGGCGTCGGACGGCTGGCACTCCTCGATGACGAGGGTGCGTCCGTCCGGAAGGGGAAAGGTGCGCGAATCCATGGTCCGCCCTGCGGTCGTTCCCGATCCGGGAATGTGGACCCGCAGGGAGGTCCGTGTCCAGGGGAAATCCGGGGTCGGACCGGAAGACCCGGTGGTATCCTGGGCGCCTCGGAGGAACGGAAAGATGACGGCGCGCTTCGGCACCACGGGCGGGATCGGGCGGGCGCTGCCTTCCCTGTGTCTCGCGATGGCCCTGGCGGCCTGCGGAGGCAGCGGGAGCGAGGGGAGGCCGGACGACGCCGGCGACGACCCGCCTGCCGATGCGGCCATGGAGGCGGGCGACGACCCGAGCGCGGGGGCGGACGGGGATTCCCGGGACGAACCGGTCCCCGACACGCCCGACACGACCGACCTGCCGGACCAGGCCGACACGCCTTCGACCATCCCCTTCCTTGCCGGGCGGTTCGAGGTGGTGGCGGACCCGGCCGACGGATCGTTCCGGGTGAGGGACACCGTGCACGTCACCGGCGCGGACCGGCTGCACCTGGGCGTGCAGGTGGCCGACGGGAAGGGCGGCTGGCGGGACGCCTTCACGCTGGGGCACGCGATGGCCTGCACGACGGCGGACGGCGAGGGTTCCCGCGGCCTGGCCTGCGAGGCGGACACGGGGACGGGCGTCGTGGCCCGGGTGACGCTGTCCGTGCGGGACGCGCGCCCCGAGGCCCTGCTGTGGGAGACGGCCTTCACCAACCGGTCGGGGGCGCCGGTGGACCTGCACGCCGTGGTCCCGATGCGTGCGGCGGCATCGGACGGGGGCGCGCTGGCGATCGGGTCGGACCCGGCCGTCGTGCGGGTCCTGCAGAACGGCTCGGACGGCATCGTGGACTTCCACGCGGACCTGATGCCGGGGGACCGGCCGCTGACCGCCCCGGAGGACAACGCGCTGACGTGGGGCTACTCGTCGTGGTCGACGGGCAGCTCGCTGGCGTTCGACCCGGCCTCGGACGCCTCGCTGCTGGTCGGGTTCCTGCGGATGGACTGGGCGGTCCCGCTGGTGGCGATGGCCGGTGGCGATCCGACGCCCGCACCGCCGCGGGACGGACGCGTGCCGATGGCGGTGCTGCAGGCCGAGGCGCGCTTCGCGTCGCTGGCGACGCTGCCGGACGGCGCGACGCTGGACGGCGGGCTGGCGGTGCTGATCGCGGGGACGGGCGGCCCGTTCGAGGCCCTGGAGGCCTACGGCGACGAGGTGGCGCGGGTGCACGCGATCGCGCTGCCGCCCGCGCCGCCATCGGGCTGGGACTCCTGGTACACCGGCGTCGTGACGGACATCGACGAGGGCTTCATCGCCGACGCCGCGACCCGGCTGGAGGACGCCTTCGGCGCGTTCGGGCTGACCGGCATGGATATCGACATGGGCTGGCAGGACGTCTGGGGGGACTGGAACGCCGCGCCCGGCTTCCCGTCGGGCATCGCCGCCACGGCCGCCGCGGTGAAGTCGCAAGGTCTGAAGCCCGAACTGTGGATGGCGCCGTTCTCGGCCGAGGAGTCGTCGCAGGCGTACCAGGCGCACCCGGACTGGTTCCTGCCGAAGGACCTGTGGGGCACGCTGCTGATGTCGTCGACGCAGCACGCGTACGACCTGGGCCTGCCCGGCGCGCTGGAACGGGTGCGCGAGATCGGGGCGCGGGCGCGCGGCTGGGGCCTGGACGCGGTGAAACTGGACTTCGCCTACTACGCCCTGTTCGCCACGCGGCCCGAGTCGCCCGGCGACACCCTCGTGTCGCGCTACCGGGACGGCATCCGGGCCTTCCGGGAGGCGCTGGGCCCGGACGTCTTCCTGACCAACGTCAGCATGTGCTTCCCCAGCATCGGGCTGGTGGACGCCCATCGGTACGGCCTGGACACGTGGCCGTGCTGGGAGGGGGGCGCCTCCTGCAAGGACCACAAGGAGGGCGGCATCTCGGCCATGGGCACGAAGCCCGCGGTGCGCATGGCGGCGCGCCGCTACTGGATGAACGGTCGCCTGTGGTGGAACCACCAGGACCAGGTGTACGCGCGAGACCTGACCGTGGAGGAGTCCCGGGCCTGGATGTCGGTGATGGCGATCGCGGGCGGCGTGGTGTCGCTGGGAGAGGACCTGCGGACGCTGCCGGCGGAGTCGGCCGACCCGTACCGGCGGATCCTGCCGCTGCAGCCGCTGTCCGGCCGGCCCCTGGACCTGTTCCGGCGCGAGTTCCCCGAGACGTGGGCCCAGCGGCAGGAGGCGCCGGCGGGCGTCGTGGCGGGTCTGTTCCACTGGGGGGCGAACCGGGACCTGGCCGTGACGCCGTATGCGGAAAGGACCGACGGCGCGCCGCTGCTGCACGACATCGGCCTGGCGGAACTGGGCCTGGCCCCGGACGGGACCTACGCGGCCTGGGAGTTCTGGACGGGGACGCCGGTGGAGATCGAGGGGGGGCGCCTGCGCATGGAACTGCAGCCGCACACCGCCCGGGTGGTCCGCATCGTCCCGGTCGGGGACGTCCCGGCCTGGCTGGCGACGGACCGGCACGTGCTGATGGGGCCGGGGATCGCATCGGGCGTCGCCTGGGACGCCGCCGCCGGCGAGTTGCGCGGGACGGTGCGGACGGTGGCGGGCCTGCCCCAGCGACTGGTCTTCGCGATCCCGGCGGGCCGTGCGGCGGCCTCGGTTTCGGTGGGCGAGACGCAGGCCGCACTGGAGATACCCGCGACGGGGATCGTGTCGGCGTCGTTCACGGGGGTGCTGGACGGCGAGGTCCTGTTCGTGCTGCGCATGGAGCCGTAACCCTCCCGGCGGGCGATACCGCGGACTGCCGTTGCTGGGGGGGGGTAATCAGGGGTGTGCATTGACTCGTCCTATGCAGGCGGACCCGGAGCTTTCCGCGCGTGATGCTTGACATGGAACCGTTTCTGACACATATTCGATTCGCATCGGCAATACGGCCGGTCCTCCCCCTACAGGAGAGTGCGATGGGTCGTGCAAACACTGGAAAAATCCTGGCCAACGAACTCGATCGCGTGCTGGGTCAATACGCACAACTGGAATCGGAGATCGAGAAACTGGCCGGCGAACGGAAGCGCCTGGCGATGGTGGCGCAGCGGCTGGTCCAGATCCTTCGCGGCCTGGTCGGGCCGAGGGTGGGCGATCGCCTGCTGGGCGAACTGGGTCTGGTCGAGAAGGTGGCGGGGCTGCCGGGACTGCCGGGCCGGAAGCCGGCCGGCAAGGCGAAGGCGGTGACGACGACGGCGACACCCGGGGCCCGGAAGCGACGCGCAACGTCCGGGGCAAAGGCCGCGAAGCCGGGGGTGGCCGAGCCCCCGATGGCCAAGGGGACCGGCGTGCGGATGCTGTCCGGGATGTATGCAGGCTGGACCGGCTGGATCGGGTCGATCCAGGCCAAGGGGGACGCGCACATCTATACCGTCACCCTGAGGGGACCGGACGGCAAGGCTGCACGGACGCAGGTCACGCCGCGCAGCCTGGGCCGGAAGTGGGATGTCACCGGCGAGGCGCCGGCCATCCCGGCACCGCGCAAGGGGAAGGCGGCGGCCAAGGCGGGCCGGAAGGCCGCGGGGGCCCGGAAGGCGCGGGCGGGACGTACCGCGAAGAAGGGCGCAATGGAGCCGGCGAACCCGCCCGCGGACGTCGTGGAGAAGGGCGGCGAGGTCCGCGTGCTGGACGGGAAGTTCAAGGGCTGGACCGGGAAGGTGGCCGCGACCCTGCAGAAGGGCGCCACGGTGACCTACGCATTGAACCTGCGAGGCCCGGCCGGCGAGAGGGGCCGCACCCAGGTCAACCACGGCTCGCTGGGGCGGACCTGGGAGCGCGCCGGGGAGGCGCCGGTGGCGGCCCCTGCGCGGCCGGCGAAGGTCATCCGGCGGCGGCCGGCGAAGGGCGAGGCGACCCAGGCGGCGCCCGAGGCGGCCCCGGAAGACCAGGCGGCGCCGGCCCCCGAGGCCAAGGCGACGCCCGTCCAGGGCATCCTGGCGAAGGGCACCGGCATCCGGATGCTGTCCGGCCGCAACCTGGGCTGCAAGGGCGTCATCGTCTCGGTGCAGGCCAAGCCGGGACCGAAGCCCGAGGCCATCTACACGGTTTCCCTGACCGGTCGCGACGGCCGCCACGAGCGCGTCTCGGTGCGCCATTCCTCGCTGGGCCGCGGCTGGTCCAAGGCGGACTGACGGGTACAGGCCCCGGTTCGTTTCAGCCGATCGACAGCGGGGGCAGGCCCAGCCGGCGACCGCCCGGCAGGTGGCCTTCCAGCGCCAGCAGGTCGGGCTCGTCGGGGTGCTGCAGCACGACGACGTCGGTCCCCAGGCGCGCCTTCGCCGCATCGGTCGGTTCCACCACCAGCACGTTCACGTTCCGGGCGGGCATCCCGTCCTGCGCGGCCATGTCCACCCGCAGGATCATCAGCACCCCTTCCGGGTGCATCACGGCTCCACCGTGGCGGGCGCCGTAGGGCACCACGTCGGAAACGTGTCCCCGCCGACGGATGCCCCGTTCGGGCAGTTCGCGGACCCGTCGCCCCGCCCCCTCGGCCCGGGCGAGGAGGTGCCGGAACACGAAGGCGATCGTGCCGCCGATGGCCAGGAAGACGCCCAGCACCAGGGTCGTCGGTTCCGCCGCGCCGGTCGCCACCGCCGCGACCACCGCGACGACCCCGGCCACGAACAGGATGCCTGCGATGGTCGCGATCCGCATGTCGCACCTCCTTCGCCCCCCGGGAGCGCCTTCACCCGAGCCGCTGCCGGATGGCCTTCCAGGACTTCGTGGCCAGGAAACTCTCGTCCATGTCGTCCACCATGGACTCGAACTTCCGCATCGGCACCGCGAACGTCAGTTCCGTACCCCCGACGTACGGCCGCGCGGACACGTCGAACGTGCCCAGGACGGCGCGCGGTCGGGGGGCGGAGTTCTCCAGGAAGGGGTATTTCGCGATGGACCCGCAGCCGGCCCCGAACGGGCAGATGACGCCATCCAGTTCGGCCTCGGCGTAGTTCGCCAGCGTGAACAGGCCGGACAGCACGTCCGGAGGCGCGAAGAAGATGACCACGGCCGGGTCGTCGCCGTCCGCCAGCCGGTCGAACCGCTTGAACACGGCGTACCGCGAAGGCGCGTCGAAGTCCGGCACCCTTTTCTCGTACTCGCGCACCAACTCCGGGGACTTCTTGTAGCGTTCGCCCTCCCGGCCGCCCGGACTGCCGCAGGAAAGGAAGTAGGCGAAGTCCGGCGCGACTTCCCGCGTGAAGCCAAGGTACCGCCGCCCTCCCTGGCACCCGACCGTGGCCGCGTCGAACCGCAGGTCGTGCCCCTGACGCACCCGCGACAGGTCCGCGAACAGGCACCGGTGCCCCTTCGCAGGCGCCACCGGGGCCCCATCCGTCGCACCCGGGTCGTCCGCGTACCAGAACGCGATCGGCAGGTCGGCCCCGCCGAAGTACCGTCCCCAACGCTCCAGGAAACGCTCCTTCATCGATCGGTCCATCGGCCGGCCCCTCCTCGAATCACCCCCACGATCGCGATGATAGATCGGTCTTCGCCGGGCCGGATTGACACCCCGTCGCCGGCCTGCCTAATATCGCGCGGGCCTTGGATTGGCTTTCCGTTATTCCTCAGGAGGTTCCCATGTCCGAGTACCGTGCTGGCGGCGATCGTTTCGGTCGGCATCGCGTCATCGCCCCCGAGGGCGCCCTGCCCCAGGCCGCGACGAAGCTGGACAACTCGCTGCCCATCTACGACAACGAGATCCTGATCGACGTCAAGACGCTGAACATCGACTCGGCGTCCTTCCGGCAGATGCGGACCGCGGCCGGCGGCAACCCGCAGGGCATCGCGGACCAGGTGCTGAAGAACGTCGCGAACATGGGCAAGCAGCTGAACCCGGTGACGGGCTCGGGCGGCATGCTTCTGGGCACCGTCGCGGCGATGGGGCCGAAGTACTCGAACCCCGCCCACCTGAAGGTCGGCGACCCGATCTGCACGCTGGTGTCCCTGACGCTGACCCCCCTGGTCATCGACCGCATCAAGGAGGTCCACGACTCCGAGCAGATCGACATCGAGGGCAAGGCCGTGCTGTTCGACTCGGGCGTGCTGGCGAAGATCCCCGAGGGCATGGACGTGAAGACCTGCCTGGCGCTGCTGGACGTGGCCGGCGCCCCGCCGCAGGCCGACCGCCTGGCCCAGAAGGGCCAGACCGTCTACATCATCGGCGCGGGCAAGTCGGGCATCCTGTGCGCGGCCGCCATCCGGGCCAAGCTGGGCAACGACTGCCGCATCCTGGTGTCCGCGACCCGGCAGACCAGCGTCGACACCTTCAGGACCCTGGGCCTGGCCGACGAGGTCTTCATCGTCAACGCGCTGAACCCCGGCGAGACGATGGACAAGATCGTCGAGGCCACGAAGGGCGGGATGGTCGACCTGGTCATCAACACCGCCAACGTCGAAGGGACCGAACTGTCGTCGGTGCTGGCGTGCAAGCAGGGCGGCAAGGTCTACTTCTTCAACATGGCCACGAATTTCCAGAAGGCGGCGCTGGGCGCCGAGGGCGTGGGCATGGACGTCGAGATGATCATCGGCAACGGCTACGCGCCGGACCACGCGAACTTCACGCTGGACGTGTACAACAAGACCCCGTCCGTGAAGAAGTGGTTCGACGAGAAGTTCGGCGGCTGACGGCCCGATCCCCCCGCACCCCTACGGCATCGTGTACGTCTCGGCCCGGATGCCGGGCTCGCCCGGGTCCGCGTACAGGCGGGCCGCGCTGTACTGCCCGCCCGAGCCGCCCAGGCCGGCGGTCCCGATGGAATAGGTGTTGCCCGAGATCGTGATGCCGGTGCAGTCCTGCATCAGGACGCCGACGCTCATGCCGCCCGCGGCGCCGCTGCCCGCACCTCCGTATCCGCCCTTGGACCCCCGACCGCCCGGGCCGCCCTTGCCGCCGACCGCCTTCGGGCTGTCCACCGTGGAGCCGTTGCCCCCGGCCCCGCCGGCCCCGTAGGCGCCTCCCAGGCCGCCGTCGCCCCCGTCGCCGCCGTTGCCGCCGGCGACCGTGATGATGGCATTCTGCACCAGCACGACGCCGGGGCTGGCGACCGCCAGCACCCCGATCGAGCCGCCGGCGAAGATCCCTTCGGTGCCGCCTTCGCCCCCGCAGCCGCCGCCACCACCGCCGCCGCCGCCGCCACCCCGCCCTCGGGCGTCGACCGTGCCTCCGGTCGTGTGCCTGGCCCCGCCGCCGCCGCCGCCGCCGGCCCCGTTGCTGCCGTTGCTGCCATCGCGCCCTGCCCTCCCTCGCTCGCTGCGCCAATCGGGCCAATAGGATGTCAGGAGGATGTCCCCGACGGCTCCCCCGGGGTTGTTCGAGCCGTTCATGCCATGGTCCCCGGGGGATGCGGGATATTCCCCGGCCCCGCCCGTCCCGCCGACGGCGTTCGTGGTCCCGCTGGTCGATGCACCCGAGCCGCCCGCGCCGCCGTCCTGGCCCGCGAAGTCGAAACCGGGAACGCCGCTCGCGCCCGCCGTCCCGCCGTCACCGCCGGCTCCCGCGGACGACCCGCCGGCAATGCAGAAGCCGTTGCTCAGGCCACCGATGGCACCTGCGGCCCCGCCCGCCCCCGCGCTCAACTTGCCCGCAAACCTGTCGGCCGGATCACCGGCCCCGCCCGGGCTGCCGTCGCTGCCGTCCTGCCCGTCGACACCATCCTCCCCGGACCTCCCGGGCCCGGCCTCGATCGTGTTCCCCTCGAACCGCAGCGCCCCGGTCACGTCCTCCAGCAACACCGCGCGCGAGGAATATCCGGACGCCGTCCCCGGAGCCGCGCGAATGTGGAACCCCTGTACCCATCCCGGCATCGTGCGCGAGTGCGTATGGAACGCCCAGGAAGAGTCTTCCGGCCAGATGCGGCTGACCAGCGAACTCGATCGCTGCCACGTCACCGGGTCGTAGCCGCCGAAGATGCTGACGTCCGGGCTCAACCCGACCGTCTCGTCGTAGTAGTTCGCCGGATCGACATACCCCGCCACGAACACGTGCTTCTTCGTGGTGCTGTTCAGCGCGTACCGCACAGCCTGCGTGATCGTCCGCAGGGGCAGGGTCTTCGTCCCGGGATACCCGTCGGATCCGGACAGGCTGACGAAGAACCCCTTGGTGATGGTCCCGTCGATGCCGTCGCAGTCCTGGTCGATGTAGGCCAGATCCGGGATGTCCTCGGCGCCGGGGTGGATCCCGCCGTCGCCATCGTTGCAGTCGCCCGTGACCTGGGTCACGTACCCATCCCCCGCCGAGCACCGGCACGACTGCGAGGTCCCGCCGTATCCATCGTTGTCCGCATCGGCGTACCAGGCGGTGCACCCAGCCGATCCAGGCGGGTCGACCACGGTGTCGCAGTCGTTGTCGATGCCGTCGCACGCCTCGGTCGCCCCCGGGTGCACGTCCTCGTCGGTGTCGTCGCAGTCGCCCCCCCGCTTCGGCGATCCCGTCCGCCGACGGGCACGCCCAGACCACGACCGTCTCGTCTCCGTACCCGTCACGGTCGCCATCGTTGAAGAACTCCTGCTTCCCGGCCGGATCCAGGCTGGGATCGAGGTCGTCCACCAGGCCGTCACAATCGTTGTCCCAGCCGTCGCAGACCTCGGTCGCGGCGGGGTTGCAGGCGGCCCCGCACGCGGCCAAGGAGTCGTCGCAATCGTCGTCGTTGGCCACGTATCCCGAAGGTTGCGGGCAACCCGTGTACTTCACCGCCGCGTTCCCGGCCCCGTCGCCGTCGGCATCGGCGAACCAGAACACGTTGTCGACGATCCCGTTGCAGTCGTTGTCGTACCCGTCGCAGACCTCGACCTGGTGGATGTTGCAGGCCGCACCGCAGGTTGTGTCATCGCAGTCGCCCGTCGATGCCACCGGCAGCGTCCCGGCCGCCTGGCACGACAGGTCGGACGAAGGCAGCAACCGGCCGTCCGCCAGGAATCGGGCGTCAAACTGGGACATCTGCAGGGCAATCGCATTCACGTAGAACTCGATCCCGTCCTTCACCGCGTCCGCGTCGGCATCCGATTCCTTCGCGATCCGCATGCCGCCGACCAGCACCAGGCCCCCGCGGCTCCAGGTGATCGCCACGGGAGAACCGGACTCGCTGGAGATCCGCGCATAGGCCGGTGCGCCGAACAGGGGAACGACCTCGCAGCAGGTCCCGGTGGTGGCGGGCGACGCCGGCATCGCCTCCACCAGGTCGAAAAGGCTCGTCGGGCAGTCGGCGGCGGGCGCGATCGTGCATCCGGAGTGCGCGGCCGGCGCCGTCACCTCCAGCAGTGCCTGCATCGCGGCATCCTGGTCGAGGCCCTCGTACATCACGATGGCCGGCCGGCCGTTGGTGACGACGTGATGCTCGATCGCGCTGCGAAGGCCGCTCCCCGGCGCGGTCGTGCCCAGTTCCACGATCAGCAGGTCCCAGTTGCCGCCGTTCCCGAACTGGGTGACGAACGACGTCTCGTCGAACGTGCCGCCGCTGAACAGGCTGAAATTCATCCGGGACACGGCCTCGATGGGGTATCCCCCGCCCCCCGTCTGCATCAGCACCAACGCCTTCAGGTACCGGCTCTTCCACGTGGCATCGTGGTCCGGGTCGGCGAAGCACAGTTCCTGGCCGTCGCAGTCCTGGTCGATCCCGTCCCCGGGGATCTCGACCCGGCCGGGGCGGATCCAGAGGTTGGCATCGTCGCAATCCTGCGGGCTGGAGGCGTAGCCCGCCGGCCGCGTGCAGGCATCCTGCGTCACGGCGGCATTCCCGATCCCGTCCCCGTCGAGATCCTGGTACCACGTGGCCATGCCGGGGCCGAAGCAGACCCCGCACACGTCCTTGTCGCTGTTCGCGACGTGGCCCGACGTCCCGCCCGAGCACACCCCGCAGTCGTCCAGCGCGGCTTCCCCGCCCGGAACCCCGGCGCAGTCGCTGGGGCAGTCGTTGGCCGGGTCCGCGTCGCACACGCCGCAGTTGTCCAGGTAGGCAGCGCCGTCACACACCCCGGCGCAGTCGATCTCCGCATCGCCGAAACACACCCCCGCGCAGTCCTTGTCGCTGTTCGCGACGTGGCCGGACACGCCGCCCGAGCACACCCCGCAGTCGTCCAGGAAGTGGGGGCCGCCGCAGACCAGCCGGCAGTCCTCGACGGCCGTCCCGAAGCACACCCCCGCGCAGTCCTTGTCGGAATTGCCGACGTGCCCGGTGGTACCGGCCGAGCAGACGCCGCAGTCGTCGATGAACGCGCCGCCCGCGCACACCCCCTGGCAGTCCGGCATCGCGTGCCCGAAGCAGGCGCCCGCGCAGTCCTGGTCCGAATCCGCAACGTGGCCGGACGTCCCCCCCGAACACACCCCGCAGGAGTCCGGCGTCGCGCTGCCGCCCCACACGCCCGCGCAGTCCTGCACGCAGTCGTTCGCCGGGTTCGCGTCGCAGACGCCGCAGGGGTCGATGATCGCCCCGCCGCCCCACACGCCCGCGCAATCCTTCACGCAGTCGTTCGCCGCGTCCGCGTCGCACGTGCCGCAGTGGTCCACCGTGGCCGTCCCGGCGCACGTGCCGGCGCAGTCGTACACCGCATCGCCGAAGCAGTTCCCGGTGCAGTCCTTGTCGCTGTTCGCGACGTGGCCCGACGTCCCCCCCGAACAGATCCCGCAATCATCCAGGGCCGCCGTCCCGAAGCAGACGCCCGCGCAGTCCTCGTCGGAGTTGGCGACGTGGCCCGACGTCCCCTCCGAGCACACCCCGCAGAGGTCGAGGAACGCCTCCCCGTCCACCACGCCCATGCAGTCGGCGCACCCGGCCCCGTCGCCGCCGCACACGCCGCACCGGTCGACCACCGCGCCGCCGTCGCAGACCCCGTTGCAATCCACCACGGCGTCGCCGAAGCAGATGCCCAGGCAGTCCTTGTCGCTGTTCGCAACGTGGCCCGACGTCCCGCCCGAACACGTCCCGCAGTCGTCCACGGCCGCCGTACCGTTGCAGGCCCCGGCGCAGTCCTTCACGGCGGTCCCGAAGCAGGTCCCGGCGCAGTCCTTGTCGCTGTTCGCGACGTGGCCGGAGGTGCCGCCCGAACACGCCCCGCAGTCGTCCACGGCCGCCGTGCCCTTGCAGACGCCGGCGCAATCCACCACGGCCGTCCCGCGGCAGACGCCCGTGCAATCCACCACCGCCGTGCCGAAGCAGGCCCCCGCGCAATCCTTGTCGCTGTCCGCGACGTGGCCCGACGTCCCGCCCGAACAGACCCCGCAGCCGTCCAGGAACGCCGTGCCACCCAGGACGCCGGCGCAGTCCGCGCAACTGCTGCCGTCGCCGCCGCACACCCCGCAGCGGTCCAGCACCGCGCCGCCACCGCACACCCCGTTGCAGTCCATGACCTTGCCGCCGAAGCAGACCCCGGCGCAGTCCTTGTCGCTGTCCGCGAGGTGGCCGGTCGTGCCGCCCGAACAGACGCCGCAACCGTCCAGGAGGGCCGTCCCGTTCGGGACGCCCGCGCAGTCCATGCAACTGGAGTCGTCGCCGCCGCAGACGCCGCAGTGTTCGACGAACATCCCCGTCGGCAGGCACTGGCGTCCCACGACGTCCCCGCCCCGCACCACGTCCCCGCATGCGAAACCCTGCGGGCAGATGCCGGGGTTCGCGGCGCAGTCCACCGAGCAGCCGGTCACCTCGCCGACCGTGATGCACAGGTCGGCCGGCCCGCCGCACTCGTCGTCGTCCGAGCAGGGGGCGCACAGGTCCGCCAGGGGATCCGGGGAGTCGGCCTCGCTGTCGGCGGCGTCCGGGACCGGTACGTCCGCGGTGTCCGGGACCGGTTCGTCCCCGACGTCCATCTTCCCCGGATCCGCGTCCTCGGCCTCCGGCACCGGGAGGTCCTCCACCTCGGGCCCGGGTTCTTCGGCACGTCCGGCTCGGCGTCCGGGATCGCGTCCGCAGGCACCTCGTCGCCGGGGTCCGGCTGGACGTCCGGCTGGACTGCGTCCCCGGGGTCCCGCGCCCCGACGTCCTCCGTCACCGCCTCGACGACGTCCGCCGGCGCCACGTCCGCGAGGTCGTCGCGCGGCAGGTCCAGGTTCTGCAGGCTGCCGTTGCCGCCGTCGCCTCCGCAGCCCCAGGCCACGGCGATCGCCAGCAGGCCCAGCACCAGCCACCTGGGTCCGGCGTCCCTGGACCCGTGGACGACCTTCCCCGCACCCTGCGCCCGACGCTGCACGCATCCCCGCTGGTCAATGACATCCCCTCCCTTCCGGTGGAAGGCCCTCGTGTCGTTCTCTGTGGAATCCTCGTCGAGGGTACTCGGTTTCCGCCGACACGCGCAACCCTTGGACTTGACGGTGGTCGGAGGCAACGAGGTCCCTCCAGGCATCCGGCATTGACTTCCCGTTGGGGGGGAGTAGGCTGGGAAAAACACACACGGCGCACCCGCAACCTCAGGGTTCGGGCAATGCACCAGGGAGGATTTCATGAGAGGTCCACGATTCTCGGGTCCGCTCGCCGGGGTGCTCCTGCTGCTGATGATCGGATGCGGCGAGAAGGCGCCCACCGACGAGTATCCGACCCTGTGCCGCCAGCGGCTGGACCTGGCAAACACCGGCCATCCCGTCCCGACCGAGGACCCCGTTCCGGGAGTCCGGAATCGCCAGGATCAGGAGCAGAAGGCCCTGGCCGAAACGCACTCCAGGGAACTCCAGGAACTGGATGTCGCCCTGCAGACCGCCATCGATGCCGCGGCCGGCGGGCCCACGTGGACCATCCGCCGCGAGTTCGACCAGAAGCGCAGCGAGATCCGCGACCGTCATCGCCAGGCTCGGCGCGAACTGGAAGACCGCCACGAACGGGAGATGGCCGAGGCGCAGAAAGCCAAGGCGCGATTCGACGAGGGCATGTCCCGCGTCTCGATGTGCCGGGAGCGCCTGCAGACCGAGCGCCCCTGCCGCCAGAAGACCGCCTGCCAGTCGGCTGCCCAGACCCTGGCGGCCTTCGATGCCTGCCGGGATCCCTTCGGCTCCTCGTACATGGAGCGCTGCCTCAGCCGGAATGTCCCCGGCGCGCTCCGCGGGGCGAAGACCCCGGGGGACATGATGCCCGAATGCACGCTGACGCTGGAGAACATGGTGGTCAACTGAGGCGTTCCCGTGACGTTCCCGCCTCTGCCGACGCGGGAACGAATCCAGGAGGTTCTCCATGATCCAGAAGAGTTGCAGAATCACCGAAGGCTTGGATGACGGTTCCCTTTTCCACCGCGGCTTCTTCCTGTGCCTGGTCGCATGCGGCGTCCTGTTCGTCCTGGCCGAGTCGTTCCTGCTGGTCGCCGGGCTGTTCGGCGAAAAGGGGTACTTCCCGACGCTGAAGGCCTTGTTCGACGACTCCGCGTTCTTCGCGTTGCGCAGCATCATCGCCTCGCTGCTCACCCTCGCAGTGTCGGCGGCAGGCCTGGCGGCCATGCTGTGGATCACCTGGAAGAGGGCTTCGGACATCCGGAAGTCCGAGTACCAGGGGATCACCGTCATCGTCACGCGGGTCATCAAGCTGGTCGGGGAACTGGCCGCGATCGTGCCGGTGGTGGTTTCGACGAACATCTTCCTGGGCCTGATCTTCCTGACCGGACCGTACGGGCATCCCTTCGGACGCCTGCCGAAACTGGTCTACCAGCCCCTGGTGCAGCCCTTCCTGTCGGTCCTGAAGATCACGCACGACATCGGGCTCGGCGGACGGGTCGGGAGTTTCGGGGAGTACCTGCTCTCCTGCCTGCTGGGCGGAGTGCTGACCCTCCTGGCCGGCCTGCTGGTGGCCTTCGTGATCGTGGTGGGCTGCTACTGGCTGGCGGAACTGGTCGGAATCGTCCACGGCTTCCTGATCCACCGTCCGCTGTTCGCCAGGGAATCGAAGGACTGAACCGGCCTTCGGAGCACTTCCGGAATGCCCTGGACGCCCCGGGATCACCGGGTCGCGGCCCGCGCCCGCTCGACGACCAGCCAGGACGACAGCACGATGCCGGCCCCGGACGACGGGTACGCGGCGCCATCGTACAGGCTCCGGTACTCGACGACGGCGTCCGTGCCGGCCGGCGCCTGGGCGGTGACGTCGATCACCTGCATGGCGACCTCGCGCCCGGGGCACCAGCCGTTGCGGCCGTACCACCAGGTGCCGTACTGGTTGGGCACGGTGCCCTGGACCGTCTGCAGCATGCACCCTTCCGCGCTGCCGGCGCCCGGGAACGACACGACGTGCTCGACCCCGTTGACCGTGAAGTGGTGCGTGGTCGTGCAGAACTCGGCGCAGTTGCCCGGGTCGGCGCCGCCGTGGCCGGTCGCGACGACCGCCAGCGTGACGCGCGCGGCGTCGGCCGGGATCGGCACGGTCACGGGCAGGCGCCCGTCGTTGTATCCCGGCCCGAAGTCCCCGCCCGGGAACAGGAACCGGGCCTCGGACGGCCGCGTGGCGCGACCGGAATCCGACAGGCGCAGCGACAGTTCCACGGCGTAGGGCTGCTGGGTGTAGAAGGCCAGGCGCCGCGCGCCGCCGTCACGCAGCACCGGCAGCAGCGGCGAGACGTCGTGGACCCAGCGTCCGCGCCGGTGGTACGTCGTGATCCAGCGGCCCAGTTCGACGTCGCACGTTTCGGGGGCGTCCCGGTCGCACAGGTACAGGTGCACGATGTAGTCCCAGGCGGGGCAGGTGCCGTACTCGCCGTCGCCGTCGCAGCCCAGCGCCAGGTCCAGTTCCAGCGTGTCGAACCCGGCCATCGTCGCCGCGTCGGGCAACGTCACGTCCGCGTATCCCCGCGTGCCGGCCCATCCGGGGTCCGACAGGACCTCCCCCGTGAAGACGGGAACCACCGTCGCCGGGCGCGACTGCAGATCGGCCTCCCGCACGGCCTCGAAGTCGTAGTAGACCGCCTCGTTGGCGGCCATGCGCAGGTTCGGCGCGAACCACTGCTTCCCGGCGTCGTACAGGGCGTAGTCCGCGAAGGACCCCAGGAAGCGGATCCGCTGGAACCGGTCGATCGCGACCCCCCACCCGGGCGACTTCAGCAGCGTCCCCAGCCAGCCCGGCAGGTCGGCGCCGGCGCCGGTCACGACGTGCAGGCGCGACCGCAACTCCTGCGCATCCGCCGCGGGCGCGCCCGCCAGGTAGGCGTCGATCCTCTGCTGCAGCACCGCCATCGTCTCGTCCCGCTCGGCGGCGTCCGCCTTCATCGACACGAAGAAGACGTGCGCCGTGCGGGGCAGGTGGAACAGGAAGGTGTTGACGTTGTACCGGAAGAACGTGTCCGGCCAGCCCTGGTTCTGGCGGGGCTGGTCCGGCACGAACAGCAGGCTTTCGCAGCCGCTCCAGTTCGCCTTCAATCCCCAGGAGCCGCTCGTCGTCGGGATTTCCAGATCCCCGGCGACGGCCATCAGGGCCGCGGTGTCGGCCGCGTCGATCCAGGGCCGCCGGGGGGTGCCGTCCGGGCATGTCGGGGGCAGGGCCGCGTCGGGCGCGTCTTCGGGCACGGCGTCGTTCGCCTCGTCCCGCGCGGCGTCTTCCGGCGGCGCTTCCTCGGTCGGCAGGTCCCGCGGCTCCCCGTCCGCAAGGTCCCCGGACGTCCCGGCCTCCTCGTCGCGCCAGGCGTCCTCCGCGACCTCCTCCGGCAGGTCCGGCGCGACCTCCGGGACCTCCGCGACCGGCGCGTCCGCCGGGCCCGGGTCCGCCGTCCCGCCGTTCCCCCCGCAGGATGCCGGGCCCGCGACAAGGCCCGCGAAGGCCGCGACGAGGATCCGCCGCGACCACCGGTGCCGACTCCGCATGGTCACCTCCACGGGCCTGCCCCTGGTGCGTGTCGGCGGCATCGTACCACGCCACCCCCGCGAATCGCGCCCCGCCCATGCCGCCGTGCTACCCTCGCCGCATCGCGACGGAGGTCCCCCATGGAAGCCCTGACCGGCCGGGTCGATGCATCGAGGTGCAACGGTTGCAACGCCTGCGTCAAGGCCTGCCCGCGGAACGTGCTGGAACTGGCGGACGGCCGGGCGCGCCCGATCGCCGGCCACGAGGGCCGCTGCTTCCGGTGCGGGCACTGCATGATGGCGTGCGACCGGGACGCCATCCGGGTGGAAGGGCTGGACCCGGCCGACTTCCAGGAGGCCCTGCCCTGGGGCTTCGACGCGGACGCCCTGGACCGCTTCCTGCAGTCCCGCCGATCCGTGCGACGCTTCCTGGACACGCCGGTCGACCGCGCGCTGCTGGACCGGCTGCTGGAACTGGCCGCCACGGCGCCCATGGGATGGCCGCCCCACACCACCTCCGCCGTGGTGCTGGCCGACAAGGCCGAGATCCGGCGCCTGCTGACCGTGATGCGGACGGGCTACGCGAAGATGGACCAGATGACCCGCAACTTCGTCGGCCGCGCCGCGATGAGGGTGTTCGCGGGCAAGGCGAACTGGCACATGCTGCGGGACTACATCCTGGACCTGACCCGCGAGGCGAACGAGGTCTTCGCGCAAACGGGCCAGGACAAGTTCCTGTACGAGGCCCCGGCCGTGATCCTGTTCCTGGGGGACCGCGACGGGCTGTGCTACGACCAGAACGCGTTGCTGGTGACCCAGGCGGCGATGCTGGCCGCCCACGCGCTGGGACTGGGCAGCACGATGATCGGCCTGATCCCCCCCATCGTCGACCGGTCGGACGTCCTGCGGAAGCGGTGGGGTATCGCCCCCGGCCAGGCCGTGGTGTCTGCGATCGTCGTGGGGCACCCCGCCCTCCGGTTCGCACGGGTGCAGCGCCGACGGCTGGCCGGCGTGCGGTACGTGTGACCCGCCAGGGGAAGGCAACCGCATCTCCCGCAGACCCGGCGCGCCCGCCGGCCTACGTCGCTTCCCTTTCCTCCCGAATCGCGGCTACCCTGGCCCCATGGACAACGACGGGAAGGAAGATCCCGCGGCCCCCCGGACGGACCGCAGACAGGGATGCGCCGAGAACGCTGCCGCAGCCGAGGCCCGGTACCGCACGCTGTTCCAGGCGGCCAACGACGCCATCTTCCTGATGCAGGGGGACCGCTTCGTCGAGTGCAACCCGATGACCCTGAAGATCTACGGCTGCACCCAGGAGCAGATCCTCGGCCATCCCCCCTACCGGTTCTCGCCGCCCCGCCAGCCGGACGGCCGGGACTCGAAGCAGGCGGCCCTGGAGTACATCCAGGCGGCCATCGACCAGGGGCCCCAGTTCTTCGACTGGGTGCACATCCGATACGACGGCACGCCCTTCCATGCCGAGGTGTCCCTGAACCGGGTCGACCTGCACGGGCAGGTCTACCTGCAGGCGATCGTCCGGGACGTCACCGACGCTCGCCGGCACGAGGAGGACCGCCAGCGGCTGGCCCGCATCGAGTCGCTGGGGCTCGTGGCCGGCGGGATCGCGCACGACTTCAACAACATCCTGGCCGCCGCGCTGGGATACGTGGAACTGGGCCTGCAGCGGGCGTCGCACCCGGCCGAGGTGACGGCGGCGCTGGACCGGGCCGTGTCCGCGATCGAGCGGGCCCGGAAACTGACCCAGCAACTGCTGGCGTTCGCGAAGGGCGGCGAGCCGGTGCTGCGGATGGTCTCGCTGCCCCGGTTGATCCCGGAGTCCGCGGACTTCGCCCTGCGGGGCTCGAACGTGGTCTGCCGGTGCGACTTCCAGGAAGGGCTGTGGCCGGTCGAGGTGGACGAGGGGCAGATCGGCCAGGTGCTGCACAACCTGGTCCTGAACGCGCAGCAGGCGATGCCGCAAGGCGGCGAGGTCGTGATCCGGGCACGGAACGTGGAACCGTCGAGGGATCCCGGGGCCGTCTCGCCGACCCTCTCCTTCGTGCGGATCGACGTGAACGACCGCGGGGGGGGGATCGCCCCGGAGCACCAGGCGCACATCTTCGAGCCCTACTACACGACCAGGCCGAACGGCCTGGGCCTGGGCCTGCCGACGGCCTTCCGGATCGTGCAGAAGCACGGGGGCCGCCTGTCGCTGTCGGTGGAACCCGGGGTCGGCTGCACGTTCACGCTGCTGCTGCCGGCATCCCCGGGCGGAGTCCCCTCGTCGCACGCCCTGCCCCGGGTCCCGACACGGGGCCACGGACGTCTGCTGGTCATGGACGACGAGTCGGTCCTGAGGGACCTGCTTCGGGAGGTGCTGTCCGACGCGGGGTACGAGGTCGTCTGCGCGGCGGACGGGGCCCGGGCCGTCGCGGAACTGGAGCAGTCGAAGCTGGAAGGAAAGCCGTTCGACCTCGCCATCCTGGACCTGACCGTCCCCGGCGGAATGGGCGGGCGCCAGGCGCTGCCCCTGCTGCGCGGCCTGGAGCCTCGCCTGCGAGTGATCGTGTCCAGCGGGTATTCCGTGGACCCCATCCTGTCCCGGTTCCAGGAGGAAGGGTTCGACGGCGCCTGTGCGAAGCCCTACCGGCTGGACACCCTGCTGTCCGAGATCCAGCGCGTGCTGGCCCGGCCCCGGTAGGCGCCCCGCCCCAAATCAGGGACAGTCACCATTATTGACGTCTGAACATTTTGTATTTATTGGCAATTTGTATTCGCAGCAGCAAGTTCGGGCACTTGGGCAACAAATAATGGTGACTGTCCCTGAATTTCCCCCCGACGCTGCTGGTGTCAGGGCACGTTCCCCGGGCAGTTGGGCAGAGCGTTGTCCACCGACGGGCAGTGCACCAGCGTGAACCACCAGTCGCCCCGGATCTGCTGGGGGGTATGGTAGTAGTAGCAGTTGTAGGTGTCGGTGCACGGCACGTTCACCCACGCGTCGAACACGATCTTCGCAGGGCCCTTCCACGGGTAGCAGTTGCCGCCCCCGCAGGCGCAGTTGCACGCCGCGCACTTGAACCCGCCGCCCTCCATGCCGGCATGTTCGCAGAAGTTCTCGGCGCAGGCGCGCCGGGTCCAGGCCACGTCCGCCTCGCACGACCCCTGACCGGGCGCGCCGCAGTGGTTGCCGCCGGTGTTGTTGCCTTCCAGGTCGTACGTCGTCCACTGGATCGGCGCCCCGACCGACACCGGGTCGCCGTACCCCAGGCACTGCGCCACGCACGGCGCCGCGGTCATGCAGCCCTTCAGCGAGTCGGGGTCGATCACCCACGTCCCCTCGGCCAGTTCGCACTCGACATCGTTCGGGTTGGGGTCGCCCCACTTCCAGTCGGCCGACGCCTCGTAGACCGTGATGTGGACCTCGCAGGGCGGGACCTCCTCGCGCTGGATCCGGATCTGGGCCGTCCCGTGCCCCGCACCCACCCGCGCCGGGTTGTCCTGCAGCCTCCAGGCGGTCAGTTCGATCCCGTCGGTGTTCCCGCCGGACGCATCCGCGCGGGCCTGGTAGGTCACGCTGGTGGCCGTCGCCGATTCGAAGGCTTCCACGGCGTGGCCCTGGTCGTCCAGCAACTTCCCCTGCCAGCCGCCGGTCTGCCACGCGAACACCACGGGGCCCTCGAGATCGCCGCACCCCTGGCAGGTGAAGGTCACGGCGGCGCCGGGCGCGACCTCGGCCAGGGCCGGCTGAAGCCGCAGGTCGGGCACCACGTCGATCCTGCCCGACGCCTCGCACAGGGTCGTGCGCCGGCCGGACGTCCACCGGTGGGCCACCTTCGCCTCGACCGTGTCCGACCCGGCCTGCGAGCCGGCATGGTAGGCCGCGAACGGGTAATTCGACGTGAACGGGGCGTGCGACCCGTCGTCGGCGGACACCAGTTCGCCCGCGGCGCCGCTCGCCTGCCACTCGTACTCGGTGATCCCCTCGGCGGGCACCGCCGGATCGACCTCCAGTCCCACCACCCGGGTCTGCCCGACCTCCACGATCGCGTCCGCCAGCGTGCACGTCCGGACCGTCATCGCGACGTCGAAGTCCCGGCGCGCCGGCTGCGCCTCCAGGGTCACCGTGACCTTCGCCTCCTCCGCCTCCGGCTCGTCCACCGCCGTCACCTCGCACGCCAGGCCGACGGCGACCTCGTCGGGATCCAGGTCGACCACGCCGGCGGGATCGACGGACCAGTCCAGCGGGGCCGGCAGGCCCGGCGTCCCGTAGCCCCAGCCCTCGTAGGGCAACTCGTCGCGGATGGCGTTCTCCACCGTCACGGTGGGGCGGACCGACTGCCCCGGGTCCAGCGAGAACGGCGGCACCGGCGTCCCTTCCAGCAGGCCGAAGTAGCACACGGTGCCGTACCGCTCCTCGCTGGACCAGGTCCAAGCCAGGCGCCAGTAGATGTCCTCGGCCACGTTGTCGAAGTCCGTGACCGCCTGGAACAGGACCGAGGCCGTCAGCGACACCGCGGCCACGAAGGTCTCCGAACCCAGCGCGAAGATCGCCGCGATGGCCGCCAGCGTCTCCCCCGGGACCAGCGCCACCAGCACCGCCGTCACGGCCGCCGCGCCCTCGACCAGCACGACGCCCTGGATGACGGCCCAGCCGGCCCGCAGCAGCGCGGCCCGTTCCCAGCCCGGCGTGCCGGCCGCCGGGTGGCGCCAGGCGTCGATGAGCCGGTCGCAGCCGGGGTCGCCGCCGGTGTCCCCCGACTGCGCCGACTGCACCTTGCCTCCTCCCTTCGCCGCGGCCAGCGCCATCGCGAGGGAGTCGATCGCCGCCAGGTCCAGGTCCCTGGGCAAGGCCAGCAGGCGCACCTCGAAGGCGCCGGCCCCTTCCTGCACGGCCAGATCGACGGACCAGTCCCCGGCCTGCGGGCCGAAGACCAGCAGCCCTCCCGTCGGGGTCCGCGCACCGTTGGCCTTCGGCACCGCGGACTGCAGCGCGTCCAGGGCGGAGCGGTAGGCCGCGAGGCCGGCATCGAGGCCGGCCGGAGGCCTCGGCATTCCCGCGTCCGGGACCCGCCGGCCTCCCCGCTCCAGCAGGGCGTACAGGTCGTCCTCGCCGAATCCGGGCGGAAGGAGGTCGCCGACGGTGGCGGCATACGCGGCGAACGCCCCGTCGGGGTCCGGGTCGGGAAGATCCTGTTCCGCGAATCCCTGGATGCCCAGAGCGCCGCCGCCCAGCGTGACGGTCCGGGTCCCGCCGGGCGAGGCCAGGGTCATCGCGACCCCCTGGAGGTCCGCGTTCGCGAATCCGGGCAGCGATACGATCAGCAGCCGGTTCGCGCCCTGCGGCACCGCCAGCCTGCCCGAGGCCTGGAAGGCGCTGCCGCCGCCCGCATGGCTGGCGCTGACGGCCGCCTCCCCGCCGGCGCCCGCCACCGAGATCAGCCGGGTTGCCGGCCCCGACGTGCCGCCGCCGCACCCGGACACCACCAGGACCAGCACCAGGGCCCGCAGGGCATTCCTCATGGGAAGCCTCCCGTCCCCGGCGCCGCGGCCGGCCGCCGCCCCGGCAGGACGGCGACCCCGAAGACCCCTCGCCACGGTCCGCGGCGCCCGGGATCTCCTTCCTGATTTCCTGTACTTGATCCCAGTATCGGAGCCGTCCGGCACCAAGTCAACGACCCGCGATACAGGACGGCCGACCGCTGGTAGGATCGGCGGTCCGGAACCGTGACCACGGAGGGACGATGGATTCGAAGGCGGCGGACGGGCAAGGGATCGGGAGCATCCTTCAGGGCTTGCGGGTGGTGGAGGTGTCCGGCGGCATCGCGGGGGCGGTCGCGGGCATGCTGCTGGCCGAGCAGGGGGCCGAGGTCGTGCGCCTGCGCGACCCGTCGCGGCCGCCGACGGACCCGTTGCTGGAGGCGGTGACGGGCCGCGGCAAGGTGGAGGCCGGGACGGACCTGTCGACCGAGGCGGGGCGGGCCACGCTGCGACGGCTGGTGCAGCGGTGCGACGTCGTGATCGACGACCTGCCGCACGGCGGCCTGGCGCGGCTGGGCGTGGACGCCGAGGCGCTGCGGGCGGGCGGCCATGCCGGCCTGATCAGCGCGTCGCTTCCGGCCTTCGGGGCCGGGGATCCGCGCGACGGCGGCCCCCTGCCCGAGGTGGAGGCCGCGGTGGCCGGCTGCCTGTACGAACGGCCGCTGGGCGCGCCCCGCATGCACGACCTGTCCGTGACCCCGGTGATGGCCGGCATGTTCGGGGCCAACGGCATCGTCGCGGCGCTGATCGCGCGCCTGCGGACGGGCCGCGGCCAGCACGTGCAGTCGTCGCTGTTCCACTCGACCCTGTTCTCGCAGATCCTGCAGATCCTGGTCCAGACCGGCGTCCCGCGGGGCTTCCTGGCCCTGAAGATGATCGCGACGCCGTTCATGCGGTCGTGGCGCTGCAGGGACGGGCGCTACGCCTACCTGCACATCACGCTACCCGCCCACAACGCCCGCATGCTGGACCTGCTGGAGGCCGCGGGGCACGGCACCGAGGCTGCCCGGCTGCGGGCCACGATGTCCGCCGACACGATCCGGGACCCCAGCCAGGTCCGGGACATCCGCGAGGCGAACCGCATCAAGGCGATCTACGAAAAGGTCTTCCTCCAGCGCACCGCGGACGAGTGGGAGACGCTGCTGGGCGGCGAGTTGTGCTGCATCAAGGTCCGCACGGTGGACGAGTGGATGCGCGACTCGGTGGCCGCCGGCATGACGGACGCCGTGGTGATGGACGACCCGATCGCGGGGACGCTGACCGTGCCCGGGCCCGGGGCGGTCTGCGAGGAACGCCCGCCCGTCCTGCGGCCACGCCAGGTGGGCCCGGCGGCGCTGCAGGCGATGCTGGCGTCGTGGGAGGCGACGACCTCCCCGACCGTCGTCCCGCCCCTGGAGGCGGGAGCCGACCTGAGCCACCCCCTGCAGGGGATCCGCGTCGCCGACATGTCCCGCATCATCGCGGGCCCCTGCGCCGCGCGCATCCTGGCCGAACTGGGCGCGGACGTGCTGTCCATCCAGGCGCCGACCGACCTCGCCTGGGCCCTGTCCTTCCACCTGCTGTTCAACGCCGGCAAGCGGTCCGTCACGATCGACTCGTCCGACGCCGCGGGGAAGGAGCGGCTGTGGAAGGTGCTGACCGACCTTCAGCCCGACGTCTTCCTCCAGAACTACCGGCACATGGACGTGGCGAAGGCCGTGGGCGTGGACCCGGCGTCGATGCGGGCGCGCTTCCCGTCGGTCGTGTACACGCACCTGAACGCCTACGGCGAGCATGGCGCTTGGAAGGACCGGCCGGGCTTCGAGCAGATCGTGCAGGCGGTGTCGGGCATCCAGATGACCTACGGCACCAAGGGGGTCCCGAAGCTGGTGCCGACGCCGATCATCGACATCGGTTCGGGGCTGGCGGGCGCGCTGGCGACCCAACTGGGCCTGTACCACCGGATGCGGACCGGCGAGAGCGTGCTGGCCACGACGCACCTGACCTGGATGGCGCTGCTGTTCCAGGTGCGGCTGGTGGCCCGGGTCCAGCGGGACAGGGCGCCGGCCGCGGTCGGCGACGGGACGCGGGCCTTCGACCCGGGGCGCGAGACGGTGGCGGGCTTCGTGCGCCTGCTGGACGGACGCGCCTGCCTGGCCGGGGCCCGGGACGACGTCTGGGCCTTCCTGCGCGCAACCGGGCTGGTTCCTCGCACGACCGCGACGCCAGCCGACCCGGTCGCGGCGGCCGGCGAGGTCCTGTGGTGGCGAACCCTGGCGGCCTGGCGCCAGGCGATCGAACGCGCCGGCCTGGCGGGACGCGTCGTGCTGGTGACCGTCCCGCGCGGGAAGAACGTGCAGGCCGACGTTCCCCGGTTCGACCCCGATCCCGTGCCGGCGGTGCAGGCGCGGGCCTATCCCGGCGTGCCGACGCCGATGTCCTTCGTGAGGCTGCCGCTGCGGATGTCCGGCACCCCGCTGGTGCGGATCGGCCCGCCCCCGATGCGGGGCGGCGACACGCCCCAGGTGCTGGCCCGCGCCGGCATCCCCGCGGGGAACGGCCAGGGCGTCATCCCCTACCCCCCCGACAAGCCCTTCGTCGCCTGGGCGCTGGACCTCGCCCGCTGGGGCTGGTTCGCGTGGCGGTCCGGCATGATGTAGCAGGGTCCGCGCGGAACCAGGCCTCAGGGCCGGAACCGGATGAACGTCGCGGTGGCGGTGTCGCGGGTGACGGTCGCGGTGGCTTCGCCGAAGATCAGCAGGGTGGTGAAGCTGGCGCCCCCGGCATACATCGGGTCGGACCGCGAGGACCACGGAACCCGCTGCAGCATCGAGTCGCCCGACATCCGGATGGGCAGGCCGTCGTACCCGCCGAACCACGAGTCGTAGGTCGCCGACGGGAACCGGAAGCGGGGGTCCGCGGCGGCGACCGGGCCCGCCCCGTGCGGCAGCGTGTGCACCAGCAGCGCCGTGGCCATGTCGGAGTACCAGTCGATCGCCTCGCGCCCGTCCGGCGGCACGATCCGCGGGAACCCGGACTGGCGCTGCACGACGGACTCCAGGTACGGCAGGCCGCCCAGGTCCTCGAAGGTGGCCGCGCCGGTGACCGTCACGCTACCCGCCTGCCGGAACAGGTACTCCATCACCAGGGCGCCCAGCCCGTAGTGCAGGAAGCCCATCATGTCGTCCACGTAGTAGCTGTCGAAGAACAGCGAGTTGATGCACCACGCCTCGGGGTACTGCAGGGCGTAGTACGCCGTGTCCATCACCTGCGCCTGGCCGCTCCACGCCGAGGCCAGTTCGGACAACCCCTCCCCTAGGTAGATGTCCCCTTCCAGCACCCACCTCGGCAGGTCCTGGATGTGCGACAGCCACGGTTCGATCCGCCGCCCCCCGACGATCAGGTGCGCCGCCTCGTGGGCGATGAGGCTGGCCATGTCCGCGTCGGAGTACTGGCCGGACGGGCGCATGCTGTACACGATCTCGCCGTGGTCGCAGTCGTAGGGCAGCGACCCCTCCGGGAACAGCGTCACCGGCCACACGAACGCGGCGGCGTTGTCGGAGGGCAGCAGCGAGGTGAAGAACACGTCGATCCGGCCGTTGCCGTCCACGTCGGTCGGCCGGCCGTACAGCGCCTCCTCCCGGGCGAAGACGCCGTTGTCCAGGCGGTCCCCGATCCTCTGCAGCGCGCCCTCGCCCAGCGTGCCTCCCGCCGGCCCGCCGGTCACGTCCTCCCAGAAGTTCGCGTGCGCTCCCTGCAGGCGCAGCAGGCCCGTGCGCAGCCGGACGCTGTACCCGTCGTCCGACGCCACCTTGAAGGTCCGGGTGTCGCCGACCGTCTCCTGCCGCAGCGTCCGCACGATCGGCCGAACCACGCGCCGGGGCGCGGGCAGGTTGCGGGTCAGCGCCGGCGTCCCGCACCGCAGCCTGGGCAGGGACGGGGGCGCCAGCGGCATCGCGATCGTCTCCAGGCTGTATGGCGGGTCCTTCACGTAGCCCGACATGCGCAGCGGGTACTCGATCCCGTCGTGCCCGCCACCGGCATCCACCACCGCCACGGCGTACATGCCGGGGCTCAACGAGACGCTGCCGTCCGCCTGGCGCACCCGCAGCACCTCGCCCAGCACGGACACCGCCGGGATGCAGGCCCCCTTGCTGCACGCCTGGTCCGCGTCGCAGTCGGTGCGCGCCTGGTACCGGGTGCCGGTCGCATCGCACGTCGTCAAACCCGAACCGTCCGTCGTGCAGGTCGCGCTGCCGGGGGTGCAGATGACGTACCTGCACTCGCCGTCCCGGCAGGCGCTCCCGGCCTCGCAGTCCTCCGGCGGCAGTTCCGCGGTCCCCGACGCGTTGCACTGCCGGCGCGACCGGAAGTCCCCGGCACAGGTCCAGGCGTTCGCCGTGCAGACCACCGGCACGCACTCCGCCTCGTTGCAGGCCTGGCCCTCCCCGCAAGTGGACGAATCGATCCAGGCGGTCCCGCGGGGCGAGCACTGCTCGATCGACCGGTTGTCCGGCCGGCAGCGGGCCGTGCCCGGTTCGCAGGCCACGTCCTTGCACGCACCGAACTCGCACACGTTGGCCCCGAAGCAGCGGGAGGCGACCCAGCCGGTCCCGGCCTCGTTGCAGTCCTCGACGAAGAGGCCGTCGGCCGAGCACCGGACCTCGCCCTTCCCGCAGACCACGTCCCGGCACTCGGAGTCCTCGCACGTCTGGCCGGACGGGCAGTTCGTGGGGGCGTCCCACCCGCTGCCGTCCTGGTTGCAGACCTCCACCTGGTGCGAACGCGCGGTGCACCGGCGCGTGCCGGGGGTGCAGACGGGCTCGCCGCAGGCGCCGTCGAGGCACACCAGGCCGTCCGGGCAGGGCGACCCGGGGCACGCGATCGGGGCGCACTCGGTCGCCACGCAGGCACTGCCCGGCGCGCATTCCTCCGTCTCCCAGCCCGACCCGTCTGCGAGGCATTGGGCCATCGTGCCGGTCCCGCGGCACTCGGTGGCGAAGGGCTGGCACCCCTTCCCGTCGCCGGACCCGCACCCGATGCCGACCGCGCCCGCCAGTACCGCGAGAACGCCGGACAGGAACCCCAGGGACCGGACCACCCGACACCTCCCATCGTCCGGATCGAAGGCCGCATCCTTACCGCAGGAAAGACCTGCCGCGCAAGGGCCCCGGAGGGCGCAAGGCCCCGGGCCGTCCTCAGTCCCGCGGGACGTCGCCGCGGGCCAGCGACGCGAACACGCCGACGGCGCACAGCCCCATGCTGGCCCAGAAGACGACGTGCACCACCGACAGGAAGTCCGGGAAGTGCTCCGGGGTGATCCTTGCCTGCCCCATCCCGACCGCCGTCGCCGCCATCACCAGGCCCATCGACAGCATCTGGCCCACCAGCCGCATCGTCGCCAGCGTGGCCGACGCGACGCCGTAGGAACGGCGCTGCACCGAGCTCATGATGGCGTTGGTGTTCGGGGACGAGAACAGCCCGAAGCCGACGCCCTGCACCGCCAGGGCCGCGACCACGAGGACCAGCGGGGTATCCACGGCCAGCAGGGCCAGCGGCAGCAGTCCCGCCACGGTCAGCACCATGCCGGAGGAGGCCAGCAGCCTGGGCTGCATGCGGTCGGACAGGCGGCCCGCGATCGGCGAGAACAGCACCTGCAGCACCGGCTGGACCACCATCAGCACGCCGGCGTCGCGCGCCGACAGGCCCCGCACGTTCTGCAGGTACAGGCTCATCAGGAAGGTGACCGCGAAGGTCGCGCAGTAGTGGATCAGCGCGGCCACGTTGGACCAGGCGAAGACCGCGTTGCCGCGGAACAGCGAGATCGCCAGCACCGGGTGGGGCGTCCTCAGTTCGTACGCCACGAAGCCCGCCAGGCACGCCAGGCCGCCGGCCACGCAGCCCAGGCTGAAAGGTTCCGGGATCCGCGACAGCCCGACCATCAGCATCGCGAGGCCCGCCGCGTACAGCAGCGAACCGGGGACGTCGAAGCGCTCGCCTTTCGCCTCCGCCCACTCGCCGCGGATGCCCGCCATGACGACGGCCAGGCCCGCAACGCCCAGGCCGGCCCCCAGCAGGAACAGGCTGCGCCATCCCGCCCAGTGCGTCACCAGCCCGCCCACGAACGGCCCGATCGACAGGCCGACGTAGACGAAGGCGACGTTGATGCCCAGCACGCGCCCGCGCCGCTCCGGCGGGAAGGCCGAGGTCAGCAGCGCGGTGGACGTCCCGAAGATCATGGCCCCGCCGATCCCCTGCAGCGCGCGCAGCAGGATCAGGGCGGTCAGCGTCGGTGCGGCGGCGCAGGCCAGCGACGCGGCGGTGTGCACGCCCATGCCCGCGACGAACATGCGGCGCCTTCCGTGCAGGTCCGCCAGTTTCCCCAGGGGCACCAGCGAAATCGCGGCGGCCAGCAGGAAGGAGGATGCGACCCAGCCCAGCGCCCGGGTCCCGCCGCCCAGTTCCTGCCCGATGGACGGCAGGGCGATGTTCACGGCCGCGCTCATGAAGGGGGTCAGGAAGGCCGCGATGCACGTGGCGACGAGAACCGGGCCCTGTCCGCTCATCCTGGAGCCCCGGGAGGTCGAAGGCGAATCTAGCGCCCCTGCGGACGGGAGTCCACCGGCGCGGGGCCTTTCGCGCGGGCATCGGCGGGGGACGCGGCGGATCTCCGGGAGGCGGCGACCTTCCGGGGAGCCTGGCGCGTCACGGGCCCCTGGATGTCCACCGCGATCGTCCCGCGGTAGTTCAGCCAGCGGATGTCCATCGTGCCGTTGAAGGTCATCGAGGTGGCATCGCCCCCGACGACCCCGTCCACGATCCGCAGCGTCCCCGGGCTGGACAGCGCCTTGAACCGGCAGGTCTGCGGCACGACCTCCAGGCGCCCCCGGCCGGCGGGACGGGTGTCGAAACGGCACCACTGGCCGGAGTACGTGTGCGTCAGGATCAGGTCGGGATGGCCGTCGGGGCCGGGCGTCACCCGCGCGACCACCCGGGTGCGCAGAAGATCCTTGCCGGCCGGGTTGAAGGGGGTGACCGACAGCACCTTGATCTCGCCCCGCAGCGTGAACTCGTCCCCGGGACGGGCGTGCACGTTCGCGCGCGCCTGCCCGCCCGGCACCACCAGCACCACCGTGGCCAGCCCCAGCACCGCGCCGAAGAGGTTCTGCATGGTGTCCTCCCGAACCGCCCGGCGCCTCCAGACGGACCGGACCCGGGGTTATTCCGAAGCGTCCGATCCGGGGAGGCCACGTCCCCATGATAGACTACTGCAAACCCTTCCGTGAGCCGGTGCATGGAGACCCGTTCGACGACGAACCTCGTCCCGTTGCTGGCGTGCCTTTGCGCGGGCTGCGCGGCGCTCCCGTCGGCCGTCGTGAAGATCGGCCCCGACGACGCCGGCACCCGGATCCCGGGACTGGACCTGTGCGATGCGAACAGCCCGGGGATCGTGGACCTGGACCCCGCCCGGCCGATCGTCCTGCTGGTGCACGGGTGCAATTCCTCCGGCGGCAGGTTCCGCGCCCTGTCGCGGGTGTTCGAGGCGCACGGGCAGCAGGCCGTCTGCTTCAACTACGACGATCGCGACAGCCTGGTGGATGCGTCCGCCGAGTTGATCCGGGCCATCGAGGCCCTGAAGCGACGGCTGCCGCCGCAGCAGTTGACGATCCTGGCGCACAGCCAGGGCGGACTCGTCGCCCGGCGGGCGCTGATTCGCGATCGGGCGGACGCCCTGCGGACCGGGGACGGCTTCGCGTACCGCCTGTTGACGGTGTCGTCGCCGTTCGGCGGGATCCGATCCTCGTCGGACTGCGGGAAGACGTGGCTGCATGCCCTGACACTGGGCCTGACGTGGATCGTGTGCGAGGGGATCGCCGGCCGGAAATGGGACGAGATCCCCCCCGGATCGCGGTTCATCGAGAACCCCGGCGAACTGCTGGAGGAAGTCCGCGAGGTGCTGAAGGTCGTCACCGACGAGCGGGGCACGTGCCGCCGGATGGGCCGGAACGGGAAGTGCGCCGAGGACGACTACGTGTTCTCGCTGGACGAGCAGCGGCAGCCGAAGGTGGACGCGGACCCGCGCCTGCACCCGATGGAGGTCGCGGCGGGCCACGTCGAGATCGTCGGGACGGAGGGCCTGGTCCCCGTGAAGTTGATCGCGTTGATGCAGGAGCAGGGCATCCTGGCCCGGACACCCCCGGAACGACGCGAACGGGTGGCCCGGCTGCTGCGGGAGATCTACCGCGCCCGATAGCCGCGCCCGCCGAACCGAGAACCCGCCCCGGACCTGCCCCCAGCCGTCCTCTTGACACGGCCCAGGCCCGCCTTATATTCCTTACGTGAAATATGCCGGTGGTGGCATATTGAGACACCGGGACGCTGGACGGCGGAGGCACCCGTGATCCGGACCGTGGCCGATTTCGAGGACCTGATGGGCGCGACGAACGGCCTGCGCGGCCCCGCGGTGGTGGCCTTCTTCGGGGAGTTCTCGGAGAGGTCGCGCCGAGCCTGGCCGGACTTCCTGGAGTTCTGCCGGCGCCACCCCGACCTGGCCGTGCACCTGGTGGACGTGGGGCAGATCCGGGACGTGCACCGCAACCTGGGCGTGGCCAAGGTGCCCACGGTCGTGGTGGTGAAGGACGGCACGGTGACGCGGCAGGTCCTGGGCGAGAACAGCGTCGAGGAGTACGAGGCGGCGCTGCTGGGGACGGGGAGGACGGCGGACGCGACGGCAACCGGCACCTCGGGCGGCGCGCACCGGGTGACCGTCTACACGGGAGCGTCCTGCCCTTGGTGCACGCGGGTCAAGGCGTACCTGCGCCAGCGCGGCGTGCCCTTCACCGAGATCGACGTGTCGCTGGAGCCCGGCGAGGCGGCGGCGCTGGTGAGGCGGACCGGGCAGACCGGCGTGCCCCAGCTGGATATCGACGGGCAGTACGTGATCGGTTTCGACCAGGCGCGGATCGACCGCCTGCTGGGACTGGCCCCGCAGGCGCACCCTCACTTCTGAGGCACGAGGAGACGAGCATGCTGCACACGAACCTGAAGCACATCGAGACCGTCGGGGAGTTCAAGGAACTGCTGGACAGCGGGGCCAAGGCCGCCATCGTCTGCGGGCGGATGGGCCCGATGTGCATCCCGGTCTACGGCATCATGGAGGCGCTGCGGGACAAGTACCCGGACGTCCGCTTCTTCGACATGGAATTCGACAGCCCGGTCGGCATGGCGACCATCCGCAGCCTGCCCGAGACGCGCGGCTTCAACGGGCTGCCGTTCACGGTGTACCTGCGCGACGGCAAGGTCGTCGCCGCCACCAGCAGCATCCAGACGAAGCAGCAGGTGAAGGAGATCCTGGACACGCGGCTGGCGGACGGCAGCGCGGCGGTCGCGGGCTGAAGCCCGGGCCTCGGCCGGAAAGGCAGAGGGGCGCGCGGGCTCCCTTGGAGGCGGACATGGACCGGCACTACGACGTCATCGTGATCGGGGCGGGGGCGGCCGGGCTGACGGCCGGCATCTACCTGGCCCGGGCCCGCATGAGGACGCTGATCGTGGACCACGGCACGGTGGGCGGGCAGATGATCCTGACCTACCAGGTGGCCAACTACCCCGGCGTCGAGAACGCGTCCGGGGCGGAGATCGTGGCGACGATGCGGCGGCAGGCCGAGTCCTTCGGGGCGCGCGTGCTGGCGCACTCGGAGGTCCAGCGGATCGACCTGGCGGGCGACGTGAAGACGGTCGAGGTCGAGGACGAGGGGACCTTCACGGCGACGGCGGTGATCCTGGCCACCGGCGGGGTGCCGCGGATGCTGGGCCTGCCGTCCGAGGCGGCCTTCAAGGGGCGAGGCATCAGTTTCTGCGCGACCTGCGACGGGGACTTCTTCGAGGGCAAGGACATCGTCGTCATTGGCGGCGGCAACTCGGCGCTGGAGGAAGCGGTTTCGCTGACGAAGTACGCCACGTCGGTGACCGTGGTGCACGAGTTCGACCACTTCCAGGCGCAGCCGTGGGCCGTGGATGAGGCCCGTGCCAACCCGAAGATCCGGTTCCTGATGGAGCAGGACGTCCGGGAGTTCGTCGGCGGCGAGTCGCTGGAAGCGGTGGTCGTCGCGCACAAGCGCACCGGGGAGATCACGCGGATCCCGGCCGAGGGGGCGTTCCTGTTCATCGGGTACGTGCCGAACACGGCGTGGCTGAAGGACCACGTGGCGCTGAACGGCCGCGGGGAGATCGTGACGGACGAGTCCTTGCGCACCGACGTCGCGGGCGTGTTCGCGGCGGGGGACGCCCGGGCCAAGCGGTACCGGCAGATCACGACGGCGGTGGCCGACGGCACGATCGCGGCCCTGGCGGCGGTGGAGCACGTGGCGTCGCGCGCCAAGGGCGCCGGGGAGAAGCCCGCGGGGAAGGAGCCCGCCGCGTCGCCCATCACGTCGTCCGAGGCGTCGCCCGCCGCCCCGGGGAAGGCCCGTGACCACAGCCGGCTTCTGCGCCTTCCGCGTGCACGCGCGTCCCGGGCCTCGGTTTCCTGATCCCTGCGCCCGCGCCGGCCGTACAATCCCCCCATGAGCCCGCTGGACTACACGCTGGTGATGTTCGCCGTGTCGATCGTGGCGGGCTTCATCGGCTCGCTGCTGGGCCTGGGCGGCGGGCTGATCGTGGTGCCGGTGCTGACGCTGGTGCTGGGCGTGGACATCCGCACCGCCATCGGCGCGTCGATCGTGTCGATCATCGCCACCTCCAGCGGGGCCGCGGCGGCCTATGTCCGCGAGCGCATGACCAACCTGCGCGTGGCGATGTACCTGGAACTGGGCACCACGACCGGGGCCCTGACGGGCGGCTTCCTGGCCGGGGTGCTGCCGCCGCGCTGGCTGTACGTGCTGTTCGGCGGGGTGCTGTTCGCGTCGGCGGTCGCGATGTTCCGCAAGCGGCACGCGGCTGCGACGCCCCCGGCGCCCGACGGCTGGGCGGACCGGTTGCGCATGCACGGCGAGTTCCGGGACGGCGCGAACGGGCAGGCGGTCGCGTACCGGGTCACGGGCACGCGGGTCGGCGTGGCCCTGATGTATGTCGCGGGCGTGCTGAGCGGGCTGCTGGGGATCGGTTCCGGCGCGCTGAAGGTGCCGGCGATGGACCTGGCGATGCACCTGCCGATGAAGGTGTCGTCGGCGACCTCGAACTTCATGATCGGCGTGACCGCGGCGGCCAGCGCGGGCATGTACTTCCTGCGCGGCGACATCGTGCCGTTCGTGGCCGCACCGGTGGCCGCCGGGGTGCTGGTAGGCGCGACGGCAGGGGCGCGGGTGCTGTCGCGCGTGGACAGCGGGCGGCTGCGCGTGGTGTTCGTGGTGGTGCTGGCGCTGGTGTCGCTGCAGATGGCGTTCAAGGGGGTGCGCGGATGAGCCCGCGGGCGGACCGGGAAGCCGAGGACCGCAGGGCGCGCGCCATCGAGCGGGCGATCGGCCTGATCCTGCGAGGCGGGGTGCTGATCAGCCTGGGCCTGCTGGTCGCCGGGATCGCGCTGACCTTCGCCCGCAACCCGGCCTGGCTGCACGACGCGCCGGGCTTCGACGCGCTGTTGCGGTCGGGCGCGCTGGCGGCCCCGGCGATCACCGACCTGCCCGCGGGCCTGGCCCGGCTGGACGGGGGCGCCTTCTCGGCCCTGGGCCTGCTGGTGCTGATCCTGACACCCGTGATGCGGGTCGCGGTGTCCCTCCTGGGGTTCGCGGTGCAGCGCGACCGGGCCTACGTCGCGATCACCGCGTTCGTGCTGGCGATGCTGGTCGTGTCGTTCGTGGTCGGCAAGGCGGCGGGTTGATGAAGGTCCCCCCGGGGGGCTCCGGACCACCCCTCACGCCGTCGGTACCCGGTCCTCCCAGCCGCCCCGGGCAACGTTCACGGCGCGATCCAGTGCGTCCAGGATCTCGCGGGCGAATCCCGGCGGCGGCGCGTCCGGCAGCCCGGCCTCGTCCGCCTCCCGGTCCGGCCCCGCCTCCCCGATCTTGGCCAGCACCCTCTCGCACGCCAGAGACAGCCGGTCGGCCTCCACGTCGTCGAACGCCTGCAGGCCCGCGCCGAACCGGTCGTGGTAGTCCACCACGGCCTCCAGCACCAGCCGGAACAGCGCCTCGCGGCTGGCCACCTTCGGCCGCACCACCGCGAACGCCCGCCGCGCCACGTCGGGCATGTGCTGGCGCAGCGCCGGCGACACCAGGGTGTTGCGCGACAGCGGCTGCAGCACCTCGGGATGCTCCTTCTCCAGCGCCGCCTGCTGCCGCGCGATCGCGCTGGAGTGCCGCGCCCGCATCACGTCCATCAGGTAGCCGGTGTGCACGAACATCATCCGCGGCATCAGCGCCGGCGACACCTTCTGCGTCGCCTTCACCACGTCGAAGAAGGCCTTGCGCTGCGCCGGTTCGACCTTGCGCGAATAGAACGCGAACGTCTTCGCCATCATCGTGCGGTTGCGCCACAGGGCGGTCAGCATCGCCTCCTTGACGCGCGGCTTGCGCCGGATGCCGGCCAGGAAGGCCATCGCCCGCCTCGTGTAGTCCTCGGGCTGGTGCACCTGGTCCCAGTAGTCCGCCAGCCCCTCCATCAGCGCCACGCGGGTCATCCGCGCCGGCAGGATGTTGGTCGTGATGTCCAGCCGGTCCCGCATCTCGTCCGTGAACGCCACCAGCCGGCCCTGGCGCTTCAGGTCGTACCACATGCGCGTGCCCGGCGGCGCGATCAGCGGGTGGCACTGGTGGTGCGTGATGTTCGCCTCGTCCAGGAACCTGGCCGTGCGGTCGAACGCCGTCGCGTCGTCGCTGTCCGTCCCGATGATCATGTGCGCCATCACGACGATGCCGTAGGACTGGATCTTCCGCACCGCGGCGACGATGTCGCCCTTCAGGTTCTGGTGCTTGTTCATGTCCTTCAGGCTGTCCGCCGACGTCGACTCGATCCCGATCTGCACCTCGGCGAAGTTCGCATCCGCCAGCAGTTCCAGCAGTTCGTCGTCCTCGGCGACCGTGATGTCCAGTTGCGTCAGGAACCCCAGCGGCAGCGAGAAGCCGTTGTTCATCGGGACCAGCCTGCGCAGCAGGTCCTTCACGTACGCGCGGTCGGCCGCGAAGTTGTCGTCCGCGAACATCACCATCTTCGCGCCCAGCCGCTCCAGGGTCCGCACCTCCTCCAGCACGCGGTCCACGGGCTTCATGCGGACCTTGCGGCCGTAGGTGTAGATGACGTCGCAGAACGCGCAGTCGAACGGGCAGCCACGCGCCGTCTGCACCGACACCGCGCAGTACCTCGGCAGGTCGGACGCGATCAGGTCCCATCGCGGCGGGGGGGTCTTCGCCATGTCCGGCTTGGCCACCTGCTGGTACACATCCCGCGCCTTCCCGGCAGCCAGGTCCTCCAGGAAGCGCGGCCAGGTGTCCTCGGCCTCGCCCCAGAACAGGGCGTCCACCTTCTCCTTCAGCCTCGTCAGCATCGTGCCGGCCCCGATGCCGCCCACGACGATGCGCCCCGCGAACCCCTTCGCCCGGAACGCGTCGATCAACTCCTGCGTGCGCCGGAACTGGTTCGTGGTCAGCGTGATCCCGATGACATCGAAGGCCGTCGCGTCCGCCAGCGCGTCCGCCGGGCCGCGCAGGTTCTCGTCATGGATGCGCACCTCGTGCTGCGGCGGGGTCACGGCCGCCACCGCGGTCAGCGCGTGCGGGGCGAAGAAGGCCGGCGAGTCGAGGTAGGTGATCCCGCGCATCACGCGCGTCAGGATGTCCTCGCTGCTGCCGGGATTGATCAACAGGATCTTCATGGGCGGTCCTCTCCGGGGAACGGGTGCGCGTATCGGGCTCGGGTGCGAGGATAGGGAAAGGATCGATTCCCGGCAAGCGGAAGGCCTTCCCGATCGCGTCCTTCAGGCCCCGGGGAACCGGCGACGCTAGGATCGGGGAGGAATTTGCTGCTAGACTCGCGACATCGCGGGAAACGGAGGCATTGGATGGGCAGGAACAACGGCACGCATCGCTGGCGGTTCTTCCGGGCGGGGAACGTGGACCAGGCCCGGGTGGAGACAGGTGGGGACGTCGGCGACCTCGCGAACCTGGACCTGAAGATCTGGGTGGCCCTGGCCTGCCCGGTCAAGGGCCTGGAGTTCGACGAGCGGACGCTGGCGCTGCTGGACACGGACGGCGACGGGCGCATCCGGGCGCCCGAGGTGATCGCGGCGGCCACGTGGGCCTGCGAGGCACTGAAGGACCCCGAACTGATGGTGCGGGCGCCGGCCGCGCTGCCGCTGTCCGCCATCGACGATTCGAAGCCGGAAGGGGCGCGGCTGATGGCGGCGGCCCGGCGGATCCTGAACGGGCACGGCAAGGACGACGCGGTCGAGGTCACCATCGAGGATGCGGCCGAGGCCGGCGGCGTGCTGGCCAAGGCCAAGTTGAACGGCGACGGCAACCAGGGGCCTGACGACATCGACGACCCGGCGCTGAAGGCGCTGGCGGCGGACATCCTGGCGACGGTCGGAGGCGAGACGGGGACCGATGGCGAGGCCGGCGTCACGAAGGCCGTCGTCGAGAAGTTCTTCGAGGAGGCCGCCGCGCACGTCGCGTGGCAGGACCAGGCCGGGCCGGGCGTGAAGGACTTGCAGCGGCTGGGCGAGGGGACGGCCGCGGCGGCCGAGGCGCTGCGGGCGGTGAAGGCCAAGGTCGACGACTACTTCACGCGTTGCCGCCTGGCGTCGTTCGACGGGCGGGCCACGGCGGCGATGAACCGGCCGGACGACGACTGGAAGGCGCTGGCCGCGAAGGACCTGGTGCCCGGCGCGCCGGAGGTCGCCGCGTTCCCGCTGGCGCGCATCGACCCGGACCGGCCGCTGCCGCTGACCGCGGGCCTGAACCCGGCGTGGGTCGACGCGATGGCGGCGTTCCGGGAGAAGGTCGCGGAACCGCTGCTGGGCAAGGGCAAGTCCGCCCTGTCGCTGGCGGACTGGAACCAGGTCGTGTCGGAATTCGCGGCGTACGAGGCGTGGCAGGCCGGCAAGGCCGGAGGCGTGGTCGAACCGCTGGGGGCGGCGCGGGTCCGGGAGATCCTGGCGGCCGACGGGAAGGCGGGGCTGCTGGCGCTGATCGAGGCCGACTCGGCGATCGAACCCGAGATGAAGTCCATCATCGACGTCGAGCGGCTGGTCCGGTACGTGAGGGACCTGAACCGGCTGCTGAACAACTACGTGTCGTTCACGGACTTCTACGGGCGCAAGGGGGCGGTCTTCCAGGCCGGCACGCTGTTCATCGACGGCCGCGCCTGCGACCTGTGCCTGCGCGTGGAGGATCCGGCCAAGCACGGCCTGATGGCGGGCCTGGCCAAGATGTACCTGCTGTACTGCGACTGCACGCGGCCGTCCGGCGAGAAGATGACCATCGTGGCCGCGATGACGAACGGCGATTCCGACAACCTGATGGTCGGGCGCAACGGCGTCTTCTACGACCGCAAGGGGCGCGACTGGGACGCGACGGTCACGAAGATCATCGAGAACCCGATCAGCCTGCGGCAGGCCTTCTGGTCGCCCTACAAGAAGTTCCTGCGGATGGTCGAGGAGCAGGTCGCAAAAAGGGCCGCAGCGGCCGAGGCGGCCTCGGACAAGAGGATGGCCGGCGCGGCCGAGGCGACCGCCGCCGCGGACAAGGCCAAGCCGCCGGCGGAACCGAAGAAGATCGACATCGGGACCGTCGCCGCCATCGGCGTCGCGGTCGGCGGCATCACGGCGGCCCTGGGGATGGTCATGCAGGCCTTCTTCGGGCTGGGCATGTGGATGCCGCTGGGCGTGCTGGGACTGATGCTGCTGATCTCGGGCCCGTCGATGCTGATCGCGTGGCTGAAGCTGCGCAAGCGCAACCTGGGCCCGCTGCTGGACGCGTCCGGCTGGGCGGTGAACGCGCTGGCCCGCATCAACATCCCCTTCGGCGCGGCGATGACGTCGCTGGGCCGGCTGCCCCCGGGCGCCGAGCGGTCGGTGAAGGACCCCTACGCCGAGAAGAAGAGCGTGTGGCCGACGATCGTGACGGTGCTGCTGGTGCTGGCGATCGCTGCGTACGCGCTGCACAAGGCCGGGTACCTGGGCCAGTGGCTGGGCTACGCGCCCGAACCCGCCGCCGTCACCGAGACGGCCCCGGCCGCCCCGCCCGCCGCCCCTGAAAAGTAGGGACAGCCTCCAATTCCCCCGCTGCCGGATCGAGTCCTGGAGCCACGTTCCCGCTCACGACAGGCGGGAAAGAGGGCGAAAATGGCCCGTGGGAAACTGGAGGCTGGCCCTCCTTCTCTTGGCGGGGGACGGGGCCCCCGCCCTTGCTACAGGGGGTCGGCGACCTGGCCCTTGCGCGGGCTGACCAGGCGGTGGTAGTCGGCGAAGGACATCCGCACCACCGTCCGGTGGTTGCCGGCGTTGAAGACGATCTCCTCGTCCTCGAACAGCGCCGCGTCCGCCAGCACCGGGATGCCATAGAGGTTGCCGAACGGCGGCATCGCGCCGACCTCGCAGTCCTCGAAGATGCCCTTGAACTCGTTCTCGTGCTCCAGGCGCACGTCCTTCGCGCCCAGTTCGGACTTCAGCTTGTCCAGGTTCAGGCGCTGGTTCGACGTCATCGCGACCATCCACGGACGGTCGTCCGCCTTCACCATCACGCACTTGACGACGTCCTTCCCGGCGACGTGCACGCTGGCGGCCACCTCCCGCGCCGTGAAGACCGAGGAATGGGCGATCACGACGTACCGGACCCGGTGGTCGTCCAGGAACACCTTCAACTTGCTGCTGATCATGGCTCCCCCCTTGCTGGCTGGCAGTTCCATTCTAGGACCGGCCGGGGGGACAGGGGGGAAGGCCGGGACGGGAATCCCGCGGCGCGACGCGGGGGGACCGGTCACGTGGGCGACACGGCATCCGGCGCCTCTGCCTCCCCGGGCCGGGACAGGGGCCGATCCTGCCCGACCCCCAGCCGCCGCTTGGCGCCCTCGAACAGCGAGTACGCGACCGGCACGATCATCAGCGTGATGAACAGCGACAGCGCCTGCCCGCCGATGATGACCTTGGCCATCGATGCCCGCGCCGCGCTGCCCGGCCCCTGGCCCAGCGCGATGGGTGTCATGCCCGCGATCAGCGTCAGGGTCGTCATCAGGATCGGCCGCAGCCGCGCCCGGTTCGCCTCGATGATGGCCGGCACCAGCGGCATCCCGCGCGCCCGCAGCGTGTTCGTGTAGTCGATCTGCAGGATGCCGTTCTTCTTCACGATCCCGAACAGCATGAAGACGCCCAGGATGCTGTAGATGTTCAGCGTCTCGCCCAGGATCAGCAGCGACACCAGCGCGAAGGGCAACGTCAGGGGCAGCGACAGCAGGATCGTCACCGGGTGCAGGAAGGACTCGAACTGCGCCGCCAGCACGATGTACATGAAGACGAAGGCCAGCAGGAAGGCCATCATCATGTTCGTCATCGTGTCGGCCATCGCCTTGGACTGCCCCGAGATGACGGGACGGTAGGCCGGCGGCAGTTTCATGTCCTCGAGGATCTTCGTGATGGCGCCGGTGGCCGTCCCCAGGTCCGTCCCGTCCAGGTTCGCGAAGATGGACACCAGGCGCTGCCGGTTCATCCGGTCGATCTGGGCCGGCGCGCGCCCGTCCGACAGGGACGCCACCTGCGATAGCGGCACCAGCCCCGCCTTCGGCGACATCACCGGCAGGTCGTCGATCAACTGGGCGTCGCCACGATCCTTCCGGTCCAGCCGCAGCCACACGTCGTACTGCTCGACGCCCTCCCGGAACTTGCTGACCTGCTCGCCGCCCACCATCGTCCGCAGCGACGAGGCCACGTCGGCGGCCGACACGCCCAGGTCCGCCGCCTTGGGCCGGTCCAGGTGCACGCGCACCTCGGGCGTCCGGTCGGCCTGGGAGGTGTCCACGTCCACCACGCCGGGCTGCTGCCGCAGTTGCCGGGCCACCTCGTTGGACACGTCGGCCAGCTTGTCCAGGTCCGGCCCGGTCAGGTTGTACTGCAGCTGGGACTGCCGGGACCCGCCGCCGAATCCCGACAGCGCGTTCACGCTGGACCGCAGTTCGGGGTACTTCTTCAGCAGTTCGCGGATGTCCCGCATCACCTCGAACTGGCTGTAGTCGCGCAGGTCCAGGTCCTCGATCGCGACGTAGATGGTGCCGCGTGCGACGTCCTCCGCGCCGCTGGTGCTGCCGATCTGGGTCAGCGTCGTCTTCACGCCGCGCACCTGGTGCAGGTCCTTCTCCAGCCTCCCGAAGACCTCGCTGACCGCGTCCAGGCTGTACCCGGCCGGGGCGATCGCGAAGACCTGCAGTTCGCTGCGGTCGTCCACCGGCATGAAGTCCTTGCCCAGGTTCTTCAGGATTGGGAACATCGACGCCAGGCAGGCCACCGCCACGAGGATCGTCACCCAGCGGTGCTTCAGGGCCAGCGCCACGGTCCTCGCGTATCCCCGGTCCATCCAGTTGTGCGCGTGCTGGCCCTTCGCCTCGGTGGTCGCCTTCCGGTGGATCTTCAGGAACCGGGCGGCCAGCATCGGCGTCAGCGTGAAGGACACCAGCAGCGAGATGCCGATCGCGAAGGCGGTCGTCAGCGCGAACTCGTGCATGAAGCGGCCGACCATGCCCCCCATGAAGGCCAGCGGCACGAAGATGACGATCAGCGAGGTGGTGGTCGCCATGACCGCCAGGCCGATCTCCTTCAGCCCGTCCACCGCGGCCTGGAAGGCGGTCTTCCCGTACTCCTCCATGTGCCGGAAGATGTTCTCCAGCACGACGATCGCGTCGTCGATGACGATGCCGACGGCCAGCGTCAGGCCCAGCAGCGACATGTTGTTCAGCGTGAAGCCCTGCCACTTCATCACGCCGAACGTGGCCACCAGGGACGTGGGGATGGCGATGGCCGCGATGACGGTGGACCGGATGTTCCGCATGAATACCAGCACGGCCAGCGCCGCCAGCAGGCCGCCCAGGACCAGGTGCAGCTTCAGTTCGTCGATGGACTTCTCGATGAAGACCGACTGGTCCGAGACGACCGTCACGCCGAAGCCGGGCGGCAGCGACGGGCGGACCTGCTCCAGGCGCTCCTTGACCGCCCGGATGACCTCCAGCGTGTTCGTGCCCGACTGCTTGACGATGTTCATGGACACGGTCGGGTGGCCCAGCCCCTCGTCGCCCTGCTGCCAGATGCGGGCCAGCGTCCGGGGCTCCTCCACCGAGTCCTCGACGCGGCCGACATCCCGGATCGCGACCTGCCGGCCCGCCCGGGTGGCCACCACCAGGTCCAGGAAGTCCTCGACCTTCTCGAACCGCGCCAGCGTCCGCAGCACCTGCTCGGATTCCCCGCGGTCGATGCGGCCGGAGGGGATCTCGACGTTCTGGGTCGCCAGGGCCGCCTTCACCTGCGCGATCGGGATGCCGTAGGCCTTCAGGCGGTCCACGTCCAGCACGACGTTGACGGCGCGCTTGCGCTGGCCGATCAGCGAGACCGACCCGACGCCGGGGACGTTCTCCAGGGCCTCCTTGACCTTCAGGCGCGCGACCTCGCTGACCTCCTTCAGGTCCCGGTTGCCCGACACCGCCAGCGTCAGCACCGGGAAGATGTCCGGGTCGATCTTGGTGATGACCGGCGACTCGGTGCCGGTGGGCAGGATCCGCACGACGGTGGAGACCTTGTCCCGGACGTCCTGCGCCGCGCCCTCGATGTCGCGTTCCAGCAGGAACCGGACGACCACGACCGACATGCCCTCGAGGCTGTAGCTGTACAGTTCGTCCACGCCGGAGATGGTGTTGACGACCTCCTCGATGGGCTTGCTGACCTGGGACTCGATCTCCTCGGGGGAAGCGCCCCGCAGCACGGTCTGCACGGTGACGACGGGAATGTCGATCTTGGGCATCAGGTCGACGCCCAGGAGATTCAGGCCGAAGAGGCCCAGGACCACCAGCAGGGTCGTCAGCATCGTGGCCAGGACCGGCCGGCGGATGAAGATCGTCAACGTGTTCATCGGCCCCTCCCGTCAGCGGATCGCGACGGCCGAGCCGTCGGACAGCAGCGCGGCGCCGGTGACGACGACCGGCTCGCCGGCAGCCACGCCGCTCTTCACCATCACGCGGCTCCCGTCCTTGACGCCCAGTTCGACCGTGCGCTCCCGGGCCTTGCCGTCCACGACGACGAACACGCGGGGATTGCCGGCGAACATCGTGACCGCCGAGTCGGGAACCAGCACGCCGCGCACCGTGCCCGACACGGTGATCGCGGCGCGCGCGAAGGTGCCCGGCTTGACCGCCGCGCCGGGGTTGTCGATCCGGGCCTCGACCGGGAACGACCGGGAATCGACCGCGACGGACGGGCCGATGCGGCTGATCTCGCCACCCAGCCCGCCCGCGAAGGACTCGGACCGGACCTCGACCCTGTCCCCGACCCCCACGTCCTGCCCGTACCGCTCGGGCACGTCGCACTTCAGTTTCAGCGGCTCGATGCGAACGATCTGGAAGGCCGGGTTGCCGGTGCGGACGTACTCGCCCTCGTTCGCGTAGCGCTTCGCGATGCGCCCGTCGAAGGGGGCCCGCACCACCGCGTCGGCCAGCGCCTTGCGGGCCAGCGCCACCGCGGTCCGGGCGATGTCCTGACGGCGGCGCGATTCGTCCACCTGCTGCCTCGTGGCCATGTCCTTCCCGGCCAGTTGCGACACGCGGCCGAAGTCCGCCTGGGCCGCTGCCAGTTCCGCCTCCGCCTGCTGCCGGCGCAGGTCGTACGCCTGCGGATCGACGCGGGCCAGGACCTGCCCCTTCCTCACGGTGTCGCCCAGGTCCACCGCCAGGTCGGCCAGCGTCCCTTCCCCCTGGAAGGCCACGACGCCCTCCTCCCACGGCGCCAGCGTGCCGGTGACGTCGACGCGCCGGACCACCTCCTCCTCGACCGCCGGGACGACCTCGACCGGGATCGCCGTCGAGGAGGCGTCGGACTCCTTCGCCTGCGCATCCGGCTTGCCCTTGCACCCGGCCGCCAGGATCGCGCAGGAAGCGAACAGCACCATCGAACGACGGACCATCGGAAACCTCCTCAGCGGGCCGCGGCCGACCCGTCCTCTCCCATCGCCTTCAGCAGGCGGGCGCGCGCCGTCTGCACGTCGAACTCCGCGCCGATCACACCGGCCCGCGCCTGCACCCACACCGCCTGCGCGTCGGTGACCTCGATGATGCTGCCCGAACCGGCCTCGTACCGGCCCTCGGCCAGCGCCAGCGTCTGCCGCGACGATTCCAGCAGGGCCTTCGCGGGAACCAGGCGAGAGACCGCCTCCCCGTACGACAGCACCGTGGACTCGACCTCGCTGCGGATGCCGTTCTCCAGCGCGGCCAGCGACGCCTGCATCGCGCGCACGTTCGCCTTCGCCTCCTGGGTGGCCGCGAAGGCCGGGACGCCCGACAGCGCGTTCCACGTCAGGCTGGCGCCCGCGAACCAGTTGTAGGGCATGTCGGCCAGTTCGTACCCCGTCCACGCGACGCCCGCGCTGGCCTGCAGCGCCGGGAACCACGCCGACCGCGCCGCCGTGACGCCGGCCTGCGCGGCCTGCACCCGGTCCCGCAGGGCGCGGGCCTCGGGACGCCGGGCGATGGCATCGCGGACGGCCTGCGCCGGGTCGACCTCCAGCAGCGGCGGCTGGGGCGGGCGCACCACCTCGAAGCCGGTGGCACCCTGCCCGCCCATCACCGCGTCCAGGTTCACGCGGGCCAGTTGGTTCGCATTCCGGGCCCGCAGCAGCACCAGTTCCGCCGACGCCAGGTCCGATTCCGCCCGGGTCACGTCGATGCGCTGCCGCACGCCGGCGTCGGCCTGGATGCGGGCCTGGTCCAGGTGCTTCTGCATCTGGCGCAGCGTCTCCTCGGCCGCGGACACGACCTCGCCGGTGGCCAGCACGCCGTAGTAGGCCTGGATCAACGCCAGCCGGACGCCTTCGACCGTGGTGGCGACGTCGGAGACGGCCGCCTGGCGCAGCGCCTTCGCGGCCTCGTTCGCGCCCATCGTGCGGCCGAAGTCCCAGATCGTCTGGGTGACCGACAGGGACGCCGAGTAGTTGTTGTAGGAGGTGGCCTCCTCGCGGGACAGCATGCTCTTGAAGCCGCCCGACGCGGAGGCCGGCAGGGCGGACAGGTCGATCCAGGGCGAGATCGGCGAGTTCGCGGTGGCCCGCCTGTACGAGAGGGCCGCGATCGCCTGCGGCAGGTACCCGGCGATCGAGCCCTCCTCCTTGTGCCCGGCAGCCGCCAGGGCCTCGCGGGACGAGGCAATCGCCGGGTTCGCCGCCAGGGCCTTCGCCAGCGCGTCGTCCAGAGTCAGCACCCGGCCCTCGGCGCGCGCCGCCCCGCCGGGCAGCATGGCCAGCGCGACGGCCAGCATCGTCGCAGTTCGAACCGCGTTCATCGATGCACCTCGTCCCCGGTACCCGGGTGCGGCAGTTCGTCCAGGACCGCCTGCATGGCGATGGCCAGTTTCCCCATCGTGCCGGGGGACAGCAGTTTCATCGCCCCCTCGATCGACCCCAGCCGTGCCCGCAACAGGTTCTCGACGATGGCGATCCCGGCCTTCGTCAAGGTCACGCGCTTCTGCCGCCGGTCCTCCGCGTTCTCGACGCGGTGCACCAGGTCCAGCCGCACCAGCCGGTCGACCAGGTGGCTGGTGGCCGCGGGCGACAACTGGCAACTGTCCGCGATCTCCCCGATCGTGCAGACCCCGCGCGCCTGCAGCACGTGCAGCGCGACGAACTGCGGGATCGTCAGCCCCGTCTCGTTCAGCGCCGCGATGTCCTTGGAGGGCGACCGGGCGTTCATGCAATGGACGGCGTCGAAGAACAGCCGCGCCACGTCCCCGGCGTTCGGCGGCCCCTTGATCCTTGCGGTCATGACGAACTCCGCAAAATTTCGATTGCTGGATATATTCGATGTTCAAGACATTTGCAAGCCCGGGATCGAATCGCCCGTGGTCACGGGGATTTGCCATCTTCGGGAGCGGCGGTTTCTGGATCGCACCCGGGCAGACCTGCGATACTCCCATCCGGTTTCGAGGGGGAGAGAGGAATGTCCGGATTGCTGGTTGCACTGTCGTCCGCGATCCTGGTGCTGGTCGGCTGCGGGTCGGAATCGTCGGTGACCGATTCCGGTTCTCCCGAGCCCGACACGTCCTCGCTGGACGACGTGCACTGCTGGAACCATGCGTTGAACGGCGACGGGCAGGAGTCCTCCCTCGTCGAATCCTGGGACTGCGATGGCCACGTGTACCGCATGTCCTGCCATCCGAGCGGCAACGCGACAAGCATCGACATCAACAGCAACGGACAGACGTACAGGTGCAACAAGGGCCTCATCTACTGCACCTGCAACCGGGACGACGACTTCGTGAATGGATTCGAACGTTTCTACCAGCCCGAGGCCGGGGTGTCCTGGGGAAGTTTTCGGAACGGATGCTGCCCCCCGGAAGCCTGCGGATCGAAAACCTACATCTTCCAGCCCACGCTCGGCTACTGCAAGAAGATCTCCTGAGATGCCTCCAGAAGCCGGTCCGTGATATCGAGGCCGCGCCCGCCCGGAAGCCTCCTTGCGGCAGCGAGGCCTTCCGTGGTACCTCCGGACATCTTCCGGGGGCGCCGGACCGGTGCTCCCCCTCTCGGGAGGTTCCGTGATGCGACATGCGCCCCTGCTGCTGGCAGCACTGGCCTTCGCGGCCTGCGGTTCGGGATCGACGGACGTGCCCGCCGACGTTCCCGCCGACGACCTGGCCGCCCTGGACGACGTCGCGACCGAGTTCCCCCCCGCCGAGCCCTGCGGGAACGGCGCCTGCGACCCGGGGGAGAACTGCTGGACCTGCCCGGGCGACTGCGAGTGCCGCTGCGGCGACGGCGCCTGCACGCACGGCGAGGCGTGCTGGAACTGCGCGGCGGACTGCGACTGCACGCCGGCCGCGACCCCGCCGATGGGCTGGAACTCCTGGAACCGGTTCGCTTGCGACATCAGCGAGACGCTGGCGCTGGAGACGGCCGACGCCCTGGTGTCCTCCGGGATGAAGGACGCCGGCTACGACCACCTGAACCTGGACGACTGCTGGCAGGTGGACCGCGACGCGCAGGGCGAGATCGTCCCGGACCCGGTGCGGTTCGCGAGCGGCATGCAGGCGCTGGCCGGCGCGGTCCACGACAAGGGCCTGCGGTTCGGCGTCTACACGTGCGCGGGCACGATGACGTGCCAGGAGCGGCCCGGCAGCCTGGACCGCGAGGCGCAGGACATGAAGACCTACGCGGGCTGGGGCGTGGACTTCGTGAAGGTGGACTGGTGCTTCGCCGAGGGGCTGGACGCGAAGACGCAGTACGCGAAGTTCCGGGACGGGATTGATGCGTCGGGCCGGGACATCACGCTGAGCATCTGCAACTGGGGCCAGCAGGACCCCTGGGTGTGGGGCGCCGCGACGGGCCGCCTGTGGCGCACCACCGGCGACATCAGCGATACCTACCTCAGCATGCTGCTGAACCTGGAACTGACGGCCCAACGGGCCGCCTACGCGGGGCCGGGCCACTGGAACGACCCGGACATGCTGGAGGTCGGCAACGGCGGGATGACCACGGAACAGTACCGGTCGCACATGGGCCTGTGGGCCATTGTGGCGGCGCCGCTGATCGCGGGCAACGACCTGCGCGTCATGGACGACACGACGAAGGAACTGTTGACGAACCCCGAGGTGATCGCGGTCGACCAGGACGCGCTGGGCCTGCAGGGGGTCCGCGTCGTGACGGGCGACGACTACAGCGCCGACGTCTGGGTCAAGCCGCTGGCGCACCCGGGCTGGCGCGCCGTGCTGGTGTTCTACCGGGGCTTTGATGCCGCCTCGATCGACCTGGCGACGGTCGACCTGGGGCTGGCCGCCGGCGAGGTGACCCTGCGGGACCTGTGGACGCGGCAGGATCTGGGCGCGATGGGCGGGACGTTCCCGATCGACCTGGGCCCGGGCGAGTCCCGGATGTTCCTGGCGAAGGGTGCCGAGCCGCGGCCCCCCGCGGGCGAGTCGTACGTGTCGGACCTTCCGTGGTCGTACCAGGCCGGTTCGCGCGGGCCGATCGAGCGCGACCGCGCCAACGGCGGGTCCGAGGCCGGTGACGGAACGCCGCTGGCGATCCGCGGGACGTCCTACGCGAAGGGCATTGGGGCGTACGCGGGGTCGATCGCGGTCGTGCCGCTGCTGGGCCGCTGCTCGGCCTTCTCGGCGGACGTCGGCCTGGACGATGCCGCGAACGGCGCCGGCACCGCGACCTTCGAGGTGTGGGCCGACGGCCAGCGCCTGTACGACAGCGGAAGGATGACGGGGAAGGACGCGGCGAAGGCGGTGCAGGTGCCGCTGGACGGGAAGGTCCTGCTGAAACTGGTCACGACCGCGGCGTCCGACACCGAGGACCAGGACTTCGCCGACTGGGCGGATGCGCGGCTGACCTGCCGGTAGCCACCCGCACTCGCCGTGGCCGCGCCGGGAGGACCGGAGGCGGGGGACGGGGCCGGTCATCAAGTGCGCCCGAGGCGACTCCGGCTCCGTCGAGAGTTTCCTCCCGGAAACCCGTCGACTCCGCCTTCGTGCTCGGGCGGGAACAGGCGGGGGACGGGGCCGGTCATCAAGTGCGCCCGAGGCGACTCCGGCTCCGTCGAGAGTTTCCTCCCGGAAACCCGTCGACTCCGCCTTCGTGCTCGGGCGGGAACAGGCGGGGGACGGGGCCCCCGCCTTCCCGCTAGTTCGCGGCGGCCCGGGCGCCCGGCTTCTTCCCGTAGATCAACTCTTCCCAGAGGATCGTCAGGCCCACGCTGAGGATGTCGTACGACCCGGTGTACTTGCCCTCGTTGACCGCGTAGCCGTTCCGGACGTTGCCCTCGAAGTCCAGGATCTGCTGGTAGACCTTGCCGCTCTTCACGTTCCGGGACATCTGGAACACGTGGGCATACGAGATGCCCAGTTCGAAGCCGCGGTACGCGCCCGACAGGCCCAGGCCGATGCCGAACCGGTCCCACGACGGCAGGTCCACCGTCGTGTAGGCCAGAGGCTGCGAGCCGGATTCCCACCAGCCTCCCAGCCGCGCCCACAAGTGGTCCGGGATCGCGTTGTACGTGCCGCCCAGCCGCACGCTGTAGGTGTCCTTCTGGTTGCGGGGCAGGTTGATCTCGTTGAGGATCAGCGTCGTGCTGTAGGCTTCGACCTCGTTCACGTCGAACTTCATCTTGAAGCTGTCCATCGCGGACCACTGCTCCCAGACGAAGTCGGCCTCGATGTCGAAGACCTCCCGGTCGCCCTGCTTGTGCAGGTAGCGGGCGCCGACCTTCACGTCCGCGGGATAGGTGAACGACAGGCTGCCGGGCACCTTGACCGGCTTCTCGGCCGGCGTCCGGGCCGCCAGTTCCGCCTTGGTCGGGTACAGGCTGTTCTCGGTGCCCGAGATGTACAGGTTGCCCGTGGCGCGGATCGGGATCGGGAAGATCCGGGCCGAGAAGCCCAGTTCCAGGAAGGGGAGCGGGCGTCCCCAGCCGCCCAGCAGGACCGAGAACTTCTTCCAGTCCGACATGTCCACCTCAACCCTCATGTCATTCAGGGTGTAGGCGGGGTCGTTCTGCTTCGCGGCCGGCCCGGGGGAGATGATGTCCAGCGAGTACTTGATGTACGGCACCGCCACGTACTGGAGCGCGAAGCCCAGGCCCACGTAGTCCTTGTACTTGTATGCCGCAGCCAGCGAGACCATCAGCAGCAGCGCGTTCATGTCCGTGACGGAATACCGGGTCCCGGAAGCCAGCGTCGGGTCGTCCTTGTTCAGGGGTGCCTTGTCGGGATACCGGACCGTGCCGTAGGCCGACGGGCCGCAGATGCCCAGCCCGAAGCCCCAGTCCTTCAGGCCGAAGTCGGAGGTCAGGCCCAGGCTGGCGCCCAGGGGGAACCAGTGGGTCTGCTCGGAGGTCCTTCCGGACTCGCGGACGACGGGGTCGCCGTTGCTGTCCAGTTCCGGCCGGGACGTGAGGTTCCCCTTGCCGTCCACCTGGTACTTCGCGGCCGGATCCCGGTCGAAGTCCAGTTTCATCCGGGTGATGTTGTCGTTGATCATCAACTGGGTCCCGCGCAGGAACGCCACCTTGGACGGGTTCCACCAGATCGCGGAGGGGTCGTCGGCGCCCAGCACGAACGCCCCGCCGCGCCCGACCGCGTGCACCCCTTGCGGGCCGTATTCGAAGCCCGCGGCGAGGGCCGCACAGGGCAGGACGGACGCCGCCAGAACGAGGCAGGCGAACCGCAGCACCAGGATACGACGAGGCATGGGCAACACCACCCTGTCCAAGGATTGCGGAACGCTAGCACGCGATTGCGAAAGGGGTCAAGGTGCCTTGAAGGCCCGGTACTCATTCGTTCGGCGGCCGGCCGGTCATCTGGTACAATCCGCCCCATGAAGGTGCTGGGCATCGAGTCCTCGTGCGACGAGACGGCAGCGGCGGTGGTCGAGGACGGCCGCCGGGTCCTGAGTTCCGTCATCTGGTCCCAGGTCGCCCTGCATGCCCCGTATGGCGGCGTCGTGCCGGAGATCGCGTCGCGCAACCACCTGCGGTCCATCGTGCCCGTGGTGTCCGAGGCCCTGTCGGGCGCGGGAGTGACCCTGCACGACATCGACGGGATCTCGGTCACGATCGGGCCCGGCCTGATCGGGTCGCTGCTGGTCGGGGTGCAGTTCGCGAAGGCGCTGTCGCTGGCGACGGGCCTGCCCCTGGTGGGCGTGAACCACCTGGAAGGGCACGTGATGGCCTCGTTCCTGGTCGATGACGGCGCACCCCCTGCCTACCCGTTCGTGGCGCTGGCGGTCTCGGGCGGCCACACCAGCCTGTACCTGCTGCAGGCCCCCGGGCGCATCACGCTGCTGGGCCGGACGCGGGACGACGCGGCGGGGGAGGCGTTCGACAAGGCCGCGGCGGTGCTGGGCCTGCCCTACCCGGGCGGCGTGTCGATCGACAAGGTCGCCTGGGGGCGGGCCCCGGACACGGTGAGGTTCCCCCGGTCGATGATCTCGGACGGCTTCGACATGTCGTTCTCGGGGCTGAAGACCGCGCTGCGCAGGCACCTGGAACTGCTGGGACAGGCGCCGGACGCGAACGGGGTCGCGGACATCGCGGCCGCGTTCCAGGAGGCGGTGGTCGACGTGCTGGTGGCCAAGACCGCCGCGGCCGCCCGCCTGCACGGGGTGAAGGACGTGGTGATCGCGGGGGGCGTGGCCGCGAACCGGCGTCTGCGGGCCCGGATGGCCGAGGCGATGGCGCGCGACGGGCGGATGCTGCACGCGGTGCCGATCTCGCTGTGCACGGACAACGCCGCGATGATCGCGGGCCTGGGGCACCTGTACCTGTTCGGGGACCTGAAGGACGCGGACGCCCCCCGGGGCCTGGAGATGGACCCGTTCGTGCGGCGCGTCGACGACGGGTGGTAGCGGGACGGGCCCGCCATCCCGGCCGGGAGGATCTGGTGAGCCGTTTCGCTTGCGGGAATCCCCTGTTCCGGACGTTCCTCCCGGTCCTTCCGCTGGTCTTCCTGGCGGTCTCGTGCGACTCGGAGTCCGGCGTTCCCGGCGAGGTCGCACCCGACGTCCGGGACGTGCCGCTGGAGGTCGCGGACGTCGTGCCGGAGGTCGGGGACGTCCCGGTCGACGACACCGACCTGCCTCCGACCTGCGCCTCCCTGCTGACGTCCTGGCAGTGCCTGGACGGCGGCGACTGCGCGGCCTGGCAGGAGTGCAGCGGGACGATGACCTGCGAACAGCCCCCGTGCTGGGGCGACTACTGCCAGGACATGCCCGGAGCCTGCCTTCCGGCGTTCGACGATGCCACGGCCTTCTGCGCCACGGCGGGCGACTGCAGGGATCCCGCGCGCTCTTGCGTGGGCACGTCCGGCACCGGCGCCACGGCGACGCCGGGGACCTGCCGGGGGCTGCCCGCGGCCGAGGGCGGCTGCTGGACCGACGCCGACTGCGCCGGCAGCCTGCGCTGCGCCGGCGTATCGACCTGTGCCCTGGACCGGCTGGGGTCCTGCGTGGACCACCCCGGCCGGTGCGCCCCGGTGCCGGCGGCGGACCGGTGCCTGGACGACGAGGACTGCGCCGCCGGCTGGCATTGCGACGACGCCTTCCTGTGCGCGGTGGAGGCCGCCGGGTGCTCCGACATCGAGGGCAGATGCGTCGAGGGCGCGCGGCTCGGCTGCCAGAAGACCGAGGACTGCGCGGAGGACAAGAACACGGACGGGCCGTTCTGCGTCGGGGTCGCCGCGACCCACCCGGGCTACTGCTCCCCGGCGTTCGGGCTGCACCAGGGCGACTGCTGGGACGACTCCGGCTGCGGCGAGCAGGAGGCCTGCCTGGGTTCTGCGCCCTGCCCCCCCGGACGCAGGTGCCGGTCCGGCGGCCTGCACGCCGGCTTCTGCGGCCCGTTCCCCGCGGACGGCACCGGGGGGGTCGAGATCCGGTACGAGGACACCCCCGGCCAGACGCCGCGCGGCCGGGCCGTGATCCACAACGGGCTGCCGGTGGCCATCGTCTTCCCGGCGTGCTACGCGCTGAACCTCGAGGCCCAGAAGTCGGAGGGCGTCTGGCCCCCGCGCGACACCGGCAGCGGCCTGCCGAACAACTTCGTCGGCGAACTGCACGATCCGCTGTGCAACGCCCCGCAGTCCTCGCCCCCCGTCCGGCTGCCGGCCGGCGGTGCCCGCGTGCTGGCCGGGGCGCAGATCTGGAAGGAACTGCCGACCAGCCGGAAGCGGTGGGTCCTGATCTACCAGATGGGCTGCGACGGGAAGGACCTGGCGGTGGACAACTGCCGGGTCCTGCCCCGCGTTGCCTTCTCGGCGGAGTACCTGTGAGCCGCGATGCCGCCCCCGACGCCGACGCCCCTTTCGACGACCGGCCCCTGAAGTCCCTGGGCCAGCACTTCCTGAACAGCGGCCACGTCGTGCACCGCATGCTGGAGGCCCTGGCCGCCGGCCCGGACGACACCGTCGTCGAGATCGGGCCCGGCCGCGGCGCGCTGACGCAGGACCTGGCCGCGGCGTGCGGCCGGCTGGTGCTGGTCGAAAAGGACCGTCGCTTCGCGGCCCTGCACGCGCGCCGGTTCGCGGGGGATGCCCGGGTGCAGGTCCGCGAGGGCGATGCCGCGGCCTTCGACCTGGCCGGCATCGCCCCGGCCGGCGCCGGCCTGAAGGTGATCGGAAACCTTCCCTACAACGCCGGCGGACCGATCCTGTTCAACCTGCTGCGGCGCCGGGACCGCGTGTCCCGGATGGTGCTGATGTTCCAGCGGGAGGTCGCCCAGCGGCTGTGCGCGGCGCCCGGCGACCGCAACCACGGCGCCGTGTCGGTCCTGGTGCACGCCAGGGCCGGCATCCGGCTGCTGTTCGACGTGGCGCCCGACAAGTTCGTGCCGCCCCCCAAGGTGTGGTCGTCGGTGGTGCTGCTGGAGCCGGCCGGCGCGGACCCGGCGGCGGCGGCGGTGGCGGATTCCCCGGCGTTCGAGCGCCTGGCCCACGCGGTCTTCGCACAGCCGCGAAAGACCCTGCTGAACTCGCTGGCGAACGGCCTGGGACGCCCGAAGGACGAACTGGCGCCCGCCCTGTCGGCCGCGGGGATCGACGGTATGGCCCGCCCCTGCACGGTCACCGTCGCCCAGGTCGTGCGGCTGTTCGAAGCGATGGGAAACACCTGAACCCGCCCCGGGCGATCCGGCGCAGGAAGGCGGGGCACGGGGGCCCCGCCCTACATCGAGGAACAAGGCCCCGTCCCCCGCCGCCTTCAGTCCAGATCCTCGGTGGGCAGCGGGACGTCGTCCTCGAAGGACAGTTCCTGCTCGTCGTCCTTCTCGACCACGATGTCGGCGGCGACCAGGCGCTCGTCCGAGGACAGGTTCATCACCTTGACGCCCTGCGTGACGCGGCCGATCAGGGACACGTCGCTGATCTTGATGCGGATGGTCGTGCCCTTGGACGACGTCAGCATCAGTTCGTCGTCCGGCTTCACCTCCAGCATCGCCACGACGTTGCCCACCTTCGGGCTGGTCCGCATCGCCAGGATGCCGGTGCCGCCGCGGTGCTGCAGGCGGTACTCGTCCGCCGACGTGCGCTTGCCATAGCCGCGTTCGGTGACCGCCAGGATCTCGCAGCCGGGGTGCACGATCTCCATGCCGACCACGTGGTCGCTGGACTTGATCGACATGCCCCGCACGCCGCGCGTGTCGCGCCCGATGGGCCGCAGGTCGTCCAGGCTGAACCGGACCGACTTGCCCTTGCGCGAGAACAGCAGCACGTTCTGGTCCGCCACCGCGCGCCGCACCGCGATCAGGTCGTCGTCCGGGTCCAGCCGGATCGCGATCAGGCCCGACGACCGGATGTTCTTGAACGCGACCAGTTCGGTGCGCTTGACCACGCCCTTCTTCGTGCAGAAGACCAGCGACTCGGGCGCGTCCGGTTCCGGCACCGGCAGGATCGCCGCCACCCGCTCGTCGCCGGCCAGGTTCAGCAGGTTCACCATTGCCCGGCCCTTCGACGTCCGCGAGCCCTGCGGGATGTCGAAGACGCGCACGCGGAACACGCGGCCCTTGTCCGTGAAGAACAGCACGTAGGTATGGGTCGAAGCCACGAACATGTCGACGACCCAGTCCTCCTCTCGGGTCGCCATGCCCGACTTGCCCTTGCCGCCGCGCCGCTGGCTGCGGTACAGCGCCGTCTGGGTCCGCTTGATGAAGCCCTGCGCCGACACGGTGACGACCATGTCCTCGACCGGGATCAGGTCCTCCATGTCCAGGTCGCCCAGGTCCTCGATGATCTCGGACCGGCGCTTGTCGCCGTACTTCTCGCGGATCTCCTGCAGTTCGGCCGCGATGACGTCCATCAGGACCGCCTCGGACCCCAGGATCTCCTTCAGCCGGGCGATGGTCTTCCGGATCTCCTCCAGTTCCAGCAGGATCCGGTCCCGCTCCATGCGGGTCAGGCGCTCCAGCCGCAGGTCCAGGATCGCCCGGGCCTGCACCTCGGACAGCCCGAAGGTCGTCATCAGACCGGTGCGCGCCTCCTCGGGGTTGCGCGACTGCCGGATCAGTTCGATCACCGCGTCCAGGTTGTCGATCGCGATCTTGTAGCCCAGCAGGATGTGCTCGCGCTCCTGGGCCTTGCGCAGTTCGAACAGGCAGCGGCGCGTCACCACGTCCTTGCGGTGGCTGACGAACTCCTGCAGCGCCTCCTTCAGGTTCAGCAGCTTGGGTTGGCCGTGCGAGATCGCCAGCAGGATCACGTTGAACGTGCTCTGCATCGGCGTCATCGCGAACAGCTGGTTCAGCACGACCTGGGCGTCCGCGTCGCGCTTCAGCTCGACCACGATGCGCATGCCATCGCGGTCGGACTCGTCGCGCATGTCGTGGATGCCGTCGATGCGCTTCTCCTTGACCAGTTCGGCGATGCGCTCCAGCAGGCGGGCCTTGTTCACCAGGTAGGGGATCTCGTCGACGATGATCGCCGTGCGCTCGCCCTTCTTGTCGCCCTCGATGTGGGTGCGGGCCTGCATCTTGATGGCGCCGCGCCCGGTCTCGTAGGTCATGCGCGAGCCGGCATTGCCCAGGATGAAGCCGCCCGTCGGGAAGTCCGGCGCGGGCACGAACTGCATCAGTTCCGGGATCGTGATCTCGGGGTTCCGGATCAGGGCGATCGTGGCGTCCACGACCTCGCCCAGGTTGTGCGGGGGGATGTTCGTCGACATGCCGACCGCGATGCCGGCCGACCCGTTGATCAGCAGGTTCGGCACGCGCGACGGCAGGACCGCGGGCTCCTCGAGAGAACCGTCGTAGTTCGGCACCATGTCGACGGTTTCCTTCTCGATGTCGGCCAGCATCTCCTCGGCGACGCGGGTCATGCGCACTTCGGTGTAGCGCATGGCCGCCGCGGCATCGCCGTCGACCGACCCGAAGTTGCCCTGGCCGTCCACCAGGACATAGCGCATCGAGAAGTCCTGCGCCATGCGGACCATGGTGTCGTAGATCGCGGCGTCGCCGTGGGGGTGGTACTTGCCCATCACGTCGCCGACGATGCGCGCGGACTTCTTGTACGGGGTGTTGTGGAAGTTGCGCGACTCGTGCATCGTGAACAGGACGCGCCGGTGCACCGGCTTCATGCCGTCCCGCGCGTCGGGCAGGGCGCGCCCGATGATGACGCTCATCGCGTAATCGACGTACGAAGAGCGCATCTCGTCTTCGATGTTGACCGGGGTCAGGTGCAGCCCGAGATCGTCCGCCATGGATGCCTCCAAAACGCGTGCGCACCTTACATCAAAGCGGGGGAAAAGGCAACGCTTCCGGGGACTGGAAGGGCGTTCTCGGGGAGGCCGGGACGCACCCTCCCCAGGCAGGGCAGAAGCGGGCTACTGGGCGGCCTTGGCCTTCGCCTGATCCAGCAGCTTCTTCGCCAGGCCGTTGGCCGGGTCGATTGCCAGCGCCTCGTTGTACTTCTTGATGGCGCCGGAATAGTCGCCGGAATTGAACAGGTCGCGGCCGGACTTCAGCAGCGGAGCGACCTTCTCCTTCTTCTCGGCGTCCGTCAACTGGGGCGCGGGCGCGGGGGCCGGCTTCGGGGCCGGAGCGGGTTTCGCCGCAGGCGCCGGCTTCGTCGCGGGCGCCGGCTTGGCGGCAGGCGCCGGCTTCGCCGCGGGCGCCGGGGCAGGCTCGGGCTTCGGGGCCGGGGCCGGCTTCGCGACGGGCTCGGGCCTGGCCGCGGGCGCCGGGACGGGCTCGGGCTTCGGGGCCGGCGGCGGCACGACGGCCGGGGCAGGCGCCGGGGCAGGCGCCGGCACGGGGGCCGGGGCCGGCGCCACCTGGGCGGGACGGGAGGTCGGCGGAGTCGCCGGCACGACCTCCTGCGCCGGGGTCGGCACCTCCTCGGGGGCCTCGGCGGTACGGTTCTGCAGCCAGGCCACGACGGCGACGATCACCAGCACGGCAACGGCCCCCGCCACCACCCACAGCGTCCACGACTCCTTGCGGGCCTCCTTGTCCTCGGGCGGGATCGCCGCCTCGGCGATCTGCTTGCCCTGGATGAACCACTCGTCCGCGCCCTTGGTCTCGCCCGCCGTCTCGGCCAGCGGGACCGCACCCGCCGGGGCAGCCACCGCCACCGTCGCCTCGCCCTCGGGCGTGGGCTCGGCAGGGCTGGCCGGGGCCACCGGGGTCTCGGCAGCCGCCGGGGCCGTCGCGGCCGCCGTCGTGCCGTCGGTCGCCGCCTTCTGGGCCGCCTCGACCGCGGCCGCCACGAACGACGCGTCGAACGCCTCGGTGGGGCGGCTGTCGCCGGGGGCCACCGCCGGCTGCGTGGCGCCCACGGTCGCCTGCGCCGCCACTTCCTGGGCCTTCTCGATCGCCTCGGCCAGGCCCGTGAAGACCATCGTCTCGCGCCCCGCGCCCGCGGCAGCCGGGACCTCGGCGGCGGCCGGGGCCAGCAGCTCGGACTCCAGGCGCGACACCAGTTCGGGCACCGACTCACGGTCCGGCTCGAGGCCCAGCACCGTGGTGCCGTATGCCTCCTCCTTCAGCGCCTCGATGGCCGACATCACCTCGGCGGCGTCCGCCGGACGGCCCTTGGGATCCTTGGCCAGCAGCCGGGTGACCAGCCGCTCGAAGGCGTCCAACTGGCCCATGCCGGGCTTGACCAGGTGCAGCGGCAACGGCTTCTCGTAGACCTGGCGCTTGATCGTGGTCGACGGGCTGGACGACACGAAGGGCGGCTTGCCGGCGACCATCTCGTACAGCAGGATGCCCAGGCCGTAGAGGTCGGCCGCCTCGTCGCCGGGCCGCCCCGCGCACACCTCGGGGGCCATGTACTCGGCGATGCCGTGGTGGGCCTCGTTCTTCCGCGCCGGGTTGTAGGACGGCAGCAGGTTCGAGTACCCGAAGCGGCCCACGCGGACCATCAGTTCCGGTTCCAGCGCGACGTGGATGCAGCCCGACGACAGGTCCAGGTGCCGCACGCCCACGCCGGCCGCCGCCTTCACGACGGACGCGACGCGGTAGGCCACCGAGAGCGCCTCGGCCGGCGACAGGCCGCCCCGGGTCCGCAGCAGCGACTTCAGCGTCTCGTCCTTCGAGGCCTCGCTGACGACGTAGATGTTCCCGCCCTCGGTGCGGCCGGCCTCGAGGCACAGCAGCGCGGCCCCGGGCTTCAGCCCGGCCAGCTTGCGCGACGCCAGCACCACCGCGTGGGCCTCCGCTGGACCGATCTTGAGGGAGGGGTCCAGGACGGTCATCACCACGGGCAGGTCATCGGAGAGGCGCCGGCCCGCCAGGTGGCGGCCGTACTTGTCCTCGGTGGCCTGCGTTCCGAACTCGAAACGGGAAGCGAGCGCCTCGTCCAGCATGTCGTCCCTCTCTGGCGGCCCGGCGTCTGTAGAGCCGGGGCCGTTTTCCCTGAAACCGGAGCCGGATTGGTCAATCCGCGCGCGCAGCGATTCTAGGCACCCCCCTTCGTGATTTGCAAGGGGTCAGGAGCCGCTTCCGCAACCGGACACCGTGAACCGCTGCATCCGGAATCCCGGGGGCGGATCGGGGTCCCCGCCGCGGTTGACGGCCGGCGCCGGGTCCGGGAAACTGTTTCACGCCGAGTCGTTCGAACCCCTGCGAGGTGGTCATGTTCGCCCGCCGTCCGATGTCCCTGGCGATCCTGGTCGTGCTGGCCTGCGGCTGCTCCTCGACCTGGGAACCCTGGAGGGCCGACGGATGGGAGGGCGAGATCGGCCCCGGGACGGACCTGCCCCGGGATGGCGCCGCCGAGGGACTGCCCCCGCAGGACGCCCCGGACGCCGGGGAGGATGCATGGCTGCCGGACACGCCGCCGCCCGACGCCCCGGAGGACCTCGCGACCGACCCGGCCGGGGCAGACGACGGCGGGGTCATCGACGTGCCCGACACGACGCAGCCCAAGGTCATCTCGGCCTTCTCCACGGACGGCCGGAACGTCACGGTCCGGTTCTCCGAGGCGATGGCCCCGGGCAGCGCCCAGGTCGTGGACAACTACACCGTCGTCGGCGGCGGCAGCACGATCGTGCCGGTGATGCAGGCGACCCTGCACGACCAGTGGTTCGTGACGCTGACGCTGGACCCATCGAAGCCCATCAACCCGTCGCTGACGTACGAGGTCCGCGTGGACGACGTGCAGGACGTCGCGGGCAACGACCTGGACCCCAAGTTCAAGACCGCCAAGGTCAAGCGGTCCGTCTACGTCGCGATCGTGTGGCACCAGCACCAGCCGTTCTACGGCGACGCGCGCGGCGAGGAACTGACCGGCCCGTGGGTCCGCAAGCACGCCACCAAGGACTACTACGACATGGCCTCCGTCCTGGAGGGCTACCCCGACGTGCACGTGACGATCAACCTGACCGCGGTCATGCTGGTGCAGTTGCTGACCTACTACGTGGACCGCATCGGCGAGACGGGACCGGGCGGCCAGCCGCTGATCGACCTGGCGAACGACCGCGTCGACGAGGCGAACTACCTGGCGGAGTACCGCGGCCGCAGCGACCCGTGGATCGACCTGCTGCTGGACGACACGCCGGACCCCGAGGGGATCCTGGCGCCGAGGCCCACCGACCGGCAACTGGAGTTGTTCTACAACTCGGCGTGGACCTGCCTGTCCACGTCGGCCCAGTTGATGCAGTGGTTCCCCGAGTACCTGGACCTGCGGAACCGCGCGCCCGCGTCGTACACGCGCGACGACCTGCTGGCGCTGAAACTGTACTTCGAGATCGCGTGGATGGACCCGGACTTCCTGAACGGGCCGGTGACGCTGCCGGACGGGCTGGTCGTGGACCTGACCGATGTCGTGAACCGGGACGCGCACGGGAGGTACACCCTGGCGGTCGGCGGCCTGCACAAGGAGCCCGCCTGCATCGCCAACTGCGCCTCGAAGACCGGCGACGCCAGGACGCAGTGCGAGGCCGCGTGCACGTTCGCGTTCGACGACCCGGGCGCGGCCGAGGCGCTGGCCAACCGGCTGGTGGCCGAGAACTTCAAGATCATGAAGAACATCGTGGGGATCCACAAGAAGTTGCGGTACGACCCCGACGCCCGGACGGGCCAGATCGAGATCGCCACGACGCCGTTCTACCACCCGATCCTGCCGCTGATCGCGGACACCGACCTGATGGCGAAGGGGCAGCCCTACGACCCGAAGCCGACCCGGTTCTCGTACGCGGACGACGCGCGGGCGCAGGTGGCGAAGGCGGTGGCGTTCTACCAGGGTCTCTTCGGGCAGGCGCCGAAGGGGATGTGGCCCGGCGAGGGGTCGGTGGCCGAGGCGGTCGTGGACGCCTTCGTGCGCAACGGCATCCGGTGGATCGCGACCGACCAGCAGGTGCTGCAGAACACGCTGCAGGACATGGGCCAGACCGTGCCGACGTGCTTCCAGTGCCAGCCCTACCGGCTGGACTCGGACACCGCGACCGGCGACGGCGGGGACGCCACCGACGAGATGGCCATCGTCTTCCGGGTGACCGACACGTCGGACAAGATGGGCTTCAAGTTCCAGGGATACCGGGGGACCGACGCGGCGGCCGAGTTCATGGGCGACATCTCGAGGATGGCGCCGACGTTCGGGGGCGCGGACCGGCTGGTCACCATCATCCTGGACGGCGAGAACGCCTGGGAATCCTACTCGAAGGAGCACGACGGCAAGGGCTTCCACCACGCGCTGTACCGGGCGCTGCAGGACGGCTACCAGGGCGGCGAGGTCGTGCCGGTCAGCGTGTCCGAGTACCTCCAGGGCAACCCGTCGCGCAACGTGGCCCCCCACCCGATCCACGATTTCAAGGAACTGGAGCCGCTGTGGCCGGGGTCGTGGATCGGCGGCACCTTCTCGACGTGGATCGGCGAGGCCGAGGAGAACACCGCCTGGGGGTACCTGCTGCGGGCCCGCAAGGCGCTGGAGGTCGCCGGCCTGGCGCGTCCCAACCCGGCCGCGCCGAAGCCGGACGCGACGGCGGACGAGAAGGGTTTCCACACCTACATGGCGTGGGAGGAGATCTACGCGGCCGAGGGGTCGGACTGGTTCTGGTGGTACGGCGACGACATGACCTCGCCGGCCAACGACGACAGCCCGTTCGACCTGGCGTTCCGGTCGCACCTGAACGGCATGTACGCGCACTTGAACGACGCGCTGGTGCTGAACGGGCAGGCGCCGGTGACGGTGCCGGATTTCGCGCCGATCGTGCAGGCCAAGGCCAAGGCGCCGACCGGGCCGTTCGCGGCCGGGTCCGCGCCGACCATCGACGGCAAGGAGAATCCCCCCGACGAGTGGTCGCTGGGCGGCCTGTTCTTCGACAACGACTCGGGCGCGGTGGCCAACCCGGACGACCGGATCGCCTCGGTCAAGTACGGGTACTCCGCCGACACCTTCTACGTGGCCGTGCTGACCAACGACGACCTCAGCAAGGCGGCGTCGGGGTACCAGTTCGCGTTGTACCTCAGCCAGAAGCACATCCTGGACGCCACCACCGGGCAGTTCCAGCAGAACCCGTTCAACGCGGCGGACCGCTGGGGCGGGGACCTGGGGTTCGTGACGGGCGGGGCGGCCTGGGAACTGAAGGCGGACCTGACCGCCAAGCCGCCGACGGTGACGTGGTCGGCGGCGAACGGCTCGGGAGGCTGGACGGCGGCCGCGGTGGGCCAGGCCAAGGTGGGGGGGCCGGTGACGGGCGGCAGGCTGCTGGAGTTCTCGGTCCCGCTGTCGCAGATGCAGATCGCCAGCGGCGACCCCCTGGAGTTCAAGGTGGTGGCGGGCGACGCGTCGAGAGCGATCGACCCGGCGCCGAACCTGGGCGGCAAGGTCGTGTTCGAGGACGCGTCGAACCTGGTGTACGTGACGTTCGAGGTGGACGCGACCGGGTCCAAGGTCCCGCTGGACAACTGGGGCGACATCCCGAACCCGCCGCCGACCGGCAAGGTCTACGTCGCGGGCAACCACGACAAGCTGGGGAACTGGATCCCGAACAAGGTGGACCTGCGGGACGACGGCAAGAGCGGCGACGCGACGGCGAACGACCTGGTCTACTCGCGCACGTTCGGGTTCATGCCGGGCACGATGCTCCGATACAAGTTCACGATCGGCGTGCCGACGGACGAGGGACGGTGGACCGGCGAGGAGTTCCCGCTGACCGAGCGCGGCCTGGAGGTCACCAAGGACCCGTCCTGCAAGAAGATGAAGATCCGCGACGTCTTCGCCGACCGCCCGCAGCCGTCGGGCACGATGGGTCCCCAGTCCGTGCTGAACGACTGCGCCGAGTGACTCCCAATCAATAGGGACAGCCTCCAATTTCAGGGGGCGACTCCCCCGGAAATCCACTCACATCGTACCGGAATTCCTTGATTTGACTGGACCGGACCTCATGATTCGAAGCCACGTCTGGATGTCAAACCAGGCCCCGGGGACGGGATCGGAAAAGGGAGGCTGGCCCTCTTTTCCTGGCACTCTTGTCCTTGGGGGAGTCACCGGCCTCGCGGGAGGGCCGGAGGGGTCCGAGCCGCCTCCGACTCCCACGCGGCACGCGACACCTCGCGACGCCGGTGGACCAGGTGGTCCCAGATCGCGGCGTCCGCGGCGAACGCCGCCTGGGCGACCGCGTCGACGTCGTACCGCGGTCGGGGCAGGCGCACCCGGGTGCGCGGGGTCGCGGCGCGGCGTCCGGATGCGGCACCGCCGGCACGGTCCGCAGCCCCCTTGAAGGCGCCCGGCCCGAACCGGTCGTACCACAGCAGCGTGTGGGCCGTGGACAGCGACCCGGCCCAGGGATAGGAGCGCAGGCGCCAGCGGCCGGACAATACCGCAACCGCCTCGTCGACCTCCGGGTCCGGCCCGTCCCCCGGCCCCCGCCAGAACAGCGCCGTGCGCAGCTGGTCCCCCCGGGCCTCCCAGGTCTCGGCCACGTCGAAGGCGGCCGGGTCCCGCGCCACCCGCGACCCGTGCGTCAGCGCGAACTCGCCGCAGATGAACAGGGACAGGTGCGGACGCATCCTCCCGATCCACCGCACCGTCTGCAGCGCCTCGGCCTTCGTCTCCCCCGGGAAGCCGGTGAACGCCATCGCCTCGACCGCCACGCCGGCCGCCGACAGCGCCCGCAACGCGGCCTCGACCTGCGGGACCCTCACGCCCTTGTCGATTCTCGCCAGGATCCGCGGGCAGGCGGACTCCACCCCGATCGACACGGCCAGCAGGCCGCCGTCCCGCAACGCGCGGCACGCCCCCTCGTCCAGGGCCGGCTCGGGCCGGATGTCCGTGGCCCACCGGATCCCGCCCCCGGCCTCCTGCAGTGCCGCGGCCAGCGCCCGGGCACCCCGCGGCGACAGGGTGTCCTCGGACAGGTAGAACAGGCGCGTCCCGTGCGCCCGGGACAGCGCCTGCAGGTGCGTTGCGACCGTCCCGGCCGGGCGCTCCCGGTACCTCGCCGTGCCGGCAGGCACCGGCCCGTAGTGGCAGAACGCGCACCGCCCCCAGTAGCAGCCGCGCGCCGCGTCGTAGGGCAGCACCGGCACCGGGGACAGGTAGGGCCCCGGCACCATCCCGGCGAAATCGGGCGGCGGCAGGTCCTCGAGACCGACATCGCGGCCGCCCGGCACGACGCCGCGGGGGGCCCGCCCGGCCTCCACGTCCCGCGCAAGTTCCACCAGGGCCCGCTCGCCTTCCCCCACCACCGCGCTGTCGAACGGCCCCAGCACCGGCGCGCGGAGGGCCTCCGGGATCCGCGCCAGCAGCTGGCTGGCCGCCGGGCCCCCCAGCACCAGGTGCACCCCGGGCATCGCGGCCCGGATCGCGTACGCCATCGAGAAGGCCGGCTGGACCTGCCCCGGGAAGGCCACGGAGATGCCGATCACCCCGGGACGCGCCTCGCGCAGCCGCGGCACCAGCACCGTCGAGTACCAGCCGTGGAAGGGGTCGCGGCCCGGCGAGGCGTCCCCCCGGATCTCGCCCGGGGTCAGCAGGGAGAACGGCGTGCGCCACGAAGCGAAGTCCAGCCGCAGCGGGGCGCAGGCCGCGGCCGCCAGCCCGACCGCCTCCCCCATGACCTGCACCGCCCGGTCGTACTTGTCGGGGTCGAAGAAGCGCACCGGGTCGCGCAGCGTCGCGACCGCCTCGCCGACCTCGCCAGGCACGGGTCCCGTCGACGGCAGCGCCTCCCACAACTGCACCAGGTCCAACTGGTCGGCCAGGCCCAGCGAGGGCCTCGCGTCCAGGTCCGAGAACCGTTGCCGCACCCGCGCAGCGAAGCCCTCCATCACCTCCCGGCGCAGCAGCCAGTCCACGGCCTCGGCGTTCGCGTCGACCGCCAGCACGTCCAGCCCCGCCCGGCGCAGGCAGGCAGCCAGCAGCGGCACGGAGACGTAGGGGGCGGTCGGGTCGCACAGGGGCGGGTAGACGAGGGCGACGGTCATGGGCGTGCCGGCGAAGGGGTGGCCGCAGGCTCGACGTGCACGCTGACGTGGGCCGACGGGTGCATCACCCGCACTTTGGCCTCGACCGCGTCGGCGACCTCGTGGGCCGAGGCCAGCGACCGCGAACCATCGACCTTCACGACCACCTCGACGTGCAGGTCGGGCCCGACGGAACGGACGCGCACCGATCCGACCGAGACGACGCCGGGCACGTCCAGGACATGGGCGCGCAGGGTCTCGGGCACCCCGTCCGGCGCCTTGTCCAGCAGGGCGTCGATCGATCGCTTCACCAGCCGGAACGCCACCAGCAGCACCACCCCGGCCACCACCAGCGCCGCGACCGGGTCGGCCTGCGGGAAGCCCAGGGCCGAGAATCCCAGGCCCGCGATGACGGCGGTCGATGACCACACGTCCGACGAGAAGTGCAGCGCGTCGGCCTCCAGCGCCTGGCTGCCGGTCGCTCGCGCCACGCGCATCAGGGCGCGCGACCGGTGCAGGTCGATCCCGATCGCGAACAGCATCACCCCGAACGCCCAGGCGCTGGTCTCGGGGCCGGTGAAGGCCGGGTCGGTCAGCCGCCGGACCGCCTCGTAGACGATCCAGATCGACGTCGCAACCAGCAGCATCGTCTCCAGCAGGGCCGAGAAGTTCTCGAACTTGCCGTGCCCGAAGGGATGGTCGCGATCCGCCGGGCGGGCCGACTGCCGCACGGCGTACACGGTCATGCCCGCCGCGACGAGGTCCAGCGCCGAGTGCAGCGCTTCCGACAGGAGGCCCAGGGACCCCGTAATGAGAGCGACCGTCAGTTTCGCGGAGGTCAGGACGACGGCCCAGGCCAACGAGGAGAACGCGACGTGGAGCTTCTCGTCCTTCATCGCGACAACAGGCCGAAAGAAAAGAAGCCGCCCGACCCCCGGGTCATCCCGGCGATCGGACGGCATCCCGGCGCGCCCAGAGGGACTCGAACCCCCAACCCTCAGATCCGTAGTCTGATGCTCTATCCAATTGAGCTACGGGCGCCCACAAAGCGGCAAAGAGCCTAGCACCAGACGGGTCGTATTTCAACCCCTCCTTTCACGGCGGAGAGAGCGGGATTCGGACCCGCGAGACAGGTTGAAGCCCGTCTACTCGCTTAGCAGGCGAGCGCCTTCGACCACTCGGCCATCTCTCCAGGAACGTCGCGGAGACCGGGATCTCCCGGCGGCGGAGGTAGGATTCGAACCCACGGGGCTTGCGCCCGACGGTTTTCAAGACCGCTGCCTTCGACCACTCGGCCACTCCGCCCTGTCAAGGAACGAACAGGGGCGAAGGGTACACCGGGCGGAAGGCACTTGTAAAGCCCCGCCGGTGACAAGCCGCGGCGGCCCCGCGGTCTCCCCCCGACACCGGACGGCCCGCCGCACGGCCGCGCGCGCCCGCCCCCCCTGTTGCATCGGATCCTGCCGTCGTACAATCGCCTTCACCGCATCCCCTGGAGGTACCCATGGAGCGCTACCAGCTCTTCATCGACGGGAAGTTCTGCGACGCCGAGTCCGGCGAGACGCGGCCGACCGTCAACCCCGGCAACGAGGAACCCATCGCCCTGGTCCCGGTCGCCGGCAAGGGCGACACGAGGCGCGCCATCGAGGCGGCGCGCCGGTCCTTCGACGAGGGCACCTGGGCCGGCATGAGCCCGAAGGACCGCGCCGCGAAGCTGATGAAGGTCTTCCAGATCCTCAAGGACAAGGAGGCCGACATCGCGGAACTGGAGTCGAAGGACGGCGGTTCGACGATCCGCAAGACGACGATGATGGACGCGCCGGTGGGCATCGAGCACTTCCGGCTGCTGGTCGAACTGGGCGGCTCGCTGCCCACCTACGAACCGCTGCCCTGGGTGGACTTCCCGTTCGTGTCGTGGAACTTCGTGAACCGGGAACCGATCGGCGTCTGCGCCGGCATCATCCCGTGGAACTTCCCGTTCATGATGGCGGTGTGGAAGACCGCGCCGGCGCTGATCATGGGCAACTCGATCGTGCTGAAGCCCGCGTCCGACACGCCGCTGACCGCGCTGGAGCTGGCCAAGGCCATCGCCGAAGCCGACCTGCCCCCCGGCGTCTTCAACATCGTCACGGGATCCGGGTCGGTCGTGGGCCCGGAACTGTGCACCAACCCGATGGTGGACAAGGTCGCGCTGACGGGGTCCACCGAGACCGGCCGCAACGTGATGCGGATGGCCTCGGACACGGTCAAGAAGGTCACGCTGGAACTGGGCGGCAAGTCGCCGACGCTGGTGCTGGAGGACGCCGACCTGGACATCGCGGTGGACGGCGCGCTGTTCGGCACCTTCTTCCACGCGGGCCAGGTCTGCGAGTCCGGCACGCGCTGCATCGTGCCGGCGTCCATCTACGACAAGTTCATGGCCAAGATGGTGGAACGCATCGGCCACATCAAGATCGGCGACCCGCAGGACTTCGAGACGACGATGGGCCCGGTGGTGTCGAAGACCCAGCTGGACACCGTGACGGGATACATCGACATCGGCCTGAAGGAAGGCGCGAACCTGGTGTGCGGCGGCAGGCGGCCGACCCACATGGAGAAGGGGTTCTTCGTGGAACCGACGATCTTCGACGGCGTGCGCAACGACATGCGGATCGCCCAGGAGGAGATCTTCGGGCCGGTGCTGTCGGTCATCCGGTACGACGAGGTGGACGAGGCGATCCGGATGGCGAACGACAGCATCTACGGGCTGGGCGGCGCGGTGTTCAGCCGGGACGTGCCGCGGGCCATCGACCTGGCCAAGCGCATCCGCACCGGCACGGTGTGGATCAACGACTACCACCTGCTGAACGCGCTGGCGCCCTTCGGCGGCTACAAGCAGTCGGGCGTGGGCCGCGAGCTGGGCCCGCACGGCCTGCTGGAGTACACCCAGGTCAAGCACATCCACGTGGACCTGACCGCCGACCGGTCCAAGAAGTTCTGGTACAACTACATTTTCAACGATT
>CALJUR010000050.1 GCA_937975765.1 uncultured Myxococcales bacterium
TCCGGCGACCACCGAGATCTACCCTCTTTCCCTACCCGACGCTCTTCCGATCTTCCGGTGCTGCCTGCAGCCCCATCCGAACTGCACCAGGCTTCCCTCGTTCAGGCGGCGGATCGGGATGTCGCGCGCCAGCGCCGCGCGGACGATCGATCCCGTGCTGGGTCCCAGCCGCAGGTCCTCGTCCAGCGCGCGGATGGCCTGCAGCGCCTCCTGCAGGTCGAACGGCTTCCCGTCCAGGGCGGACTGCACCAGTTCCCTCGCCAGGTCCATGGCCAGCCGCCCCACCTCTTCCACCGCGTACTCGATGACGACCTGGTAGACGCCCTCGTCGATCGTCTCGGCCGTGCGGCTGAAGAACACCGGGCTGCCGGCCTGGGCCTGCAGCCCCAGGGTCGCCTTCTCGATCACGTGGGCCAGGCCGACCGGATGGGTGTCTCCCGCGGGCTGCAGGCAGCCCAGCGAAGGCATGATCTCGCCCAGTCGATCCTCGAATTCCGGGATGGCGCCGATCGACCTCTCCGTCCCCTGCAGGGAGACGATCGCCTCCAGCGCGGTCCGCCGGGACCAGAGATTCGGCCCTCGCAGTGCACGGATTCGGGTCACTTCCATGGAATGTCCACCAGTCCGGCCACGATTGGCGACGGATCAGGCAACTCGACCTTCGCGCTGCCCGATTCCGGAACGGGCGCCCTCGACGGACGACGCGGGCAGGAATTCGTCGGCCTGGATCACGACGACCTCGCCGGGCTCCAGGCGGTCGAGAGCCGCCAGGACGGCCTCGCGACGGTCGACGATCTCAAGGATTTCCGCGCCTCGCCCGGCGGACGCGATCCCGCGTCGAAGGGGAGTACGGAACGACCCGGTGGAAGGTTCCTTGCGACCCGCAGCGTCGAACAGGAGGACCCGATCGAAGGCGCTGCCCAGCAGGAATCCGGCGCGGACGTGGTCCTCGTCCCGCCGTCCCGGACTGCCCGCGTAGACGATGGAACGACGGCCTGGCGGCAGGTTTCCCAGGGCCTCCACCAGGGCCGAGATCGCCGACGGGTTCCGGCAGGAGTCCACGATGACCGTCGCGCCACCGCAGGCCATCACGGTGAACCGGCCCGGGATCTCGCGGTCGGCGTCGAAGGACGCCAGGCCCTCGCGGATCCGGTCGGCGCCCAGGCCCATCGCCCAGGCGGCGGCGACCGCGCCCAGCCCGTCGCGGACCAGGTACGGCACGCGTCCCCCGCCCGGCAGCGTCGAGACCGGCGCGACCTCCGTCGCGGCCTCGCCGTCCAGCAGCACGACCCTGCCCTCCCGGACGGTCACGCCCTTGAGCCCCGCCGTGACGTGCGCCGCCAGGACCGGGTCCCCGGGGTCCTCGGTGAAGAACGTGACGCTGCCGGCCGAAAGCCCCGCCATCCGGGCGACCAGGGGATCCCCCGCATACAGAACCGCCGTCCCGCTGGGCAGCACCACGTCCACCGCGCAACGCTCGACCATGAACGCCTCCTCGGGCGTCCGGATGTCGTTGACGCCGAGGTGGTCGCCTTCCCCGATGTTCGTGACCACGGCCACGTCGCACCGGTCGAATCCCAGTCCCTCCTTCAGGATCCCCGGCCCTCCGGCCTCCAGGACCGCGGCCTCCACCATCGGGTTCAGCAGCACCTTCCGGGCGCTGGCGGAGTCGGCCCCGTCGCATTGCTGGATCGCCCGCCGGTCCACGAAGAAGCCGTCGCTGCAAGCCATGCCCACGCGCCTCCCGTCGTGCCGCAGCAGGTGCGCCAGCAGGCGCGCGACCACCGTCTTCCCGTTCGTTCCGGTGACGCACGCCAGCGGGATGCGCCCGTTCTCCCCGGGCGCGAAGAGGCTGTCGACGATCGCCTCGCCCACGGGCCGGGGCCTGCCCGATGCCGGCCGGATGTGCATCAGCAGCCCGGGCCCGGCGTTGACCTCGACGATCGCCCCCCCCTGCTCCTCCAGCGGCCGGGACACGTCCGTGGTGACCACGTCGATCCCGGCCACGTCCAGGCCCACGATCCGGGCTGCCAGCACCACCGCGACCGCCACGTCGGGATGGACCTCGTCGGTGCAGTCGAAGGCCACGTTGCCGTTGCGCTGCACCATCACCCGCTGGCCCTCGGCCGGGACCGTCTGCCGGGTGTGCCCCTGGCGAGCCAGGTCCGCCGCCACCACCGGGTCGTCCAGCTCGATGAAGTTCAGCGGGAAGTCCTCGTTCGCACCACGGCGCGGGTCGGAGTCCAGCTGGTCGGTCACCAGCTGGCGCACGGTCGATCGCCCGTCGCCGACGACCCACGCCGTCTCGCCGCGGGCGGCGGCCACCATCCGGTTGCCCACGACCAGCAGCCGGTGCTCGTTGCCGCGGACGAACCGTTCGACGATGACGCCGCTGCCCTCGTTGACCGCGACCTGGTATGCGTTCTCGATCTCCTCGCGCCCGGAAAGGTCCGTGAACACGCCGCGGCCGTGGTTCGCGTCGCGCGGCTTGACCACCACGGGCACGCCGATCGACTGCGCCGCTTCCCACGCATCCTCCGCGCCGGACACCAGGCGTCCCTCCGGGATCGGCACGCCGCACGCCTGCAGCAGCGTCTTCGTCAGGTTCTTGTCACAGGAGATCCACTCGCCGATCGCCCCGGTCTGGTCCGTCTCGGCCGTCCAGATGCGGTGCTGCCGGACACCCTGTCCCAGTTGCACCAGGCTGGCGTCGGTCAGCCGGTGCGCGGGGATGCCGCGCTCCTCGGCCGCGTTGACGATGGCCGCGGTCGAGGGTCCCAGGCAGGCGTCGTCCACCCGTTCCTTCAGGCGCACGATCGTCGCGGCGATGTCGTACGGGCGGTCGTGGACGGCCGCCATCAGCAGTTCCCTGGCCTCCAGCAGGCACGCGCGCCCGACCGTCTCGTTGCGGTACCGGATGGCCACCTTGTAGATGCCGGGGGTCGACGTCTCGCGGGCCTTGCCGAACCCCACGGGCGTCCCGGCCAGGTTCTGCAACTCGATGGCGACGTGCTCGAGGATGTGCCCGGCATAGGTTCCGTCGCGCAGCCTCATCAGGAAGCCGCCGCGTTCGCCGACACCGCAGCGGTGCTCGATCAGGCCGGGCAGCCAGGCCGTCAGCCGCTCGTACAGGCCGGGGATCGTGTCCGACGGGGAGTCCTTCAGGTCCTGGAGATCGACCAGCGCTTCCAGGCAGGTGCGCCGGGACCAGAAATTCGGCCCCCGCAGGGTCAGGATCCGCAGGATTTCCATGAGTATCCCTCGACTTGAGGGTCGGGTTTCCGCAGCCCCTCGCCCCGCCCCGGGGCCGGACGCGGGCGGAATTTTACTCGCCGGGCCCGTGGAAGTAAACTTCGCGCGGGCGAGACGGAAGCCTTCTTGAACGACCTCGGCGACGCGCGCAACGACGCGGAACGGACGACGCGGGACGAGATCGCCCCGCACCTCCTGCCGGGCGAGCACCTTCTGGCCATCGCCCGCCTGGACCTGGGCCCCCGCCTGGAGTTCCGCGAAGGCCGGGTGGCATTGACCGACCGCCGCCTGTTGTCTCTGCCCGGCCTGGGCGCCCCCGGCACCCTCGACGCCTGGTCCCTGTCCGACGTCTCCGGCCTGTCCGCCGGCGATCGCGGCGGCCTGGGAACCCTTCAGGTCGTCTCGACCCTGGGCTTGCTGGGCCGCTGGCATTACACCCTCGGGCGCGCCCGGGAGGTCACCGGCCTCCTGGACGCCTGGGACAGCCTGCGCGCCGGCCGCAAGCCCACGGCGTCGTCCGCGGACGTCTCCCGTCCTGCCGGCGAGCCCGAAGTCCCGGAGGCCCTGCGCCGCGAGGAGGCGCCGCGGGTCGGGACCCTCTTCCGCCTGCTGCGCTTCGCCCGCCCGCACGCCTGGTGGCTGGTGCTGGGCATCTCCCTGACGCTGGCCACCACCGCTGCCGGCCTGGTCCCCCCGCTGCTGACGTGGCCGCTGGTGGACGACATCCTTTCGCCATACCAGGAGCAGGTGAAGATCGTCCGCGAGGATCCCTCGATCGGCGAGGTCGAGCGCGAGGCCCGGCTGGACGACCTGAGGCGGAACCGGAGCGAACCGTTCTCCGCCGTCCCCTGGTACCTTCTGGGGATGCTGGGGTCCGCCCTGGCCGCGTGGGGCCTGGGCTGGGCCCAGGGATGGGTCCTGGCCCGGACCTCCGAACGGATCTCCGCCGACCTCCGGAACACCACCTACGCACACGTGCATTCGCTGTCGCTGGACTACTTCGGCGCCAAGCGCACGGGCGACCTGGTGTCGCGCATCAGCAGCGACTCCGACCGGATCTGCTACTTCCTGTCCGACACGGTCACGGACTTCACCGCCGACGCCCTGATGATCGTCGGGACGGCGTTCATGCTGTTCTACATGGACCCGATCCTCGCGCTGGCGACGCTGTGCACCTTCCCCCTGGTCGCGTGGTTCACCTACGTCACGCGCACCCGGCTGACCGAGGGATTCGCCCGGGGCTACCGCGCCTGGGACGAGATGACCAGCATCCTGGCCGACACCATTCCGGGCGTCCGCGTCGTGAAGGCCTTCGCCCAGGAGCACCGCGAGGTCGAACGATTCAAGGAGGTCAACCGGCGGATCGTCGCCGCGAACGACCGCGTCAACCGCGTGTGGACCTTCTTCTGGCCGATGATCGCGATGCTGAACCAGGTGGGCCTGCTGGTCGCGTGGGCCTTCGGCGCCTGGCGCGTCTACGACCAGCGCATCACCGTCGGCGTCCTGACCGCCTTCCTGGCGTATATTGCGCGCTTCTACAGCCGCCTGGAATCGATGACGCGCATGGCCGGCAGCACCCAGCGCGCCGCGGCCAGCGCCCAGCGCATCTTCGAGGTGCTGGACCGCCAGCCCAGCGTCCCCGAGCCGGCCAACCCGGTCCACCCCGGCCGGGTGCGGGGCGAACTGCAGTTGAAGAACATCGGCTTCCGCTTCGGGAACCGGCGCATCCTGGAAGGGCTGTCCCTGGCCATCCGGCCGGGCGAGATGGTCGGCGTCGTCGGTCCCACCGGCGCCGGCAAGACGACCCTGCTGAACCTCATCTGCCGCTTCTACGACGTCAGCGACGGCGCCATCCTGCTGGACGGGGAGGATATCCGCGCGTTCCCGACGCTGGAGTACCGGCGCAACATCGGCATCGTGCTGCAGGACCCGTTCCTGTTCTACGGGACGATCGCCGAGAACATCGCCTACGGCCGGCCCGAGGCCACCCGTGACGAGATCATCGCCGCCGCCCGAGCGGCCCGTGCCCACGAGTTCATCCTCCAGCTTCCCGACGGCTACGATTCGATCGTCGGGGAGCGCGGCCAGACGTTGTCCGGCGGCGAACGCCAGCGCGTCAGCATAGCCCGGGCCCTGCTGATCGACCCGCGCATCCTCATCCTGGACGAGGCGACGTCCTCCGTGGACACGCGCACCGAGATCCAGATCCAGGAGGCGCTGGACAACCTGGTGCGCGGACGCACGACCCTGGCCATCGCGCACCGGCTCAGCACGCTGCGCAACGCCAGCCGGATCGTCGTCCTGGACCAGGGCGGGATCGTCCAGTCCGGCAGCCACGACGAACTGCTGGCGGCCGGCGGCCTGTACCGCAGCCTGTACGAGGCGCAGAACCGCCGCGATATCGAGGGGGATCCGGATCCCGGGGGGCCTGCCCCCGTGCCCGGCATCGCCTAGGAGACGTGCCGATGGAAGACACCGCCAGCCGGGACCGCCCGCTCCTGCCCCAGACGTCCCCGGTCCCGACCTTCGACGGGGAACGCGCCTCGCTGTCCCTGGACGCGTTCGGCCGGCTGGTCCTCGTCCTGCCCGGCGCCGGGCCGCTGGTCGGCGTGTTTCCGGTCCGCTGCTTCCCGTTCTCCGCGCCCACCCGGCGCATCTCGCTGTGCGACCCGCACGGCGCCGAGGTCGCGTGCATCGAGGACCTGACGCGGCTGCCGACGCCCATTCGCGAGTTGATCGAGGGAGAAATGGCCCGGCGTGAGTTCCTGCCGGTCATCACCCGGATCCTCGAGGTCAGCCCGGGCGGCGAACCGTCCGCCTGGCACGTCGTGACCGACCGGGGACGGACGCGCTTCCTGCTGGCCAGCGAGGACCACGTCCGGCGGCTGGGGGCGGAAGGGCTGCTGATCTCGGCGTCGGACGGGGTCCGTTTCCGCATCGTGGACCACAAGGCCCTGGACGCCCGCAGCCGGAGGGTGTTGAGGCGCTATCTTTGACGGTGCTTGCCATCGGGACCGGCGTCTGCGATAAGACGGACGCCCGCGACCCAGGAGGGCGATCTTGGCCCCGAACATCGGGATCATCACCAACCCGAAGTCCAGGCGGAACCGCGCCCGGATGGCCCGGATCGAGAGGCTGCACCGGTACGCCGGGGACGACGCACTGGTGCGCGCCACGGGGGACCTGTCCGAGGTCCGCGGCGTGGTCGAGGAGTTCATCGACCAGGACTGCCGGTACTGGGTGGCGGACGGCGGCGACGGCACGCTGCACTGGCTGATGAACGAGGGCCGCGAGGTCCTGGAGGGTCGCGGACTGTGGGACGGCGCCAGCCCGTTCCCCTTCCCCCTGGTCCCCACGAACGGCGGCACCATCGACTTCGTCGCGCGCCGCGTCGGCATCCGGGGGCGATCCGACGCGGTGATCCGCCGCCTGGTCGACGGGGTCCGGGACGGGGCCGGATTCGATCTGGTCGAGGTGCCCACCCTCGAGGTCCTCGGCCATCGCGCCGGGGACCTGCCCGGGGTCAACGCCTTCCGGCGGATCGGCTTCGCCACGGCGATCGGCGGCGTCGGCCAGAAGTTCTTCGAGAAGTACTACGAGTCCCCGAACCCCAACGCCTGGACCATCATCGAGATCGCGTTCAAGAGCGGCGCCGGCCACCTGGCCTCCTTCCTGCCCTTCAAGGGGGCCCGCTGGCTGGAGGACTGGAAGGAGCACGGGCGGCACCTGCTGTCCGGCACCCGGGCCGAGGTCATCGCCGACGGGAGGGCCCTGCCCTACGAGGTGTACCAGGGCCTGCACGTCGGGGCGGTCAGCATCGACTTCGGCACGATGAAACTGTTCCCGTTCGCGGGCGAACCGGGCAAGCTGCACCTGGTGGCCGGCGCCATGGCGCCCGCCGAGTGCTCGTGGAAATGGATCTGGCTGGTGGCCGGCAAGCCGGTCCCCGGCGGCACCTGGCACGAGTTCGCGGGCGAGACCCTGGAGGTCCGCGCCCGGGATGGCGAGGTGCTGGACCCCGTCATCGACGGCGAGTCTTTCGTGGGCCTCGACTGGCTGTGCGTCCGTCCGGGACCCTCGATCCAGGTCCCGCGGATCAAGGCCGGCCTGTAGCCTCCCATCCCCGCCCCTTGACCGTCCGCCCGGCGGGGTCTATAAGCGAATTGTGGGTTCGCTATTCAGGCGGCGGATGGCACAGAGGCTGAAGGACGAGGTTCGCGATCGGATCCTGGAAGGCGCGATGAAGGTGTTCGCCCGCAAGGGCTTCGCGGCGGCCTCGATGGCCGATGTCGGGAACGCGGCCGGCGTCTCGACCGGCAACCTGTACCGCTACTATTCCGGGAAGGACGACCTGTACGACGCGGTGATCCCGCCGTCGTTCGTCCGCGACCTGCGCGGGTTGCTGGATCGGCGCATCCGGTCGCTGGACGGCGTGGACGACGTCGGCAGCCTTCCCTCCGGTTCGAACTTCCACCTGGCATCCGGGGAACTGCTGGGCTTCTGCCTTCGCCAGCGGCTGCGGGTCGTGGTCCTCCTGGGGCGCTCGGCCGGCACGCGGAACCAGGGCTTCCACGCCTCGCTGGTCCGGCGGGTCGCGTCCCGGGCCGTCGATCATTTCCGGCAGACCCGCCCCGGCGTCTGCCTGACCCCGGCCAGGCGCTTCCTCCTGCAGCGGTTGTACGCCCACCAGTTCGACGCGCTGGCGGAGATCCTGGCCCGCCAGGCGGACGAGGCCGCGATCCGCGACGCGATCGCCGCCTTGTCCCGGTACCACCTGGCCGGCCTGAACGCGTTCTTCGAAACAGGGGGGGAGCCATGAACGGGAAGGTCCTGGTGCTGGGCGCGACCGGGCTGGTCGGAGGCGGCGTGGCTGCCCGGCTTGCGGGCGCGGGACGGAAGGTCCGCGCGGCCACGCGGCGGCCGGATTCGCATGGCAGCGGGCACGGCGGCGGGATGGAATGGGTGGAATTCGACCTGGAGCGGCCCGATACGTTCCCGGGAGCCCTGGAGGGGGTGGATCGCGCCTTCCTGATCGCGCGTCCCGGCGACGAGCATTCGGACCGCTGGTCCATCCCGCTGATCGACGCCATGAAGGCCCGGGGCGTCCGGCAGGTCTGCAACCTGACCGCGATGGGGACCGAAATGCGTCCCGACTTCGCGCTGCGGAAGATCGAACTGCACCTGGAGGACTCGGGTCTCCAGTTCACGCACCTTCGCCCCAACTGGTTCATGCAGATGCTGGCCTCGGGGACGGTGCAGGCCCAGGTCCGCGCGCAGGGAATCTTCGCCCTGCCCGCGGCCGACGCGAAGATTTCCTACATCGACGCCGCGGACATCTCGGAGGTGGCGGCGAGGGTCCTTTCGACCGACGGGCACGCCGGTCGGGCCTACACGCTGACCGGACCCCAGGCGTTGTCGCACGACGGGATCGCGCGGATCCTCTCGGTCGCGTCAGGCCGGGAGATCCGGTACGTGCCCCTCGGCGAGGACGCCGCGCGTGCGGCCCTCGGCAGGGCCGGCTTCCCGCCGGAATGGGTGGAGCGGCTGGTGGTCTTCTACCGCCTGATCCGCGCCGGGTACTGCGAACCGGTGACGCCGGACGTGGAGACCGTCCTGGGCCGCCCCGCCACGCCGCTGGCAGCGTTCGCCGAGGCCCATGCCGGCGCCTGGAGGACCGCGTGAACGGCCCGGACCGGCCCGTCCCGTTCTTCGCGACCGCCGCCAGGGGCACCGAGGGGGCGCTTCGCGACGAGCTTCGCGAACTGCGCCTGTTCCACGTGCGGGCGGATCGCGGAGGCGTGCACTTCGAGGGGCGATGGGAGGACGGCTGGTACGCCTGCCTGCACTCCCGGATCGCGGTGCGGATCCTGGCCGAACTGTCCCGGTTCGACGCCCCGGACGGCCAGGCCCTGTACGACGGCGTGCGCGCGGTGGACCTGGACCCGTTCCTGACGCCTTCGCAGACCCTGGCCGTGTCCGCCTCGTGCCGGTCCGGCGGCCTGACCCACACGGGGTTCATCGCCCAGAAGACGAAGGACGCCGTCGTGGACCGGATCCGCGACCGCGTCGGTAGCCGCCCTTCCGTGGACCGCAAGGACCCGGACGTGGCGCTGTTCGTGCACATCGCCCGGGACCGCGCGACGCTGTACCTGGACCTTTCCGGCGAGTCGCTGCACCGGCGGGGCTACCGCGCCGCCCACCTGGAGGCGCCGCTGAAGGAGACCCTGGCGGCCGCGGTCCTCCGGCTGGCGGGCTGGGACCGCGCCACCGCGCTGGTGGACCCGATGTGCGGTTCGGGCACGATCCCGATCGAGGCCGCGCTGTGGGCCCACAACATCGCTCCGGGCCTGCTGAGGACCCGGTTCGGCTTCGAGCGGTGGGCTTCGCACGACGCGACCTCCCGCGCGCGGATGCGGGATCTCCGCGATGCCGCCCGGGCGGCCCGCCGGCCGGACGGCCCCGTGATCCTGGGACGGGACATCGCCCCGGGGGCGGTGGACCTGGCGCGATCCAACGCGCTGAAGGCCGGCGTGGTCGTGCGGTTCGAGGCGGGACCGGTGTCCGCCCTCGCGCCCTTCCCTGCCCCCGAATCCGGCCCGCCGCCGGGCGCCCCCGCCGGATTCGTGATCTGCAACCCTCCCTACGGCGAGCGCCTGGACGCCGACCCTGCCCTCTACCGCGGCATGGCCGACGCGATGAAGGCGATGCCCGGCCACCGGGTCGCGGTGCTGGCCGGCTCGCGCTCCATCGAGGCGGCCTTCCGTCGTCCTCCCGATCGGTGGCAGATCCTGTTCAACGGCGACATCGAGTGCCGGCTCCTGGTCTGGCAGATGTAGGCCCTGGCCGGGTGTTTCCTCCTTTTCTTTCCGGCGCGAAGCCTTATGATTCCCGCGTCCCGGAACGGCGGCGCGCCATGCGAGTGCTGCAGAACACCTGGAAGATCGCGCGGTTCGACATCCTCACCGCGATCCGTACCCGGCGGGCCCTGGTCGCGCTGCTGATCTACCTCGCCGGCGCCCTGGCCACCGGGGGCGTCCTGGTATGGCTGGAAACCGAGTTCGGCGACAAGATCCAGATGGCCCGCTCCGCGATCGACGCGGCCGACGCGATGTCCGCCTTCAAGAGCGACGCCCCGAAGGCCTACGAGGCGCTGGGCCAGCTGACGGGAGGGGACGAGGAGATCGCCCGGCACCTGCTGCACATGCCCCTGGTGCTGCTGGGCTTCTTCTGGACCACCCTGACGTTCCTGCCGCTGCTGATCACCCTGGTCAGCCACGACATCGTGAACTCCGAGGTGAACCACCGGTCCGCCCGGTACGTGCTGCTGCGCACCTCCCGCCTGTCGCTGCTGGCGGGGAAGATGGTGTCGCACGGGCTGCTGTTCCTGGCGGTCACGGTCGCCGCCAACGTCGCGCTGTTCGTGTACGCCTGGATCCGGCTGCCCGTCTTCGACCTGCTGCCCGCGGCCGCGCAACTGCTGCGCTTCTGGCTGCTGACGATTCCCTTCGGCTTCTGCTACATCGCGCTGGCCGCCCTGGTGTCGTCCCTGGTCGACGGCGCCGGGCTGTCGCTGGCGGTGATGGTGGGCGTCCTGATCGGCCTGGGCATCCTGTCCGGCCAGGAGACCATCGGGTACCTGTCGCCTTCCGCCTGGAAACTGGGCCTGTGGTCGCCGGGCCTCCTGGCCGTGGCCGGCCATGCCGCCATGTTCGTCCTGTTCGGCGCGGCCTTCCTGGCGGGTGCCTATGCCCGCCTGCGCGGGAGGGATCTCTGATGGACGTCGCCATCCGCACCGAGGGACTGACCAAGAGGTACGCCGGCCGCGCCGTGGTGGACGACCTGTCGTTCACGGTCCCGGCCGGATCGATCTTCGGGTTCCTGGGACCGAACGGCGCCGGCAAGACGACCACGTTCGCGATGCTGTGCGGCTTCGTGCGGCCTTCCGCGGGCTGCGCGACCGTGCTGGGACGCCCGCTGTCCGACCTGCCGCGCGACCGCATGGCCGCCCTGCCGCAGGACGCGCGGTTCCACCCCGAGCGAACCCTGCAGGACAGCCTGCAGTTCCTGGCCGAACTGCAGGGACTGTCGCCGGAACGTGCAGTCGCCGAGACCGAGCGCGTGCTGGCGGCCGTCGACCTGCTGGAGGCCCGCGGGGTGCGTGGCCGGGCCCTGTCGCACGGCATGGCCAAGCGTTTCGGGGTCGCGCAGGCGTTCCTGGGGGCGCCCGAAGTGGTGCTGCTGGACGAGCCGACCGAGGGCCTGGACCCGCGCAACGCCCACACCGTGCGGCAGATGATCCGCGCGATGTCGGGACGCTCGACGGTTCTGGTCAGCAGCCACAACCTGGCCGAGGTCGAGGACCTGTGCGATCACGCCGCGATCATCGACCACGGGAAACTGGTGGCGCAGTCCTCGCTGGCAGACCTGACGGGCCAGGACCAGCAGGTGCTGGTGCGGCTGGGACGCGCGGGAAACGACATGGCAGGAGTGCTGCGGGCGCTACCCCGCGTGGGATCGGTCGAGATCGCCGCGAACGGCCTGTCGCTGCGGCTGACCTTGAGGCCCCGGCCGGGCGAGCCGGTCGAGGACGCGATCAGCGAGGCGCTGGGGGCCTTGCTGGGCTGCGGCGCGACCGTCGGATCGGTCGTGCGCGGCCGCAGCCTGGAGGAACGCTTCCTGGAACTGACCTGAAACCTGCGCAACGGAGATTCGAACGATGACGACCTTGGGCAAGCGGGTCCTGCCCGCGCTGGCGATTCTGGCACTGGCGTGCGGTTCCTCCGGGGGGACGAAGGACGCGTCCGGGGGCGACCTGCCCGACCAGGCGGACATCCTGGACGCCTCCGAGGGTCCTTCCCCGGAGGACGGGATCGAGGCGGATCGCCCGGACGACCCTGCGCCCGATGCCGCCCAGGACGCGGCGGACGATCCCTCCGAGGACGCGACCGACGCGCAGGCCGAGGCCCTGGACCTTCCGGGCGAGGTTGCGGACGTTCCCGAGGACGCCTCCCTGGGCGACCCCTGGGCCGGCCTGGCCGGGACCGGCAACCCGGTCGGCCGCATCGTCGGCGTGGCCAGCCACATGAGCAACGACCCGGGCGAGGACCCCCAGAGGGACTTCGAGTTCGACCAGTACGTGGACTTCGACGGGTTCCGGATCCGGCGCGGCATGCGCTGGAACCAGGTCGAGCCGGCCGACGACGACTGGCGCTTCGACCGGGTCGAAACGACCTTCACGCTGGCCCGGGAGCATGGCGTGTCGGTCCTGCCCCTGCTGGCCTACGGCAACGACTGGGCGCAGGAGGACCCCGACATCTACGGAACCCTGGACGTCGACCTCTACGCCGACTACGCCGGCCACATGGCCGCCCAGTTCTGCAACGAGACGAAGGACTTCGAGTTGTGGAACGAACAGAACATCACCCGCTTCTGGCACATCCCGCCGGACCCGGCGAAGTACTCCGACCTGGTGATCGCGTCGGCCGCGAAGATCCGGGAGGCCTGCCCCGGCGCCCGCGTGGTCTTCGGCGGGATGGCCTCGTTCGACGACGTGGAACTGTTGGACACGTGGGGCTTCCTGCGGCGCGCCCTGGAGGCCCGGCCCGCGGTCTGCGACGCGTTCGACGCCGTGGCGCTGCACCCCTACACCTGGTTCCAGTTCGACCCGCCCGAGCACGACGAGGAGATCGCCTACGACACGTTCAAGCGCAGCCAGACGTCGATGACGACCCTGGCCCGGGAGATCCTCGCGAACGGCGGCTGCGGCGACAAGGCCATCCTGTTCACCGAGGTTGGCTGGCCGACCTACGAACTGACGGAGGCGCAGGTGGCCTCCTATGCCGCTCGCAGCCTCCTGCTGTCCGCCCGCGACGGCGTGGAGGGCTGGTACTGGTACACCTTCTGGGACGATGCGCCGGAATCCGGCGGCATCCGGCCCCACGAGAACTTCTTCGGCCTGTGGTCCTATCCCGGCGACGACGATTCCGTGCGGAACCCCAAGCCGGCGTGGTTCTCGGTCAAGGCGGCCGGGGCGTTCCTTCACGACTGCCGGTTCGCCCGCGACCTGGGTCCGTACCTGGGCCTGCCCAACGACGTGTACGCCCTGGTTTTCCTGAACGACGCCGGCGCCATCCGGATGGCCCTGTGGGACGGGCGCGAGGCCCCGGACGTCCGCCTGGACGGCCAGGACGAAGGCGGACCGGACACCACCTTCGAACTGTCGCTGCCGCTGCCGGATTGCGCGACCGCCTTCTCCCTCTTCGACCAGGATGGGAACGCGATCGTCGGCCCGGCGTTCGGATCGCCGTTGTCGCTGCTGCTGACGCCCCGCGTGCAGTACCTGTCGATCGACTGCGCCGCCGCGTCGAACTGATCTCCGCACCTTCCGTTCCCGGCCGGCCTCCCGTATCCTGGCGCATGGATTCCCGCGAGGTCCGCTCGTGCGCGACGCCCCCGGGCAGCCTGCCTTCCCGCCGCGGCGCATTCCCGCCCTGCTGTGCTCGATCGCTTTGGCCGGCTGTGCCGGGGCCCGGGTCGACTCGACGCCGCCCGAGGTTTCTGCCCCGGACGACCCCGTCCTCTGCAGCGCGGCCGGCCCCGCGAACCCCTCGTGGCACCACCGGGCCGTCGGGTACGAGGTGTTCGTCCGCTCCTTCCAGGACTCCGACGGCGACGGGATCGGCGACCTGAAGGGCCTGGCGCAGCGGCTGGACTACCTGAACGACGGCGACGACGCGACCGCGGACGACCTGGGGATCGACCTCCTGTGGCTGATGCCGATCGCGGCCAGCCCCTCGTACCACGGCTACGACGTCACGGACTACGACCGGGTGAACCCGGCGTACGGCACCGACGCGGACCTCCAGGACTTCCTGGTCCGGGCACACGCCCGCGGCATCCGGGTGATCACCGACCTCGTGCTGAACCACTCGTCGGACGCCCACCCATGGTTCGCCGACGCGAGGAGGTCGCGCGCCTCGGCACACCGCGACTGGTACGTGTGGAGCGACTCGTTCCTGGCCTGGCAGCGACCGTGGGGCGGCGGACCCGTCTGGATCCCCTTCGGCGATGCCTGGTACTACGCGCTGTTCTGGGGCGGGATGCCGGACCTCAACTGGCAGAACCCGTCGCTGAGGGCGCGGATGCTCGACACGGCCCGGGGCTGGCTGGGTCGGGGCCTGGACGGCTTCCGGCTGGACGCGGCGAGGTACCTGGTCGAGGACGGGCCGGGCGCGGGCCAGGCGGACACGGCCGGGACCCACGAGGTGCTGAGGGACCTGCGGGCCGCGACCGATGCCGCGCGTCCCGGTAGCCTGCTGGTCGGGGAGATCTGGGAGAAACCGGAGGTCGTCGCGCCCTACCTGTCCGGGAAGGACGGTCCCGAACTCCAGGCGGCCTTCGACTTCGACCTCGCGCAGGCAGTGAAGGACGGTATCTTGAACGGGGATGGTGCCGGGGTCCGCGCGGCGCTGTGCAGCCGGCTGCAGGCCTTCCCGCCGGAGGCCGCGACCGGCGTCTTCCTGTCGAACCACGACCAGGCCCGCGTCGCCACGGTGCTTCAGGATCGGGGCGATGCCGCGCTGCGCCTGGCCGCGACGGTGCTGATGACGGTGCCCGGCACGCCCTGGATCTACTACGGCGAGGAGATCGGGATGCGCAACGGCCCGACCCCGGACGACATGGACAAGAGACGCCCGATGCAGTGGGACGACGGCCCGAACGCGGGGTTCACCGGCGCCGTCGAGGCGTGGTGGCCCCCGCAGGACGCGTCGCGGCCATCCACCGTGGCCGGGCAGCGCGACGACCCGGACAGCCTGCTGTCATGGTACCGGCGCCTGGTCCAGATGCGCCGCGCCCACCCGGCGCTTTCGTCCGGTTCGACGGCCCTGCTGGACCCGGCCGGGATGCCGCCCGGCACGGTCGTCCTGCGACGCCAGGGCGGCGGCGAGACCCTCTGGGTGGCGTGGTCGTTCGCCGACAGCCCGGTCCCGTTGACGCTGCCCGCCGCATTCCTGGGCTCGACGACCCGCTTCACCGACCTCCTGGCCGGTACCTCGCACTCGCGCAGTGCCGTGTCCTCGCCGCTGTCGCTGGGCGTGCTGTCGGCCCGTGGCGCCGCGGTGCTTGCGCCCCAGGAACCCCGCTAGCCGGGGCCTGCCTCGGGGTTCATCGACGCCTGTCCCGTGGAATTCCCCGCAACACCCGGTTGACTCCGGACCCGTCCCTGCGCGATAACGCCCGGGTCGCTGCTGACAGGAAGACAGACCATGCGAATCTACGACAACGTCCTGCGGGTGATCGGCCACACTCCCCTGGTCCAGTTGCACCGCATCCCGGATCCGAAGGGCGCGCGCCTCTTCGGGAAGCTCGAGTACCTGAACCCGGGCGGTTCCACGAAGGACCGCATGGCCCTGCACATCATCGAGTCGGCCGAGAAGGAGGGCCTTCTGAAGCCCGGCGGGACGATCGTCGAGAACACCTCGGGCAACACCGGCATGGGCCTGGCGCTGATCGCCGCCGTCAAGGGCTACCGGCTGATCGTGACGATGCCCGACAAGATGAGCCAGGAGAAGATCAACTTCCTGCGCGCGTTCGGGGCCAAGGTCGTCGTGACGCCGACAAACGTGCCGGCCGACCACCCGGACAGCTACTACGAGACGGCCAAGCGCATCGCGGCCGAGACCCCGAACAGCTTCTACGTCAACCAGTACCACAACCCGCGGAACATCGACGCCCACTACCGCAGTTCGGGCCCCGAGATCTGGGACGACACGGACGGCCTGGTGGACGCGGTGGTGATCGGCATGGGCACGGGCGGCACGGTCAGCGGGATCGGTCGCTACCTGAAGGAACGCCGCCGGGAGATCCAGGTCATCGGCGTGGACCCGATCGGCAGCGTCTACTACAGCCTCTTCAAGACGGGCAAGCCCTGCGACCCGCACGTCTACAAGGTCGAGGGCATCGGCGAGGACATGATCTGCGGCGCGCTGGACCTGTCGGTGGTGGACGACGTCTTCCAGGTCAACGACCGCGAGTGCTTCCAGATGACGCGGCGGCTGGCCCGCGAGGAGGGGCTGTTCTGCGGCGGTTCCTCGGGCGGGGCGGTGCACGTGGCGGCGCGGATCGCGGCCGCGATGCGCCCCGACCAGGTGGTGGTGGCCTTGCTGCCGGACTCCGGCGACCGCTACACCTCCAAGCTTTACAACGACGAGTGGATGCGGCTGAACGGCTTCCTGGACGAGGCCAGGGACGAGCCGACCGTGTCCGACGTCCTGCAGCGCAAGCACCTGGACCTGGCCACGGTCGAGGCGGGCACCCCGCTGTCGATCGTGGTGGACCTCCTGAAGAAGAACGACATCAGCCAGGCCCCCGTGGTACGCGGCACCGAATGCCTTGGCGTGGTGTCCGAGGGCACGATCCTGTCCCACATCCTGGGCGACCCGCGCCGCATCTTCGACCCGGTCGAGACGGTTCGCCTGAAGAAGGCGGTGGTCGTGGACCGCGACGTGCCGCTGGCGCGGGTGAACGACGCCATGCTGGGCGGCGACGTCGTGCTGGTGCGCTGCGGCGCGGCCCCCCAGCCCGAGGCGCTGTGCGGCATCGTGACCAAGATCGACCTGATCGACTTCTACGCGAAGGTGTAGCCATGCGGTTCGAGACGAAGGCGATCCACTGCGGGCAGGAACCCGAGGAGAGGACCGGCGCCGTGGTGGTGCCGATCTTCCAGACATCCACGTATGCCCAGAAGTCCCCGGGCGTGCACACCGGCTACGAGTACACGCGCACCCAGAACCCGACGCGGGACGCGCTGCAGGAGGCCATCGCGGCCCTGGAGGGCGGTGCGCACGGACTGGTGTTCGCGTCGGGCCTGGCGGCGACCAACACGGTCATGAACCTGCTGAAGGCCGGCGACCACGTGATCTGCATGGACGACGTGTACGGCGGCACGTTCCGCATCTTCGACAAGGTGTGGCGGGACTGCGGCATGGAGTTCACCTTCCTGGACGTCCGGGATCCGGCGCGTGTCGAGGCCGCGATCACGCCGAAGACGCGGTTGATCTGGCTGGAGACACCCTCGAACCCGCTGCTGAAAATCGTGGACCTGCGGGCGATCGCGGCGATCGGCAAGGCGCACGACGTGATCGTCGTCGCCGACAACACCTTCGCCAGCCCCTTCTTCCAGAATCCCCTGGCGCTGGGAGCGGACATCGTCGTCCACTCGACGACCAAGTACATCGGGGGCCACAGCGACGCGGTAGGCGGGGCGCTGGTCACCTCGCGCGAGGACCTGTTCCCGCGGCTGAAGTTCTGCCAGAACGCCGTGGGCGCGTGCACCGGCCCGTTCGACTCGTGGCTGACGCTGCGCGGCCTGAAGACGCTTTCGGTCCGCATGGAGCGGCACTTCTCGAACGCGCTGGCCGTGGCCTCCTGGCTGGAATCCCACCCCAAGGTGGATCGGGTGATCTACCCGTGGCTGCCGTCCCACCCCCAGCACGCGCTGGCGAAGTCCCAGATGTCCGGGATGAGCGGGATGCTGTCCTTCGAGATCGCCGGTGGCCTGGAGGCGGCGCGCCGCTTCCTGGAGCGGGTGCGGGTGTTCACCCTGGCCGAGTCCCTGGGGGGCGTCGAGTCGCTGATCGAGCACCCCGCCATCATGACCCATGCCTCGATCCCGCTGGAACTGCGTCTCCAGAGCGGCCTGACGGACGGCCTGTGCCGCCTGTCGGTCGGCATCGAGCACGTGGACGACCTGCTGGAGGACCTGGCACAGGCCCTGGCATAGCCTCGGCCGGCGGGGACGGGCGGGGGGGCGCCGATGACCACGCGATCGCGGGGAATCCGGACGCGCGTCCTCGCGGGCGCGATCATCGCCGTCGCGCTGCTGCTGCTGGCCGAGGCCGTGACACGTGTCGCGACCTATGCCGCCTTCCTGCACGACCTTCACCGGGTGACGCGCACGGCCCAGCGGCTGGCTGCTTCGCGGGACGCCCCGACGTGGGACGTGTCCCTGCTGTTCGCCCCGGCGGGGACTCGATGGGCGCCGATCCCGGCCGGCGACGCCCCCCCGGCCTGGGCCCGATGGGCAGACTTCCCGCGTTCCGCCTTCCCGAAGCCCCCCGCCGTCGATGCCCCCGCACCCGGGACCCTCCGCATCGCCTGCCTGGGCGACTCGACCACCTGGGGCGGCTATCCCGGGCCGTTGCAGGCGCTGGTGGATCGGCGCTACGGCCCGGGACGCGTCGAGGTGGCGAACCTCGGCGCCCAGGCTGCCGATCTGCCGGCCGTGACGCTGCTGGCGAACCGGTTCCTTCCAGCCTGGCACCCGGACCTCGCCGTGGTCTACCTCGGGCGCAACGACCTCCTGTTCGCGGTCGCCCGCGCCCGTGCCCAGCGGGCGCAGGAGATCGGCCTTCCCGTCACGACCCGGCTGGCCTTCCGGATCCCGCCCGCATCCCGCGGCCTGCTGGATCTGCTGTCTTCCCGGCTGGCCGATCCGCTATCCTCGCCGACGGATCGCGCCGCGGTCGATGCGATCGTGCAGGCCCGCCTGGCCGCGGACCTCGACGCCCTGCTGGACTCCCTGCAGGCTCTGGGCATCCGCCCGGTCCTTTCGACCCTGGCCGCTCCCTCCGGGGATCCTGCCGAGGTGCGTGCGGTGCACGATCACGAGATCCGCCATCTCTGGCCGGCCCTGGGCTCCCTGGACGAGTACCTTGCCCGGGTCGACGCCTTCAACGCAATCGTTCGCCAGGCGGCCTCCCGGCGAGGTCTTCCCCTGCTGGACACGGCGTCGGCCCTGTCCCCCCTGCCCGGCATGTTCGCGGACATCTGCCACCTGGACGGCGACGGCGTGACCCGACACGCCGACATCGTCTTCCGGGCCCTCCTGCCCACCCTGGACGGCCTGCTGCAGGAACCCCTCGCTCCCCTCGCACCGTGACTCCGGGGGACGGGGCCCCTTCCCGACAGTTGGTCTGTGTAACTTCGCATGGTTGCGTCACCAATAATGGTGACTGTCCCTGAATTGAGAGGAGGTGGACACTCCCGGGCGGGTCGTGGTACTTCCACGGCGACCTGTCTTGGAGCACCTCATGCAGGACCGTTTCGCCGATCGCCGTCGCCGCTTCCTGGACTCCATGGAGGACGGCGTGGCCGTGTTCAAGTCCTGGCCCGTCCTGCGCCGCAACGGCGACGTGGACCACCCCTACCGCCCGGATTCCGACTTCTTCCTCCTGACCGGCTTCGAGGAGGCCGAGGCGTACGCAGTCCTCACCCGGAAGGGCGAGGACCGGCGCTATCTCCTGTTCGTCCTGCCCCGGGACCCCGAGATGGAGACCTGGGTCGGCCGCCGCGCCGGCCTCGAAGGCGCCATGCGGGACTTCGGCGCCGACGAGTCGTTCGACTCCGCCACCTTCTTCGAGCGCCTGCCCGCGCTGCTGACCAACCAGCCCCGCCTGTACCTGGAACTGGGCCTGGAACCCGCCTTCGACGCCCGCGTCATGCAGGTCGTCGAGACGCTGAAGGGCGAGGCCCGCAAGGGCGTCTGCGGCCCGTGGGAGGTCGTCGACCCGCGGCGGATCCTTCGCGAGATGCGCCTGGTCAAGGACGATCCGGACCTCCGGGACCTTCAGGCCGCCTGCGACATCACCTCGCACGGCTTCGTCGCCGCGATGCGGGCCTGCGCCCCGGGGATGTCCGAGCGCGAACTGGCGTCCGTCGTCGAGTTCGAGTTCCGACGCCGCGGCTCCCCGCGCGTCTCGTTCGAGACGATCTGCGCCGCGGGCGCCAACGCTGCCACGCTGCACTACATCCGCAACGATTCGACGATCTCCGACGACGACCTGGTCCTGATCGACGCCGGCGCCGAGATCGGCCTGGTGTCCGCCGACATCTCGCGCACCTTCCCCGCCAGCGGCCGCTTCGGCGCGATGCAGCGCCGCGTCTACGAATGGGTCCTGAAGGCGCAATCGGCGGCGATCGCGGCCATCCGTCCCGGCGTGACGTACGCCCGGGTGCACGAGACCGCCCTGAAGGTGCTGGTGGACGGCCTGATCGACCTCGGCGCCCTGAAGGGCAAGCCTCGAGAACTGATCGAGACGGGCGCCTTCCGGCCCTACTTCATGCACCGGATCGGCCACTGGCTGGGCATGGACGTGCATGACGTCGGCCCGTACTTCGTGGACGGCGCGTCGATCCCGCTGCGGCCAGGCATGGTCATCACGGTCGAGCCCGGCCTGTACTTCGCCGACGTCCCGGCCACCCCGAAGGCCCTGCGCGGCATCGGCGTCCGCATCGAGGACGACGTGCTGGTGACGCCGAAGGGTCGTCGCGTGCTGACCGACGTGCCGAAGACCGTGGACGAGATCGAGTCCCTGATGTCCGACCGCGGCGCCTGGTGGCGCGACCTGCGGCCGGTCACCATCCCCGCGACGAAGGTCTCCCGGAAGAAGCGCTGAGAAGGTGCCCGGGCCCGGGCGTCCGTCAGAACCCGAACGACAGCATCGCGCCGCCGCCGTCCTTGCCGACCATCGGGACCACCATCGCCCGGGGCGCCTTCTGCTTGAAGATTCGGTCGGTCATCACGAACAGCACCACGCCGGTCACCACCGCCGCACCCCCGATCGTGTACCCGACGCTGGAGTACTTGGACGCCTTGTCCGCCTTGTCGGCCTCGTCCACCTTCTTCTTCCACTCCGCGACGATCATGTCCTTGTAGGCTTCGTCCGACTGTCCGGCCTTCCTCTCGGGATACGCCTTCGTCGCCTCGTCGCGGTGCTGGAAGTACATCGCCGACTCGTACCCGCCCCAGGCCAGCATGCCCAGCCCCACGGCGGTCACGGCCCAGCCGTAGTAGTTCTCGTACCACTTCTTGCCGCCGCCCTTTCCGTTCCAGTCCGCGGGCAGCGCCGTGGCGGCCGCCTGCTCGGGGACCTTGCCGGTCAGCACGTCGACCAGCGCGCGCACGCTGGACGGCGTGACCACGTTCGACTTCGCCGCCACCGACGCGGCCTTGACCTGCGTCCCCTTCCGGACGTCCACCATCAGGCCCTTCAACTCGCCGCGCACGCCGTCCTCCAGGAACCCCTGGACCACGACCAGGTCGGCCCCGACCAGTTCCCCGAACTTCGCCGCGAACGGCACCATCGAGGCCTGGGCGACCTTCGCGTTCTCGAACGTCAGCCCCAGCCTCCCGCCCTCCACCGTCAGCACGGTCTCGAACGCCACGTCGACCAGCATCGAGGTCCTGTCCTTCGTGATGTTCACGCGCCGGATCATGCTCTCCATCCCGCCGCAACGGACCTGCAGGTAGTGCACCCCGGGGTACAGGTTGCGGAACTCGCGGGGCGTCTCGCCCTCCAGCGCCCGCCCGTCCAGCATCACCGCGCAGCCGGGTTCGGGGGTCTGCACCGCCATCACGCCGGTCCGATCGCCCCGCATCCCGGTCTTCACCTTCTGGAACAGCTTCACCAGCCGCGGGTGGTAGTCGCGTTCGGTCACGTCCAGGTCGTCGCCGTACGTCCGGATCACCTCGCGCAGCACGTCGCTGGCCTTCGGCTCGTTGCCCGAGTCCAGGTGGGACCGAGCCAGCAGCATCTGCGTCTTCAGGAACTCGCCGCGCAGCCGTTCGTTCGCGGACAGTCCCTCCGCGATCGCCTCCAGCTGGCTGCGCGCCTGGCTCAGCACGCTGACGGCCTGGGTCGGGTCCGTGTAGACCAGTTGGTCGCCCTCGCGCACCAGCCGCTCGATGTCGGCCAGCCTCTCCTCCTGCAGCCGCTTGACCGGCGTGATCAGCACCGACCGGAAGCGGCTGGCGACCTCCTCCCGCTCCATCACCGCGTACCCGCTGCCCGACAGCGACGACGCGATGTTCTTCGCGTAGTCGCCCGTGGCGCGGGCCTCGACGCCCTTCAGGTAGACGTCGATGACCGCGACGGTGGGCTCGGTCCCCACCGAGGAGGCCAGGGGGAGGGCCGCCGCCGGCAGCCCGAACATCACCAAGGCCACAACGGCAACCAGCATGCGTGCCATCACCGGCGCACCTCCGCTTGACAGTCCCCTCGCCCAGGATGTAAATTCCGCCCGCCTTTGTGGCCGGCGAAGTAGCTCAGTTGGTCAGAGCAGGCGGCTCATATCCGCCGTGTCGGGGGTTCAAATCCCTCCTTCGCCACCGTCCCCCTTCCCCTCCCGGATCCCGTCCCAGCGCTTCGCCAGCGCCTCGCGCACGCGTCCGTCCTCGGCCTCCCGGACCCGGGCGCGCGCCTCGCGCAACTCCGCGATCAGGGTCCAGTATTTCTCGGCCAGGCCCGGCAGGTACTTCTTGTGGATGAACCGCATCGGCATCCGGTACTCGACCGGCTCGCCGCCCTGGGGGAACGCGAACTCGGACAGGACCTCCGACACCGCCTCGGCGATCGGGGCCGTCCGGGTCCACAGGCCGGCATTCTCGGCCAGCGACTTCCCGGGCCCCTCGCACTCCGTCCCGGCCAGCCATGCCTCCGGATCCTCCATCGACGCCAGCACGCGGTCCCGTGCCACGGCCGCCTTCTCCGACAACGTCGCCTTCAGCCGGGCGATGTCGGCGTCCGACAGGCCCTGCGCGAAGCCGGGCGCCGACACGAACCGCCGCCGCACCTCGAACACCGGGAACTCGACGAAGTCGTCGGCCAGCACCTGCCGGATCTCGGCGGCCAGTTTCAGGATCGCCTGCCGGGTCCGGGCTTCGGCCGCCTTCGCCTCCCGGAGGTCCTCGTCCGTCCTCATCCGACGCCCCCTTCCCCGTCCGCGGTCGCCTTTCCTGCCCCCAGGAATCGCCGCAGGACGGCCATCTGTTCCTCGGTCAGTTCCTTGAACCGGATGCCCAGGTGCCGCACCGGCACATCCGATGCCCGCACCACCACTCCCGTGCACTCCAGGGTCTCGTCCGAGCCCGCCATCCCGATCGACAGGTCCACCTCGCTGCCGACGGGTTCCAGGTTCGGGAACTCGACGCACAAGCCCCCTTCCCCGATGTCCCGGATGCGGTGGAACAGCAGGACCTCCGAGTCCGCGGCGACGTCCACCGTGGCCCCCGTCCGGACCCGGATCGACCGACGATTCTCGCCCATGCCCCGAATGCTCCGCCGTTTCGACCTTCGTTGATACCACGGAGGCGCCCTCGTGGGAAGGCCGCGCACCCCTTGCCGCCCCCCGGGCCGCCTCGCGCACCGTCAGGATCCTGACACCGTAACCCGTCCGCCGCCGGGGCCTCCCGGTTTCCCCCGGGATTCCCGCGGTTCCGTCCCGCCAGCCGTCCCGGGAGTTGGCCCGAATCTTGCCAGAAACGCCCACGGGAAGGGGGATGCGAATTGACGCTTCCCTTGTCTCTGGATTGCAGGTATATAACGGCGGTTTTCGGACCGGGAGCAGTCCGCTCCCGTTCTGCTTCAAAGGTGTGGGAGGATGCAATGAAGGCCCGATGGTTCCTGGTGGGACTGGCGCTGGCCGCCCTCGGTGCGGTCTCGTGCGCGACGGATGTCGGCACCATTGACCGGACCCAGCACGAACGGCTTGAAAAGAAGCAGTTCGCGGGCGTCTGGTACATGAACCAGACCGTGATCGACATCCCGTTCAGCGGGGCGTGGTCGTTCGTCGGCGAGATGAACTTCGGCGCCACGGGCAAGGTCGTCTTCGACATCCAGGAGAAGCAGCTGATTGCCTATCCGACCGTGGAGTACATCCAGGGGTCGGAGGAGAAGTGGCACCAGCAGAAGATCTTCAAGTACTGGGACGACGCCTGCACGTCGAAGGACAGCGAGTCGTTCGAGTGCATCGACGGCGTCGACAACCTGGACGACCCGACCCGCACCTGCTGCTTCGTGCAGATGTACGTCGGCCACCCGGTGGCGATGTTCGACATCCTCTCGCACTTCGACGTGACCCGCCGGTACAACGCCCAGACCGGCGAGCAGACGAACGTGCTGGAGGAGAACACCACCGACCTGAAGTGGTGGCAGCGCAAGTACGTCCGCGTGAACTGGTCGAAGAACCAGATCAACGACTTCACCTTCATGGCGCGGATCCTCAACCAGTCGCCCCTGGACTACTACGTCCAGTCCGACGACCCGACGAACCCCGACGCGCCGACCTTCACGCCGGACTACTTCGACGTCGTGACCAAGATGTACGGAGACCCGGGTTCCACCGGCGCCTGCGACATCTACGGCGTGTCCTACGGCGACTGCGCGCCGGCCGTCGTCAAGTTCCGCAACTCCTTCCGCAAGGTCGACGTCCGCCAGGACTACGAGCCCATGCGGTTCCACAACGAGGACCGGCAGGCGCTGTTCGGCTACTTCCTGACCGAGCGGAACGCCTACGACGAGGAGTACGGCCTGAACGAGATGGGCCGCGTCTCCTTCATCAACCGCTGGAACCTGTGGGACAAGTCCTTCCAGGAGACCCCGGTCACCCGCGAGGACGGCACCCCGAAGCCCTGCTTCAAGGACCTGAAGGACTCCGGCTGCGACACCGCGAACAACAACGGCACCAAGGAGTTCTGCAAGGCGGACGACTGGTTCACCCGGGGCACCTGCGTGGCCCGTTCGCCGCTGCCCTTCACCCAGCGCGGCCTGCGCCCGATCGTGTACCACGTCTCCTACGACCTGCCCGAGTTCCTGTGGGCCGGCACCTACCGCATGGCGAAGGTCTGGAGCGACTCCTTCAAGGACACCATCGCGTGGCTGTACCTGTGGGAGGAGAAGGGTCGCATCGTCGGCCAGAACTACACGAAGTCCTGCTCCACGGATGCCGAGTGCACCCGGAACGCCGTGCTGGACCGCTACTTCGAACTGGATGCCGTCCTGGACGGGGACCTGCCGAAGTTCGCCTCCGGCAAGGTCTCGTGGACCTCGATCGCGAAGAGCGTGGTCGCCCTGCCCAACGGCAGGTCGGTCCTGGTCCCGGACTGGAAGTACCCCGCCGACCTCATCACGAAGTGCGGCGTCCGGCTGATCAACGTGGCCGAGGGCCGCTCCTTCGGCGTCAAGGTCAACGGCACGGACGTCCTGTCCGACGTGGCCCCGATCGCCGAGGATTCCCTGGATCCCGCCACCCCGCCGCACGGCACCGCGATCCCGTTCGGTTCGGGTGCCGCGACGTTCGTGATCACCGAGGGCGGCAACGAGGTCGTCTCGGTGGCCGGCGAGTGCGACGCCAACACCGTCGTCACGCTGGTCTACGACGGCACTACCCTGGTCAAGGCCGAGGCGCCGAAGGCCTCCCTGTTCGGCCTGCGGGTGTTCAACCTGACCGGCCAGGCGACCGACGTCTCGATCAACGGCGGTCTCCGCCAGTACGCGCTGGCGCACGGCCAGCACACCGGCTACCAGCAGGTGCCCGGCTGGGGCAACAGCACCAACCTGCCCGCCGACTTCCAGCCGATGCGCCTGGTCCTGATGCCCGCCGGCGCGTCCGGCGACGTGACCTGCTACATCGCCGACGGCATCGGCCGCTGCGCCGGCTACGACCAGATCACGACCGACGCGGACTTCGACCGGTACGAGGAGATCAAGGCCTCGCTGCCCGAGATGTTCGTCCTGTGCCGCAACACCTACACCCCGAAGGTCGAGGGCGGCGCCCTGAACGACGACGAGTGGATCACCAACCGCTACGTCCCGTGGACCTCGATCAAGAACGCGACGCCCGACCAGTTGAACGCGCTGCCGTCGGTCAACCCCTGCATCGACCTCCTGTACGGGGCCGAGAAGCAGACCCCGGCCGAGAGGCTGGACCAAGCGAAGGCGATGAAGAAGATCGGCGACTCGCGCTACTCGGGCGTGAACTGGGTCTCCGAGGCGCAGTTCTCCTCCCCGCTGGGCTACGGCCCCTCGGCCGCGGATCCGGACAGCGGCCAGATCTTCTGGGGCGTGGCGAACATCTACGGCGCCCCGCTGCAGACCTACGGCAACATGTACCGGGACCTGTTCGACCTGATCCTCGGCAAACTGGACACCGCCGACTACGTCACCGGCGCCCGCATCCGCGAGTTCATCGCGGCGAAGTCCCGCGGCGAGGACATCGACATCGAGCAGATCGCCGCCCCGCTGAACCTGGCCGATCCCAAGGCCATCGATCCCGGCGTGGCCGGCCAGGCGCCGCCCGCGGCGATGCGCCTGCCGATCGAGCACGAGCACCACTCGCACCTGGGCATCTTCAACACCATCAAGAACATCCACCTGGGCAACGAACTGCCCTCCCAGACGCTGCCGAACGTCGGCACGTCGCTGGGCAAGCAGCGCCTGTCCGCCCTGAAGGGCAGCCAGTACGAGCAGATGCTGATGAACGACGAGGTCCGGTACGCCCTGGACAACGACGCTCCGGTCAGCGGCTCGCCGCTGGAATGGGCCACCCTGGGCGACATCCAGCAGCGCGAGCGCGAGCGCCAGATCTACCTGGGCAAGCACGCGTACTGCTACGGCGAGTTCAACGACGAAGGCATGCTGGGCATGGTCAAGTCCTGGGCCTGCCTGTCCGGCGACCCGCGCCCGCGCTGCGACGCGGCCACCTTCGACGCCCTGGACCCGAACAACGTCAGCGGCAGCGCCTGCTGCATCGAGGACGGTGAACTGCTGGCCCGCAGCATCCTCCAGCGTTACTACACCGCCGTCGTCGAGCACGAGGTCGGCCACACGGTCGGCCTGCGGCACAACTTCGCCGCCTCCACGGACCTGTTCAACTTCCAGGACAAGTACTACGACATCCGCACCAAGGACCTGGTCCCCTGCACCATCGACGACGAGTGCGAGGCCGCCCTGGGCCAGTTCTGCGACGGCGGCTACTGCAGCAACCGGCAGGTCGAGACGTGCGGCTCGGCCAACGACTGCGGCTTCGCCGGTTCCTCCATCAAGTTCGACACGCACGACTGCGTGGCGGGCAAGTGCGTCGAGATCACCCGGTGCGGCATGCATGGCGAGTGCCCCGCGGGCTCGTGGTGCAACGGCGACGACCACGTCTGCTACCAGGGCCAGGGCGCCGAGGCGACCCGCCTGGCCACCGAGGTCAAGAACGAGGGCGACGGGCTGCTGCGCGTGATGGCCCCCCGCGCCGAACTGGACGAGAGCGAGGAGGCCCAGTCCCGGACGGTGTACCAGTACACCTCGCTGATGGACTACGGCCAGCGCTGGAACAGCGACATCCTGGACCTGGGCAAGTACGACAAGGCCGCGATCCGCTTCGGGTACGGCGACCTGGTGGACGTCTACACGAACACCCGGCACCTGCACGAGGCAATCCATAAGTACTACCAGGCCTACGGTTACGACAGCGAGTCGCAGAGCTCGGACAACCTGGAGACCTCGTACTGGAACTATGGGATCTTCTTCTCGCAGTTCTACCAGATGAACAACCTGATCGGCGTCGAGGCGAACCGCTCGGAAGGCGAGTACGTCCGGAATCGTGCCGCGGTCCCGTACGGTGCCGTCCGCGACGAGCACGACATGACCGCGAACTACTACCAGGACTACGCCGACTGGTCGTACATCCAGGTGCCCTACAAGTTCTCGGGTGACGAGTACAACGGCAACGTCGGCATCTACACGTGGGATACCGGCGTCGACCCGCTGGAGATCGTCCACAACATGGGCATCCAGCTGAAGGACTACTACCTGATGGACGCGTTCAAGCGCGAGCGCTACGGCGCCGGCCTGCACGGCAACCCCATCAGCTACCTGACCCGCCTGCAGTCCCGCTACATGGACCCGATGCGCGGCTGCGGCATGTACTACGCGCTGTACGCCCACGTGCTGAAGAACTACGGCTGGCGGGGCATCTGGGCGAACGCCCGCATGATGGGCTACGGCCTGCGCCGCGCCTCCGAGATGGGCTTCGAACTGCTGGCCCGTTCGATGACCTCGCCGGCCCCGGGCTCTTACAGGCTGAACGTCGACAAGAACCTGTACCAGAACATCTCCTACACGCCCGGCCAGAACGGCAGCGAACTGGACATCCAGCTGGGCGACGGCAAGTACCCCTACACCACGTTCTGGAACGGCGCCGGCTACTACTTCTGGGACCACGCGCTGTACATCGGCTCTTTCTGGGAGAAGCTGGCGGCCCTGATGACCCTGACCGACTCGACGGTCTACTTCACGACGAACTACGTCGGCGAGCAGTTGAACATCGGCGTCGGCACGTCGATCGGCTTCAACACGATGTA
>CALJUR010000051.1 GCA_937975765.1 uncultured Myxococcales bacterium
GGCACCCTGACCGAGATCGCGATGGCGTGGCAGATGCGCCGGCTCGTTCTCGCGTTCCGAGGGCAGGGTTGGAGTGGCCGTCTGGCCGACCAGCGGGTCGATGGCCGCACCCGTTACGCGGACATGGACGACGATCGCGTCCACGGTTTCGACGACGCCGAGCAGGCAATCGAACTGATTCGCGTCCTCCTGCCGCGGTACGGGGCTGGCTACGCCGGGATCGTCAGAAGGCGGTAGGCGCGGTTCCGCGATAGGTACAACGACCCGACCAGCAAGTTTTTAACCAGCACGTTTCTTGCGGGCTGACCGGCTCCGAGTTACCGTTGTAGGCGATGGACGTGACGTCGACAGGGACAGCAAGCGAAACAAAGGGGAACGCCGCGTCCAACGAGACGTCGAGGGAATTTCGGGTTCTCGACCAGATGCTCACGGCGCACTCGATCCTGGCGGATCGGTTTACGCGGCGAGCCCTGGTTCTGGACCTCCTGTTGCTCGCGGCATCTGTCGTTTTCTGCGCAACGGCCTTTGCGGGCGACGATGCGTTTGCGGCCCTTGGATTCGATGCCGCCGCGGCACGGTTGACCCTGCGAATCGCGTCGGTTGTGGCGTTCTTCTGCTCGGTCGCCAGCCTTCGCGTCGACTGGAAGGGACGCGCTGCCAAGCACCGGGAAGCGGTCAGCAGACTGCACCCGGTGATCGCGCTGTTCCGGCAGGCGCGATTGCACGACGGATCCTGGCCTGCCGACCGTCAGCACGAGTTGCACGGTGCCTACTGGGTCGCCAACGGCAATATCGTCGCCATTCCGGACGACCAGTTTCTGGCGTTGAAGGCGCGCCACTTGCGCAAGGTGGAACTCAGCAAGCTGGCTTCGCGCTTCCCGGCATGCCCCCTGTTCGTCCTGAAGGTGAGGCTTGCGTTTGCCGCGCTTCGCCCGTGCTCATCGAAACCGGCCAAGACGACGGAGAAACAGGAAGGTGGAGACAGCGCTGGTTGACCGGGATCGACTGGCGGCGACCTACCTGTCTGCCAAGTCGTTCGTTCGCGCCCAGGGCTTCGGTCCGGAGATCGCATGGCAGGAGTCACGCGCCCTCGCGGCCGTCGATGAGCCGACCTTCCTCGCCGAGGCTGCATGGGTGATCCTGTCGTCCGGGATGCGCGAGAAGGTGGTGCGGTCGAAGTTCCCCGCTATCTCGTCTGCGTTCTTGCACTGGGATGGCGCAGTCGCGATCGATTCTGCGCGCGACCAGTGTCGGTCGGCCGCTCTTCGTGTTTTCAACCACGACGCGAAGATCGAAGGGATCCTAGAGGTTGCCGCCCACGTGGCATCCAACGGGTTTGACTTCGTGCGGACGCGGCTTGGTGTTGAGGGACCCTTCTACCTTCGCAGGTTCCCGTTCGTGGGCCCCGTCACCGCGTTGCACCTGGCCAAGAACCTCGGAATGGACATCGTGAAACCCGACCGTCACCTCGTGAGGATCGCGGGAGCGGCTGGATTCGAGACGCCCGAAACGATGTGTCGAGTGATTGCCAGAGGGATTGGCGAGCGCCTGAGCGTCGTCGACGTCGTCCTGTGGAGGTTCGCCACGCTCAGACCGGACTACATCGCATTCTTCGCGTGATCCGCTACTCGAACATGTCCCTTACTGCGTCGAGGTCTCCACCCCGAAACGCTGCTTCCAGACGGTCCGTGAGGCGCCGCAGGTGCTCGGCCAGGCGGACTCGGTCCTGGCTGCCGGCCGCTCCGAGGTGCGGATCGACGTAATCGGACTGTCCGGTAGTTTCCGGAATGGGCGCTCGTACGCGATCGGCAGCCGTCCGGCAAAGATGAATCAGCATGTCCGCCCTGCTGAGCCGCCCCTCGTAGCCGGCGAATGCCTCGACCGCGAGTGCCTCGACGTGATAGTCCGCGCCGGTCGGGACCGAGATCCCGAACGACGAGGAGGGACGCAAGCGGCTGACGTCGATCTTCCTGGCGGCCGAGCTGATCGTGCTGCTGGACAACATCAAGGACATCGTCCAGGGCTCGGCGCTGGCGGCGGCGCTGACGTCGGAGTGGTGGAGCGACCGCATCCTGCGCGAGTCGAGGATGGTCCGTCTGCCGGTCCGGTGCCTGTGGCTCGCGACGGGCAACAACCCGTCCGCGAAGCACGAGATGGTGCGGCGGATCGTTCGCATCCGGCTCGATACGAAGCTGGAGCGGCCCGCGGACCGGCCGCGGGAGTCGTTCCGTTTCCCGGACCTGAAGGGATGGGTACGGGAGAACCGGGGGGAACTGGTCCACGCGGCCCTGACGCTCGTGCGGGCCTGGCAGCGCGCGGGCTCGCCGTCCGGGACGCGCAACCTCGGGTCGTACGAGGCGTGGTCCTCGGTGATGGGCGGGCTCCTGGAGGTCGCGGGCATTCCCGGCTTCCTTTCGAACCTGGACGAGTTCCGGGGCGAGACGGACTCGGAGGAGGAGGGGAACCAGGCCTTCGTGACCGCGTGGCACGACAAGTTCGGGGACGCGGTCGTGGGCGTGTCGGAGTTGCTGCCCCTGGCCACGGCGGACCTGAACCTGGGCGACGGGACCGAGCGGTCGCAGAAGACGCGGCTGGGGCGCCACCTCGGTCGGCTGCGCGACCGCGTGGTCGCGGGGTACCGGGTTTGCCGGGCGGGGAAGGACGGGCGAGGGGGGACGATCCGCTGGCACCTGGAGGACGCGCCCGTTCCGCCGTCGGCGCCGGACTCGGGTCTTGATGCAGACGTGCGCAGACGTGGGGATGAAGAACGTCTGCACGATGCAACCATCGGAACGGACGAAGGAATCGAGTACGTAGCAGACGTTGCAGACGTGATCCCCAATACGCAGGTGCGATCGTACGCACCCACGTGCGCGCATGCACCTGCGAATGAGGGAGCAACCCGACTCCACGTCTGCGACGTCTGCGAGGGGGACTCAACCAGCGGAAACGACACCGAAACGGTTTGCAGACGTGCGACGGACGCGACGTCTGCGGGAGTTCTGCGGCCGGGGTGCGACGGCACGGCCGGGGCTGCGGGTTCGAACGCGAAGCTCCACGCCCTGGACGTGGACTTCCCGGAACTCGACGGGCTGGTGGGGGGAGGGGAGGCATGAGGCTCGGGCAGATCCTCGAACACCTCCGCGAGTCCGGGGGCGTCGTGACGCTGGACGCCGCCGGGCGCGTGCGGTGCGCGGGCAACGCTGCGGTCATGTCGGAGGCGGTCGTGCAGGTCCTGATGGCCCGGGAGGAAGAAGTCCGGGCCTACCTGCAGGAGGAACGCGCGGCGACGCTCGCGGGGACGACCACGCGGTCGCACGGGTGGTGCGCGCGGTGCGGACGGGTGGTGTGGGAGGGCATGGGCGCGGAGCGGCTGCCGGTCGGCGACCTGGTCTGCGGGGACTGCCTCGGACCCTGGGACATCGAGGCGGGGTCGGTGCCGGTCGACGGGTCGGGAGACACCACGCGCCTGGAGGGATCCCGATAAGGCTGGCGTGGTCGGGGAGTCCCCCCCCGCTCCCATGGGTCCTAGGAGGACCGGTGGCGTACCGGGGGTGCGGACGGCGGCGGGCAGTCCGTAGCGGTGGACCCTGATTTATTGCGGCGCCAATGGCGCGAAACGTGGCGCCAATGGCGTCAATGGCGCCAGCGGCGTGAACGCCCTGGCGGGAAACGTGGAGGACGCGATGGGACGCAAGGCGACGGACGGAAGCCGCTACAGCATCGCGGAGGGCGCGGCGGCCCTGGGGGTGTCGGAGCGGACGTTCGACCGGATGCGGGCGCGGGGCCAGGTCGTGAACCTCCCCGACGGCTCCCTGGACGTGGCCGCGACCATCGCGCGGCGCAACGCGACGACGGACCCCTTGCGCGGCGGGAGGCCCGACAGGGTGTTCGCGGGGGCGGCGCCCCTGCCCGAGCCCCCGGCCGTGCCACAGCGCCGGCCAGTGCCCGCCGTGGAACGGGCGCTCGACGACCGGGGCGACGTGGGCCTGACCGGTGCGCCCGGGGACGCCGGAAAACTGCTGCGGGCCCGGGTCCTGTCCGAGGCGGTCAAGGCGAAGCTGGGCCAGCTTCGGCTGCGGGAGCGCACCGGGGAGCTGATCCCCAAGGCCCAGGCGGTGCAGGTCTACGCGGACACGCTGGCCGCGGCCCGGGCGACGCTCGAAGGCATGCCGCTGCGTCTGGCGCACCGGCTGGTAGGTCTGGACGCCGTCGGCATCCGGGCCGCGCTCCAGGCCGAGGTAGAGGCGATTCTGAAGGAGATGGCGAATGGACTCGACGCTGCTGGATGAGGCCGCTGTCTGGGACGAGGCGCTGACGGAGATGCGCCGGGCCGGGTCCGACGCGGTCGCTCCGCGTCCGAGGCTGTCGATCACGCAGATCGCGGAGTCGTGCCGGGTCATCCCGACCGAGTCGTCGTCGGTGCCGGGCATCTACTCGAGCGCGTTGACGCCGTACACGGTCGAGATCCAGGACCGGCTTCATCCGGACGATCCGGCGCAGGTGGTCGTGTTCGAGGCCGCGGCCCAGGCGGGGTGCAAGACCACGATCGCGGAGAACTGGATCCTTGCGGTCGCCGGGGGGTACTACCCCGCCCGGATGCTCATCGCCCTGGATACCGACCTGAACGCTCGCGACTGGAGCAAGGACAACCTGGACGCGATGATCGGCGCGACGCCGCTGCTGCGAGAGCGCGTTCGCAACCCGGTCTCCCGCCAGAAGAACGAGACCGTCCTGGGCAAGTGGTTTCCGGGCGGGCGCCTGCGGGTCGTCGGCGCGCACTCGCCGAGCGCGCTGTGCCGGATGCCTGCGAAGTACGTGGTGATGGACGAGGTCGATCGCTGGAAGGCGAACGTCGGCTACGAGGGCGCGGGCGTCTCGCTGGTCCTCGCACGGCAGACGACGTTCGGGGCGGCGCGGAAGGCCTACGTCTGCAGCACCCCGACCGTCGAGAACGATTCCGAGATCCATGAATGGTTTCAGCGTGGTGACATGCGGTACTTCCACGTGCCCTGCCCCCGGTGCGGAGAGTTCCAGCCCTTGCAGTGGCGCGACCCGGAGACGAAGGCGTTCCGGCTGGTGTGGACCCCGGGGCGCCCGGACGAGGCGCGCTACGTCTGCAGGGCCTGCGGGGCCGCCTGGGACGAGGTCGACAAGAACACCTTCCTGCCGGCGGGGCGATGGGTCGCGTCGAGGCCGGACCTGGGCGGCGGGGTGATCACGTCCTACCACCTGAACGCGCTGTACGCCCCCCTCGGCTGGCTGTCCTGGGGCGAGATCGCGGCGGAATGGGAGGCGGCGACCGCGGTCGCGAAGACCGGGAACATCGACAAACTGCGCTCCTTCGTGAACGTCCGCCTGGCGGAAGTCTTCTCGGAGCCGGGCGAGGCCATCGACGCCCACGAACTGGCCGACCGAGTCGAGCCCGACTGGGGGGAGGCGATCCCGGCCGGGGTCCGGACGATCACGTGCGCGACCGACGTCCAGGACAACCGCATCGAGACGATCACGGTCGGGTGGGGACTCGGGTGGGAGGCTTGGATCCTGGACTACGCGGTCATCCTGAGCGACCCGCGGGACCAGGACGCCTGGGCCCGGAACGACGCGGTCGTGCGGCGGATCTGGACGACGGCAGATGGCAGGCAGTTGCGCGCGGCGGCGACGTGCGTCGACTCGGGCTTCCTGCCGCAGCGCGTCCTCGAGTACTGCCGGCCCCGGCTGCGCTGGCACGTGTACGCCATCAAGGGCGAGGACGCGAAGGGGCCGATCTGGGATCGGAAGGTGCGGCACTCCGGGAAGGGGCGCACGCGGTCGGCGTTCTTCGTCGTTCGTACCACCGCCGCGAAGGACGACCTGCACGCCTACCTGCGCGTCGCGAGCCCGGGGCCGAAGTACGTCCACATCCCGGACCGCATCGTCGCGGCCGTGCCCGATTTCCTGGACCAGCTCACCTCGGAACGGCGCGTCCGCACGCGGGACCGGAAGGGGCACACGGTCGTCGAATGGAAGAAGGTCACCGAGGGCCGGCGCAACGAGGTGTGGGACACGCTGGTGTACGCGCTGGCGGCGGCCCACTCCCTGGTGATGGGCGGGTTGCGGCTGGAGGCGCCTGTCATTCCGGTGCGGGCACCCGTCGAGCCGCCTGCCGTGGTCCCGGGGGATGCGCCCGAGGACGCGGCTCCCGTGGCCCCGGCACCCCCGCCGGCCCCGCCGCCTCGACCGCAGCGGCCGGTGAAGAAGCGGATCGACCCGTTCTACCGGGGCTCGCACGACCTGGAGCGGGAACGTCAGCGGAAGCCCTTCGGCGACATGTCGGACTGGTGGACCCGGCGCGGGCCGCGTCGGGACAGGTGGTGAAATGGGTGGGCATGGGAACACCACGAGCACGATGCCCGGGCGCCCGCCCCGTTGGGTCCGGGACGACACCGGGACCACCACGTCCCGCGAGGACCTAGTGGACGTGCTGGCGACGACCCTGCTGGCGCGGATCCTGGCGGCCCCCGCGTGCGTCAATCGGACCGACGCAAGCCCTTGGAGTGATGCGGATTCTTCCCTTGCTCTTCCTTCGGAAGCGAGCCCTGATGCGGTCACGGAGCGGGGCCGCGTGGACTCCGCCGCGACTCGTGACACGGGGAGGGCGGCATGAGGAAGCAGGGCAGGGCAGAGGCGGCACGCAACGCGCTCGGGGACGTCCCGGCGCAGCTCGCGGCACTGCACGGGATGACGGTCGAGCAGTTGCGGCAGCGTTGGATGGTCCTGTACGGGCAGCCGACCGCCTCCCGGAACGGGCCGTACCTGCGCAAGCGGCTGGCCTGGCGCATCCAGGAGGTGGCCGAGGGCGGGCTGTCGCAGCGGGCGCGGGACCGGATCGAGGCGATCCTGGACGGCCACTTCCTGCCGGACATCACGCGACGGGCCCGGGAGGCGGCGCAGCCGGTGCTCCCGAAGGCCCCGGCCCTTGCGGCGGTGGACCGGGATCCGCGTCTGCCTCCCGCGGGCACGGTCCTTCGCAAGGTCCACCGGGGCGAGGAGCACCAGGTGACTGTCCTGGACGACGGCTTCGAGCACCTGGGCGCAACGTACCGGACGCTGACGGCGGTCGCGAAGGCGATCACGGGCGCGGGGTGGAACGGCTTCCTCTTCTTCGGGCTCGCGTCGCGCTCTGGCGGCGCGCGGAAGGTGGCATGATGGCAGCGTACCGATCGGTGGCGCGCACGAGCGATCCCCCGGTGGCGGTTCAGCGCTGCGCCATCTACACCAGGAAGAGCACGTCGGCCGGGCTGGAGCAGGAGTTCAACAGCCTCGATGCCCAGCGCGAGTCGTGCGAGGGCTACATCAAGTCCCAGGCCGCCCTGGGCTGGCGCGTTGTGCCGGAGGATTACTCGGACGGGGGGTTTACCGGCGCCAATCTAGAGCGCCCGGCCTTCCAGCGCCTGCTGGCGGACATCGACGCGGGTCGGATCGACATCGTGGTCGTCTACAAGGTCGATCGCCTGTCGCGGTCCCTGTTGGACTTCGCCGGGGTGATGGATCGGTTCAACCGGCGAGGGGTCGCCTTCGTCAGCGTGACGCAGAACTTCTCGACCGCGAACGCGATGGGCCGCCTGACCCTGAACATGCTCATGTCCTTCGCGGAGTTCGAGCGCGAGATGATCGCGGAACGGACCCGCGACAAGATCGCGGCCAGCCGGCGCCGCGGGAAGTGGACGGGCGGACGGTTGCCCTATGGCTACGGGGTGCGCGACCGGAAGCTCATCGTGAACCGCGTGGAGGCCCTGGTCGTCCGGGAGGCGTTCGAGACGTACCTCGCGACGCGGTCCCTCCTCGGGGTCGTCCGGGCGCTGACCGAAAAGGGGTGGGTGCCGCGGGCGCAGACAGCGCGGCGCAAGGGCTGGCGCGTCGACCACGTTCTGCGCATGCTCAAGAACCC
>CALJUR010000052.1 GCA_937975765.1 uncultured Myxococcales bacterium
ATCGTATTCGGTGACTGGAGTTCAGACGTGTGCTCTTCCGATCTCCTTCGCCCGCGCCAGTTCGTCCAGGTCCCTTTTCGCCAGTCCGCCCATGCCTCCCTCCCGCCTCTCCCGCCGCATCAGAAAGCATACCTCCCGTCGCGGATCCCGGGACGCGGCGGCCGGCGGGTCCGTTCGAACTGCTCGTTGCCCGCCAGCAGCGTGCGCCAGAAGGCCGCCAACTCGGGGTCGGCCTCCCGCTCGATCAGGCCGCGCAGGTCCCGTGCGGGATACAGGTTCACGTCGATCGCGTGTCCGGCGGCCCGCACGGCCTGCGCCATCACCCACAGTTCCTCGATCCGCTCGTCGGTCATGGACAGGCAACCGATGGAGACGCAGTTGCCGTGGATCATGATGGCGCCGCCCAGGGGACGCGCGCGGCTGCGACGCCGGTCCCAGGCGTTGGGATAGCTGACCCGCATCGACAGGTGATAGGCGCTGGCCGGGTTGAAGGCGTCGATCCGATAGAAGCCCTCCGGGACGAGGTTGTCGCCCTGGCGGCTCTTCGGACCGGGCGTCCGGGGGGCCGAGCAGATGCCGTACGTGGCGACCCGCTTCATCGGCTCGTCCCCGGCACCCGACGCCCAGACCTCCAGTTCACGCTCCTCCTTGAAGACCCGGAACAGCATCCGGGCCGGCGGCCAGGCGACGCCCGCCTTCGCGAACATCCGGCGCACGACCGGCTCTCGGGCCAGCCGGGCGCGAAGGTCCCGTTGCGAAGGGGCGAGCCCCCGGGGGGCACGCCAGTCGGTGGCGGGACGGAACTCCGCGCCCTGGTCCGCCCCGTCCCCGGGATCCGCGCGGGCCGGGCCGGCGAACGCCAGGAACGCCAACGACAGGAACAGGACCCATGCACCGTTCTCGACACGACAGATTCCGGAACGCATGGCACCCCTCCGGTTCGATCCCGGAGGCAGGCCACCGCAACCCCCGTGCCCGGTCGTGGCCGGAGGTCCGTTCCGTCATTCCTTCGTGTTTTCGTGGGATTGGGTCATGCGGCAAACGGGGCGCGGCGAGGCATCGGGCGTGACCGTCACGGATCGGGTCGCACCTTCCGGAAGCGTCCCGGGTCCAGGCCGAGGCGCCTCACGATGCGGTAGAGTTGCCCCCGGTCCTTCCCCAGCCGGGCGGCCGCCTGGCTCATGTTGCCTTCGGTCTGCACCAGCGCGGCCTCCACCGATTCCAGGTCCAGGGCCGGCGGCGAATCCCGATCGAGGGAATACCGCCGATGCTCGACCAGCATCTGCAACTGCCTCGGGGACAGGGACAGCGGCCCCGAGCGCGGGCCCTCCGCCACCGCGCCCTCGACGACGCCTTTCAACTCCCGCACGTTGAACGGCCACGGGTGCATCAGCAGCCGGGTCATCGCCTCCGCGTCGAATGCCCGCCCGCCGGCGAATCGCAGGGCCAGGACGGGGATGTCCTCCCGGCGTTCCCGCAGCGGGGGACAGCGGATCACCCCCTGCGCCAGGCGCGCGTACAGGTCCTCGCGGAACCGCCCCGCCGCCACCTCCTGCAGCAGTTCCCGGTTCGTCGCGGCGACCAGCCTCACGTCGATCGGGATCGGCCGCGACGCCCCCAGGGGAAGGACGCTCCGCTCCTCGACCGCTCTCAGCAGGCGGGCCTGGACGTCCATCGGGACCTCGCCGATCTCGTCCAGGAACAGGGTCCCCCGGTCGCACGCCTGCAGGAAGCCCTGCCGCGCCTCGCCCGCGTCGGTGAACGCGCCCTTCAGGTGGCCGAACAGCATCGACTCGACCAGGGTCCCCGGCAGCGCCCCGGCGTTCACCGCCCGGAAGGGTCGGCCGGGCCGGCCCTGCGCGTGCAACGCCGCCGCGACCAGTTCCTTGCCGCTGCCGGTCTCGCCCAGGATCAGCACCGGCAGGTCCCCCTTCGCCGACCGGGCGATCTGTCCCCTCAGGCACCGGATGGCTTGGCTGCTGCCGAGAAGGGAGGGGATCTCCGCGTCCTCGGGGGGCGGGACCTCGACCGTGTGCACCAGCAGCAGGACCTCCCCGACGCGAACCAGGTCGCCGTCGGCCAGACGCCTCCACTCGCGCCCCACGCGCCGCTCGTTGACGCAGGTGCCGTTCCTGCTGCCCGCGTCCTGCAGGCGGTAGGTGCCCTCCCGGTCGGGCTCGATCCGCGCGTGCTCCCGCGACACGCTCGCGTCCCCGAGAGGGCCCCCGGGGAAGACGCGAGTCGCCCGGTCCAGCGGGAAGGGGGCGGTCTCCAGCAGGACCTGTTCGCCGATCCGCGCGGGGTCGGGATGTCCCACGATCGTCAGAAGGGGCAGCCGGGTGACGCGATTGCGATTCCCGGTTCCCGGGTCCCGGCGGGTCGCGGTCGTGTCGGTCAGGCCCATGCGTTCCCTCCTTTTCCCTGCGCGTTCAGCGCGGGACGTCCGGCACCAGCACGTCGAAGTGCCGGAACAGTTTCCTCGGCTCGACCTTCTGCGTCCGGATCTCCGGGTACAGGCGTCGCAGCGCATCGACCAGCCCCGCCAGCCCGCCGGGATCCGTGCCGTCGTGCTGCACCAGCCCGTGGACCGCCGCGTCCCCGAAACGCGGGGCATTCCGGATGTACGGCACCACGCAGTCGATCGGGAACCCCTTCTGCCCCAGCATTTCCAGCGCCGGGATCGTCGCGTCCTTCCAGGGCCCCAGCATCGACAGGTCGTTCGAGGGCCCCAGCACGCACAGGGGGGGGAAGGACTCCCGGATCGACGGGAGGTGGAACCGCCGGGGCCTCGTCGGGCACCAGGAACTCGATCGGCCGGAGCAGCAGTCCCGGCATCCCCGGGCGGACGGCGACGTCGGGGTATCGCGGCAGCAGCGCGACCCGCACGGCCTCCAGGTCCGACGCCGACGCGCGGCCGTCGCCCTGGATCATCCCGAACCGGGTGGCGTACAGGTACCGGTCCTCGTCGCGGGGATAGAGGCCGGTACAGTCCGTCGGGAGGCCCGCCTCGCGCATCGACGCCGCGACCTGGTTCGCCCGCAGCGTCGCCCCCGGCTGCGGGGCCTTCGGATCCGGGGTCGGGGCCATCACGCAGACGCCAGCCGGCAGGGGCGCCGGCACGGTCTCCGCGATCTCCGGGGCGCTTCGTCGCAGGAGGATCCAGGCCCCGACCGACGCGGCCGCCAGGGCCATCAGCGCCGGGACGACCCACCGGCGCGGCCTTCGCAACAGGGCGTGAAAGACCGGCGGGGCGCGCCTGTCCCCCAGCGTCGGGTGCGGCCGGATCCCCGCCAGGGCCTCCAGCACGGCCTGCGCCGACTCGGGTCGATCGCGGGGGTCCTTTCGCAGCAGGGACAGGACCAGGTCCACCAGGTCCCGCGGCGTGTCGCCGGGCATCAGCCCGCGGGGGTCGGGCGGGGGGGTCTCGGCGTGCAGCCGGAAGTACCCCGCGAAGCTGGCCGCCTGGAACGGCGTCCGGCCCGCCAGCATCTCGAACAGGACGCACCCCGTCGAGTACAGGTCCGCCCGGTCGTCGACGTCCGCGTCCCGCCACTGCTCCGGCGGGATGTACGCCGCAGTGCCGATGGCCCCCTGGGTGCCGGCCCCGCTGGCGTCCAGCGACCGCGAGATCCCCAGGTCCACGACCTTCACGAAATCGGGCTCGTCCGGAAGGTCCAGCAGCATGATGTTGGACGGCTTCACGTCCCGGTGGACGATGCCGCGCTCGTGGGCCTCGCGCAGGGACTTCAGGATCTGCGTCGCGATCCGCACGCACCGGGGCCAGGGCAGCGCGCCCTGCCCGGCCAGCACCGCGGACAGCGGGCGTCCCTGCAGGTACTCCATCACCAGGAAGAGGAGGTCCCCATCGGCCCCGGAATCGATCACCCGCACGGTGTTCGGGTGGGTCAGGGCCGCGCCGTTGCGCGCCTCGATGCCGAACCGCTTCCGGGACTCGGGGGAATCGGCCAGGCCCGCCCGCAGGACCTTCACCGCGACCATGCCGCCGTGGCTTCGATGCCGGGCCCGGTACACGGCCCCCATGCTGCCGGACCCGATCCTATCCAGCAGTTCGTACCTGCCGGCGATGACCGTCCCCGCCAGGGGGTCCGGCGTGCTGGCCGCCGGGTCGCTCACGAAACCCCACCCCGCGTCGGGCCGCCGGCGCGCGCCATGCGAAGCGCCTGGTCCACAAGGCGCCGCACCGACTGCAGGCCTTCGAGGTCCCTCGTCGCACCCAGCCGGTCCTTCCCGCGTTCCTGCCCGTCGTCGCGCTGCCCGGACACCACCGCGGCCCCGTGAAGGGCGCCCGCGGCATGGCAGGTGGCGGGCCGCATCTCGTGCATCAGGAATGCGGCGTGAAGGCTGGCCAGCGTGGATTCCATGCCGTAGTTGCGCGACCAGCCGACCGCCAGCGCCACGCCCACCTTGTCCTTCAGGGCCTGGTGCGCGGCCTTCCCGAACAGCAGGCATCGCGTGCGATCGACCAGGCAGGCCATCGTCCCCGACAGGCGCCCGAAGTACACCGGCGTCGCCAGCACCAGCACGTCGCAGTCCCGGATCCTCGCGAGGATCGGCAGGGCGTCGTCCTTCAGCGCACACAACTGCTCCAACGCCGCCTTGCCCGTGCACCCGTTGCAGTGCCGGCAGTCCCCGATGGCCAGCCCCGCCAGCGCGATCGCCTCGGTCTGCACGCCCTCCTGGCGCGCGGCCTCCTCCAGGGCCGCCTCCAGCACGTGTGCCGTGTTGCCCTCGCGGATCGGGCTGGAATGGATGCCCAGGACCTTCATGACATCCTCCTACCGGCAGGCCTGACCGTCGCACTGCCCGTCCCCGGGGCAGATTCCACCCATCGGGAATCCGCACAGCCACAGGCACACCTTCATCGCGTAGCCCTCCAGTTCGGTGCACTGCCCGTTCGCGTTGATCGCGACCGTGTCGCAGTCCTCGTCCACCTCGCAGCCGGGGTTGCACTGGGGGTGCGTCAGTTCGCTGCCCACGCAGATCATGTCATCCGCGCACTCGTCGCTGGTGTCGCAGTACTGCCCGGCCTTCTTGCTGTGCGGCAGGACGGCGTCCACGTTCCCCGGGTCGTCCGCGCCGGGGTCCTGGGTGCCCGGGTCGAAGGTCGTTGCCTCGTCGACGCCCTGGTCCTCGGGAACGAGCGCCTCGTCCTCGATCGTCGCGTCCGGTGCGCCCGGATCGGAAACGTCGGCGCCCTCCCCTCCGGCATCGTCCGTCGATCCGGGTTCGTCCTCCGCGATGTCGACAACCCCCGAATCCGGCGACACCTCCGATCGGTCGGACAGGAACACCACGTCCATCGGGCGGCCGACGTCCGCGTCCTCTTCCTCGTTCCCGTCGCCGCACGCCGCCAGGGTGCCTGCCGTCAGCCCGGCCAGGATCACTCGCATTGCCACGAGACTCCGCACGATGCCTTCCTCCCATCGAACGCCGCTATTCTGCCCCACCGTGTGCCGCGCCGCCATCCGTCTGCATTCCGGGAAGGCCGCCTGACCGCCTCGCTTGTGTCGTCTCGCGCCCGTGCGGTCCGGACGCTGGCCCCCTGCTCCCCGCATGCTATCCTGCCGCCATCGACACGACGGAGGGACGCCATGCACGGAACGCGGGCCACGATGTCCCACCCGGCCGTACCCGATCTCCGGGGCACCTGGAAGGGGCGCATCGAGTCCTCCTGGCACGACCCGAAGACCGGCCGGGGCGTGCCTCCCATCGAGGCCTACTACGTCATCCGGCAGGCCGGTTCCGTCCTGCGCATCCGGCTGCTGACGCGCGACGCGCGATCCGACCTGCTGGTGGGGCGCGTCTTCGTGGACACGGACGGCCAGCCGGTGGTTACGGGCGTCTACCGCAACGAGCCCGGTCCCGTGCCCGGCGAGGGCAGCCCCGTCCACCACGGCGCCATCCTGGTCGGCGTCAAGGACGGGCGGCTGCAGGGCACCTACTGGACCGACCGCGACACGCACGGGACGCTGCGGTTCACGGGGTGGCGACGGGGGCTGGCGCGGGAATTCGCGAAGGCGGCCGCGGCCGAGTACGCCGTCCGCCAGGACTGACATCCGGCCTCCCGCGCGGGCCGGGACCTCCGGCACCCTGACCTACCGGTACGACCAGGTCGCCGGGAAGGCCGTCTACCGCACCTCCCGGCTGACGCTGTGGCGGTTCGTTCTGACGCTGGCGCCCGCATCGGAGTAGCCGCTGCCTCCCCTCCTGCGAACGCGGCGCCGTCCGGTTTCGTGTAGAATCCGCCGTCCTCTGGTCGGGGAGCAGGATGGGACACCGCAGACCGACGTGGATTCGATGGTGGTTGCTGGCATCGTTCGCCGCGGCCTGCGGTTCGCCCGACAGCGGCCGGGACGCGGGATGGCAGGACGGGGACGTCGTCCAGGATCCCGGGGACGTCGGCGCGGATCCGGACGCGATCCCGGGCGACACGGGCGGCGACGCGCCCCCGGCCGCCCGGACCACCCTGGCCTGCCCGACGCCTGGACCGTTGCCCTTCGTCACGCAGGCCCATGCCTTCGAGAACCCCGAGACCCCGGACCTGGTCGCGACGTACCCGTTCCGCCTGGGCGCCAACCAGGATTTCGTGGGCGGGGTCGGCCAGGATCAGGTCATCCAGGGCAGCTTCGTCCGCGGCGAGAGCGGCCTGGTGCCGACCATGCCCATCGCCGGCGAGTGGGTCAGCCTGTGGCGATCCTCGACGGACGGGACCTGGCAGCCGCTGGGCAGGGTGCGGACCGGGGAGGACGGGACCTACGCCTTCACCCTGGACGCCGCCGACCGTTTCGGAGCGGGGACCCACCGGGTCTACGCGGTGCTGGAAGGCGACGGTTCGTGCGCCGGGCACGCCGTCATCCTCTGGCCGGCCCACAGCCGGATTGTCCTGACGGACATCGACGGAACGCTGACGCGGTCCGACGACGAACTGTTCCAGCAACTGGGCGATCCCTCCTACGACCAGGTCGAAGCGCCCTCCGCGTCGGACCTGATGAACGCCTGGACAGGCAAGGGCTACCTGGCCGTCTACCTGACCGCCCGGCCCCACTACTACCGCGAGTTGTCCCTCAACTGGCTGGATGCCCACGGTTTTCCCCTGGGGCTGATGATCACCTCCGAGACCCTGACCTCCGGCGATTCCACCACGGCCTACAAGGCCGGCGAACTGGCCCACGCCAGCGGCGACCTGCAGTGGCAGACCGTCGCCGCCTACGGCAACGCGTCCACCGACATCGCCGCCTACGAGCAGGAGGGCATCCCCAAGGACGAGACCTTCATCTTCGGGCCCCTGGGCGGCAACGCGGGGACGGTGGCGATCCCCGATACCGGCTATGCCCGGCACATCGCCGACTACGTGGCGTCCCGGCCCGACGCCGTCCAGCCCTTCTAGGCTGTCCCGGTTCGACGGGCCATGCCCGGACGACCCGCATTTCGCAGGGCCGGTGCCTTGAGGAGTGTCGGGACTTCCGGACCTCGGGGAGGCTGCGCGCGCGATCCGCCGGCCGGTTTCGTCGATCAGTCCTCCTCGATGACCTTGTACCGGATGCGGGCGGTGGCGCGGACGGCGTTCGTCATGTAGTCGGCCGGCCTGACCTCGATGCGGTAGGAGATGCCGTTTCCCCCGGATCCGTTCCTGGCCGCCTGGTCGACCATGGCGTACCAGAAGGTGTACCCCTTCCCGTTCTCCTCGGGGTGGAAGATGCTGACCGTGGACGACAGCAGCCGTTCGGGGAAGTAGCCGACGACCGTGCCGAATTCCTCGATGACCGGCGGCTGGGTGGCTGTCTTCGCCAGTTCCTCGTCCGCGAATCGCAGTTCCAGCAGCATCTTCGCGTGCGTCATCCTGTCGGCGTTGAAGGTGCCCGAGCAGTCGTAGGTGGAAAGCCGGAACATCTCGCCCCCGGGCTGCACGATGCCGACCTTCTGGATGCTGTTGTACCCGAGTTGCATGGGCTCGCCGCAATCGTTCTCGCCCTTCATGTCCAGGCCCAGCCCCAGGTCCGGCATCTCGCTTTTCACCAGGCCGAACGAGGGGTGGTACCACATCTCGACGCCCAGCGGGACGCCCGCGACCAGCGCCGGGGCGGCCTCGCCCTGCAGGGTCACCGAGCCGGCGAAGTGCTTCACGCCCGACAGCGTGCCGAAGGCCGTCTCGACCGTCTCGTCGTCGGACTCCTTCACGTACTCGAACACGGCGCTCCCCGATTTCGACGTGCCCGTCTGGACCGTCGTGGCGGTCGCCTCGAACGTCACCGTCTCGGGCTCGCCCACAGGTCCGTCCATCCGCACCGTGTAGGGTCGTTCGGCCACGACCGTCATCGCTCCCGGCTCCTCGTATCCCTGGAAGGTGAACGTGTCCTCGTCCTCCTTGTCGATCCAGACCTCGATGCCGTTCTGGGGATTCACGGGATCCAGGGCCACCTTGTAGGACTGGAAGGTGCGGCCGTTCACGACCTTGTCCCCGACGATGCGGATGGTGCCCGCTGCCGTCTCGCCCGAAGGCGTGCGGACGGCCATCGTGGCCACGGTCGTCCGGCTGAACGACTGGAAGGGCGCGTTGACCTCGTCGCTGGTGTCGCCCCCGCCGCCGCCGCAGGCCGCCAGGGCCAGGACGGCGATCATCGCCAGGGACTCCGGAACTCGGGAAACAAGGTTCGATCGGATCACGGTCCCACCAGGGTTTCGGATGGGCAGAGTCTGCCCTGCGGCCGCAGGCGAGTCAACTGCATCGGGCTTGCGACTGGGGCGCCGCGACCTCTGGGTGCACGGCGATCCCGTACGACGAAGCTCACCTCCAGTACATCGGCGTGCAGGGGGACACCTACCCGGACAAGGTTGACGTGGCCTCCGACGGCGTGAAGTTCATCAAGCGGACGGCCGTCGATATCGGCCAGACGCTCACGCCTTCATCGGTCGCGGTGGACGGCGACGGCCTGAAGATCACGCTTCCCCTGGTGGCATGGACGAAGGCGGCCGGGACGCGCCCGGTCGTGGCGTGGCTGATCACCCCGGAGACCGGTTCGTCCGAAGCGATCTACACCGGCGTCGCGGAGCTGGACGGCTCGGACGTCGTGGTCAACGTCCCGCACGTGTTCGGCCAGGGGTCCCCGTCCACCGTTGCCGCGGACTATGCGGTCTTCGTCGCGGGCCCGGTGTTGCAGGCGACCGCGATCGATCCGGACCATGCGGCGAAGGTCGGCCAGGTCTCCGCCGGGTCCATCGGTTTCACTGGCCAGAACGTCGTTCGGTCGCTGGACCAGGTCGAGGAGTCGCTGGACCTGCTGTGGGAGGGACCGACGTACGTCGGCGCTGGTGTTGGAGAGTTCGATACCATCGCCGAGGCGCTGGCCGCGGGTCACAGGAACCTCATGCTGTGCGGCGGCGGAACGATCGAGACGTCGACCGTGACGATCCCGAGAGACTGCACGATCCGGAGCATGTACGCCCCTGGTCAGATCGCTGGTTCGACCCCTTACATTGACTGGTCCTTCGATGAGCCGCTGTTCCTGTTGACAGATCCTGTCAATGTGCATCTCCAGGGACTGACATTCTACCCGCAGCACACTGGAGCCGTCCCGGCCGACCAGGACCGCGTCATCATCCGAATCGCTCCGACCGACGTCGACCAGTTCAACAACGTGGTCATCGAGGACATCGCCACCGCGATGCCTGCCGCGAACAACTGCGTCTCCGGAGTGATCGACGCCTCGGGGTTGCAGTCGGCGGAATCGCTGGTGATCCGCAATGTCGATGCGTGGTTCACGGACTACGGGATCGACCTCGGCGGGGCGACCAACGTAGCGATGGAGAACGTCACTGTGCGGCGGAACTACTCCGCAGCTCAGGTCGGGACCAAGAAGTTCGGCGTTCGGATCAACGGCGGGGCGATCCCGGCGGGTCATGACTGGGACGGTCGGGTCCAGATGCGCAACGTGATCGTGCGCGGCACCCCGTCCGGAGGCGCCAACCCATTCCACGGCCCCGGTATCCAGATCGGCGACACGGCCGCCGTGGTCGGCGCGCGGCTGCATGGCTGCATGGCGACCTACACGGACACTCATCCGGCGCTGGACCTGGGCTCCAACTGCGACGACGTCGTGGTCTCCGACTCCGAGTTCGTGACCGCGAGCGCCGCGACAGCGGTCAGCATCGAAGGGACTCGCTGCGCCGTGCACAACGTCAAGGCGTGGACCGAGTCGGCGGTCGCGAGCTGCGTCGGCATCAACGTCAACGGGCCGCGTACTCGAGTCACGGACTGCGATGTGAAGGCGGCCGGGATCGCTGGGAGCGTCGGGATCAACATCACGGCGACGACCGCCTCCGACTTCTCCATCATCACCGGGTGCCAGACCAACGGCACCGGCCTCACGAACGGCAACGCCGCGAACACGACCGTCGCCAACAACCGCGACGACGCCTGATCCGGTACAATGCCCCCCAAGGGGGTACGTCAATGCGCAGAATCATCCTCCTGACCATCGTAGGGCTTGCGGCTTGCGATGCCGGCGACGGCCCGGGCCTATTGGCCGGGGACCTGTCGATGTCCGATGCCAGGGTGGACCTGCCTATCACCGACCAGCAGGTCCCGGATGCTTCGCGTGAGGTCGGGTGCGATGCGACCTCGTGCGACGGCGACTACCTCGTCCTGTGCATCAAGGGAATGCCGACCCGAGCGTCTGCCCCGTGCGCGTTCGGATGCGACCCGATGACCCTGTGCAACGTCTGCCGGCCTGCGTCGGTGGAGTGCCACGGCCAGGACATCGACGTCTGCAACGACGACGGCCTCGGCTGGACGACGTTCCGTACCTGCGCGCCGCCGTGTACGACCTGCCAGGAGGGTGACTGCGCGTCCATCGCGACGTGCGATGACAAGGAGTGCGGGGACGACGGCTGCGGGGTGGCCTGCGGGTACTGCACGGACGGCGAGCGATGCGTCGACGGGACGTGCGTCGAGAAGTGACTTGCCCATCCTCCCCGCAACCCCTACCCGCGATCCCTGTTCGCGCACCGAACGTCAACCGACCTTGCCATTGCCCGTTTTAGGCCTGTTGCGCGACCGGGGCAACGAATCCATCGTCCGGTTCGGTTGCGGGGGCTGGAATGGGCGATTTAAGCGTCGGGTGAAAACTCGGTTGTGGATGAAGAATCGTCGAGGTCGCGGACCTCTACGGTTGCGCGGAAGTGGTGAGGATCAGCGACGGGAGAGGCCAGGGACACCCCTGTGCGAATTTCCTTGGCAATTCATTGTCAGACGGGTTTTCGGTCGGGGGGTACTAATCGCCGAAGTCCACGGAACCAGAACTGTTCCCGGGTGGAGGTGGGGGGAATCGAACCCCCGACCTCTTGAATGCCATGGACGACGGTCACCGCAATCATTTCGCGACCTTCTGAACTTTCCGCCCACTTCGAGCCCGCTCCCCCGCATGGGAGTAGGCCGACCGAAGTGGGCAGAAAACGGGAGGCCCGAATGAAGTGGCTGCGGACGGACTGCACCCTCGATGACCACCCGGACATCATCGAGGCGGGCTTCTACGGGGCCCGCATCTTCGAGGCGCTGCTGCGCACGTCGAAGAAGTTCGACCTGGGCGGGTCCCTGCCGGCGAAGTACGCCTCGGCCCGCTATCTGGTGCGGCAGCTCGGGCTGGACGAACGCCTGTGCGCCCAGGGCCTGGAGTCCGCGGCCCGGGCGGGCCTGATCGAACTGGACGACCAGGGCGACGTCGTGATCCCGGGTTGGGAGGACTACAACGGGGACCGCGAACTCGAGGAGGTCCGGGAGAAGGCCCGGAAACGCACGGCGGCGTTTCGCGAACGTCAAAAGACCCGGGCCGCCGGCGCGGTCACGCCACCGGCTGCGACCGTCACGCCGTGTGACGTGACGCAACGTGACGGTCACGATGTAACGGGTACGGGACGGGACGAGACGGGACAGGACGGGACAGATAGCCCTCCTGGCGGAGGGCCTGCCGCGCCCGCGGAACCCGCCCGCGAGGAGTCGTCCCCCGAACCGGCCCCGGTCCCGGACGCCGAGCCCGCCCCGGCCCCTGCCCGGTCCCCGGGCGCCGTCCCGGTGGCGGCACTGGTCGAGTCCTGGAACGCCATCGCCGCTGCTGCCGGCGCGGTGGCCTGCCGGAAGGTGCCCGACGCCTGGCGGGGCGCCATCCGGGCCCGCTGGCTCGAATCGGGCGCCACCGACGACGAGCGCATGGCGGCCTTCCGGGCGCAGTTCGAGGCGGTCGCGGCGTCCCGGCTCTGCACCGGCCGCGTGGACCACGGAGACCGCCGGCCCTGGCGGGCGTCCCTGGACTGGCTGGTGAAGGCCGGCAACTGGGCCAAGGTCGCGAACGGGAACTACCAGGACGACCCGGCCCCGGTCCGGGCGCCGCCGGCCTCCCCTGCCCCTCCCAGGCCCGAGCCCGCCTGGGCCAAGGCCGGGCCCGACGACCTTGCCGCGACCGCCCCGGAGGCCCGGGAACTCTGGCGGGCCGCGCTGGACCTGCTGCGGGCCCGGGTGGACCCCCGGGGCGTGGCAACCTGGATCGACCCCCTGGAGCCCCTGGGCCTGGTGGACGACGTCCTGGTGCTCGGCGTGGTCGATGAATTCGCGGCGCGCTGGGTCAGCGACAACTACGTCGAGGTCGTCCGGGACGCCCTGTGGGACGTGTTGCAGCGCCAGGTCGGCGTCGGTCTTCGCGTGGCCCCCAGCGAGGAGGCCGCGGCATGAGGAGGCACGCCGACCACCTGACCTACCTGGCGTCGCCCTACTCGCACCCGGACCCGGCCATCCGGGAGGGCCGCTACCGGGCCGCCTGCGCCGTGGCCGCCATCCTGTCCGCCAGGGGCGACCTGGTCTTCTCGCCCGTGGCCCACGGGCACGGCATCGGGCTGTCGGGGCGCCTCCCGGTGGCCTGGGAGTACTGGCAGCGCCTGGACCTGCGCATGCTGGCGTCCTGCGACTCCCTGACCGTCCTGTGCGTGGCCGGCTGGCGCGAGAGCGTCGGCGTGGCAGCCGAAATCGCGTTCGCCCGGGAACTCGGTCTGCCCGTGCTGCTGGTGGACCCGTGCGGCCAGTCCCAGGGGGTGCTGCCATGAAGCGAACCCACGACCCCATGCCCCGGACCCGGGGCGAGTGCCCGCCGGCGTCGGTGCCGTGCCCGTTCCTGGAGTGCCGGCATCACCTGTGGTTCGACCGGATCGTCGAGAACGGGCGCGTGGTCGCCGTCCGGGTGACCAGGTTGCATGGCCGGGAGTCGCGCACCTGCTCGCTACGGTTCGCGGAGCGCGGGCCAATGACCCTGGAACGGGTCGGACGAATCCTGAGCCTGACCCGCGAACGCGTGCGCCAGATCGAGTTCGCCGCCCTGGAGCAGCTTCGCGACAACGACCCGGGCCTGCTGCGCGACCTCCTGGAAGCGATGAACGACCCGGACCTGGGCGACGACACCGGGTGGGACGACGGGCCGGTCCAGGCCCGGGGCGATTCGACCGCGGCCTCGAACGAGGCGGACGGCGACCTAGTCGTGGACGACACCGGGCTCCCCGAGGGAGCGGACGTCCTGGTGACCGACACCACGGGCCAACTGCCCTGGTCCGAGCCGACCTCGACCGACCCGACCGTGCTGGCCGTCAACCAGCGTCGGTTCGAGCGGGCCACGGCACTGGCCGAGGAGGCACCTGAGTTCCGGTGCCCCTACTGCAACCGGACGTTCCCGGGCGTTCGCCTGGACGGGCAGCCCCGGCGCGGCTGCCCCGACCCTCGGTGCGCTGGCCACGCTTGGGGCGACCGCGCCCGGGAGCAGGGGCGGCACCGCCAGGAGATCCCGCCCGAGGTGATCGAGGCGATCCGTGCCGAGTACCGGGCCGGGGTGCGCGGCTACCGGATGCTGGCCAAGGCCCACGGCCTGCCGGTCGGGACGGTCGCGAAGATCCTGCGCGGGGACCGACGAGGCGAGGGATGAGGCCGCGGGAGGGGGGGACCGGCTGGTTCCTTCCGGGCGGGGGGCCGGGCCGGGGGTACCGCGCGCGGCCCGCGCCCGCCAGATACGCGGATTTTTGGATTGTGTCCCGGATGTCCCGAATGAAGGAGGTGCACGATGAGTGGCAAGTCACGTGACGGAAGGACCCGGATCAGAGGCATCGAGCCAGGTTCGCCACGGCGGGTGTCGAGAGTGCCGCCGAAATGCTGAACTTGCCCCACTTCCCCCGGAAACTGTGCTTTGCGGCCAGCGAGACATCACCGGTGTTGAGGTTCCACGTCATCTCAGTGCCGGCCGAGGGCGATGCCCGGACCACCGCCGTCACGCCTTTGTTGCGGAAGTTGAACTCGGCGCCTGCGGACCATTCCGCGACGACGAGATCCAACCCACCCGTGATCTGTAACGTCGCATTCGTGTCGATCTGAGCGCAGATCTGCAGCAGGACCGGCGGAAAGCAGAACTCGAACCCAAGCGCCAGCAGCGGGGGGCTGGACTTGCAGCACTGGTCACTGGGGGTACAGATGCCGGTGAAACAGCCCAGGCCCGCCGGACACGCGGGGAGGCATTCATCGACGTCGTCGAACCACAACCCCGTGCAGGCGCAGCAGGCACCGGTCACGGGCGTCGCTTGGCCAGGCTTCCCGTCGGCCAGCGGCAACGGGTGGTTCGACGGAATTCGGTCCAGGAACCATTCCGCGTCGGCGGTTCGGCCGTTTGCTCTCGAGTACGTGTAGCCGTCCCACGCATCGACCGGATTGTCGTCACGGCCGTCCTCGACGGCACGGCGCTTGGCATCGATCGCGCGGTCGATGTCTCCGGTCCGGTCGAAGTACGAAGCCAGGTTGTCCAGAGTGAACGTGTCGCAGGGATCCAGTACGTACGCGCAGTCCAGGATTGCGCCGGCAACTGCCAACGCGTCCAGTTCGAACAGGCACAGGGCCGCGGCGTCCAAAACACCGGGATCGTGGCTACCTTCGTCGATCGCCGTCAGGGTCGCCCAGCAGTACGGCAGGACACTGTCTGCCAGCAGGGCGGCAAGCGCGATGCCAGCCAGCATCTCCTGCGGATCAGGCTCGTCCTCCTGGTTCCGGTATCCGGACACCACGTCCGCAGCCGTCTCAAGCGCCTTCTGCGGCGACTGAGCAATCACATCCTCCAGGAACGGGGCCACCAGCGACGCCAAGTCGTCCGAGGAGCACGCGAGGGGCTTGCCGGTCGCAAAACCGGTGGTCGCAGTGGGCGGGGCGCAGCGGGTGCGCTGGCACACGCAGTCGTCGAATTCCTCGCAGGTTGCGAATTTGGCGCAGTCGTCGATTCCTGGGTCGTCTCGGCAGGTGTCGCTGCAGGAGTGGTCCAGGCATGTTGTGTCGCATTCGGTCGCTCGGCTGCAGAAGACGTCGCAGCCGGTCTCCAGTGGCGCCCCACCCCGAACACAACGGAAACCGACATCCCAGTTGGCGCTGCCCTCGGCGGAGAGGTCCTGTCGGAAGCTGGCCCGCACCATTCGAGGTCCGGTAGCCCAACTGCCACCTCGCATCACCCGCCGTTCTCCGGTCGCCGGCCCGGCGGGGTCGATCGGAGGCACTTCGCGGTACGAATCAGGGGCGTACCAGTCGTGAACCCATTCGTAGAGGCCCCCCAGCATGTCGTAGAGGCCGAACGCGTTCGGCTGCAACTGGCCGACTGGATAGCCACCCCGGTCGGCGATCTCGGCCACGTCCGGGCTTAAGCTGAAGTGGGCCACCTGCTGCAAGCACGCCGGGTCATCGCCGCAATAATAGCGAGTCGTCGTCCCCCCGCGGGCTGCATACTCCCACTCGGCCTCGGTCGGCAGACGCCCTCCGACGCGCCGGCAGAACTCGTCAGCCTGGAACCAGGTGAGTCCGTAGGCAGGGCAGTCGTTGGTGCAGCCCCGTGCATCCCAGTACCAACTGAGTTCGTATTGCCCCATGACCGTTTCGTACTCGATCTGGGTAGTTTCTGTCGCAGCGATCGAGAAGCCGGAGATCGAGACGTCGTGCGTGATCTCGTCGTCCCAGCAGTCGTCGTCCCCAGGAGAGCACCCCATTCGGAAGACCCCACCCGGGATCGACACCCAGCGAAGGTCCGGCAAATCTGCATCGCTGCCCGGATCGCCGGTCGAACCCATCTCGGCCGCTGTGTCCGGCATTGCCAGGTCTCGCGGCGAGCCATCCGGTAGCCCGGTATCGTTGGCCACGTCCGGCCACGGCCCCTGGCCGGACCCGCCACACGCCCACAGAAAGGCCGCCAGCCAGACACCGCCCATCGAGAACCGGTATCCTGTACAATGCATTCCCCCCTCCTGCTGCTGTCGAGCCTCCCCGAGCATGCGAGGATGGCCCCGGGTTCACGGACACCAGTCACGCCCGTCGAGCCCCCGGGGAAAAACGGCGTCAAGCCCCGAAGAGCCTGAGAACCGGGGGCAATCAGGGGTATCGATCGTGCCAATGATAATCTCGGATATGGATTCCTCGTCGCAGAAGATCTCGTCGATGGTGAAACGGCGGCAGCAGCCTGGTCTATCGTGTTGCCGTGCTTGCCCCGGCTCTTCGTTTCGGATCCGGGTGGCCGGATCCTTTCGGCAGGATGCTGGGGCGGCAAGATCCGCTTCCTGAAATCCGTCAGCAGACGGGCCCTGAAGGTGCTCGATGCCGCGGGCCAACTCGGGGTCGAGAACGGACCGTGAAGCGGTGGCTGGCGCGCGGGTGGGTCGTCAACGGGCCCGACGGGCATTTTTCTCTCCGATCCAGGCTGGCCCATGTCCTGGCAACCCGGTCCCCAACCGAGGCGAGGTCTCTTCGCAAGTCACTGGCGCCCACGCGGCCAAAGACGAACCGACTGCGCCCGAGGACGGTCCCCACTCGCGCCGATTCCCTCGATGCACAGGTACCACAGCCCATGCTCCCCGCCGTAGACGATATGCAGGCGGCCCTTGGCATCAATGACTACCCGGCCCATCACGCCCATGTTTCCCGCGTCGTCGACGATGGATGTATTCCACCTGCCGTTGCGACGGACGGCCAGTTTCAACAAGCCGTGATCGCGGTCGTAATGGGTGATGGCCACAGACTTCCCAGGCCCCGTTGCGATCCAGGCGCTTTCTCCGATGCGGGACCCCGCCTCGACGTCCTCCATCTGCCAGCCTCCAGCACCGCGGGTCGCGTACCGGAGGGTCGAGGAAGGTCCTTTCGAAACAACTCGGAAGGCAACGTGCGGGACGCCCCGTTCGTCGAGGGCGATCGATGCATACTCGGATTCGCCTTCCCCCGATGCAATCGGCTCGTCGCGCCACGAACCGGGTTCCCCTGTGACGTAGCCAAGGGCCCAGGTGCCGGACGCCCCGACCCGCGCCTTGCGGGAATGGACGATGTGAGCCAGGTCCTCTCGGTCCAGAGCCAGCGCGATGAAACCGGATAGACCCTTCTCCCCCGGAACGTCCGAGACATCCCAGCCACCCCTGCCCCGGACCGCGTACTTCAACTGGCCACCCCGCGAGTCCTGGTAGGCGATGTGGGCGCGGCCTCGTGAATCGAGGGCCAGGGCCGCATACCAGCCCACGGATCCCGCGCTGTCCACAACCTCCAGTGCCCATTGGCCATCGCGCCACAGGGCGTAGCGGAGGTCACCTTTGTGTTTGTCGAAGTGCACGACGTGCAGGGTGCCGTCCCGGCCCACGGCCAGCGACGCGAAGCTTCCCGAGCCCGGCGCCGCGTCGACCACCTCGCGGACCCAGGCGCCGCCTGCGTCAAGGCGAGCGAGACAGAGTCGGCTCGCGTCTCCGAGACGATGCGCATACGCCACGACGGGGTTGCCCGCCTTGTCCAGTGCCAGACTCTTGTCTAGAGAGGTGATCCCGCCCGGATCGACCTCGATCGACCGCCAGGCGCCCGTCGTGCCGGTCGCGTATCGCAAGCCGCCAAAGAGCTCGCTATGGACGACATGCGCGCGCCCATGGGCATCCAGGGCAATCGCGGCACGGCGACCAGATTCCCGCCGGTCGTCGGCGGTCGAAAGGATCCATCGCCCGTCTCGCTGTTCCGCGAACTTCAGCATCCGGCTGTCTTCATCGAAGAAGGCGATGCGACCGACGCCGGCAGCATCGACCGCCAGGGCTGTCTGATCGGCAATCGTCCGGTCCGCGACGACGGACTCGACAACGAATCCCTCGCGACCACCGCGGGCGTACCGCAGCCCGCTCCGCCACTCGCCATTGACGAATCCCGCCTCGATGTATGCGATATGCACGGTGCCGTCGCCCGCCACCCGGATGGACGACCCCTTGCCCGCGTTCCTATCAGAATCCAGGCGGATCACGTGCCATTCGCCGGACGCGTTTGTCGCGTACACCAGATCCTCGTTGGTTGCGTCGAAACAACTGATGTGAGCCGCTCCTCCAGCATCGACGGCGATGGCGCTTTCCGCCCCGACGTCCCCGTCGGCCGGGACGATATGGGTGGACCAGCGCCCGTCGGTCAGGACCGAGTACCGCAGGCACCGAGCCACCGGGTCGTAATGGCTGACGTGCATGCGATTGCGGCCGTCCACGACGATGGCCGGGCTTCCACCGATCGGTCCCGCGTCGGCGACCTCGCTGTCGCGCCACGTCCCGTCGACATTGGTGAGGTAGTGCAAAGCTTGCCGCCCCATGTGGCGACAGGCAACGTGAAGTCCCCCCTTGGCATCCATTGCCAACGCCGGTGCCGCGCAGGACCGATCAATCGGCGCCACCGCCACGTTCCCTTTCCGAAGCGTGTAGAGCACGAGCCCGCGTCCTCGGTCGGCAACCATCGCGACCGTACCGTCGGGCAGGATCGCTATGCCCGTGCCCTTGGACCCGGGCGTGCCCCCATCAATCCATTCGGGAATCGCCGATAGGCGGCCGGCCGGCTTCCCGGTTGGTGGGGCCGCACGACCGGACGGGGAGCCACCCAGGATCGCAATCGTCAGGGCCACGATTGCGAAGATGCGCCCAGTTCCATTCATCGGGATTGCCTCCTTCATCCGTCGCTCCGGATGTCGGGCGCGTCCGCGCCATCGCAGGCAAGAAACCGGTCCTCGACCCGGAACCGGTCGTCACCGCCATGCAGATCGTCGAGCGGCAGGCCGACCGGCACCCGTCCGGGACCACGGCGATGCGCTCCGACCGTCATTCCGCCGACCACCGGGTTCCTGACGGCTTCCCGGACCACCTTGCAGGCCACATCCAACCGGTACAGGCCATCCGGCACCATCGCACTTCTTCCTCGCCAAGCCAAAGGCATATCACCTGACTCGGGTCGAGGGACGAATCGGTCGCAGCCTACGGCAGCATGTCTGCCGGCGCGACCCCGGACTCAGTCTCCGACGATCTCGGCCCCCGCTCGCAGGCGCAGGACCGCAGCACTGCCATTCCTTCGTACCTTGAGATCCACCAGGGCGCTGCCCCCGGATTCACGCATTGCCTCAACCACCGCATCCCGGCGGGTCTCGGGCAGGAAGATCCGGCCCGGTCCTTTCAGGATCAGCCTCTGGTTGCGCCACACGGCACGGATGGATGCGCGATCGGGATCGCCGCACACGGGATCTCGAACCACCGTGTCGAACGTCCAGGCCGGCGTGTCGCGCCGGACGACGACGAACACCCGTTCCCCTTCCCGGAGTTCCTTCGGCGCCTTTGCCGATTCGGGCCGCTCGACCTCGTATTGCAATTGGAGGTGATGGCCCGAGAGAATCTCGAACGGGTCCGTCGGCCGCGTCCTCAGCGTGATCTCGACGCCCAGCAGGCGAGTCGCGACGTTTCCGACGGGCAGCGCGGCCAGCAGGGCAAACTGCGCGGCGACGACCAGCAGCAGTGGCGACCACCTACGCATGGTCGCCTCCGTCGTTCCGGATCCGGCGCTCGAACATCCGGCCCAGCAGGATGACCGAGATGCCGCACGCGATGAAAACGCCCCCCTTGACCAGGAGTCCGGTGTCGAATTCCAGGAACCGGGACACGATCAACGCAACCGCCAGGATCATTCCCATCCAGAAAAGCGCACGGCGTCCATCTCTTGCCCCCGATCGCAAGGCCTCCACCGCCAGAATTAGCAAGGCTGCATTCGCGGTCACGAAGGCCCGCGCTTGCGGGGGGTCTCCCCAGGTCGTCATCGCAAGCAGGACCACGGCCCCGGCGATCAGGGCCCATGACCAGGACGGGGCCGATGGGCGGGCCGTCCCGGACAGGAACGAGGCGACCCACAGGACGGCACCGCCCAGCACGGCGGGACCGATCAGGAACCCGAAGAACGCGACGTGATCCATCGCGGCCCATCCCGGCCACCAGACTGCCTCCGCTTCCAAGCGGAACGTCAGCGGGAAGGCGCCCGAAACGAACGCCGCTACGCCGGCACCGCGAAACCAGCGTCCAAGTCCCCGGAGACGGGTCGGGTCGGGAAGGCGCGTGCCGGCGATGACAAGCAGGATCGAGACGGCCAGGGCCCCAGGCATCACGCCGGTCTCCTGGTTGCCGCCGAACGCCACGCCCGCCGCAGTCGCAAAAGTACCGCCGGCCGTCAGCAGTGCCAGTCCCGCCACCAGGGACGAGCGGAGATGCCAGGCCAACGGGCCGAACAGCAAGGCGATGGCCCAGGGAATCGCGGAATACCCGGTCGTGACCCGCTCGATGGCGGCGAATCCCCAGACCGCGGCGAGCGCGACAGCCAGCAACGCGGTGGGGAGACTGCGGTATGCCCATGCGGCAACCAGCGAGCCCCCGGCCCAGATGCCGAGCACGTCGTACCAGGGGGTATCCATGTGGAAAATCTGGACGATCAGGCCGACCGTCCCACCGAAGAGCACCGACGCCAGGACCAGAAGCCCGTGTCCCAGGCGGGTCCGTGGTTCGAATCGCCAAAGTCGGTATCCTACGGTGTGCACGAGAGCCAGGCCGGTGCCCATCAGGGCCACTTTCCATCCCGCAGACAGGGTCTCCCAGTTCCACGCGACCAGCGAGAGGACCCCGCCTCCGATCATCAGGGCGCCCAGAACGTACAGGGCCGTCAGGACCGACGGCCCGCGGCGGTCCGTGGTGGGGTATCGCTGGAGCAGGCGTTCCGCCGCGTTCCCGGGGATCAAGCCCTCCTCGACCCAGCTGGGCAGTTCGTGGTGCAGGCGCTCGGCAAAGGATCGATCGGCATCCACCCTTGCCTCTCTGAGATCGGACTGGATGGATCATCGGCGGTGCAGTCCGGGGGTGTCAAGGGTTTCTACAGGGCTTGCCTCACCCGTGATTCCCGTTGCGGTCGCATTCATTGACGGCAGGATTGCTTCCGTGCAATCCTCGGCCATCCGGCGTTCCCTCTTTCCTTCAAGCCTGATTTCGGGGAGCTTGTCCATGTCCGGAAGAGAGCGCGCTTTCAGATTGATGCGGTTCGCTTCGCTTCACGTGTTCCTTGGTATCCTCCTGTTCACGATGCCGCTTCAGGCCCAGGACGCGCCCGACCCCGCGGTCCTGAAGATCCTCCACGAGGCCATCGACGGCAGGCTCTCCCGGCGTGTGAAGTCGATCCTGGCCGACCACCCGGATCTGCTGTTCGACCGGCGGGCCTGCGACATCTGGGTTCGCGCCGTGGGCCGGCAGTCCGCCGGGAACTGCGACGACGCGACCCTGGTGGTCATCCTGGAGGCATTCGTCACAAAGCGCGGGTTTCTGTGCGGGAACCTTGCGGAGGCCTTGGACGCGGGATGCACCGAGGCCATGAAGGTCATCCTCGCCAACGCGAAACCATCCCAGGTGCTCGATCTCAAGTTCGGTCCCGCCGTGCGTGCGACGCTCTCGCCTGATGCGGTCCAGGCCCTCATCGACTCGGCGGGGATGCTCGGGGAGGCCTTCGCGGGCCTCTGCGCCAAGGACGGTCCGAAGTCCACCGCCTGCCAGAGGGTGGCTGGCCTGAAGGAGCGCCAGGAGGCCTTTCTCCGGAGGGTCGTGTCCGACATCGAGCCCGCGTCCCTGAAGGCCGTGGTTGATGCCAACCGGACGATCTTCGACAGGCACCGGTGCGCCCTGGCCCGTGACCTGATCAAGGACCGCCTGAATCGTCACGACGCGTGCCAGTCCGCCGACCTCAGGCTGTCGATCCTGGGAACGGACGCGACCTGGACATGCTCGATGGTCGAGCCACTGGAGCGGATGATCCTGCACCTGTGCCCGCGGGGACTGGAGTCGCTGGTCGCCCGGGTAGCCCCGGAGGAACTGGCGAAGGCGAGCGAGGCGTTCAATCGGGACGGACGCTTCACGACCGGGACGCTGACGATGCCCGCGTACCACGCGATCCTGGAGGTCGGGCGAATCCTCGAGGACGCCAACCGGAAAGCCTGCAGCGGGAAGAGGCGGGATGCACCGCCCTGCCAGGCAGCAGGTCGGGTCAAGGGTGAGGTCGCCAAGGTGGAAGCGGCAAGAGAGAAGCAGGAAAGCCCCGAGACCATCCGGAGGGACGCGTGCGACATCCTGGCCGCCATGGCCATGGATCGCAAGGTAATCGAGACCCATCGAGACGCGATCGACTGGGTGCACCTGTTCCTGCGGCATCGTTCCGAGATGGCACTGGGGACCTGGGAGGCACGCCTGGCGGCGCTGAAGACGAATTATCGCAAGAGGACAGGCCAGGACCTCGACACGGCCTCGTGCAGGTAGATTGCCCGTGCCCCACCAGAACTCCCTGGTCATGGTGATGGCCCTTGCATGCACCCCGGGACTTCGGTGGCAATGGGCAAGGATGGGCCATGGCCGACAAGGCCGCGGCCGCCGTTTGCCATCGGATGTAAGCATCTTCTCTTCGCCCTGAGGAGACGCTGGGGAAGGAAGCACTCATGGGTCCGCTTCGCCAGTTCGTGATCGCCCTTGCCGTCGCTGCCCTCCTTCCAATTGTCGGCCTCGCCAACGACGCGTCCTACCACGGCTTTGGGGCGACCGTGTACCTTGCCCGCGAAGCCCGTGTCCGGATGGTTTCGGAGACGGTCGACATCCGATTCGTGCGGGACGACGCCACCGATGCCCGCAAGGCCAGACCCTACCTGACGGATGCAACGTTCCGGTTCAGGAACCTCTCCGACAAGGCGGTCACGGTCCTGATGGGCCACCCGGACTGGCACGTACAGGAGGATTCCGGCTACGGTCACGCCCCGGCCTGGGCCCTGGGCGACTTCAACGTCTGGGTGGACGGGGAACCGATCGCGGCGGTTCACCGGGACACTATCGTCATGCCGCCGACGCTCGGCAGGCGAGACATGGATGCGGCGCGGCACTTGCGGCAGGGGGCGTGGACCTGGGAGGTGACTTTCCCGCCAGGCGGGGAGCGCCTGGTGCGCAACACGTATCGTTTCGGAGGGCTGCAGACCCTTGCTCCCTACACGGACTGCATCGGGGAGCGGCCTTCCCGGGATGCCCGGCGCGCGTTCTGGGTGCATGCCCGGGACGTGGACCATGGCTGGATGTTCGCGGACGGCACGTGCAGCGTCGCCACCTACATCGCGACGTCCGGTCGCACCTGGGGCGGGCCGATCGGCGAGGCCGTGATCACGATGGAAGTGGACCCGACGGTACCACCCCACCTGTTCATCCCGGAACCCGCAGCGACCGAGGTCCGCGATGGCCGCGTCGTGTGGCGTTTCCGGAATTGGACGCCCCGCACGGAGCTGTCGATCCGTTCGGTCCATCCGTTGCCAGGCGAGCATGCATCCGGGTTGCCCGCGTTCGACACAGTGGCGCAGGCGAAGGCCTGGGTGAAGTTCGCCCGAGCCAATCGCTTCGATCGCGGGACGGTGCTGCGTGTCCGCGCGTGGACGGCGGCGGCGCGCGAGGGCCGCCTGGACGACCCCGTGCTGGCGGCGTTCGACCGGGCGGCGCAGGAACCGCTGGGGGAAGGGGCCATGCGCGATCCGGTGCGCTGGGCCAGGGAAACGCGTACGATCCTCGACGTGCTGGACCGGTTCGCCGCCAGCCTGCCGCAAGACTGAAGGGGCGGGCCCGGTCGCTTCGCGTTCCTGGAAAAACCGCGGGATCCGGCGCAATTCCGATCTTGGCAAACCGGCGGGACCGTCGTAACTTTGCCGCGAGTTCCCGACATGGAAGGCAGGGAGGCATCATGGCCCGGCATCCGGTGCGTTGGGCGCTGGCACTCGTGGCACTTGCGGCTGCGTCTTGTTCCGACTGTTCCTGCGACTGGGAGGGCGGGCAGACGTTCTCGCTCGTGGCCGCCAGCGTGGACGGAAACCTGTTCTACGCCGATGTCGAGGTGAAAGGCGCTCCCTGCTGCGAGGACCGCTGGACGCGCACGGTGACGATCCGGGCCGCCCTGGAAGGGGCGACCGGCGAGGTCGTCGCGGAGCGGGTCGCCGCGAAGCAGGGAGCGGCGTTGCTGGTCGATGGCGACGGGCAGGTGGTCATCGCTTCGCTGGGGCTGACGATCCGGCCGATCCCGGGCGACGAACCGATCTCGGTGATGCAGACCCAGGTGGCGGCGTTCGAGATCGTACAGACCGAGGGTGGCGGCGAGGTCGGTTTCCTGGTGGTGCCGGCGGGACCTGCGGTTTTCGGGGGCCAGACCGCCGAAGAATGAGCCGCGCCGGCCGGGTCGGATAGGACGAAAGGGCTCCGGGTCGATGGCTTCAATCGCAAGGGGAAATCCATGACGCAGGAACAGGAAAAGGTGCTGGAGCGACCAGTCGAGTACACGGGTGAAGGCATCTCGGTCCGCGCGCTGGAGGAGTCGATCAGCGACGCACGTCGCCAGCAGGATGTCAAGGTCGGGGAATTGAGGCAGCTGCGCGAGCGAAACGTCGAGATCCAGAAAGCGATGGCCGAGGAAGTCCGCAAGCTTCGGAAACTCTCCGACTACGTGTCGGCCGGGCGGCTGAAGGGCGGCTTCGTGGCGAACCTGAAGGAGATCCTGTCCTACATCCCCGGGATCCGGCGTCTGTCGATCACGCAGCGTTCCATCGAGGAGTTGCTGCGCCAGCAGTACGAGATAAGCGCCCGGCGCGTCAAGGAGGCGGCCGAGTTCGCGGATCGGCTGACAGCGGCGGAGTCGCAACTGCGCGACGAGATCGATCGGCTCAACGAGCGCATCATCGATTCGGCGAAGAACGAGGAGCGTGCAGCCAACTACTTGCTGGAGGTCAATGCCGTCTTCCAGGAGGCACAGGCCCGGGTGGCCGCACAGGAGACCGGTTCCGTCGCAGTGCGCGAGGCACAGGCCGAGGTCGACCGCATCAAGCGAGTCCTGGCCGACCATTCGATGCGCCTGCAGCTGTATGCGACCGCCGAGGATCGGCTGTCGCGCCTGAAGGAAGGGTCGGTGCGCATCGCCGAGACCATCGCGAACCTGCAGACTGACATCCGCCAGTACGTGGTCGCCGCCGGCGAGAAACTGGATCTCGCAGCCGGCCAGATCCAGGCCATCGGCACGGCCGCTGACGCCTCGGTCGTCGTGCTGGAACTGAAGCGCTCACTGGATGCGATGACCGCGTCGATGAACGAGACGACCCGATTCGTTTCGGAGACGCAGATCTACTTCCGGAAGACCATCGACGACCTGGTCGGGGAACTGGAGATCTACGACGACCAGACCCGCAAGGTGCTCGAGACCAACCTGGCGGCCAGCCGCGAGATCGAGGATCGGCGCATCGCCGAGGCGGTACAGACCGCGCTCCAGCGCAAGGCCGAAGGCGGCGGACCGGAGGGCGCGGGGGCGGCCGGATGACCGACCCGGTGCCTGCCGGCGTAACGCGCCAGGGGAAGGTGGCCGCGCAGCGCCTTGAAGGGTCGACGGCGGATGCATGGATTCGACGGGTCTGCGCAGCGGTGACTGCGGCCCGGCTCAACGCGTACTACCCGGACGTTCAGCGCATGCGGTCGCACATGGAGGCGATGACATCCGATGTCCATCGTGGCCTGTACGCCGGCGTGGACGTGGACCCGCGGTCCTGCCTGCCGACCTATCGTGAGTGGGTCCGGGTGCGGACCGACGGCGAGGTCGCCTTGAAGGAACTGCCCCGTCTGCCCTCCGAATGGGAACTGGCCGAGAAGGCGAAGCATAACCCCGAGGCCATCCACGGACGCCTGATGCTGAAGCGCGCCTACTATCAGGACCTGGTGAAACGGCCGCTGGCGCCGCTGGGCGAAGCAGAGGCCAGGTTGCGCAAGGTCGATCCGTCCAGCCGGACGGCCTGGTTCCTGGTGGTCATGGACAAGCTCGAGGCGAACGGCCTGTACTCCCGCTACTCGGTCGCGTTGTCGCAGCAATCGTCGCTGTGGCGCCGACCGCTGGTCCAACTGGACAGCGAGCAGGCCGAGGCGACGTCCGAACTGCGTGCCGTGGTCTTCCGGATGGCGACATTCGGTGCCGAGGCCACCTTCGCTCAGCTGGCGTCCTTGGGGGACCTGAGCGTCGAGTCTGTGGTCCGCGGGACGATCGGCCCCTTCGCGGCGCCGGAGATCTCGCTACCCGGAGACATCAAGGCGTCAGGGGGGGGGCCGGACGGGTGCAGGGCGGCGTTGCACGGGGTCGTCGCGGATCGTCCGGACGTGATCGCCGGGGCCTTCACGCTGGACATGGCGGCCTGCGACCTGTCCGCGGATCGCGACAACGACCCGTTCGAGGACCCGCTGGCCGCAGCCCTTTCCCCGGCGGCGCGAACCGAGTGGGAACGGGGCCGTGAAGGGCTGGGCTACCACGTCTTCCGGGACCGGAAATTCGCGGTGTCACGGGGGCTGGAGGACGCGGTTGGGGCACTGTGCGCCGCGCGCGGCACGCGGAACGTCATCAACGGCTTCTGACGAAGGAAGAAGAATGGACGCAATCGAGGTCGTCTTGTCGGGCTCCGGCCACGCGCCCGATGCGGCAGCGGGCGCGGTGCGCTCGTCGGGTCTGGCGGCGGTGGTCCTGGCATCGGCACCGGGAACCTTCGGTGCCTCGTCGCTGGTCGTGGGGACCCTGGAGGATCTGGCGGCGTCGATCGACCTGGGACTGGCCGCCGCCGAAGTGCTGGCCGCGCGGATCGTCCCGGAAGCGGGCGTCGAGGGCTTCAGCGTCCCGGACCTGACGGCGGGCCAGCGAGGCATCGTGTCCGCGTTCCAGGCGATCGTGACGGCGGACGCGTTCCTGCGGTCGGCATCGAAGCGGTTTCCGCTGCCCGAGGTCGATGGGGCCCTGGACCCCGAGGGCCTACGGGATCTTCTGGAACGGGCGTTGGATCCGGCTGAATTCGCCACGCGCATGCTGGGCCTGGCCCGTCGCTACGTCGAGATGCACCCGCCCCGCGAGACGTCCCGCGCGGTCGGTGCGGCGCCGGCGCTGGCGGCGTTCCTGGAACTCTTCCGGCGGGCGGTGCTGGCCGTGGTCGGCAGCGCGTTGAAACCGTTCGGCGACGCGCTGAAGGCCCGGCCGATCCGGGTGGCGGGCCATCCGTACGACGGCCTGGTGCTGCGGCCGGTCACCGAGTCCCCGTCAGGCCTGCTGCCGGCGCGTCCCGAGGAGGTGGTCGGCAACGAGGAATACCTTCGGGTCGGGCTGCGGCTGGCGCGCGACGTGGCGGCCTACGACTTCGCGGCGCGGCGGAACCCCAAGCGACTGAATTCGATCCTGTTCGGTCTGGGCAGGTCCGGCTGCGGCAAGACATTCAGTGCCCATGCCATCGGCAACTCGTTCCTGGATCATTGTCGTCGCAACGACATCGCGGCACGGTTCCTGGTGATCCGGCGAACGGACTGGGCATCGTCCTACCAGAACGCCTCGGCGCTGAACCTGGTCCGGATCTTTCGCGAGGGGGTCCTGGGGTTCGACGGCGTTTGCGGGGTCTACTGGGCCGACATCGACACGGCATTCGCATCGCGTGGCGACAACGACCTGCGGATGGAGGAGAAGCAGAACCTGGGCGCGCTGTTCGGATTGTTCGACGGGACGATCCTGCCGAAGAACGGCAAGTGGTTCCTGATTTGCGACGCGAACACGATGAACATGGACGAGGCTACCATCAGCCGGATCAGCCAGAACCCGATCATCGTCCCGGGGCCGACGAGCCCGGAGCACTTCACGCGGTTGATGCGGGACGTGATGCTGCGCGACGTGCGGAACTTCGTTCCGGCAGACGACGTGGCGTGGGAACGAGTAGGGTCAAAGGCCGCCTCGCTGGGCTTGACCGGCCGGAACATCGAGTCGGTCTGCGGGAACATCCGGGCCAGGATCCAGGATTTCGACTATCCGGAAGAGTATTTCCGCGCAACCCCGGAGGAGCGGGCCGCGATGATCGAGCGGCTGTCGCACCCGGTGACCGAACACGGGCTTATCGACGGGCTGCAGGCCATTGCGGACTTCCAGCGGGAGGCCGGGGAACGGGCGGAACGCGAGCGGTTCGAGCGGGAGGTCCGGGACCTGGTGCGCCAGTTGAACGCCGGGCGGGCGGCTGCCGAGAGGGCGGTCGAGGGGGCACTGTCGTGAGCCGGATGACCGTCGGCTTCGTCGTACTCGACGGGTTCGGGCGCGGGGCCCGGATTGGGGTGTCGAAGCCGGTGGCCGTCGTCGGCAGTGGCCGCGGCGCGGACATCCGCTTCCAGGGCCGAGGACTGGCCCGCCGGCACTTCAGCGTGTCTTGCGAGGGCGAGTACTGGTTTCTCGAAGATCTGGGTTCGCGTTCGGTGACCCTGTACGACGGGCAGCCGGTGGATCGACGGGAGATCACGTCGGACGGGGTGATCCAGGCGGGCGACCTGCGCCTGCAGCTGGCGCCATTGGTCGAGGAGGCCGCTGCGGGGGACGTGGCCGTGGATGCGCGGCTAGGGGACACAACGTCGCCGTCGGATGGCGCCCTTGAGACCGCGCGCGACGCGGACCGCGGTGACGCACTGCAGGTCCTTGTGAACCAGTTCTCTGAGCCGCTGGCATTCTTCCGCGAACTGGTCCAGAACGCGGTGGACGCGGGCAGCCCGGAAGTCGATATCGGCTTCGAATACCGCGAGTCGGAGGCCAGCCCGGACGACGGCGTCATGGTGATCTCGGTCGATGACTACGGCGCCGGCATGGACCGGCACATCATCGACACGAAGTTGACGCGGCTGTTCTCGTCGTCGAAGGACAACGACTACACCAAGATTGGCAAGTTCGGGATCGGGTTCGTGTCGGTCTTCGCGCCACAGCCGGACGCCGTATGCGTCGATACGTCCCGGGGCGGGGAGAACTGGCGCGTCCTGTTCCGCAAGGATCGCACCTTCCAGCGGTTCGCCCGGGACGTTCCGGTGGATGGGACGAGGATCCGCATCTTCAAGACCGTGCCGCGCGACGAGTACGAGGCAGTGCGGAAGCGGTCGCGCGAGGTCGTGTCGCACTGGTGCCGCTACCTGACAGCGATCGTGCGAGTCGAGGGCGAACCCATCAACCAGCCGTTCGCCGTCGAAGGGGTCGTGACGGCGGAATACGTGGAGGAGGGCACGCGGATCGTCGCGGCAATCCTTGGTCAGGAGCAGGGCTTCACGTCGTACTACAACAGCGGACTGACGCTTCACGAGGGGGACGACGGCACCGAATACGGCCTCGCCGCGCGAATCGACTCGCGGTTTATCGAGCACACGCTGACCCGCGACAACATCATCCGGGACCGGAACCACCAGAAGGCGCTGGCATTGCTGCACCGCCTGGCCGAGGGTGACCTGACGCGCCGCCTGTTCGACCGATTGGCCGAGGCGGGGGGGTCGCCTTCCACGGACGTTGCCCTGATGGCTGCCCTGCGGATGCGCCTGGATTGGAAGGCGGGTCTGCCAAGGGAGTTCCGGGACCGCCCGATCTTCCCGGCTGTCGGCCGGGGCCCCGTGTCGATCCACGACTGCGTCCATGCGGCCAGGAAACAACGCCTGCTGTGGGCGGGTATCGACTCTCCGCTGGGCAAGGCGCTAGCAGAACGCGGCTTCGTGGTGGTTCGGGCGGCCTCGATGCACGACGAAGCGATCTTCGCGGTGGCGCGGGCGGCGCTCCACATGCCCGACCCGGTCGCCGCGCGTTTCTGCCTTCCGGCCGAAGGGGAGCCGGCCGGGGGCGAGGCATTGCGAACGGCTGTCCTGCGGCTGCTGCGCCGCCACGAAGCGCGGGTCGCCGACGTGGCCTGGGGACGGCTCGACACCGACGGCTCCCTGGTGGCGGATCGGATCGCCGTAACGATGGCGAACCTTTCGGAGCCGGAACCGGTCGATTGCGCCCAAATGCTCGGGGATTCGCTGTTCTCGAAATCCCGCGTCCTGGTCCTGAACACGGGACATCCGGCGGCGCCGGACCTGGCCCGTCTGGCGGTGTTCGAGCCCGAACTGGCCGCGTACATGACGACGAAGCTAGATCGGAAGAGCACACGTCTGAACTCCAGTCACCGAATACGATAT
>CALJUR010000053.1 GCA_937975765.1 uncultured Myxococcales bacterium
TGTCGCTGAACCTCCAGATCCGTAGAAATCGAGACATGGTCGTCGGGAGTTGTATGCCCAGCGGCAGCGCCTGCGGTTGACGTCGGGTAGCCGAGGGGGGTAGGACGGGCATGGCCGTGGGATTGGCGGGGGCCCAGGTGTAACGAGCACCCGAGCCCCCGCGCTCGCACGGGACCGCGCAGACGGTGAGGTCTACACGGCGCTCGCCAGCGCCTCGATTCTCGCCACAACAGTGCGGTCCTGTAAAGCGTGAGTCGGTCCCGGCCGGGGGCCGGTGGATGCGCTGAGGCACGGGCGATGCCCGCGATGCGGGCGGAGTTTCTACGTCTGCGAGTCCTGCTGGCGGGGCCAGGTCTACTGCTCGCCCGAGTGCAGCGAAGCGGCCCGGGAGCACGGGGTGGACCTCGCACGGCACCGGTACGCCCGGAGTCCTCGGGGTCGTCGGATGCACCGTCACCGGCAGAACCGTTACCGCCGTCGGCAGGCGGCCTCCCGGAAAATAAACGTGACGGATCAGACTTCAGCGACACCGACCTGTGCAGCCATGCTCGCCCCCGCGCGGGGCCCGGCCGCGACCATGGTGGTCGCATGCGAGGTCCTCGCAGTGGAGGACGGGCATGCACGAGATCCAGGCGGTGCTGGAGGTGAGGAAACGGGAGGTACTGATCCGGGCGTGGGAGTGGCCGGAGCCGCGGGAATTGCTGCGGTCGTACCTGACGACGTCGCCGTCGCACCCGCGGGCGCCGATGGAACTCCTGGAGGCGCTGGCGCGGTGGCAGGGGCGAAGGGTCCTTGCTGCGGTCGTTGTGGGCAGGGAGGATGGGTCCTGTCGTCGCCGCCTCTTCCCGGACCTTTTCGAGCCCGAGCCGACGGCGCTGGTGGACGTGTCCTTCGTCGAGCACCGCCCATGCGGGGCGGGCGTGGGATGGCGTCCCCCGGCGCCGTCCCGCTGGTCCGTCCGCCAAGCTGAATTGCCGTTTGCGACCGGGGGTGGGCGATGATCGACGCTGACCTTCGTGCACGCATCCGGCGCCTGTACTTCGTGGAGCACTGGAAGCGCGGCACCATCGCGACGCAGCTCGGCGTGCACTTCGACACGGTGGTGCTGGCGCTGGACCTGAAGCATCCGCCGTCGCCGCGCAAGGGCCAGCCGGGACCCAGCGCGGTCGACCCGTACGTGCCTTTCCTGAAGGACACGCTGAAGCAGTACCCGAACCTGATCGCGACCCGGCTGACCGAGATGATCCGGGAGCGTGGGTATGCGGGATCGGCGGTGCAGGTGCGGCGCCGCATCCGGCAGCTGGACCTGCGGCCAGTGCAGAAGCACGAGGCGTTTTTCCGGCTGAACGTCCTGCCGGGCGAGTACGGGCAGGCGGACTGGGGGTACTTCGGGAAGATCCCGGTCGAGGGCGGGGAACGCCGCCTGTACGCCTTCGTGATGACGCTGTCGTGGTCGCGTGCGATCCACGTGGAATTCTTCACGGACGACAAGATGGAGAGTTTCTTCTGCGGCTTCGTGCACGCGGTGGAAGCGTTTGGCGGCGCGCCCCGGGTGCTGCTGGTCGACAACCTGAAGTCGGTGGTGCTGGAACGGGTGGGCGACCTGATCCACTTCCACCCGCGGGGCCTGGAACTCTTTGGTCACTACATGACCTGGGCGCAGCCGTGCGCGGTGGCGCGGGGCAACGAGAAGGGCAAGGTCGAACGGACGGTCCGCTACCTGCGAACGTCGTTTTGGCCCGCTCGGCACTTCCGGGATCTGGACGACCTGAACCGCCAGGCGGCTGCGTGGGTCGAGGCGGTCGCGCACCAGCGAAACGTGCCCGAGGATCCCGAGCACCGGAGGGTGGCGGCGGCGCTGGACGAGGAACGGCCGCGCCTGGTGCCGCTACCAGCGCATCCCTTCGAAACCGATCGGATCGTCCCGATCAAGGTCCGTAAGCAGCCGTACGTGGGCTTTGACGGCAACCTCTACTCGGTGCCGCACGGGCTCGTGGGGCGGCAGGCCACGCTGGCGGTGTCGCGGCAGACCGTGCGGGTGCTGGACGGACTGGCGGAGGTCGCGCGGCACCGGCGGTCGTACGGCCTGAGGCAGGTCATCGAGGACCCGGCGCACCTCGCGGGCCTGGCCGAGTACAAGCGCAACGCAAGCGAACTGCGCGGCCGGGACCGCCTGTCCGCGGCCGTGCCGCGGGCCCGCGACCTGCTGGAATTCCTGGCGCGCGGTGGCGACAACCTCGGGTCCGCGACGCATCGCCTGCTGCAACTGCTGGACGATCACGGGCCCGTGGCGCTGGCCGCGGTCCTCGACGACGTGCTGGGCTCCGGGCATCCGAGCGTCGGCTCGGTCGCGTACCTGCTGGACAAGCAGCGGCGCGACCAGGGACGCAGGCTCGATGCCCCGGTGCACGTCCCGAACCGGCCGGACCTGACCGACCTGCGCGTCGATTACCCGTCACTGGAGGACTACGATGAACTGTAAGCGTGCGCCCGGGCCGCCGCGACGGCTGCTGCCCGGCGAAGGAACCTTTGCCGATCAGGTCGCGGCCGTCGGCCTGCCGTACTTGTCCGAGCATCTCCAGGACTTCGTGGCGCATGCCACGAAGGAACGCTTCACGCCCCTGCAGACCGTCGAGGAACTCGTCCGGCTCGAAGCCACGGAACTGTCGTCCCGCAGCATGGACAGCCGCCTCGGGCGTGCCCAACTCGGCCGCTTCAAGCCCATGGCCGATTTCGACTGGGAATGGCCGAAGTCCATCGACCGGCCGCTCGTCGAGAGCCTCTTCGACCTGTCCTTCCTGCGCGAGGTCAAGAACATCGTCATCGTCGGGACGCAGGGCCTCGGCAAGTCCATGATCGGCAAGAACCTCGCCTACGCCGCGCTCCAGAAAGGCTACTCCGCGCTGTACGCCCCCGCTTCGAAGATCATCGCCGACATCGGCGGCCAGGAGACCGCTTTCTTGCGCGAACGGCGTTTCCGGCACTACTGCCGCCCAGCGTTATTGCTGATCGACGAACTCGGGTACCTGGCCTATGACAACGCCGCCGCGGACATCCTCTTCCAACTCATCAACCGCAGGTATGAGGCGAAGCCTATCGTCCTGACGACCAACCTCGCGTTTCGGGACTGGAGGGCCGTCTTTCCCAACGCCGCATCCGCATCCGCGCTCATCGACCGCCTCACCCATCACTCTCACGTGGTGTCCATCAAAGGCGAGTCCTATCGCAAGCACGAGGCCAAGCAGGACCGGCAGGGCCGGGCCGACGAACAGGACGAGTAGCCGCAGGGGCGCGAGCGTCGGCTACCGCCGACCCTCACGCCCGACCGACCACCACGTCCAGATTTCTACGGATTACGACGAGCGGCAACA
>CALJUR010000054.1 GCA_937975765.1 uncultured Myxococcales bacterium
CGAGTTCGTATTCGGTGACTGGAGTTCAGACGTGTGCTCTTCCGATCTCGCTGCCCCTCGGGCCGGGGCGAGGTCTTCGCGCTGAACACCTACGAGACGGCCAGCCGTTCGTCGATGGGCCTGCTGGTGCAGGCGCTGATGGACGTCGAGGGGCGGTGGGCCATGCCGGTGCTGGCGGCGTCGGTGGAGTTCGTGGACGACTGCCCGCTGCCCATGACGGGGCGCGACCTGCCTGCCCTCGGCCGCACGGACGTCGCCTTCTACCTGGACGAGTTCTACGGGACGCTGCGCGAGGCCGCCAGGCGCCTGGGCGCCCGCCCCACCTTCCTGGCGATGTTCACCTACGACGACCAGGTCACGGGCCCCTACGGCGAGCCCTGGCCGGGTTCCGCGGGCGACGCGTCGCGCGAACTGGCGGCGCGGATCCGGGCGGACGACTTCCCGGTCGGGCTGCACGGCATGACCCACGTCTCGCCCGCCCTGTCCGGCGGCGTCACCCGCCCGTTCCCGGACGAGGCCGCGCTGCACGCGCAGTTCGCGGCGGCGCGGCGCTGCTATGCCGAAGCCTTCGGCCCCGAGGGCGTGCCCGTCGTGTACGTCCCGCCGAACAACTGGATCGATCGGGCCGGCAAACGGGCCCTGGTGGCCGCGGTGCCCGAGGCGCGCATCCTGGCCTCCGTCTTCGTCGGGTCGGACGTGGAGGCCCAGCAGGACTTCGGGCCGGACCCGGACGAGCCCTCCCTGGTGGGCCTCCCGCGCACCTGGGCGGGAATGGTGCTGGGGGGCGAGACCGCGATGGGCATGGTCAACGGGCTGCTGGCCCAGGTCGTGTCCACGCACTTCGTCCACCCGGACGACGCGCTGGATCCCGAGCGGTCGGGCGGCCTCCCGTGGCCGCGCCTGAAGGACGCATGGGTCCGCTCGATGGACGAGATGCGGCGCCGGTTTCCCTACCTGCGGCCGATGACGGCGCGGCAGGCCGCCGACGAGGTCCTGGCGGCCCGCGAGACCGGCCTGAAGGTCGCCCCGACGCCGGACGGCCGGCTGAAGGTGACGCGGGCGCCGGGCATGGATCGCCCGCTGGCCCTGCTGGTGAGGCTGCCGGGGGCGTGCCGGGCGGCGGCCGAAGGCGGGCAGGTCGTCGCGACGGACCCGGCGTCCGGGCGGCACCTGGTGACGATGGAGCGGCAGACCCTGGTCGTGGGATGCGAGCGGGGCGCGCAGGACGGCGCCCCGAGGCTCGCGGCGAGGTGACCATGACGACGACCCTGGCGACCAGCCGGTACTCCCGGCAGCTCGAAAGCCTGATCGAGGCCCTGCTGGGGCTGGCGTTCCTGTGGGGCGTCAACCTGGCCTTCTTTCCGGACGACCCCGGCTACCTGAACGTCAGCCCGCACCCGTTCCTGTTCCTGGTCATCCTGATCGCCTCGCGCTATGGCACCTTCGACGGATTCGTGTCCGGCGTGCTGTGCTCGATGGTCTACGCCATCTACCTGTTCCGGGACAAGGACCTGGGGGACGTCCGGCTGACCGCCGAATGGAGCCAGTTCATCCCCGCCTACCTGTTCATCCTGCTGGGGCTGCTGCTGGGCGAGATCCGCGAGATCGCGAACCGCGAGGTGCTGAAACTGAGGGGCGAGAGGGACGAGGTGGCGAAGCGCGCCGACGACCTGAAGCGCGAGAACCTCCTGCTGCAGCAGGTCAAGGACGAACTGCAGCAGCGGGTGCTGTCGGCCGACGACCCGCTGTCGGAGTTCTACGCGTCCGCCCGCCGGCTGCAGACCCTGTCCCCGAACGACGCCTACCCGGCGGTGATGGACCTGGTCGAGCGGTTCACGGGTGCCGAGAAGTTCGCGCTGTACCTGGCCTCGGATGCCCCCTCCCAGCGCATGGGCAAGGCGGTCGGAAAGGCGTTCGACCTGCGCCTGTACCGGGGCTGGGCGTCGCCCGACGAGTTCGAGTTGCGGCTGGACGAGACGCAGCCGGCCGTCGCCCGAGCCGTGCAGTCGGGGGAGGTCACGGTGGCCCGCGAGGGCTCGACGGCCCAGGGGGACATCCTGGCCTGCGCGCCGCTGATCGACCCCGCTCGCGAGATGGTGACGGGCCTGATCGTCATCGAGCGCATCCCGTTCGTGCGCCTGACCCAGATGACCGTGAACCACCTGTTCACGATCGCTGGCTGGGCGGGCAAGACGCTGTCGGACGCCCGCCGCTTCGACACCGCGATGGACGCGCGCGTGGACGACGAGACGACGGGCACCTACAACTTCCGGTTCCTGACGCAGCGCCTGGCCGAGGAGGCCCAGCGCGTGCGCCGCTATGGCGGGTCGTGCACGTACCTGCTGGTGAAGGTCGAGGACACGCAGAACCTGGACCCCGAGGACCGACGCCGGCTGCTGGGCGAGACGGGGGCGATGCTGCGCCGCCTCCTGCGGACGGTGGACGTCGTGGGCGTGCACCGCAGCGAGGCGACCTTCGGGGTGATCCTGCCGTCGACCACCGTGAACCAGGCCGCGGTGGTGACGTCGCGCATCAACGACTCGTTCGCCAAGTCGTTCGGCGGATACGGTTCCCGGTTCGCGCACCTGCGGCTGCGGATGGGCATCGCCTCGACGACGGGTGCCGAGCCGCTGTCGGAGGCCCGCCTGATGGAGGAGGCCGAGCGCTACGACCTCCGGCAGGGAAGGTAGGGGTTCACCATGCGCTTCTTCAGCGAGCCCGGACGGTTGCTGGCGGTCCTCGAGACGGTCCTCGAGGTCGAGGCGTTCGTGTTCCTGCTGCACGGGTTCGGGCTGTCGCCGTTCTGGCGCGTCCTGCTGCCGCTGGGCGCCCACCTGCTGGCGGTCGTGCTGCTGTCCGTGGGCCTGGTGCGGCGCTGGGACTTCGCCAACGGGCGCGACGCCGCGTGGGCCGTCGTCGGCCTGTGCATGACCCTGCCGCTGCCGCTGCTGGGCTTCCTGGGTTTCGTGATGGTCTACGCGATGCTGGAATCGGCCCCGAAGGGCACCGGCGAACTGCTGAAGGACTTCCAGGACTACATCTCGTACGACCCGGCCGTGATCTCCGGCGCGATGCGCAAGGAAACCGACGGCGAGCGCTTCCTGATGACCGAGGTGGACGTGTCCCCGCTGAGGGACATCCTGGCCGGGGAGGACGTGCCGCTGAAGCGCGGCGCCATCCTGTCGCTGTCGCGCCTGCCGCGTGCCGACGCCGTCGCCCTGCTGAAGCGCGCGCTGGCGGACGAATCGCGCGAGATCCGCTACTACGCCAGCAACGCCCTGTCGGACATGGAGAAGGAGTTCAACGACCGCATCTTCCGGCTGGTGCGCGAGGTGGACCGCAACCCGACCACCGTCGAGCGGCACATCGAGCTGGCGCGCATCGTGCTGGACTATACCGAGGCCGGCCTGCTGGACGAGGGCATGGTCCGGTACTTCCACGAGATCGGCCTGCGCGCGCTGGACAAGGCGATGATGATCCCGAACCGGCTGCCGCAGGTGGACCTGTACGCCGGCCTGCTGCTGAGGAAGATGGGACGCCTGGACAAGGCCGAGGACGCGATGCAACGGTACGTCGCGGCGTGCCCGGACGACCCGCAGGTCCGGGTGCTGCTGGCCGAGGTCGCCTACGAGCGGCAGGACGTGGACCGGGCGCGCTCCATCGTGGCCGAGGCGAGGGCCCGCTTCCCCGGGGACCGGCGGTTCGAGGACCTGGCGTCCGTGCTGGGGGCCGCATGAAGACCGACGTCTGCATGATCCTGGAGGGCTCATACCCCTACGTCGTCGGCGGCGTTTCGACCTGGGTGCACGACCTGCTGACCAGCATGAAGGACGTCTCCTTCTCGCTGGTGCACATCGGCGTGTCCCGCGAGGTCGCCGAGGAGCCGAAGTACGAGTTCCCGCCGAACGTGCTGGAGTTCCGGCAGGTCCCGCTGATGGACACCATCGCGTACCGCGGGCCCCGCTTCCAGCGCAAGAAGGCCGCCTGGCGCCGCCTGGATACCTTCATCGACGAACTGGCCTCGGGGGATACGTCGGGGGTCCGGGCCATCCTGGACCGGCTGGACCCGCAGCGCCCCGACGCGATCACGCCGTACGACGTGTTCCACGGGAAGGAGTTCTGGAACCTGCTGGTCCGCCGCTACCAGGACAACTGCCGGGACTTCTCGTTCATCGACTTCTTCTGGACCCTGCGGTTCATGGCCCTGCCGCTGTTCCGCATCCTGTACGCCGAGTTGCCGGACGCGCGGCTGTACCACGCCACCTGCACCGGGTACGCGGGCCTGCTGGGGGCGGTGGCCTCGATCCGGTCGGGCGCGCCCCTGGTGATCACCGAGCACGGCATCTACACCAACGAGCGCATGATCGAGATCACGCAGGCCCACTGGATCTACCGCGAGAAGCCCTCGTCGATGGTCCCGAACAAGCAGGTCGGCGCCCTGCAGTCGATGTGGATGCGCAAGTTCGAACTGCTGTCCCGCATCGCCTACGACAACGCGGCCCGGATCTACACGCTGTACGAGGGCAACCGGCAGCTGCAGGTGCTGGGCGGGGCCCCCCCCGAGAAGACGGGAATCATCCCGAACGGCATCGACCTGGAGAAGTTCGACGGCCTGGCCCTGGCGCACCAGGAGAAGCGCCGCGGTCCGCCGCGGGTCTGCATGGTCGGCCGGGTCGCGCCGATCAAGGACATCAAGACGTTCATCCGCGCGGCCAAGATGGTCAACGAGGAGATGCCCGAGGTCCGGTTCCAGGTGCTGGGAGGCCGCGACGAGGACGAGTCCTACTTCGACGAGTGCGAACGTCTGGTCCGCGTGCTGTCGCTGAAGAACGTCTTCGAGTTCACCGGTGCCGTCAACATGAAGGACTACTACCCGGGCATGTCCTGCCTGGTCCTGACCTCCATCAGCGAGGCCCAGCCCTTCGTGCTGCTGGAGGCCATGCGCATCGGCATCCCGGTCGTGGCCAGCAGCGTGGGCGCCTGCGCCGAACTGGTCTTCGGGTCGGGCAGCGACGACGAGGCCGTCGGCCCCGCCGGGTTCGTGACCAACGTCCGGTCCCCGCGCGAGACCGCGGACGCCATCCTGGCCATCCTCCGCAACCCGGAACAGGCCAAGGCGATGGGCGAGGCCGGCCGCGAGCGCGTGGGGCGCTACTACGTGCGGCGCCACATGCTGGACGCGTACCGCGAGGTGTACCGGCAGTTCTGCGGAGGGTCCTGATGGCAGGAATCGGCTTCCGGCTGCGGGAGATGGCGCAGCGCAAGACCTTCGCGGAGTGGCTGAAACTCTACACCTACTCCGCGGTGATCTTCTCGGGTCCCTGGCTGATCTCCATCCTCGGCCTGGCGGCGCTGTCGATCTTCGCGATGCCGTCCCTGCAGGATCGCGACGTCCACGTCTTCACCGTCACCATCGTGTACGTCTACTGCTTCAGCCTGATCTCGACGGGCCTTCTGCAGTTGATCATCACGCGCTACGTGTCCGACCAGTTCTACATGCGCAACCCGGACGCGGTCGTGCCCACCTTCGTGGGCGCACTGGCCGTCACCGTGCTGTTCCAGACCGTGACCGGCGCGGTGGCACTGTACTTCGCGGACCTGTCGTTCCTGTACAAGATGACCGCGCTGGGCCTGTACGTGACCGTGTCGGTCGTCTGGATCCAGATGCTGTTCCTGTCGGCCGCGAAGGACTACTCCAGCATCGTGCTGTCCTTCGGGCTGGGGTACCTGACGTCCTTCCTCCTGGCGCAGTTGCTGTCGGTGTTCTTCGGGCTGGAGGGGATGGCGGTCGGCTTCCTGGTCGGGCAGGTCCTGGTGATGGTCCTGCTGATGCACCGGGTGTTCGCGGAGTACCGGTTCGGCGGCGGCTTCGACTTCGAGTTCCTGACCTACTTCAAGGTGTTCCCGGCGCTGGCGATCGCGGGAATCGCCTACAACACGGCCATCTGGATCGACAAGATCCTGTTCTGGTACTCGGACACCGGCATCACCATCCACTCGTTCTTCCGGACCCACTTCCCCTACGATTCCGCGATGTTCATCGCGTACGTGACGATCCTGCCGACGCTGGCGATCTTCCTGCTGCGCATCGAGACCGACTTCTACCTGCGGTACAAGAACTACTACGGCACCATCCTGCAGAAGGCGCCGCTGTCGCTGATCCTGCTGCGCAAGCGCGAGATGCTGACGGTGCTGCGCGAGGCGCTGGGGACCGTGCTGATCTGGCAGGGGGCGGTGACGACGGGCATGTTCCTGCTGATGCCGTTCCTGGTGTCGCTGATGGGCATCGACCCGGCCGATACGTCGGTCTTCCGGGTGGCCACGATCGGCGCCTTCTTCCACGGCCTGCTGCTGATCCTGTTCATCCTGATCCTGTACTTCGACTTCCGCGGGTCGGCGGTGGTGCTGTCGATGCTGTTCCTGGTCTCGAACCTGCTGCTGACGCTGCTGACGATCCACCTGGGACGGGCCTGGTACGGGTTCGGGTACCTGGGCGCCTGCGTGCTGTCGCTGGTCGTGGGCCTGGCGATCTTCAACAACCGCATCCGGAACCTGGAATACCTGACCTTCATGCGGCAGCCGGTCAGCTGAGCCCCGTCCCCCGTCTCCTGTTGGCGTGCACGATCGTTGCTGGGGAGGCCGGGTCCCGGGGGTGCCCCTCCGGGAACGGAGGCCCGCGGGGGCTCTGCCCCATACGCGTTAAGCTACGAAGACACCCAGCCTCGGAGCAG
>CALJUR010000055.1 GCA_937975765.1 uncultured Myxococcales bacterium
CCTCAACACCCCGTCGATCCTACGCTTGGACTATTTCCCGACAGGCTCCTAGAAGCCTGCCGGCAGATCGCGTCCCGCCCCACCGCGTGGTCCCCGCGATTGCAGGCCCTTGCAGCCCGGCCGGCAGGTTCGTATGCTCCCTCGGCTCCGGGCGGGAAGGCGGGCATGGATCGCCGGGTGATGGTCGTGGTCCTCGCGGGATGCCTGGCGGCGTCGGCGCCGGCGCGGGCGCACGACCCGGGCCTGGCGGGGCTGTCCAAGGAAGGCTACGGCCTGTCGCGCAGCCTGTGGAAACTGGACGGCGGGACCTTGAAGGGGACCGTCGAGATCCCGCGCGAACTGGCGCTGCACCTGCTGGCGGGGCCCGCGGCGGCGGACCCGGCGACCGTCGACGGTGCGGCCCTGGAGGGCGCGGTCACGGCGCGGATCGACGTCCGCGTCGGCGAGCAGTCCTGCGCGGGCACCCTGGAGCCCTCCGAGCCGGCCGGCCCGCGTACGCTGAAACTGCAACTGCGGTACGACTGCCCTGCCGGCGGCCCGATCCGGGTCTCGATGCCGTTCCTGCAGCACTACGGCCCGAAGCACCGGCACCTGGCGAACGTGGACGACGGTGGCGGGTCGCGCACCGAGGTGCTGCAGGGCGAGGCGTCGTTCGAGGTCCGGGCCGGCGAGGGGAGGTGGCTGCCCCTGTCCTTCCTGCCGATGGGCATCGAGCACATCCTGGGCGGGTACGACCATCTGGTCTTCCTGTTCGGCCTGATCCTGCTGGGCGGGCGGTGGCGGTCGCTGCTGGGCACGGTCACGGCGTTCACGATCGCCCACTCGATCACCCTGGCCGTGGCGGCGCTGGACGTGTGGACCCCCGGGTCGGCCTTCGTCGAACCGGCGATCGGCCTGACCATCGCGTACGTCGGCATCGAGAACCTGTTCCTGCGCCAGCCCGCCGGGCGGTGGAAGATCGCGTTCGTGCTGGGCCTGGTGCACGGCTTCGGGTTCGCCGGTGCGCTGGCCGAGGCGGGGATCGCCCGCCAGCACGTGGTGCCGGCGCTGCTGCTGTTCAACGTCGGCGTCGAGGTCGGCCAGGTCCTGGTCCTGGCGGTGGCGCTGCCGCTGGTGCTGCGGGCCCGGCGGGCCGAGTGGGTCGCCAGCCGGGGCGTGCCCGCCCTGAGCGTCGGGGTGGCGCTGACCGGCCTGGCCCTGTTCGTGATGCGCCTGGGCTCCTGAACTCCCCCTTTCGTGAAACGGTTTCCCCAATGCCCCGATCCCTGTCTGCGGGCCGGTGCCGGTGCGACCGGCGTCCCCCGCCCGCCCGGGAGCGGCCCGGGAGGCAATCCACTACAAGGGAGGGGACCATGAGGCGCGGGTGGGGACGCGGGTGCGTCGGCGGGATCCTGCTGCTGGTCGGGGTGGCGTGCGAGGCGGGGGGCGGGCCGGAGGGAGCGGATCCGGGTGGAAGCGACGGGGCGCTGGAACTCCCCGGGGCCATCGTGTTCGACGTGGCCCGGGACGGCGACGGGGCGGGGGGAGGCACGGCCCAGGACGCGGGTGGGGACGAAGGGTCGGCGGCGCAGGATGTGGCGGAGGGGGCGGGGCCGTCGGACGCGGGGCCGGACGGGCACGCGGACGCCCGCGAGATCCCCGACGGCCTGCCGGGCGACGCCGGGGCTCCGGACGCGGAGGCCTGCGATGCGGCCGACGGGGGGCGGTGCGACAACGGGGAGCCCCCTGTCGAGACCTGCAACGGCCTGGACGACGACGGGGACGGGGCGACGGACGAGGGGACGGGCGGGGGCGCCTGCGTGCTGACCAGCGTGCACGGAACCTGTCCCGGCCGGCTGGCCTGCGTGGCCGGACACCTGCGGTGCCAGGGGACCCTGGCGTCTGCCGAGACCTGCAACGGCCTCGACGACGATTGCGACGGGGCGACCGACGAGTCCGGCGCTGCCGGGTGCCGCGCGATATACCGGGACCGGGACGGCGACGGGTACGGGGTGCCGGGCAGCGGGCGCTGCCTGTGCGCCCCCTCGGGGACGATGACGGCCACGGCCGACGGGGACTGCGACGACCTGGAGCCCGCCGTGCGGCCCGGCCTGCCCGAGGCCTGCAACGGCATCGACGACGACTGCGACGGCGAGATCGACGAGGACGCGGGAGGCGAGTGCTTCCCCGCGGTGTGCGACCGGTCGGCGGGGCGGTGCCGGGCCGGCTGCAACGCGTCCTCGGACTGCCAGCCGGGCACCGTGTGCGCGGGGAGTCGCTGCCGGCTGCCGGACGGGCTGGCCTGCGCCGGGGATGCGCAGTGCGCCTCGGGCTTCTGCACGGACGGCGTGTGCTGCGACGCCCGGTGCGACCGGACCTGCGAGTCCTGCGCGCTGGCCGGCCGGACCGGCCGCTGCGACCCGATCCCGGTCCTCCAGGACCCGGACGACGAGTGCGAGGCCACCGCGCCCTCCCGCTGCCGGACGACCGGCGCGTGCTCGGGCCAGCGGTCCTGCGCGATGCACCCCGCCGGGACCCCGTGCGGGGCCGCCGCCGCCTGCGCCACGGCCTCGATCGCGCTGCCGGCCGATGCCTGCGACGGGACGGGCGCGTGCGTCGAGGCCGGCACGCGGGACTGCTTCCCGTATGCCTGCGCCCCGGCGACGGGCGGCTGCACGACGTCCTGCCGGACCGCGTCCGACTGCGCACCCGGCGCGGTCTGCGGCGCCTCTACCGGCCGCTGCCTGGCGCCTGCCGGCCTGCCGTGCGCCAGCGGCGCCGGCTGCCTGGACGGGGCCTGCTGCGACGGCACCTGCCGGGACCTCCAGGCCGACGTGGCCCATTGCGGTTCGTGCAGCGTCTCGTGCAGGAACCCGCACGGCGCCACGTCCTGCCGCGACGGGACCTGCCGGCCCGCCTGCAGCGCGGGGTTCGGGGACTGCGACGGGCGGCGCGCCAACGGCTGCGAGACGTCGCTGCGAACGACGACCGACTGCGGGGCGTGCGGTGTCGCCTGCTCCCTGGACGGCGGCATCGCCTCGTGCGACGCGGGCGAATGCGTCCTGGCCGGGTGCCTGCCGGGCCGCGCCGACTGCGACGGGGACGCGTCCGGCGGGTGCGAGACGGTCCTGTCCGGGGCCGGGAACTCGTGCCAGACCGCCGAACCGGTGGGCGGCGGGTGCGGCGACGCGGAGTGCGGGGCGTTCTGCCCGGCGGCCGGGTGGCAGTCCTTCGCGGTGCGCTCGGGGCGCCAGGGGAGGTGGTTCCTGGCCCGCGTGGGCGAGTGCTCGGACTGCTGCGCCGACATCGGGGTCCGCGTCACGCTGGACGTGCCGGCGGGCGTGGACGACGACCTGTTCGTCTACGGCGCGTGCGGGGAACTGCTGGGGGCCTCCACGCGCGACGCGGGCCAGGCGGAATCGGTCGTGGTCCGCCGGCCCGACGGCTGCCTGGGCGGCGACAGCGGATTCGACGTCCGGATCGAGGTGCGGCACCTGTCCGGCGCCGCGTGCGAGCCGTGGATCCTGGACGTGTCGGGCACATCCTGCCCGTGACCATCGCCGTGTCCAAGGTGACGCGCCCGGGGGCTACCAGCAGAAGCAGACCAACGGCTGGAGGTAGCAGGCGTAAACGCAGCCCGCGTCGCCGGTCTTGAAGCCGGAGTTGCACGTGCCGTTGGAGCACCCGTAGTTGCAGCAAGAGTTCACGCCCTGGCAGTCCTGCACGACGTTCCCGTCCGTGGCGCACGCGCCCGAGGCGCTGCAGTACCGATCCTGGCGCACGACGTTTCCCGAGCAGTACCGCCCGGCCTGGCACAACTGGCCGGCGCACCCGGACGGATCCGCCACCTGCACGGCCTTGCACACCGACGCCGTGTTGCACGTCCCGACCATCCGGTGCCCCTGGCAGGCCCCCGGGGCGTCGCAGACCGAGGCCGTGGACAGCCCCGCGCAGTCGCCGTCCGACGCGCAGCAGGACTCGCCCACCGCCCCGCAGCAGTAGCCGTTGGCGCAGTACCCGTCCGCGCACTCCAGTCCGTCCTCGCACCTCGATCCGGCCGGAACCTTCGGCAGGCACTCGTCCCTGCGCCCGTCCCGGTCCCGGTCCACCGCGTCGCAGAAGTGCCCGTCGGCACACGGCGAGGCCGGGTCGCAGCGGGTGCGGCACCCCTCGGCGCCGCCGCACGCATACGGGAAGCACGTCGCGGCCGCCCCCTCGTCCACGCCCCCGTCGCAGTTGTCGTCCAGCCCGTTGCAGGCCTCGGGGGCTCCAGGCTGGCGCGACGCGTCGCACGGCCCGCAGTCCACCACGTCCAGCGCGCCGTCGTTGTCGTCGTCCGGGTCGCAGGCGTCACCCAGCCCGTCACCCTCGCAGTCGGCCTGGTCCGCGTTGGCGTCGCGCGGGCAGTTGTCATCGGCGTCCGGCACCGCGTCGTCGTCGTCGTCGGAGTCGCACGCGTCGCCCAGGCCGTCGCCTTCCGCGTCCGCCTGCGCGGGATTGACCACCCGCGGGCAGTTGTCGGTGGCGTCCGGCACCGCGTCGTCGTCGTCGTCGGGGTCGCAGGCGTCGCCCAGCCCGTCCCCGTCGGTGTCGGCCTGGGCCGGGTTCGCGTCGGCAGGGCAGTTATCGGTAGCGTCCGGCACCTCGTCGCCGTCGTCGTCGGAGTCGCAGGCGTCGCCGGCCCCGTCGTGATCCAGGTTCTCCTGGCCGGGGTTGGCCAGCCGGGGGCAGTTGTCGGCGCCGTCCGGCACGCCATCGGCGTCGTCGTCGGGGTCGCAGGCGTCGCCCTGCCCATCGAGGTCCAGATCCTCCTGGCCCGGGTTCGCGTCCCGCGGGCAGTCGTCGCACGCGTCGCACGACGGGCATCCGGGACCGGGGTTCGGGACGCCGTCGCCGTCGATGTCGCAGTCGCAGGCGTCGCCCCATTCGTCGCCGTCCAGGTTGCCCTGTTCCGGGTCCGGGATCCGCGGGCAGCGGTCCAGTTCGTCCGGCACGCCGTCGCCGTCGTCGTCCGGGTCCACGCAGTCCTTCTCTCCGTCCGTGTCGGTGTCCGGGAAGCCTTCGTCGGTTGCGCCGTTGCAGTCCTCGTCCCGGCCATCGCACGTCTCGGGGCCGCTTCCCTGCATCGGGTCGCACTCCCGCGGCGCACCGTCCACGCAGTTGGCCTGCGTGTGGAAGCAGGCGCCCAGGCCGCAAGGGGTCGCCCCCAGGTCCTCGTCGGTCAGGCCGTCGCAGTCGTCGTCCGCCCCGTTGCAGGTTTCGGGGGCGGGCTCCCGGGCGTCGCACTCGCCCCATCCGGTTGCGCCGTTGCACGCCCGGTGCCCCGCGCAGGAACCGGCCTCGTTCTGGCGCCGGCACTCGATCGTGTCGCCCGCGTTCTCGCGCCGGCAGGTGCAACTGCCCGACGGGGGAAGGCAGAGGGCCTCGCCGGACGGGCCGCTGCCGCACTGGAAGTCCCCCGGGCACTTCCCGTCCGCGTCGCAGGGCACCGCGCACCGCTTGCCGTCCACGCCCAGGTCCAGGCAGGCGGCCCCGGCGGTCCGGCAGTCCGCGTCGTTTCCGCAGGCCCGGCACAGGGCCAGGTACCGCGGCACGCACACCCAGATCGGGTCGTCGCCCGAGATGGGAGTGCCCATGCAGGACCAGTCGGTCGGGCAGGACTCGACGCACGTGACCGTGCAGACGCCGCCGATGGCCGTGTCCAGGCACAGCCTGCTGGCGCAGTCCCCGGGGCCGGTGCAGGCCGTGCCCACGCCGGCGAAGGGATCGGGGGCGTCCTCGCCGGCATCCGGGGCGACGTCCGATCCCGTGTCGTCGCGCTCCGCGGTGTCGGCGGGCGGTATGAAGGTGTCCGGCAGGCCGGAGTCCCCGGAGTCCGGAAGTTCGACCGTCGCGTCGGCGATCCCGGGGGACCCGTCCCCGCCGCAGGCCAGCAGCAGGCCGGTTCCCAGCACCGCGAGCACCGTGCGCCCGACCATCTCCCACCTCCGGTGTCCGAATGATGCCCAATGGACGGCCCATCGGCAAGGGGTCCCGGCTGTCTTTGCCGCCCAGGAAACGGCTACAATGCCTGCCGGAACGCCCGGACATTCCCCCGGATCGCGGAGGGTCGCATGGATCGACCGGCGCGCCTGCTGGCCCTGCTGCCCCTGCTGCTGGTGGCCCTCCTGTCCGCCTGCGAGGGCGGCGGGACCCGCGGCGATCGGGGACCGTTCGACCTTCCTGCGGCGGACCCGGCCGCGGACATCGTCGCGGGAGACCCGGCTGCGGGAGACCCGGCCCCGGACCGCGTCGAACCGGATGTCCCGTCCGACCCCGCGCCCGAGGGGGACGAGGTCGCTTCCGCGGACGCCTGGGAGGCGGGCGACTTACCCCCGGCCGATCTCCCCGGGGACCGCCCGGCCGACGTTGCCCTGGACGGGCCGCCGGCGGACGCGACCCCCGACGTCGCCCCCTGCGAGTGCCCCGAGGACGACGACCCCTGCACGAAGGCCGCCTGTGGCGCCGACGGAGCGTGCCTGCAGGTGCCCCTGACCGGCGATCCCTGCGACGACGGCAGCCCCTGCACCGATCCCGACCAGTGCATCCTGGGCGCCTGCACGGGCCGGCCGCTGTCCTGCGACGACGGGGATCCCTGCACGCAGGACCGCTGCGAGGCCCCCGGCGGCTGCATCCACCTCGCGCGCGAAGGCGAGGCGTGTGACGACGGGTCGGCCTGCACGGCGGGAGACACCTGCCGGGACGGCACCTGCCTGGGCGACCCGGTCGCCTGCGACGACGGCCAGGCGTGCACGCGGGACGCCTGCGACCCGGCCTCCGGCTGCCTTCACGCGCCGATGGACGGCCCGGCATGCGACGACGGGTCGGCGTGCACGACGGACGACCGGTGCCGGGCGGGCACGTGCGCCGGCGACCCGATCGCCTGCGACGACGGCAATCCCTGCACCCGGGACCTGTGCGACCTCGCCGCCGGGTGCCTGCACGTCCCGTCGGACGGGGCCGCCTGCAACGACGGCAACCCTTGCACGGACACGGATCGCTGCGTAGATCGGAAGAGCACACGTCTGAACTCCAGTCACCGAATACGATCT
>CALJUR010000056.1 GCA_937975765.1 uncultured Myxococcales bacterium
GAACCACGACCCTCCGAACGTGGCCAGGACGGCCCGAATGTGGGGGACGAACCGGGACTTGTCAAGCAGCCGCCCGCCGCCCCCCCAACCCTGCAATTCAGGGACAGTCACCATTATTACTCGCACAACCCACGGTTTCCAAAGGTTTCCGCAAGTTCGTCCGGGTGCGTTCGCCGGCCGTTCGGGCTACCCTTCCGGGCAGTCGTGGAGGCAGGGATGGATCGGTTCCTGGAGACGTTGAGGATGGACCTGGGAGACGAACGGGTCCGGGTCGATCCGCGGGCCCTGGCGGACGCATCGCACGACGAGTCCGACCTGCCGCCGGTGCTGCCCCGCGCCGTGATCCGCCCGCGGGACGAGACGGACGTCGCGACGGTGCTTCGCGCGTGCCGGGACGCACGCGTGCCGGTCACGGTCCGGGGAGGCGGAACCAGCCTGGAGGGGTCCTCGCTGCCCTCCCCGGGCGCGATCGTGCTGGACCTGTCGGGGATGGACCGCGTGCTGGAGGCTTCGGCCGAGGAACGCCTGGCCGTGGTCCAGGGCGGCGTGGTGTTCGACCGCCTGAACGAGCGGCTGCGGTCGACGGGCCTGTTCTTCCCGCCGACCCCCGGGGGCTCGTCCGACTCGGCCACGATCGGCGGGATGGTGGCGACGGACGCGGGCGGGTTGTACGCGATGCGCTATGGCGGGACGCGGCGGTGGGTCCGTGGCCTGACCGTGGTGACCGGGGACGGCACGATCCTGCGGACCGGTTCGCGGCTGGAGAAGGCCAGCACCGGCGTGGACCTGACCCAGGTGTTCGTGGCGTCCGAGGGGACGCTGGGCGTGGTGACGCAGGTGACGCTGGGCCTGTGCCCGGTGCCCGAGGCCCGCCGGCGGGCAGCCTGGACGTTCGACGGGCTGGCCGCGGCGTGCGCGTGCGTGGCCGACCTGCGGATGGTGGTGCCGGACCTCGCCGCAGCCGAGACGATCGACCGGGGAACCGTCGGGCTGCTGCAGGGCGGGCCCGTTGGGGACCTGCTGCTGGTCGAGGCCCACGGACGCGAGGCGGAGTGCCAGGCGGCCCTCGATGCCGCCCGCGAGGTCGCCGCCACGGCCGGCGGGCGCGCGCTGGAGGCCGGGACGGACCCGTGGGAACTGCGGCACCGGCTGACGCGCGCGGTGCGGGAGTCGGCGCAGCCCGCGGGCGTGGTGCGGACGGACGCGGCGGTCCCGTTGCCGCGGCTGGCGGGGTTCGTCGCCCGGGCGGTCGATGCGGCGGCGTTGCAGGGCCGGCGGCTTCACGTCTTCGGCCACGCCGGCCTGGGGATCCTGCACTTCCTGATGCCGCTGGCCGGGGACGGGGCGTGGACCCTCGCCCCGGCCCTGGCGTTCAAGCGGGACCTGGCCTGCGAGGCGGCGAGGATGGGCGGCGCGGTCTCGGGGGAGCACGGCGTCGGGCTGGGGAACCGGGAGGCCTTCCTGGCAACCGCGGGAACCGCCCTGCCCTGCCTGCACGCGCTGAAGTCGGTGTTCGACCCGGCGGGGATCCTGAACCCGGGCAAGGTCCTGTAGCCGGCCAGGGAAGGCCCGACCTACCGGTCCTTCAGGAACTCCGCGGGGTCCACCTCCCGCGTGGCCAGGCCGTCCGGCGTCGCCATCAGCACTTCCAGCCGCGCCTGGGCGCCGTCCAGCACGCCGCGGGCCGCCTTCAGCAGCTCGGCGCCGCGTGCGTACAGCGCGATCGACTCCTCCAGGGGCAGGCTGCCGCGCTCCAGCCGCTCGACCGTCTGGGTCAGTTCCTTCAGCAGCGTCTCGAAGTCCATCGATTCGATCGCGACGGGCTGGTCGGCCACGGGGCACCTCCGGCGGGTTCGAGGGGACGATACCGCAGGTCCGCGCTGCGGGGAACCCCGTCACGCGGCGTCACGGAGGCATCGGCACCCACCACCGGGCCTCCCGGTCCGACAGGGTGCCCTCCTGCACGCGCCGCAGGTACCGGTCTATGTCCACGACGCGCATGCCGGGCGAACCTCCCGCCACGCCACCGACGCCGGTTCCGCCCAGCAGGCCGTACCCGACGACGGCGAACGTCGCGATCGCCAGGAGGGCCAGCAGCAGCGGCGAGATCCGCCTCATCCCGCCCCCTTGCCGGCGCCGCGCGCGGAGTCCAGCCCCGTGCCGCGCACGCACCGGTTGCACTGCAGGCAGTCCCCGTCCCCGGCGCCGCGCACCCCCAGGTCGCACCGGTCGTAGCGCCGGTCCGGTGCCAGGCGCAGGAGGGCTGCCGCCCGGTTGAAGAGGTTCAGGAAGGCCCCGACCGGGCAGAAGCCTCGGCACCAGAAGCGGAAGGTGAACAGCGACCCGGCCAGAGCCAGTCCCACCAGGACGGCAGGCAGGCCTTCCAGGCGGCCCGAGAAGGCCGCCGCCAGCGGGTCCCAGGCGAGGCGTGCAGCGGGGTCCGGGGCGAACGCGGCCAGTGCCACCGCCACCAGGATCGCGTACTTCGGCCAGCGCAGCATCGCGGAGGCCCGGGGGGAGAGGGGGACCTGCCAGCCCAGCCGGCGCCCGACCAGCGACACGCCTTCCTGGACCGCCCCGAACGGGCACGCGTGGGCGCAGTAGATCGGCCCCCAGGCCACCGCCAGCAACAGCACCCCCGCCCCCAGCAGGGCCACGTCCGGCGTGGCCGACCACGCGGGCGGGTCCAGCCGCAGCCACGACAGCAGCCAGCCCGCCGACAACTGGACCTGCAGGATCGCGCCGCCGGCGACGGCAGAGGCCAGAAGAAAGCCCAGCCGGACCCGGGCGGAACCCCACCGGTGCACCCACACGGCGCCCAGCAGCGCCAGCACGGCGTAGATCACCCGCGGGTCCGACAGGGGGGCGTGCCAGGGTGGCGGTGGCGGCCGGTCGGGCATCGGCGTTCCCAGCAGTTCCTCCCCGACGCGCCGGGCCGCGTGCGACAGCGTCCCGGTGACCGCGCGGGAGGTCACGGTCGCTCCCGTCATCGCGTCGACGGGGGATTCGCCCAGCGAGGCCAGGTCCCGAAGGTCCATGCCGACGAACCGCCGGGTCCAGGCCGGCAGGTCCTTCACGTAGGCCGGGGTCTCCCGGTGGGCCAGCACCTCGACGCGGCGGATCGTCCCGTCCGCACCCACCGACAGGGCCAGGTCGATCGGCCCGCCGTAGCCCGGCACCCCGGGGCCGGTCGCGCCGGTCGCCAGGGCCACGGCCTCGCCCGCCGGCTCGCGCACGCCGGCCAGCCGGTGGTGTCCGAACGGCGCCTCCCGCCACTCGACGATGTCGGCCGGTTCCAGGGTCCGCAACTCCTCGTCGGCCAGGCGCAGCCGGGGGCCCGCTTCCGGGGATCGGGCCGCGTGCCACGTCCACAGGGCGCCGGCGAACAGCGCCGCGCCCAGGACCGATGCCGCGGGCCACGGGAAGGTCCGGACGGCCAGCAGCAGCCCGGTCCGCGAGCCCAGGAAGCGACGTCCCCGGCCTGAATCCAGTGCCGCGTCCAGCACGACCAGCAGCAGCACGACCAGCAGGGAGGCTGCCAGCACGCGCAGGGTGCCGTCCGCGCCCAGGACCGCGAAACCGGCGATTCCCGACAGCGCCGATCCGGCCGCCGCGCCCACGTGGTCCGCAGCCTCCAGCCTCTGGGCCAGCCGATCCGGCGCCCCCAGCGCCGCCGCGACCGGCCAGGCCACGCCGGCCAGGGCCCCCGACACCGCCAGCAGGACCAGCAGCACCGGGCGCGCGGCCGACAGACCGGCCTCTGCCGACGCGCCCGTCACCCAGGGCATGCACCCCAGCAGGGCCGCCGCGACGGCGCAGAACCCGGCTGCCACCGGCCGGGCCGCGCGCCTTGGAACATCCCTGGCCGCCCGGGCGCCCAGGAACATCCCCGCCATTCCCGCCGCCGAGGCCAGCCCGATCTCGCCGAACAGCGCTCCCACCTGCGTGCGCCATGCCGCCATCAACACCACCGTCGAGGCGATCGACGCCCCCCCGGCACAGGCCAGCAGCAGCATCGCGACCACGGTCCCCGGGGCCGGCCCGGCCCGCAGGCGCTCCCTCGTCCCCAGCAGCAGAAGGAGGACCAGCAGCCCCGCCGGGAGCAGGAAGCCCGACTGGCGCGCCCCCCACGCCCATCCCAGCCCCGTCGTCCCGGCGAGGCGCAGGCCGGCCAGCAGGGACAGGAACGTGGCGATGGGCCGGTCGTCCCGGTTGACGAGGTCCTCGCCCGCGACCGGTTCCTCCAGTTGCCTCCTCAGCCACTCCGCCCGGTCGGGCCGGGCGCGTTCGCCCACCAAGGCCGCGCTGGCCCCGGCAGCCCGGGGAGGCAGGTCCCGGACCCGCTGCTCCAGCGAAGCCCGGTCTGCCGCCAGGCGCCCCGGTTCCGTCGAGGCCAGCAGCAGCGCCTCGTCCCCGGGCAGCACGGCCACCGACGCGAAGGCCTCGGCCATCGATGCGCGCATCGACCGTGCGTATCGGAGCACCTCCGGCCCCATCACGTTCTCGCCGGCACGGAACGGGCTGGCCAGCACGCCCCCGTCCGCCAGCGCCCGTCGCGCCTCCCGGTGGAACTCGACCGTGTGCAGCCGATTGTCCGCAAGAGTACGGGGCTCGCCGACCGCGACGACGACCAGGTCGAACCGGGTACCGGCCGCGATCGCCCGTCGCAACCGGGCGCGAGGGTCCTCCACGACCCGCCGCAGGTTGCCGGGCAGCGGCCCAGCGGCCGACTCCCAGGCCGTCGCCAGCGCCTCCATGGCACCCGTGTCCGGCCCGACGACCTCCACCTCCCGGAACGCGGAGCACAGCGCCGCCGCCAGGGGCAACCGGGTCGTCCCCAGCAGGACCGCCGTCTCCCGGCGGGAAGGCTGGACGGCCAGCAGCGCGGCCTCGACCGCGACATCCGGGCCGGGCGGGGCCGACAGGATCACGGCCTCGTCGGCCAGCACTACCGTGGCCGCCTGGACCCGGGCCGTGGTGACCAGACCGTAGGGGGTGGAGGTTTCGCCCAGGCGTTCGGCCCCAGCGAGGTTCGCGCGCAGGCGCAGGTCGGACAGCGCGCCCCGGATCGCGGGACCGGTCGGGGGCAGAAGCAGGGACAGGCAGGCCAGCGACGCCAGCAGGGGCACCCACCGGGGACGCATGCCGAGGCCGCGCCGCCAAGGCATCGCCGCCAGCGACGTGCACAGCCCCCCCGTCGCGATCGTGGCGGGACCGTCCAGGCCCGCCAGGAAGGCTCCCGACGCCGCCAGCCCTCCCAGGATGGCCCCGGCCGCCTCGAAGGTGTATCCGGAGGCCGCCCCGGCCCGCGGATCGGCCGCGAACGCGTCGCACAGCGCCGGGAACAGCATCCCGGTGACGGCCCCGACCGGCAGGGCGGCCAGCACCCCGCCGGCGACGATCACGCCGGGGGGCACGGGTGCCCAGGGAGGCACGCCGGCCAGCGTCCGCGCCCCGGCCAGCAGGCCCAGCCCCAGCGCCGCCCCAACCGGGTACAGCGCCAGCAGGCCCCGGGACCCGCGGGAGGCCGCCCGCCGCACGACGTCCCATCGCCGGGCCGCCGCGGCCGCCGTTGCCACGGCCAGGAACCACGCCGTATAGAACGCGCCCAGGGCCAGTTCGCTGCCCCGGAACAGGACCAGGAACTCCCGCAGCAGCGCGGCCTGCGCCACGATGGTGAAGAAGCCCAGCGCGATCGCCGCCCGGCGCGCCTCCTTCGGGCTGAATCCCCCCGACGGCATCCGATGCCCCCGCCCTGCCCCTTCCGCCGCCGGGCCCTACTTCTCCGCCTCGTGGAAGACGTGCGCCTGGAACACCTCGAAGGTCGCCCCGGTCTTCCAGGCGTCGCCCGGCAGGCCGGCCTTCATCGACAGGTGCGTCAGCGTCGTCGCCAGGTCCCACCCCTGCTCGGGCGCGACCTGCGGCAGGAAGACGGCCCGGTTCCGCCCCTTCGTCAGCAGTACCCCATCGCGTCCGATCGCGATGTCCTCGGGCCCCCGGACCGCCTGCAGCGGGGTCAGCACCGAGATCTCCATCCCGATCCTCCCCTCCTCGTCCGGCCGCACCGGCGGGAAGCGCGGGTCCTCCGACGCCGCGTTCACGGTGTTGCGGATCACGCCCTTCCACAGCGGCTCGACCGCCACGATCGACCCGATGCATCCGCGCAGGTCCCCCCTCTCCTTCAGCGTCACGAAGACGCCGTAGTCCTTCTTCACCGACTCCGGCAACCGCCCCTCCTTCTCCGGGTCGGGCAGCGGCTTCCCCGCCAGGTGCCGGCGCAGCGTCTCTCTCGCCAGTTCCAGCAGGAACTTCTGGTCCGCCTCCGGAATGGCCTGGACGTTCAGGAACTCGCGCCGGTCCGGCAGCACCAGAAACGCCACCGATGCGTAGGACACGGTGTGGTCCCACTCCCCCGTCAGGTTCCCCGAGGTGTCGACCTTCAGGATTTCGGCCACCGCCGTCCGCGGCAGCGCCTCCATCAGCACCGCGATCGGATGGCGGCCGCAGATGGTGTCCCCGGTGCGGTCGCAATGCCCCCGGAACGCCTGCACGTCCACCCTCTTCAAGGCCGCCAGCGCGTCGTCCGCCAGCCTCTTCAGGTTCGCCGGCACGTCGCTCCGGAAGGGCACGTACCCGAAATCCTCGCCGTAGTGCGTGAAGTCCGAGGACGCGACGACGACCGTCCCCTCGTCCAGCAGCGCATGGATCGCGTCCCCGGCCGCCTTCTCCGCCTGCGGCGTCACCTGGCCGACCACGATCGGCACCAGCGTTGCGTTCGGCGCAACCACCTGCAGGAACGGCACCTGCATGTCCACCGAGTGCTCCCGCCGGAAGACTTCCGGCCGCACCTGGAAGACGGGCGACTTCGCCAGCGTCGCAACGGCCTCCGTGTCGATCGGCACCTCCCCCAGCGGCGTCCGCCAGTGCGTCGCGTCGGGCAGTGCCAGGCCGGCGAAGGCCGCGTGGTGCGACGGGCCCATCACGATCACCCGGCGCACCGCCTGTCCCTGCAGCATCCTGTAGCCGTGCGCCGCCACGCCGCCCGAGTAGCGGTATCCCGCGTGGGGCGACACCAGGCCGACCAACCGCGCCCCCGTGTGCCGCGCCGCCGCAACGTTCGCAGCCGCCAGGTACCCGTCCAGTTCGCGGCGCAGCGCGCCGGCCTCGCCCGGGTACCAGGAACCCGCGACCGGCGAATCCAGGACCTTCTTCTCCGCAGGCGCCCGTCCCGTGTCCGATGGGTTCGACATGGTTGCCCCCTCCCTGCCCTTGCAGGCCGTGGCCGCGCCCAGCACGGCGGCCAGCACCAGCACCGCCGACCCGATCCGGCCGCTCGCGTCCCCGCACCCCCATCCCGCCGCCGCCATCCGCGCCTCCTCGCCCTACCCTGCCAGGTCGTGTCGCCGGTACAGTTCCTCGCGGGTCAGCGGCTTCAGCGGCGGCACGGGCATTCCCTCTTCCCTCCCGGCGCCTGCCGCCGGGGTCCGCCGCGCCGCCAGCACCGCGAACGCCCCCGCCGCGGCCGCCAGCGCCGATTGGGCCAGTCGCCCAAGGAACGACCGCCGCGACTCCCCCCGATCCCGCGATGCATGATCCACCCGCGTCCCCTTCATGGCGTGCCCCCGAACACCCCCGGGAGGACGCCGCCGCATGACGGACAGCGCCCCTCCTTCAGGTCCACGGACTCCAGCCGGTACCCGGTCCGCCGGATCACGACCGTCCCGCACGACGCGCACCGCGTCGACTCGCTGGGGTGCCCCGGCACGTTCCCCAGGTACACGTACCGCATCCCCGCATCCCTCGCGATCTTCCACGCCGTCTCCAGCGTCTCGACCGGCGTCGGCGGCAGGTTCTCCAGCCGGTAGTGCGGCACGAACCGCAGGAAGTGCAGCGGGGTGTCCTCGCCCAGGTTCGCACGCATCCAGCGGCACAGTTCGCCGATCTTCCCGGGGTCGTCCGTCAGGCCCGGAACGACCAGGTTGGACACCTCCAGCCAGATCCCTTCCTGGCGCGCGGCCACCAGGGTGTTCAGCACCGGCTTGAGGCCGCCTCCGCAGTGGACCCGGTAGAAGGCGTCGTCCCAAGCCTTGACGTCGATCGTGGCCGCCTTCACCACCCGGAAAAGTTCCCGGATCGGCGCGTCGTTGGCGTATCCCGCGGTCACCAGCACCGTGCCGACGCCGCGTTCCGCGCAGGCCACCGCCGTGTCGTAGGCATACTCGTAGTAGGCGATCGGCTCGGTATAGGTGCACGCCACGAAGGGCGAGCCCTCCCGCACCGCCAGGCGAGCCAGGTCCGCGGGCATCAACCGGTGGGCCTCGGCCTGCTCCGGGTTGGCCTGCGAGATCTCCCAGTTCTGGCACCCGTCGCAGTGCAGGTTGCAGCCCGCGGTCGCGATCGACAGCGCCGTCGCGCCGGGATGGAAATGGAAGAAGGGCTTCTTTTCGATGGGGTCCACGTGCGCCGCGACGACGTACCCGTAGGTCGAGGCGCGCAGGCGTCCCCCGAGGTTGATCCGGATGCGACAGTCGCCCGATCGCCCCTCGGGAATCCGGCACTGCTTCGGGCACAGGGTGCATTCGACGACGGCCATCCGGACATCCGCGAAACTGGGTTGGGACCGCGCGATCGAAGTGTACCCCCGGGCGCCGGCCACTCCAAGGCGCACCGCCCCTCGGGCCAGGGGCATCGCCCGCCGCCCCGTCACGCGCCTGTCCCCCCCGCCCTCCTGGCGCCCTGCGGGGACCTGGGGTATCCTCGTTCCGATCCCCGGGATGGCGCAGGAGGCGGGATGTTTCGCACACGCGCGGTCGCCGTTTCCCTGGTGTTCAGCCTTCTCCTGGTCGCCCTATCGTGGGGGGTCGTCCGGCACCTGGAACGCGGTGCTCGCGAAATCTCCCTGGATCGCCTGCACGACCGGCAGGCCGCCATCCAGTTGGCGGCCCGCCAGCGCGCCATCGACCAGGCCTTCGTCGCTGCCGCCGCCGCGGACAGCCCCCTCGCCGTCGCGCTGGACGTGCTGGACGGCTTTCGCCCCGAACTGTTCGCCGCGCACCGGAAGGCGGTGGAATCGACCCGCGGCCTGCCCGAACGCGAGGCCGTGGAGGCCCGCAGGCGGTACCTGGAGGCCTACCCGGCGGAAGGCGGCGGCACGCTGATCCCGGTGGTGATCGACCGCATGGCCGACCTGGTCCAGGCGCGCTGGGGCGACACCCGGTTCGGCCCCGATGGACGCATGGGCTACGTCTCCACGGAGCGTGCGCGCCTGGCCGAGTGCCTGTCGGTCGATGCGCGGCAGTGCCTCCGCGTGTATTCGTTCGTGACCCTGCTGCCCGTGATCGAGTCCGCCAGCGAGTCGTGGAAACTGCCCCCGGCCCAGCACCGTTTCGTCGTCACGGATTCGCGCGGCGTGGGTCTGGCCGACAGCGAGCACCCCGAGTGGACCGACGACGCCGACTTCGCCCGGACCAGCGACCTGGCCCGTGCCGCCCGCACCACGCGCCTGCCGCAGCGCGACCTGATGTCGCTGGGCGGCACCTGGCTGCTGGCCACCGCGGTGCCCGTCCTGTCCGAGGGAGAGGTGGTCGGCACCGTGGTGGTGGCCGATCCGGTCACACGGTGGATGGCCGAGACCGACAGCGAGGCCGCCGGTGCGTCGATCATCTATGCCATCCAGGGCGAATTCATCGAGGGCTCGGCCCCCCCGGAGATCGCCAAGAAGCTGGTCGCCAAGCCGGGTTCCGTTCCGGGCTGGGCCGCCGTGTCGTTCCCGATGCCGGGCATCCCCCCCGAGAGGGGCTTCCAGGTGCTGGCCGCCACCGACCTGTCGGCGGTCCTGTCCCCGTACGTCCGCGCCCGCCTGATGCTGCTGGTGCTGGGCCTGCTGCTGGCGGGCCTGGGCGCCGTCCTCGCCTTCTGGCTGGTGCTTCACCACGACCGCGAACTGGAATCGCTGTACCAGGGCGTGCACGAGGTCATCAGCGGGAACCAGCAGTACGCGTTCCCCGCCTCGCAGAAGGACGAGACCCTGCGCAACCTGGGCAACGCGCTGAACCTGATGGGCCAGGTCTTCCAGGGGCACCTGCTGCAGGAGGACGACGAGGCTGCCGGCCCGGACGCCTGGACCGGCGAGACCTCCTGGGACGCCATCGACTTCGCGGGCGAGACGGCGGGCCAGCCCCGCGCCACGGCCCGGGAACCCGGCGAGGATCTCGTGGGCATCGACGTGGCGGCGCTGGCGGCCCTTCCCGCCCAGGCCTATCACCAGCGCCTGTTCACCGAGTTCGTGGCCGCCCGCCAGGCCGCCGGCATCCCGGACGAGGGCATCACCCGCGAATCCTTCCTGGTCCGCGTCATCGGCCTCGAGCAGAAGATGAAGAAACGTTACGGCGTGTCGGCGGTGCGATTCGTCGTGGCGACCCGGGGCAGCGAGGTCATCCTGGTCCCGGTGAAGATCCGCGGCTGAAGGTTACGACGCCTCGACGGCCACGCCCAGGGCCCGCCGCAGGACGAAGTGGTCCTCGGACAGGGTGAACCGGATGATCTCGTCCAGGCGGTCCTTCTGCGACATGCCCGAGAACGAGACCTCCTCGCTGCGCAGGATGTTCAGGACGGTCTGAACGTTGCCGCTGACCAGCACGCCGGCCCGCAGCGCCGTCGCCTCCAGCCCGCGGAAGTACTCCTCGAACATCCGCCCGAAGTCCATCGACGGGTCGCGGGACATCATCTCTTCCACCAGCTTGGCCAACTGGTTCTTCTGCTGCTGGGGCATGCGCCGCTCGATCAGTCGCACCAGTTGCAGGACGATGTCCGCGCCGGCCCCGATCTGGGTGTCGGGCCGGCTGAACTTCAGCGCGGCGGCCAGGAAGATCTTCAGTTCCGTCAGGTTCTTCACGGCGGCCAGGAAGTGCATCGGGTGCAGGAACGACAACTGCCGCCCGATGTAGAACGCCACCTCCCGCTCGTCGTGGCCCGTCAGCATGTCCGACCCGACGATCAGCGCCGGCGGGGCCAGGAATTCCAGCTTCAGGCCCGACGGGTTGTCGTCGCGGTACACCTTGTGCGGCATCGGGCCCAGGGCCTTGCTGACCGCCTTGTAGACGTTGACGAACAGCAGCTTCAACTCGATGTCGATCTCGTCCTTCTTCTTCAGGCCGACGTCCTTCAGTTCCTTCGCGCCCAATTCGCTGCCGACGCCCTGGTAGATCACCTGCAGGATGCGGCCCAGCAGCGTGTTCTCGGACTTCGCGATCAGGTGGGACTCCCACCGCAGCGGGTCGATCGTGCCCTTGAACCACGGCAGCCCGGGCTCCAGGTTGCCCTCGAAGAACTCCTTCTCCTCGGCATCCGCCTGGCCCAGCGCCACCAGCACCGACGCGGTCATGAACGCCTTGTCGAACTCCTTCATCTGCAGGAACAGGCGCCGCATCGCCTTGTAGGACGGCGCGACCTCGGCACCCAGCGGGGCCGCGGCCACGATGGCGCGGTGCTCGTCGATCGCCTTGTCCAGCTGGTCGCCGCTGACCTCGTACAACTGGGCCAGGATCTCGTGGGTCCGGCGCTCGTTCGGCTTGATCTTCGCGGCCATGCTGAACGCCGACACCGCGTAGTCCATCCTCTTCAGTCGCGACCGGTAGATCTCGCCCAGGGCCGCGTACAGCCGGAACTCCAGTTCGGGCGTGTTCCGTCCCTTCAGGCGCTCCAGCATCCGGCGGTAGTTCTCGGCCTCGGCTTCCCAGTCCTTGTTGGCCGTCAGGATCTCGTCGATGGCACGGAACGCGTCCAGGAAGTCCGGGTCCGCGTCCAGGGCCAGGTTCAGGTACTCGATGGCGCGCGCGTCGTCGCCCAGCTTCTCGCGATAGATGGCGCCCATGCGCACGTAGTGCTTGGCCCGCTTCTCCGGGCTGTCCTCGGCCTGCGCCAGCCGCTCCAGCACGTACAGGGCGTCCTCGATGGCGCCCGTGGAGACGTACAGGTCGAACAGGCGCAGCAGCGCGACCTTCGCGTTCGGGTTGATCTCCAGGGCCTCCTTGTAGGCGGCCGTGGCCCCGTAGATGTTCCCCATCTTCTCGCGGTAGATGTCGCCGCACTCCAGCAGCACGCTGAAGCGCTCGAACGGATCGGCCTTCGCCTGCGACTGGGCCTGCTTGTACCGGATGACCGCCGGCCAGTCCTCGCGGCGCTCGGCGATGGCGATCTGCAGGTCCACGGCGCGGGCCTGGTTCGGGGCCAGTTGCAGCACGGTGTCCAGGTGCTGCACGGCATCGTCCAGTTCGCCCAGTTCCAGCGAGACCTCGCCCAGCGAGAACTCGACGGCCGCCTTGTCGTCGTCGGAGAAGGCGTCCCCGCCCAGGGACAGGCCCTTCACGTAGTGGTCCTTCGCCAGCTGCCACGGCGACTTGCGCGGGTACAGCCGCGCCAGGCCGATCGCCGTCGGCGCATGGTCCGCGCGCGCCTTCACGGCCACCTGGTACTCGCGGAAGGCCCGTTCGAAGTCCAGCAGGCGTTCCGCGCACAGGCCCATCTGGAAGTGGATCTCGGCGGCCGCCGCGCCGTCCCCCGACATCTCGGGCGACTTCAGCAGCATCTCCAGCAGCGGCTCGGCCTTCTCCCACCGCTCCGCCGCCACGTAGGCCTGCGCCAGCGACAGCGCCACCTCGGGCAGCCTCGGGTCCAGTTCCAGGGCCCGCTCGTAGTGCTGGATGGCGCGCTGGCGGTCCTTCAGGCGGTTCATGAACACGTCGCCGGCCGAGGCGCGCAACTTCGCCTTCGCCTCGTCCCGCGCGGCCGCGGCCTCCTGCTTCAGCCAGATCTCCGCGACCTTCTCCCAGTCCTCCAGTTCGCCGTAGATCTGCCGCATCCGCTCGGCCGCCGCGTCGCTGCCCGGGTCCAGGCGCAGCACGTCGCCCAGCAGCTTCAGCGCGCGGTCGGGGTTCTCCAGCCGCTGGTGGACGATGGTCGCCGCCCGCAGCATCAGCGCCGCGGTCTCGTGCGTGTCCTCGACGTGCTCCTTCCATCGGAGCAGCGTCTGCACCACGTCCTCCCACGACTCCATGGCCTCGAACAGCCGCGACAGGTCCGCGTAGGCCAGGGCGTCGCCCGGATCGATGTCCAGGATCCGCTGGTACACGGACACGGCCGAGTTCAGGTCCTCCAGGCGCTTCTCGTACACGTCGGCGATGCGGCGCAGCACACCCGCCTTGCGTCCCGCCTCGGGCTCGCGGATCACGCGGCCTTCCAGCAGGTTGACCAACTCGTTCCAGTCCTCCAGCTCGGTCAGCAGGCGGGCGCAGGTCTCGAACGCCTCGTCGTCCTCGGGGTCGATGTCCAGGATCTGCTGCCAGTAGGACAGCGCCCGGGCCTTGTCGTCCAGCGCCGACTCGAACAGCACCGCCAGCCGGTTGCAGAACAGGATGCGGTCCGGGTTGCTGCTGGACAGGTCCAGCAGGCGCTCGTAGACCGCCGCCAGGCCCTTCCAGTTCTCCATCGACCCGTACAGGTTCTGCAGGTGGTCCAGCGCGACCGAGTGCGTCGCCTCCAGCGACAGGACGTCCTCCCACGCCTGGATGGCGCGGTTCGGGTCCTTGACCTTCTCCTCCAGGATGCCCGCCATGCGGACCCGGATCAGGACCTCCTCGGCCGGGTTCAGCGAGGCCAGGCGGCCCAGGACGCCCAGCAGGTCCTCCCACTCGCCGCGGCCCTCGTGCAGCTGCGACAGGGCCGTCAGGGCCTCCACGTTCGCGTCGTCGAACTCCAGCACCTGCTGGTACGCCGCCAGCGCCCGCTGGGCGTCGATGCCCGCCAGCACCTTGCCGGCCTTCAGTTGCAGCGCGACCTTCTCCAGGTAGTCCGGCGTCAGGCCGACCCGCACCGTCAGGTTCCCGACCAGGTCCTCCTTGCGATCCAGTTCTTCGTACAACCGGGTCAGGGCCACCAGCGCCGGTTCGCTCTCCGGCCACTTCTCGATGACCCGCTCGAACCAGCGCGTGGCCTCGCCCGCCACGTGCAGGTGGTCCGCCAGGATCTCGCCGCAGCGCAGCAGGTGCTCCTGCCGCAGCGCGTCGGGCATGCGGTCCACGATCTCGGCGATCGAGTCCACGTAGTCCCGCCAGCATTCCTGCGTCTGCGCCAGGCGCCACAGGTCGGCCAGGGTCGTCTCGTCCGCCGGGTTCACCTCGGACGCCTTGACCAGGATGATGAACGCCGAGTCGCGGTCGTTCTTGCGGTTCTCGTAGACCCGCGCCAGTTCCTGCAGGTTCGATACGCGGTCCTCGGCCTCCTTCAGGATCCCGTCCCGGCGCAGCAGCACGTCGGCCAGGCGGTCCCAGTCCTCGATGCGCTGGTACAGCATCTGCAGGCGCTGGCTGACGTCCAGGTTCGCCGGGTCGAAGCCCGCCACCTCTTCCAGGGTGGCCGCCGCCGCGGGGGCGTCCTTCATCCGGTCGCCCTCGATCTCGGCCGCGCGGACCAGCAGTTCGGCCTTGTGCGCGGTGTCGGTCGCGTACGTGGCGCGCCGCTTGACGATCGCGACGCACTCCGGCAGCCGGCCGGTGTCCTCGTACAGGCGGTCCAGGGCCTCCAGGGCCGCGGGCGAGGACGGTTCCATCTCCATCACGCGGTTCCACCACGTGATCGCACCCTCGTTGCGGCCCAGTTCGTCGGTCAGCAGCCGGGCGTGCTCCTCGCACAGAACCTTCAGGTCGTCGCCGACGATCCGGCCGCCGTCAGCCAGCCGCGTCAGCACGCCGGACAGGGCCTCCAGGTCGCCCGAATCGCGATACAGCCGCCGCAGCGCCTGCAGCGCCTCCAGGTCGTCCGGTTGGACCTCCAGGACCCGGCGCCACGCCTGCTGGGCCTGGAACGCGTCGGCCAGCTGGGTCTCGGACGCCTTCGCCACGCTCCGCAGCAGGTCGGTCATCCGGTCGGGCAGATCCTTCGCCAGCGAGATCTCCCGTTCGCACGCGTCCACGTACGCCGTCCAGTCCTCGCCGGCCGCGTGCAGCCGCTGCAGTTGCTGCAGCGACTCGCGGTCGTCCGTCTCGACGCGCGACACCTCGTCCCACAGGGACAGCGCGGCCTCGCGGTCCGACAGCCGGTCCTCGGCGAGGCGCGCCATGCGGCGCTGGAGCCCTGCCCGCTCGTGCCCGTTCGGCGCGATGTCGGCCAGGGTGCCCAGCACCTTGTACAGGGCCTTGTGCTCGTCGCGGACGTCGTGCAGTTCCGCCAGGGCCTCCAGGGCGCCCCGGTGCATCTCGTCGCTCTTCAGGACGCCGGCGTAGGCCTCCACCGCGCCGTCCAGGTCGTTCAGCCGGTCGCGCAGCAAGGCGCCGGCCCGCATCCCGAACCGGATCTTGTCGTCGTCGTAGTCCGCAACGGCCGCCTCGCGCTCGAGGATCCCCAGCAGGTCCGCCCAGCGCTCCTGGCCCTCGTACAGCCCGTCCAGGTCCGCCAGCGCCTTCCGGTCGGACGCGTCGACGTCCAGGATCCACCGGCACACCGCCTCGGCGCGCTGCCGGTCGCCCAGCCGGTCGCGGGCCACGTCGGCCGCCTTGTGCCACAGGTAGATCCGCCGTTCGTCCTCCTGGCACGTCGTCGCGGCCGCCAGCAGGATCTCCAGCAGGGAGGCCCATTCCCCGGCCTCGGCGGCCAGGCCCTCGATCTGGATCAGCAGGGACTCGTCCGCCGGCTCGATGGCCAGGGCCTTGCCGAACCAGCCCAGCGCCACGTCGCGCCGCAGCAGCTTGTCCAGTTCGACCTCGCCCAGCTTCAGCAACACGGACTTGCGCTCGCCCGGGTCCTCGACCGCGGCCAGCACGGACTCGTACACGGTGGCCAGGTCCGTCCACGCGCCGGTCTCGCGGTAGATCGGCTCGATGACCTCGAGGATCTGCGCCCGCATCTTGCCGGCGTCGAACATGCGCCGCAGTTCCGACACGGCACCGGCGTGCGCCGGGACCAGGTACAGCACCTCGCACCGCGCCTCGAACGCGTCCTTGTCCTTCCCCTGCCGGTCCTCGGCCACCGCCGCCAGCCGCAGCAGGAACGCGACCTTGTCCTCGGCCGCCGGGGAAGCGTCGATCTCGGCCCGCAGGATGCGCGCCAGGTCCTTCCACTGCTCCATCTGCAGGTACAGGGCGTCCAGGGCCGACAGCGCGTCGCGGTTGTCCGGGAAATCCTCGATCACGCCTTCCAGGGTCAGCGCCGCCGCCTCGCGATCGGCGACCTTGTCGCGCTGGACCGACGCCGCCCGCAGGCGCAGCGCCAGCGACTCGGGGTTGCCCTCGATCGCCTTCGCGCCTTCCAGCATCAGGGCCGGCACGTTCTCCCACATGTCGTGGTCCGCGGCCAGGTGCTCGATCCGGTCCAGCGCCTCGTGGTTCAGCGGGTCCGTCGTGAACGCCTTGCCATAGCACTCGAAGCCGGTCAGCGCGCGGCCGACGCGGTTCTCCGCGATCTCGCCCATGGTCAGCAGGTTGGTCACCTTGCGCGCGACGTCCTCCTCGCGCTCGGTGATGACCTCGTAGACCACGTACAGGCGTTCCCACTCGTTCCGCTCGGACAGGACGGGCGCCAGGACCTTGAAGGCCTCCTCGGACGCCTCGCCGGCGCGGACCATGCCCTCCAGGGCATCGACCGCCTCGCGGTTCTCGGGGAACTCGATCAGCAGGGTCTCGTACGTATCGACGGCCTTGACCGGGTCGGACAGGTCCTTTTCCAGCAGGCGGCCCATCCGGTACCGGACCGTCAGTGCGTCCTCGCCCTGGACCAGCGCCAGGATCTTGCCCAGGATGCCGTACAGGTTCCACCAGTCCTCGCTGGCGGCATACAGGCGGTCCAGGGTGCGCAGCGCGTCCAGGTTCTCGGGCACCAGGCCGTGGACCTGCAGGAAGGTCTCGATGGCCTCCCCGGTGTTGCCCAGCCGCTCGTGCTGCACCAGGCCCTTCTTCTTCAGGGCGGCCACGCGGTCGTCGGTCGTCGGCGCGAACTCGGCCTTCCGGCCCAGCACCTCGACCAGTTCCTCGTGCTTGCCGGCCGACTCGTACAGGCCCTCCAGGGCCTCGATCGCCGGGCGGTTTCCGGGCTCGATCTCCAGCACGCCGGAGTAGGACTTGATGGCCTCGTCGGCCTGGTCCAGCCGCCGGGCCTGCAGGTCGCCGGCCTGCAGCAGCAGGGCGACCCGGGCTTCGGCCTCCGACAGCAGCGCCGACTTGCGCAGCAGCAGCGACACCAGCGGGGCGATCTCGTCGTCCTCGCGGTGCAGCGCGACCAGCGCGTCCAGCGCGTCCAGGTCCCCGTCGTCCATCGCCAGCACTTCGCCGAAGTGCCGCTTGGCCAGCGTCCGCGGCAGGCCGCCGTCGCGCGCCACCCTCGCGATGGTCCGATGCGTCTCCTTGCGCCGATCGGGATCGTCGATCTCGAAGACCTTCTCGCACAGGACGTCCACGGCCTCGCCCAGGGCACCGCGCTGGCCGCCGACCCGCAGGACCTCGTCCACCAGGCTCTGGCGATCCGGCGCCGCGCGGAAGGCACGGGCCCGGGCCGCGAAGGCCCGCGACAGGTCCCCGATCCCCGTCTCCAGGGTGATCGCGATCAGGTCGAACTGCGCCAGTCGCGTGTCCAGGTCCGGGGCGGCCTCGGCCAGGACCTCGTACACCTCGACCAGCTTCTCGTCGTCGTGCCGCGCCTCGTAGGCCGGCAGCAGGATGCGGGCGATCTCCACCCGGACGTCGGGGTTCTTGAACAGCCGCTCCAGCTGCTTGACCGCGTCCTCGTTGGTCGGCTCGGACTGCAGGATCGTCCGGTACACCTCGACGGCGCCGGTCACGTCCTCCAGCTTCTCCTCGCGGACCTCGGCCAGCCGCAGCCGCAGCCACGTCCGCTCGGCCTCGGTCTCGGCCAGCCGGATGCGCTCCACCAGCACCTGGGCCAGGTCGTACCAGCGCTCGGCCTGGATGTACAGGGAGTCCAGTTGCCGGTACGCGGCGGTCGACTCCGGCTCCAGGTCCAGGATCTGCTTGACCGCGGCGATCGCGCCCTCGACGTCGTCCAGGTGCTCGGACAGTTCGGCCGCCACCTTGAACGCGTATGCGATCTTCTCGCCGACGTACGGGGACACCTCGAAGCGCCGGCGGTAGATCTTCAGCAGCTCGGGGTGGTCGCCCTGCTCCTCGATGATGGTCTCCAGGGCCTCCAGGGCGTCCGCGTTCGCGTCGTCCAGTTCCAGCACGCCCAGGAAGACCTTGCGCGCCTGGTCGACGTTGCCCAGCCGGTCCCACTCGATGCGGGCCAGCCGCAGCGACAGCGCCACGCGGGTCGAAGGCTCGGCGATGGTCTCGACGGCCTTCCCGTAAAGGTCCGACAGCTCCCGCCAGCCGTCCACGTCCCCGGCGCACGCCTCGATGGCATCCCAGCACTTCGGGTCGTCCGGCGTCACGGCCAGGATGCGCGACAGGGTGCGGAACCGCTTCGCGGCGTCCGGCACCGACCAGACGTACAGTTCGTCCAGCCGCCACAGCAGCGGCACGGTGTCGTGGCCGTCGCCGCGACGCTGCGTCTCGATCTCCAGCAGGTCGGCCAGGTCGGCCCACCGCTTCGAGGCCTCGAACGGCCCCTTCAGCAGGTCGATGATCGCCAGTTGCAGGTTCTCGACACCCAGCAGGTCCTCCAGGAAGGCCAGCGAGTCCGCGTGGCCCGGGACCAGTTCCAGCGCCCTGGCAAACCGCGCGACCGCATCCTCCGACGGCCCTTCCAGCCCGCACGACAGCATTCCGATCCGGGCGTTCACGTCGGCCTGGACCGCGGGCTCCGCCTCGATCGCGCCCACCTGCCGCACCAGCAGGTCGCGCAGCGCGCCGAACCGCTTCTCGGCCAGCAGCAGTTCGCCCAGTTCCTGGTACGCCGGCGCCTCGGCGGGGTTGTCCGCCAGGATCTCCTCGTACGTCTCGACGGCCGGGCCGACCTTCTGCAGATTGCCGTACAGCGTGCGGGCGATCTCGAACCGCACCGTCAGCCGGTCGTCGGAGCGACGCTCCAGCACCAGCCGCTTGCGCAGCACCTCGATCAGGGCCTCGTACCGGTTGAACTGGCGGTACAGGACTTCCAGCGCGTGGATCGCCTCCCGGTTGCCCGGGTCCAGGTCCAGGGCCCGCTGGAACGCGGTCTGCGCCGCCTCGGCGTTCTGGATGTACTCGGTGTGGATCTGGCCCACGCGCAGGAAGGTGCGGACCTTGCGGCTCTCGTCCTCGATCAGATCGCCGGCCTGCTCCAGCACGGCCGCGTAGATCTCCCAGTTGTCCGACGGGCCGGCCAGGCGCTCGAGGTCGTCGCGCAGCGTGTCGTCGCGCAGATCCTCCTTGAACGCCTCCAGGTACCAGAAGAACGACCGCTCGGCGTTCCCGAGGTGCTTCTCGTGCACCTCGGCGGCCTCGATCATCAGGCGGCGCCGCTCGACTGCGCCGGCGGTGCCGGCGATCGCGACGTCGTAGACCGGCGGCAGCCGGCGCCAGTCCGACAGCCCGCGGTACAGGCTGATCAGGTCGGTCGCGGCCTGCAGGTCGTCCGGGACCAGCGACAGGACCTGTTCGAGGTTCTTGACCGCCCGCGCCGGCTGGTTCAGTTCGTCGCGCCACAGGCCGGCCAGCTTGACCAGCAGGGCACGCTTCTCCGCCGGGTCGGTCACGGCCCCCACCTGGCTCTCCAGGGTGCGGGCCAACTCCTCCACCGTGCCGAACTTCCGCAGGAACCAGTCCAGGTCGTCCCACTTGTGCTCGGCCAGGTAGCGGGCGCGCAGTTCGCGCTTGGCGCGGTCGTGGCCGGGGTTCACGTCCAGGATGCGCCGCCACGTCTGCATCGCGGCGTTCGCGTCGCCCAGCTTGGTGCCGTACAGGCCCGCCAACTTCTCCAGGATGGCCACGCGATCGGTGTCGTCCGTGGCCAGGTCATGGCGCTTCTGCAGGATCTCGCACTGCTTGTCGACGTGCTTCTCGCGCTCGTACAGCGCTTCCAGCGCCTTCAGCGCCTCGCCGTGGGTCGGCTCGATCTCCAGGACCTTCTCCCACAGCTCGATCGCCAGCGGGAACTTGCGCAGCCGTTCCGTCGCGGTCATCGCCAGCTCGACGAAGACCGCCGCCCGCTCGTGGTCGGGCAGCCGCTCGGCCTCGGCGCGACGCAGCTTGATCAGGCTCTCGAAGTCGCGGCGCTTCTCGTACAGGTCCTTCAGCTTGTCGATGATGTCCTGGCGCTCGGGCGCCATCTCGTGGATCTGCTCGTAGGCCTTCAGGGCCTCCAGCGCGTTCGCGAACCGGACCTCCATCAGGTTCGCCTGGACCTCGCGCAGCCGGATCCGTTCCGCGGTGTCGGTCGTGGCGTCGATCTTCCGGACCAGCACCTTGGCGTAGTCCGGCCAGCGCCCGGCCGCCTCGTATCGCGCCAGCAGCGCGTCGATGGCATCGCCGTTCGCCGGGTCGACGTCCAGGATCATCTGGTACGTGGCCAGGACCTTCGGTTCCGCCTTCATCCGGTCGCCGTAGATGGCGATCATCTTCAGCAGCAGCGACGTCTTGCCCGCGACGTCGTCGTCCGCGACGGTCTTCAGCCGCTCCTTGTACAGGTCGGCCAGCGACGGCCAGCGTTCCAGCTTCGTGTACAGGCGCTCCAGTTCCTGGTCGGCCTCGGGATCGCCGGGCGCGGCCTGGGCCATGGCCTGCCAGTAGGACAGTTCCTTCGACGGGTTCTCGAACTCCCGCGCGGTTCGGGCCAGCGTCCGCTTCATGTCCAGCGGGGACATCCCGCCCTGCTGCGCGACCTCGCCCAGGAACTGCTCGAGGCGCAGCCAGTTGCCGCGGCTGGCGTAGAAGACGCGGTAGAACTCCCGCCACTCCTCGGAGTGGGGGCCCGCACCTCCGACCGCCCGCATGTAGAACTCGGCACGGACCACGTCGTTCAGCGTCTTCCAGGCGATGTATCCCGCCTGCCACGCCGTCACGCGGCCCAGTTCCGACTCCCGGTGGCGCCGGAACGCGGCATCCAGGGCCTTCAGGAGGTTCTCGGCGTCCGCCGCCTCCCCCACCCCCAGGTAGAGTTCCTCCAGCAGGGCCTCCGCAGCGGCTTCACCCCCCTCTGCGAGAGCGGCCTGCAGCGCCTCCTCGATCTTCGCGGCGGCGGCGGCGGGCTCCTTCTGAATGGTTGCCAGCAGTTCCGTTACGTCCATCGATGTCTCCTTCCGGCGGGCCGGGGCCCAGGAATCCCCACGTCGTCTGCGTATAGCAGATCGGGCAACGCCGTACAAGGTGAAACGCCTGCGCGTGAAGGTGCGCCCGCGCGGGAAGGTCGGGACTCCGGGGGGAGCGGGGTTCGGCCGGGACCGGGAGGGGTCAGGACGCCGGGGCGACGTTGACGGTCAGGACGGTCTCCTCGCTGTAGAACGACAGGTTGCTGTCCGTGTCGTACGAGAAGACGACCAGCCGGAATTCGTAGGTGCCGGCGACGTCCGGGATGACCGTCACGCGGGACGGGCCCGGGCCGGGGTTCGTGAAGACCTTGCTGGTGTCCGGCTTGCCCGAGATGAACCAGATGTAGCCGCTGGTCGAGGGGATCGGGAAGGTGCCGGCGACGCTGCCGCTGGCGTCCAGGACCAGCGAGTCGTTGACCTTGATCCCGGTGTAGTCCGAGGCGTCCCCGGGGTCCGCGGTCGGCAGCGTCACGTTCTTCACGTTCACCCAGCCGACCAGGTTGACCTTGTCCTCCGTGTCCGTGCCGTTCAGCGGGTCCACGTACTCGATCACCACGTAGCCGTTCAGCACCACCGAGTCCGAGTTCTCGTCCAGCGGGATCTTGTTGCCGTCGAACTGGACGGTCAGCGGGATCAACGCGCCCGGCTGCATCAGCAGGTCCGCGCCGGCCGGGGGATTCAGCACCGAGAACCCCTCGGGGTCGCTGTCGTTGACCGAAACCGCCGACACGTTCTTCAGGGTCAGCACCTCGTTGCCCTTGTTCATCAGCACGACGGTCTTCGTGGCGACCTTCGAGGGCTCGGGCGCGAACAGGACCACGTTGCGGGTCAGCGTCGGCAGCGGCGCGACCTCCAGTTCGCCCTTCTTGAACCCGCCGCACAGCCCGACGACCTTCTCGCCGGCATACGGGGCGTTGAACGCGATGACCAGTTCGCCGTTGGGGGCCTTGCCCTCGGGCGCCGTGTACGTGACGGCCACGTTGACCGGGCCGTTCGTCTCGGTCAGGCTGAACCGCCCCTGCGGGATCACCGTCCCGTTGACGGCGCCGCATTCCGCCTCCTGGATCGCGCCCGGCTGGTACCACTCGACCGTGTACGGGTTGTCGAACCCCTCGCCGACCCGGGTGACCGGGCGGTTGTCCAGCGTGACCATGCCCTCGCTGCCGCTGAACAGCTTGACCAGCTTGGTGCAGGTCGTGCCGGGATCGGTGACCGTGGTGAAATCCATGCAGCCGGCCAGTTCGTCCCCGTACTGCACCAGCAACTGGCCGGGCACCACCTTGCCCTGCAGTTCGACGAACGCCTTGCCGGGCGAACGGCACACGCCGCTCATGCAGACGGTGTCGCAGTTCGCGGGGTCCTCGCACAGGTAGGCCTTGCAGTCCTCGTCCACCTGGCACATGCAGTGGCCGTTGCCGCAGATGTAGGGGCATTCCTTCGTCTTGTCGCTGCACAGCGTGCTGTTCCGGCAGGCGGAGTCCCCCGAGCAGGAGACGCCCGTCTCGACCACCTTGCCCCACTCGACGACCATCCGGGCCAGGTCGGGCGGCTCGACCGGGCTGTACTCGACGGTCAGCGTCCGGGCGCCGTTCGACGAACCGGTGCCCTCGGGGTCGATGATCGTGCCGACGTTCGGGCGGCCGGCGATGATCTTGTACGCCGTCGCCCCGTTCTCGAAGTAGATGTCGCCCAGCACCAGGGCCTCGGTCCCGGTGTTCGACAGCACGATGTCCACGGTGTCGGTGGAGGTGCCCGTCGCGTTCAGGAAGGTGTAGTTCGGCGGGTTCACCGACAGCACCGGCTCCTTCTCCTGCGGCGTCACGTCGAACTCGAACACGCCGCCCGCGTAGGAGTAGTCCGTCGTCGTGATCCGGAGGGTGGTCGGCTTGTCGTCCGTGACCGGGCCCGGCGTGAAGACCACCTTCAGTTTCAGCACGGACTTGTCCGTCGTCCGGATCTCGCCGGCCTCGACCGTCTGCGGGAACGACAGGCCGGCCAGGTTCGGCGCCACGGCCATGTAATCGTTCAGCGAGGCGACCTCGACCTTCAGGATTTCCATCGGCGCGTCGCCGGTGTTGCCGATCACGAAGGTGATCTGCCCGCCACCCGGGGCGAAGGACAGGGTCATGTCGTTCGTGACCGAGTTGATCGCGGTGGCCAGGTCCCCGGTGGCCGTCACGTAGATCGACGGGGCCCGGGTCTTGCCACCCGACGAGCACCCCGCGGCCAGGACGACCGCCAGGGCCAGCGTCAGCATCGTCCGCGCATCGCGATTCCCAATCTTCATCGTCCACGCTCCATTCGGGGGTGCCGGCCCGCGGGGGCCGGAAGCGACTCCGCGTCTAGCTGGTCAGGCACAGGGTCTCGTAGTCGATCACGATCTCGTCGCCCGGCTGCGGCATGCAGGCGCCGTCCTCGTCGAACAGGACCGAGTTGGAGGACGCCTCGTAGGTCCAGCCGGAGGTGCAGGCCGTGCCGTTGACCTTCACCGTCACGGTGGCGGGGTCCGCCAGGCGGGTCAGGTAGAACTGCACCTTCAGGCCGAACGCCTGGGCGCTGATCTCGTTCATGATCGTGCCGAAGGTCGGGTCGCAGATCGCGCCCTTCCTGCCGCCCGTCTGGTTCGCCACCTCGAGGTACCGGGGGTCGGCGTCGAGTTCGTACACCTGCCCCGACTGCGGGTCCGTGTAGGAGCACGTGCCGTCCTGGACGATCGTGTTCACGTGCATCATGTTGACGTTGTAGTACCCCTTGATGTTCTTGAAGAAATCGATGTAGAACGTCGGCGCGCTGCTGGACTGGTCCGGTTCGTCCGACAGGATGATGACCTCCAGCTGGGCGTCCTTGCGCAGGAAGCCCTTGTTCCAGCCGCCGCACGTGCCCTCGATGCAGTAGTACGGGCAGGTCTTGGAGTCGCTGCACAGGTTCTTGTCGTTCCTGCACGCGTCGTCCGTGGTGCATGCCACGCCGGTGTCGGTCGTCAGCGGGGCGGACAGCGCCGCCTGGGCGGCCTGCAGCCCGGCCTCCTGGGCGTCCGAGTTGCCGTCGCAGCCCAGGTCCGCCAGGTTCGCCAACTGGGTCGTCGCCTGCGCGTTCGGCACGATGTAGCGCGGCGTGATGTTCTTGTTGCCGCGGTTCAGACGGCCGATGATGTTGTCGTTGACCACGTTCACGCTGATGACGCCCAGGTGGTAGTTGTTGTTCCAGATCTTCGACGCCTGGATGAACGACGCGAAGTTCTCGATCAACGTGTCCTGGATGTCGCACATCGACCCCGAGTCGTCGATGACGAACAGCACGTCGACGTCCTGGCCCGAGACCTGCTGGAACGTGTCCGTCTGGTGCGTCTCGTAGGTGCCCTCGCCGCGCATCGCGACCGACAGCGAGGCCAGCGTGATGTCGTCGCTGGCGATCTTCATCATGCACTCGTCGACGCCCTCGTCCTGCGGGCCGTACTTCAGGTTGAAGCAGAACGGCACCGACGGCGCCACGTTCGCCGGCAGCGGGGGGACGTTCCTCTTGTAGAACTCCGGCGTGCACCCCTCGAACCGGATGTCCGACACCTTCAGGGCGACGCTGCCGGTATTGTAGACGCACACCTTCTGGGCCTGGCTGAAGCAGCCGATCGTGACCAGGCCGAAGTCGACGTCGTCCGGCATGACCGACACCTTGGCGATGCCGCCGGTGCCGGACAGGTTGGGCGTGTAGCCCGTGCCCAGGCCGCCGCTGGGGGCGGCGGGCAGTTCGATGTACTCGCCGCTGTGCGAGTCCCACACCTTGATCCACAGCAGGCCCGCGAAGTCCGTCAACTGGCCCCACACGGACGCGACGTTCTTCGGGATGAACCGGATGCGGATCGGGACCGACGCACCGGGCGCGATGCCGTCTTTCGTGGCCGCCGGCAGGCCGGCGAACTGGAAGATCGACGACGGCGCAACGGTGCCGGGCGCCTGGCAGGTCGGGGTCATGCCCATCATCGAGATGCAGTCCCCGATGCGAGCCTGCTGGAACGAGCAGGCGCCGGAGCCGACGTTGACCAGGTTGATCGGCAGTTCCTTGTAGAAGCCCTCGGCGACCGTCCCGAAGGACAGCGAGTTCGGGACCAGCGAGACCTTGCAGACCGGGGTGCCCGTCCGGACGACCGACAGGCCGACCGTCACCGTCCCGTTGCCGGGGCTGTTCGACGTGATCACCAGGTCCGCCGTCACGGTACCCGTGGCCGCGCCCTTGTTGGTGAACTTCACGGTCACCGGGATCGACTCGCTGCCCTGCGCCACCCACTCGCCGACGGGGCCGGTCTTGTACTTCGGATCGATGTCGAAGGCGAACTCCGTCGCATCGGTCGTGCCCTTCAGGTTCGTGATCACCAGGGACGACACGTTCAGCGGGCCGTGGCCGTCGTTGCGCAGCGTCAGCATGCGCGTGACCGTCTGCTTCTGGGGGCCGTAGCCCAGGTCCACGAAGGTCGGGATGACACTGAGGAACGGGGCGTCCACCTGGCCGAACACCTGGATCAGCGTCGGGCTGGTGGAGTCGTTGCTGAGGATGCCCAGGCTTCCGATCGGGTCGGCGTTGCCCGGCTTGGCCTGCGTGGCGGTCCACTTCACCTGGAAGTCCTGCTCGCCGCCGGGGACCACCTTCACCGGGAAGGCCGGCGGGTCGGCCACGACGATGTTCGCGTCGCTGCCCGGGGCCACGTAGACGGACTCGATGTTCAGGTCGGCGTTGCCCTCGTTGGTGATCGCCAGCAACTGCGTCCGCGTCTCCTGCAGCGGGACCCAGCCGTAATCGATGACGCCGGGAGCCGCCACCAGCTTCGGGCCCAGCTCGCTGCCCAGGACCTCGAACGCCCAGGGCTGTACCTCGCCGCGGGTCTCGCCTTCCACGACCAGGTTCGATTGGTCGTCGTTGGAGCCCCGCGGCTCGTACCGCAGGACCAGGCCCAGCTGCTCCTGGGGCTTCAGCACCAGGGGCAGGGTCTGGCCTTCCGTGAAGACCAGCGCCTGCAGCGTGAAGTCCGGGCTGCCCTCCAGGTCCAGGTAGGCCTGCTTGATCACCACCGAGTCGGACCCGACGTTCTTCAGCATCACGTCCAGGTCCTTGAAGGTGCCGCCCAGCACCTCGCCGAAGTCGATCGGGTTGGGGTCGGAGACCAGGTCGGCCAGCTGGCCGTTCGCGGTGATCGGGATGCGCGTCTCGCCCAGCGGCGGCACGTTGTGCCGGATCACCAGGTACCCGCCGTCGTCCTTCGAGTCCTGCGGCGCGTAGGTGATGGAGATGACCGTGGACTGTTCCGGGGCCAGCGCCATCGAGTCGGGTCCATCGACGTCGAACTCGTCGCTGCCGCTGTCGATTCCGACGCTGCGGATCTCGATCGTGCCCGAGGTTCCGGCGTGCTTCAGTTCGACCTTGATCGTCCGGCTCGAAAGAATCGGGACCGTGCCGAAGTCGATGGTCCGCGGGTTGTAGAACAGGTTCAGGTCGTCGGCCGCCTTGCCGCCCTGGCACGAGCAGCCGATGCCGCCCCCGGCCAGCGAAAGGATCGCGACACCCACGAAGAACATCTGGCTGAACTTCATCGGGAACACCTCCGGGAGGGCACGGACTGCAACGTCACGGCTGGCCGCACGAGCTGCCACCCACGACGACGAACGCGCTGTTCATGTAGTTGGACGTGATCTTCAGGCTGCCGTCCTGGTTCTGGACGGCCGACACCATGCCGGAAGGCCACTTGATCGTGGCGGCTTCCCACATGTCGCACTTGAACATCTTCTGGCCCATGGCCTCCAGGTCGCGGTCGAAGACCAGCTGGCCCCACACGTAGCACTTCAGGCGCGGATAGCTGAAGCCGAAGCCGTGATCGTCCCAGTAGTGGACGCCCACGCGGTACGTTCGGCCGTTCACCGGCGCCCGCAGGTTGACGTTCTCGGGACCGGCGCCGTCGGTGTCGTCGCGGTCCAGGGACGGGTTGTCCAGCACGTTCGGGTTGACCGACTCCCACTCCGGCGTGCGGTTGTACCAGAACACGTCGTAGGGGATGTCGAACCAGCCGTCCGGCGCGCCGTCGCCGTCCAGGTCCGGCCCGGTCGCGAACGGGTGCAGGAAGTGCAGGTCCATGTCCGAGCCTTCGTCCGGCCCGGCGTTGAACTGGTCCGGGTCGCCGGGCGTGTTCCACGTCAGTTCGCAGTGGATCGCCTCGTCCGGCGTGACGGTGACCGACTTGCAGGCGGTGGTCTTGCACTGCGGGTCGCTGCTGCAGAAGTCCGCGTCGCAGACGTCCAGGCAGTAGGTGTACAGGCCGCCGATGTTCACCTCGTGGGTGGGCGTCGGGTAGTTGGCGGCCGGCATCAGCGCGAACTTGTTGTCCTCGGGCTGCTCGACCGTCCAGGCGTACTTCTGGATCGAGCCGGAGGCCGCGACGCTCTGCTCGCCGTGCAGGTGGATGATGTCCTGCGGGCGGGCGTCCTCGCCCTCCTCGATCACGATGACCGGCTGCGGGCAGTCGACCTCGACGCCGTACCCGGACAGCGCGATCAGGCTGGTCACGTAGCAGGAGTTCGAGGCGATCTCGATGGCGCCCTTGTCCAGGGAGACGTCGCCGCTGGGGTCCTCGGGGTTCTTCACGTCCGGGGTGAACGTGACCAGGAACGTCAGCGACTGGTTGACGTCGAGGGTCAACGGGGAGGCGTCGGTCGGCGCCGCACCGCCCGGGAAGGTCGAGTAGTCGATGGCGAAGTCCGGGCTGGCGTCCGTCTTGATGGCCAGGCCGGTGATGACCAGCGGCTGCGTGCCGACCGAGCGGATCTCGACCGTCACGCCGGCCGCCTTGCCGATCTTCTTGCCGCCGAACTCGACCGACGGGGGCACGATCTCGATCCGCGGGCCGGTCGAGTTGCCGACCAGCTCGATCTGGCGCTTGCCGTCCGTGACGCCCGCCTCGTTCGAGTGGATCGTCAAGGTGGCGCGGGCCGGCTGGCAGTCGGTCGGCGCGAACGTCGCGCTCCAGGTGGTGCTGCTGTTGTCGTCGATCGTCAGCGACGGGTTCATCGGGATGGCCTCGGCCATCTCCGTCGCCTGGATGACTCGCCCGCCGACGTCCAGCGAGAAGCCGGCCGAGCCCTCCAGCATCAGCCAGTCGATCATCAGCTTGCACGACCCGGTGTTGGTCAACTGGACTTCCTCGGTCTTCGAGGCGGTCTCCAGCGTGACCAGTTCGAAGTCCACCGTCGACGGGCCCAGGATCGCGGCCTCGCAAAGGCGCGTGGTGAAACCGATCCTCAACTGCTGGCGCGCCAGGTCCGTGGAGTTGTCGTTCACGACCGTGACCACGAAGGTCCGGGTCTGAGAGTCGTCCTGGGGGGTGAAGACAACGTCGAAGTCGTAGAACTCGGTTCCGGTGCCCTCGCCGCTGGGGGCCACCTGGGCGGGCAGCCCGTTCGCCCGCAACTCGAAGGCGGGGGTCGTCTCGGTCACGCCCGCCGGGGGCGTGTATTCCGGGACGATGCTGGCGATGTTCAGGGTCCGTCCCTGGCCCGTGTTGGTGACCCGGATGGTGTAGGTGGTCGGCACGCTGGCGTCGACCTCGACGCTGGTGGCCTTGGGCGTGATCTCGATGGTCGAGGTCGCTCCCACCGAGGCGGACTTGCACGCCGGGATCGCGAGGACCGCGACCGCAAGGATCACGAGGCCCGAGCGAGTGCTCATCAAGGGCTCCTCCTGGGGGAGACTCCGGTTCCGAGTGATTATCCGGGTCGGGTCCAGGGGTGTCAAGCGACGATGCGGCTGCACGGTCCCGTCGAGTCCGCTGTAGAATCGCCCCGTGGACGGAACCCCCTCGAAGACGCCCCCCCGGCGGGCTCCCCGGTGGCTTCCAGCCTTGCTGGTGGTGGCCGCGGCCCTGCTGCCCTTCCCGGGCGGCCTGGGCCTGCCCCTGCTGAATGACGACCGGATGGCGGTGATCCAGAATCCCAACGTGCAGGGGGACATCGACGTTTCCCGGATCTTCTCCACGAACTCCTGGGGCAGCGTCGAGTACTACCGGCACACCCCGAACTACCGGCCGCTGTCGGTCCTGACCCTGGCGGCGACGCGGGCGGCCTTCGGTCTGGACCCGGTGCCGTACAAGGCGGCGAACCTGGCGCTGCACGCGATGGCCAGCCTGCTGTTGCTGGCCCTGCTGCGGCGGCTGGGGGTGCGGCCCCTGGCGTCGACGGCAGGGGCGGTGGCCTTCGCCGTGCACCCCGTGCACTCCGAGGCCCTGCTGTTCGCGGTGAACCGCGAGGAGGTGCTGGTCGCCGCCTGGCTGCTGGCGATCCTGCTGCTGGTGGTGCGGCGATCGGGGCTGGTGGCCGCGCAGGCGAGGCGGCCGTGGGGCGCGGCTTCGCTGGCGGGACTGGGGGTCCTGCTGGCGCTGGCCCTGCTGTCCAAGGAGAGCGGGGCGACCGCGGTGGTGCTGGTGCCCCTGGTCCTGCTGGCCTGGCCGGGCCGGCAGCCGCGGTGGCGCGCGGCGGCGGCCCCGACGGCGGTGGTCGCCTTCGTGTTCGGGGCCTACCTGGTGCTGCGGGGATTCGCGCTGGGGCGCATGGTCGCGTCCTTCATCCCCTACCAGGACAACCCGCTGGTGCTGGCGGACCTGCCCGGCCGACTGTCGGGGGCCCTGTCCCTGGTCGCGCACGCGGCCGGGCTGCTGTTGGCCCCGCTGGACCTCAGCGTCGACTACTCCTGGAACGTGCTGGGGCTCCCTTCCCAGGGGTTCCCGTCATCCGCCTGGATCGGGCTGGCCGTGATCGCCCTGGCGGCTGTCGCGTTCGCGCGTGCGTACCGCATTCTTCCTTCCGTCGCGCTGGGCCTGCTGGTCCTGGCCGTCACCTACGGCTTCGTCTCCAACGTCGCCTTCCTGAACTCCATCGTGTTCGGCGAACGCCTGCTGTACCTGCCCTCGCTGGGCGCCGCGATGGCGCTGGCGGGCGGTCTGGACGCCGCGTTCGGTGCCGCCGCGCCCTCCCCTGCCCGGCGGATCGCGGTGCTGTGCCTGGCGACGCTGATGGCGGCATGGCTGGCCTTCCTCGCGGCGCGCTCCGTGCTGCGGGTGGACGACCACCGGTCCGCGCTGGCGCTGTACGCCTCGTCGCTGGCCCAGCGCCCCGGCAGCAGCCGGCTGATGGTCAACCTGGGCGTCGAGATGAAGAAGGCGGGCCGCCGCGCCGAGGCCGAGGCGCTGTTCCGACAGGCCCTGGCGACCGACCCGGAGGACCCCGAGGCCCACCTGGACCTGGGCCTGATGGTCGCCGACGCGGGGCATCCCGCCGAGGCCGCCCGGCTGTTCCTGCGGGCGATCGACCTGCGGCCGGGATTCCCGCAGGCCCTGGCCGCGATGTGCCTGCTGCTGGACTCGCGCGGGGACGACGAGAACGCTCTGGACTGGTGCCAGCGGGCCGCCCGGCGGGGCGCCGACGTGGCGAAGGCCCTGCGGCGCCTGGAGTTCGAGGGCCGTTGCGCGGCCCGGTGGGACGCGGTCGAATATCCTGCATCCGAACCGCGTCCACCGCGGGCCTTGGAGGAGGAGCCATGAACGGCCATCTTCGGTTCCGCCGGATCGCGTTCGCCTTCGTCCTGCTGGCTGCCGCGCCCGCCTTGTCCGACCCGCTGACGCCCTTCAACGGGCCGCCGCAGCCCGTGACGGTCGAGGACGTGCTGCCCCGCAACGGCGCGCCCGAGAACCGGGGCAACGAGTTCTACAGCGAGTGGTGGTCGTTCATCTTCCGGCTGGAGGGCGGCTACAAGGCGTACGTGCAGTTCCTGGTGTCGAACATGGGTCCCGGCGACGACAAGGCCGCGGTGTCTTCCGAGTTCCGGGTGCCCGACCAGGACACGGTGAAGGACCGGTCGGACTTCCAGGCGGGCAAGTGGTCATCGGCGAAGGACAAGGTCGAACTGAGGTTCGGTCCCAACGTGCTGTCGGGCCCGCTGGACGGCCTGAAGATCCACGTCGAGAACGAGTCGTTCACCGCGGACTACGTGCTGACGAACCTCGCCCCGCCGTGGAAGCCGGGCAGCGGCAAGGCGCAGTACGGGAGGTCCCAGGGGGCCTACTACCAGTTCCAGTTGCTGGCGCCGGTCGCGCGCGTCGAGGGGACGGTCACGATGGCCGACGACGGCAGCGTGCACAAGGTGAAGGGCCTGGTCCACGCGGACCACCAGGTCGCCAGCATCGGCATGCAGGACCAGGCGCGGCGCTGGGCGCGGTTCCGCTGCATCGGCGAGAAGACGACGTTCGTGCTGGCCAGCATGGAGACGCCGGAGGCGTACGGCGGGACCCCGATCCGCTTCGCCGCGCTGTTCCAGGACGGGAAGGTGGCGTTCCAGTCGTGGGACTTCGACCTGAAGGAGTCCGACGGCTGGAACGACCCGCAGAAGCAGGGCTACGGCGCGCCGCGGCTGCTGGAATTCCGGTCGAGGCCCGGCGCGGACCCGTTCCACGGCGTGGTCAAGGCGACCGCGATGACCAGCCGGGAGGACTTCCTGGAGAACCAGAACGCCGCCACCCGCTTCGTGGTCAGCAAGTTCGCCAAGCCGGTGATGTACTACTTCGACGGCCTGTTCGCCGTCGAGGGCACCTCCCCTTCCGGCAAGGTCGACGGCCGCGGCAAGGGCACCTACTACTTCACGGTCGTCAACCCCTAGCACCGTCCCCCGCCGCCTCGAACCCGCGATGAACGTTGGCGCCCTGGAATTTGTAGGGCGGGGGCCCCGTCCCCCGCCTCCTGTCGGCATGCACGCTCGCTCCTGGGAAGGCCGGTTCCGGGGATGCCCCTCCGGGAACGGAGGCCGGCAGGGGCTCTGCCCCCACCGGCCT
>CALJUR010000057.1 GCA_937975765.1 uncultured Myxococcales bacterium
TCGTATTCGGTGACTGGAGTTCAGACGTGTGCTCTTCCGATCTCCTCTACGAAGGCGTGCAGGTCCGGGTGCGCGGGCAGTCTTCCCGCGGCTGGCCGAAGAAGCACTGGAACTTCCGGTTCGCCCAGGGTCATCCCTTCGAGGACCCGGCGTACCTGCCGGGCCCCGTGAACGGGTTCAACCTGCAGAGCAGCTATGCCGACAAGACGTACCTGCGCGAGATCCTGTCGTACGAGGCCTTCCAGGCCGCGGGCTGCCCGTCCCACGTGATCCGGCCGGTGGTCGTCCACCAGAACGGCGCCTTTTTCGGGCTGTACGACTTCCTCGAGGATGCCGACACCTCGTACCTGGAGCGCAACGGGCTGGACCCGGAAGGCGGGCTGTACAAGGCGTTCGGCAGCCAGTGCACCTACGACCCCGAACTGCCGCTGGAGGGTCCCTGGGAGAAGGAGAGCCCCGGCGACGGCGACTTCTCGGAACTGTACGACTTCCTGATCGGGCTGAACACGCTGGCCGGGCAGGAGCGGCGGGACTTCCTGTTCGGCAACGTCGACATCCCGGCGATGCTGAACTACCAGGCGGTCTCGGTGCTGATCCACAACAACGATCAGGTCGCGAAGAACTACTTCCTGTACCGGGACACGAAGGGCACCGGGCGCTGGTCGATGCAGCCGTGGGACATGGACCTGACCTTCGGCCGCAGTTTCCAGGGTAAGGTCCTGAACGACCGGATGTTCGCGGACGTGGACTTCGTGCCGGACCGGCCGAACGTGTCGCCCAGCCACCCGCTGTTCGGGGACAGCGAGCACCAGAAGTGGGACTACCTGTGGAACCGGCTGACGGACGCGCTGCTGAAGCAGCCCGACGTGCGGCAGATGTACTACCGGCGCCTGCGCACGCTGATGGACCAGATGCTGGTCCCGGGACGGTTCGAGGCGCGCATCGACGAACTGGCGTCAAGGATCGAGGACGAGGCCGGGATGGACCGCCAGAAGTGGGGATGGTACGGCGAGGACGAGACGCCCGCCGTGGCGACGGCGCGCCTGAAGCAGGAGTACCTGGAGGTTCGGCGGGCCCACCTGTTCGCGACGCACCGGATCGAGGGCGGGATCCCGAAGGCGCAGTCCCCGGAACCGCACGTGCTGATCAACGAGCTGATGTACAACCCGTACGCCGATCCGTCGGATCCCGAGGACGCGGCCGGCCGGCTGGAGTTCATCGAACTGTACAACTTCTCGCCGACCGAGGCAGTGGACGTCTCGGGATGGCAGGTGACGGGGGTGGACCTGGCGATCCCGCCGGGGGCCGTGATCCTGCCGGTGGGCTACCTGCTGGTGGTGCGGGACGACGCGGCCTTCCGGCGGCGGTACGGGCCGGGGCTGTTCGTGGCGGCGCAGTACCCGGGCGGCCTGGCGGGCGGCGGCGAACGCGTGGCGCTGCTGGACCGCGACGGGAAGGTCGTCGACGAGGTGGCGTACGACGACAACGCGCCGTGGCCGAAGGAGCCCGACGGGTACGGACCGTCCCTGGAACTGAGGCATCCCGCGCTGGACAACAGCCTGCCGGCCTCCTGGGCGGCCAGCACGGTGGCCGGCGGGACGCCCGGTGCCAGGAACAGCGTCTTCTAGCGGCATCGACGCCGGGGAACAGGCGGGAAAAGTCCGGCCCGGGACGGTAGAATCCCCGCCGCCCGGGGATCCGCCGGAAGGTCGCAAGGGGTGGGGGAACGTCGTGATCCTTGGATGCAGGGGCGTGCCGGGGATGCCGTCCGCGTGGCGTGGCCTGATGCCGGTGCTGGCGTGTGCCTGCGCGGCGGCCTTCGCCTGCGGGGGGGACATCACCTATCCCCGGCCCGACAGCCCCGTCATGCTGAACGAGATCGACTGCCACGGACGCGACTGGGTCGAGATCGTGAACCGGTCCGACGAGGCGGCGGCCATTGCGGGCTGGGTGCTGGCCGACCGGATGGACCGGGCGGATCACCGGTACGTGCTGCCGGAAGGCATCCTGCTGGCGGCGGGCGAGCGTCTGATCGTGCGCCAGCAGACCGATACGGAGAGCGGCTTCCCGTTCGGGATCGGGTGCGGCGACGACACGCTGTTCCTGGTGCACCCGGACGGGCGGATCATGGACGTCGTCCGGGTGGGCGAGCCCGGGCAAGGCTGCACGTGGGGCCGGTACCCGGACCGGGCCGACAACTGGCAGGAGACCAGCCCGACCGCGGGCATGGCGAACCAGCAGTCCCCCGCGGCCGCGGCCGTGCTGTTCGAGAGATGGGTCGTCAGCGAGTTCGCGCTGGAGATCCCGCAGGCATCGATGGACGCGCTGGCGGCGTCGCCCTACGACTGGGTGGAGGCCCGCCTGACGGTGACCGCGGGGGGCCAGGTCGTCGGGCCCCTGCCGATCGGCGTGCGCCTGAAGGGAGGGGCATCGTTCAGGCCGCTGGGCAGGAAGGCTTCGTTCCGACTGGACTTCAACCGGGTCGTGGACGGCCAGCGAATGCTGGGGCTGAAGGCCCTGGTGCTGAACGGGATGGTGCACGACCCCACGGGGATGCACGAGACGCTGGCGTACTCGGTCTTCCGGGCGGCGGGGGTGCCGGCGGCCCGGACGGGGTATACGCGCCTGGCCGTGAACGGGCAGGACTACGGCCTGTACCTGGCCATCGAGGCGTACGACGACGTGTTCGGCGACATGAACTTCGATTCGACCCTGCACGTGTACGAGGGGGTCGGGAACTTCCTGCCGGGATTCGAGGCCAAGGCCGTCCAGGTGGACGAAGGGGATCCCGACCATATCGAGGACCTGCACGCCCTGGCGACGGCCGCGCACGGCACCGGCGACGATGCGTGGATGGCGACGGTTGCGGAGAGGCTGGACCTCCCCGCGTTCCTGCGCTACTGGGCGGCCGAGAACTGGGTCGGGCAACTGGACGGGTACGCGCTGCTGGCGAACAACTACTTCCTGCACTCGGACGATGCGGGGTGGTTCACGATGATGCCCTGGGGCCTGGACTGGGCGTTCGTGAAGGCCCAGCAGGCGCCGGCGTGCGCGAAGAGCCTGCTGTGCGTGCGGTGCCTGGGCATCCCGTCCTGCCGGGCCGCCTTCGACGATGCGCTGCTGGCGGTGGACCAGGCGGCGAAGGGGCTGTCGTTGCAGGCCGAGGTGGCGGCCCTGGAGACGCTGGTCTCCCCGTGGATGGCGACGGACCCGATGTCGGAATTCGACGCGACCGGACGAGAGTCGGGGATGCAGACGTTGCGGGCCTTCCTGGAATGGAGAAGCACGTCGCCCGGCGGGGCCTTTCCGCCGTTGTAGTCGGCCGGATGCGAGGAGGCGGGCTCGATGACCGTCGTGTGCAGGGGTGTGGCGCTGGCCTGGACGGTGCTGGCGCTGGCGGCCTGCGGCGGCGGGACACGGGGCGGGGACCCCGGGGGGGAAATCCCGGCGGACGACCTGGCGGCGAAGGACGCGGTGGACGCCGGGGAGGGTGCGGGGGATCCGGGCCGTCGGGACGACGGCGAGGAGGAGGACCCGGGCGAAGACGGGGCGTCCGGGGATGCCGACGCAACCGGCGATGCGGCTGGGGATGCGGTCGGGGACCTGCCGCCGGAGGTCCCGGATGCCCTCGACGACGGGACGGACGGGGACGCCAGCGACCCGGGAGCTCCGGAGGTCCCGGACCCCGGCGAGGACACCGGAACGACGGACCTGATCGATGCCGGCGAGCTGGACGATCCGGGCGGGGATCCGGGCGTGCCCGATCTCCCGGACGCCGGAGATGCCCCGGACGAGGCGCCCGACGTGCCGCCGGAGGACCCGGGACCTGCGGACCCGGGCGGGCCGGACCTGTCTGCGACGGGCCTCTGCGGGGCCCTGGCCCTGGAACCGTGGTCCCGCAAGTTCCTGCACGTGGGAGGCACGGTCACCTTCAACGAGATCCAGTACCACCCTGCGAACGACTCGCGCCTGGAGTGGATCGAGCTGTTCAACCCCATGGCGGTGGACGTGGACCTGTCCGGGTGGCGACTGGATGCCGGCATCCGGTACGCGTTCCCGGAGGGGACCTTCCTGCCCGCGCGCGGCTTCCTGGTGATCGCCGCGGATCCCCCGGCGCTGGCGGCGGCGACGGGGTACGCCGGCGCGATGGGTCCGTGGGACGGCCAGGCGGACAACGGCGGCGAACTGCTGGAACTGCGGAACAATGCCGGACGGTTGATGGATGCGGTGGACTACGACGACCGGGAGCCCTGGCCGGTCGCGCCCGACGGCAGTGGGGCCACGCTGGCCAAGCGCGATCCCGAGGGCAGCAGCGAGGAGGCCGAAAACTGGACCGTCGGGAACCCGGTCGGGGGGACGCCGGGCGCGCCGAACCGGGAGGATCCGCGGGCCCCGCCGGCCCTGGCGACGCTGGTGCCGTGGGACGCGACCTGGGCATTCGAAGCGGCGGGAGCGGACCCCGGCGACGGGTGGCAGTTGCAGGGATACGACGACTCGGGGTGGGGCAGGGGGCCGGCCCCGTTCGTGGTGGTGGCGACACAACCCGGGGCCGTGCCGGTCGCGGCGCGGCTGACCGCGCAGGACCGGTTCGCGCTGTACGTCGGCGCGCCCGACGGGACGGGCCTGCGGCGGGTCGGCGGCGATCCGGACGGTGCGTGGGAGACCGTGGAGGAGGTCGCGTTCGAGGTGCTGCCCGGCCAGCACGTGTTCGTGGCGGCGTGGCAGGGCGCGCAGGGGGACGCCCGGCCCCAGATGTGGATCGGGCGGTTCCTGCCCCAGGCAGGTGACCCGCTGAACAGCGACGCGGCGGGCTTCCAGTGGATCCCGGGGCCGGCCGGGGTCGTGCCGGAAGAGGGTGCGGGCGACTTCCAGCCGGACCCGGCGATGCTGCAGGCGCTGGTCCTGGAGGCGGACCTCGCCGGCCGATGGGCCGTGCCGCAGGACCAGGCCGAGGCGGGCAGCGATCCCTGGGGGACCGTGCTTCACGCCTCGTTCCCGGACGGCGGGAAATACGTGTGGGGCGACACCCTGGACGCCTGCTCGGTCACCGACACCTCGCGGACGTTCGCGCTGTTCCGGTCGGTGCTGCCGCCGGTGCCGCCCCGGCCGGGTACCCTGCTGCCCGGGCCTGCCGCGACCATGCGGTTTCGCCTGCACTTCCTGCTGGAGGCCGACCCTGCAGACGCGCTGCCGTGGATGGACCTGCTGCTGGACGATGGCGCCGTGGCATGGCTGAACGGTGTCGAGATCCTGCGGCGCGTGATGCCCGCGGGGGAGATCCTGCCGGACACCCCGGCTTCCTGGGCGGTCGATCCGGCGCCGACGTGGACCGGGAACCTGCTGCCGCAGGGGGCCCTGGTCCCCGGGGACAACGTCCTGGCCGTCCAGGTCCACCCGGCCGCGCCGCCGGACGACGACCTGGCCTTCGCCGCGCAGGTGTCGGCGTGGGTGAGGCCGCCGGGAACGGACGAGGAAGGAACCGGCCTGCGGTTCAGCGAGGTGGCGGGGGGCGGGGATCCCTTCTGGGTCGAACTGGTCAACGCCGGGACGACGTGGTCGGACGCGGGCGGGCTGGCGGTCGTCGCTTCCGGTGGCGGCCGGCGGGTGCTGCCGGCGCAGGGACTGGCCCCCGGGGAGATCCTGCTGCTGGACCCGGTGCGACTGGGGTTCACGGCGGTCCCGGGCGACCGGCTGTACCTGTATTCCGCCGACCGGACCCGCGTGCTGGACGCCGTCGAGGTGATGGACCTGCCGCGCGGGCGGCCCGACCCGGCGAAGGAGGCATGGTGGTGGCCGGACACGACCACCCCCGGATCGCCCAACCGGTTCGCCCTGGAGGACGCGGTGGTGATCCACGAGATCCAGTACCACGCCCTGCCGATCGAGACCCCGGGCGCGCTGCCGGTCGAATCGGGGGAGGAGTGGATCGAACTGCACAACCGCGGCGCCGAACCGGTCGACCTGGGCGGCTGGCAACTGGTCGACGACATCCGGTACACGTTCCCGGTCGGGACGGTCCTGCCCGGGGGCGGCCACCTCGTAGTGGCACGGGATGCGGCCGCGATGCAGGCGCTGCACCCGGGGGCGGCGATCGTCGGGGACTTCGAAGGCCGGCTGGACAATGCCGGCGCGACCGTCGTGCTGCGGGACGCGTGCGGCAACCCGGTGGACCAGGTGCGGTGGCGGGATGGCGGGCGATGGCCCTCCGCGGCGGACGGGGGCGGGGCGACCCTGGAACTGCGGGATCCCCGGGCCGACAACGCGTCGCCGGAGGCGTGGGCCGCCAGCCGGACGCCGCCGGAGGCGGAATGGCAGGAGTACGCCTACCAGGACGTGGCGCGGCCCAGCGCGGTCGGGCCGGACGGGCAGTGGCAGGAGTTCGTGCTGGGCCTGCTGGACGAGGGGGAGATCCTGCTGGACGACGTCCGAGTCATCGAGGACCCGGACGGGACCCCGGTGGACCTGCTGCAGGACGGCACCTTCGAGAACGGCGTTGCCACCGGCTGGCGCCTGCTGGGTACGCACCGCCACAGCCAGGTCGTGGCCGACCCGGACGATCCCGGAAACCACGTGCTGCGCCTGGTCGCCACGGGGCCCGCCGAGCACATGCACAACCACGCCGAGACCACGCTGAAGGACGGACGGGCGATCGCGGACGGCCAGACCTACCGGGTCGGGTTCCGGGCCCGGTGGGTGTCGGGATCGAACCGGCTGAACACGCGGCTGTATTTCGACCGGGTTGCCCGGACGACGAACCTGCTGCGGCCGGTCACCGGCGGCACCCCGGGAAGGCCGAACTCGACCCTGGACGGGAACGCGGGGCCGACGTGGAACGCGTTCGCGCACCTGCCGGTGGTGCCCGGCGCGCTGCAGGCCGTGCGCGTCCAGGTGGAGGTCTCGGACCCAGACGGCGTGGCGGGCGTCACGCTGTGGTACGCGGTCGATGGCGGCCCGGCGTCGGCCGTGGCGATGGAACCCCAGGGCGGCGAACGGTGGGCGGCGATCGTCCCCGGGCAGCCGGCCGCCGCGATCGTGCAGTTCTGGGTGGAGGGCGTCGACGGCGCGGGCGCGATCTCCTCCTTCCCGGCCGACGGACCGGCGTCGCGCGCCCTGTGGAAGGTGGATGACGGGAACGCCTCGACGACGGGCCTGCACGACCTGCGCATCCTGCTGACCCCGGAGGACGCCGAATGGCTGCACGACGAGGTCAACGTGATGAGCAACGACCTGGTCCCCGCGACCGTGGTCTACGACGAGCGCCAGGCGTTCTACGACATCGGCGTCCGGCTGAAGGGCAGCGAGCGAGGCCGTTCGATGCCGCTGCGGACGGGGTTCTCGCTGCACTTCGACCCCGACCGGCCGTTTCGGGGGGTGTACGGGAGCGTGCTGGTGGACCGATCCGAGGGCGTGAACTTCGGCCAGAGGGAGATGCTGATCAACCAGGTGATGTGCCGTGCCGGGTCGCCCAGCGCCGAGTATGACGACCTGGTGCAGGTGGTCCCGCCGCGCGCGGATCACGTGGGCCCGGCGGAACTCCAGATGGCGCGGTTCGGCAGCGGCATGCTGGACGCGCAGTTCGAGGGGGGCAGCGACGGCAACCTGTACGACTACGAACTCGTCTACTACCCGATCTCCACGGACGACGGGACGCCCGAGGGCCGGAAACTTCCCCAGCCCGACCGGGTCGTCGGGACGCCGATCCGGGACCTGGGGGACGACCCCGAGTCCTACCGGTACGACTTCTCCCTGAAGAACAACCTGTGGAGGGACGACTTCGCCCCGCTGATCGCCTTCGCGAAGGCGTTCGGGCTGCCGCAGGAGGAGTTCGAGGCGCAGGTGGACCGCGTCATCGACGTGGACCAGTGGCTGCGGGCCTTCGCGTTCGCCACGCTGTCCGGGGCGGTCGACAACTACGCCTCCGGGGCCCAGCACAACGCGGATTTCTACGTGCGTCCCTCGGACGGACGGGTCCTGTACTTCCCGCACGACCTGGACTTCTACCAGTCCCCATACTCCGTCGCGGTGGTGGCGAACGCCGACCTGGCGAGGCTGCTGCAGGTCCCCGCGAACCGGCGCGCCTACTACGGCCACCTGCTGGACATCGTCCGGACGGCCTGCAACGGCGACTACCTGGCCCGCCCTGCCCGGCAGTTCGGCGCACTGCTGCCTTTGCAGGACTTCGGATCCCACCTAGATCGGAAGAGCACACGTCTGAACTCCAGTCACCGAATACGATC
>CALJUR010000058.1 GCA_937975765.1 uncultured Myxococcales bacterium
GGAGCCAAACCAAAACGCGAACATCCCCACGACCCGCCCCGGGTGCGTCCGCTGGGGTCCGCGTACAAGCGCGGATTCTTGTGGGAGTTTCCGGGGACGGGCGCGGGGGCCGCGGCGGGGGCTGTCAACCGCGGGGGGCGCGGAGAGCGCCCGGGGTGCTCTTCGGGGGCTGAGAGCGGGCGAGAGCGGTTAACACCAAGCCCGGCCCCGGCGTGAACAGGAGCCCATACCCCTGATTGGCGAAGTTGGACTATCCTGCGTCCCTGATGCGCCGGGCAGAGTTCGTCGCAAACAAGGCCAGTTCATGCAGCGCGGCGGCCAGCGCGTCGGAGAAGCGCTGCGCGAAGGGGGCAGTTCATCGTCAGCACCGAGATGGAGTCCGATGCGTGAAGCGCGAAGGTGCCAGAGTGGGGGTTGACGATGGATGACTTCGGTATCCTCCTGACCTTCGCCGGCGGCCTGGCTGGAGCCCTGGTGCTAGGCTTCCTGGCCCACCGGCTGAAGCTGTCCCCCATCGTCGGCTACCTGCTGGCTGGCGTCCTGGTCGGGCCCTTCACGCCCGGCTTCGTGGCCAACCACGCCGTCGCGGAACAGTTCGCGGAGATCGGCGTCATCCTGTTGCTCTTCGGGATCGGCCTGCGCTTCCATCTGCGCGAGCTTGTCGCGGTCTGGAAGGTAGCCATTCCCGGTGCGCTCATCCAGAGCACCCTCTCGACGACGATGCTCGCGGTGCTCCTGCACCAGATGGGTTGGAGTTGGATCTCCGGGTTCATCCTGGGCATGGCCATCTCGGTCGCCAGCACGGTGGTGATGGCGCTGGTGCTCGCCGAACGACATGACCTCCATGCGCCCATCGGTCACATCGCGATCGGCTGGACCGTGGTGGAGGACCTGCTGACGGTCGGCTTGCTGCTGCTCCTACCAATACTGTTCGGCCCGGGCGGCGGCACCGGGGTCGGCGCGGGTGCAGCGCTCGGACTTGCCGCGGTCAAGGTCCTCGGGCTCCTCTTGGTGGTCGTGGTCCTCGGTCGGTGGGTGATCCCTTGGGCGCTCAATCAGATCGAAAAGACCCGCTCGCGCGAGCTCTTCACTCTGGCGGTGCTGGTTCTGGCGGTGGGTATCGCGGTCGGCTCGTCCAGGCTCTTTGGAGTGTCGATGGCGCTCGGCGCGTTCCTGGCCGGGTTGGCCGTCGGTCGCTCCGAATTCGCGGCACGGGCCGCAGGCGACGCCGTGCCCATGCGGGACGCATTCGCCGTGCTCTTCTTCGTCTCGGTCGGCATGCTCTTCGACCCGCGGAGCCTCGTGCAGACGCCGCTGGTGATAGGTGTCGTGCTGTTCGTCGTGGTGATCGGGAAGCCCGTGGCGGCCATGTTGACGGTTCGGCTCCTCGGACGTCCTTTCGCGACTGCGATTCCGGTCGGCGCGGCGTTCTCGCAGGTCGGTGAGTTCAGTTTCATCCTCGGGACCGTGGCGCTTCAACTCGGGCTCATCGACGACGCGGGCTGGAACGCCCTGGTCGCCGCATCGATCATCTCGATCTCTCTGAACCCGACGATCTATCGCTGGGCGCGCAGGTTCTCGTCCTCGGCGCCGAGACTCGCAGAAGTAGCCCCCGGCAAGCGGCCCTTGGTCGATCCGACTCGCTGCATCCTGGTGGGCTATGGGCCGGTGGGCAGGATCGTCCATCGACTTCTCACCGACCGCGGCACAACGGTCACCGTCATCGACCTCAACCTCGACGCCGTGCGGAGGATGAAGGCCGAGGGAGTGACGGCGCTGTACGGTGATGTGCTGCGTTCGGGAACCCTCGAGGATGCCGGCATCGCGACCGCCGGCTGCCTCATCCTGAGCGCCGACGTCGAGGATGCGGCCGAGATCATCAGGCAGGCGCGGATGCTCAATCCCGAACTGCGTGTCTTGGCGCGTTGCACCCACCTCCGTGACGCCCCAGCCCTCAAGCGCGCCGGAGCCAGTGTCGTAGCTGCGGGCGAGGCCGAAGTAGGCGTGGCGCTCGTCGAGGCGATGACCGCCGACGACGATGGCGCCGCGGGTGCGGCGGGGGAACAGCGCTCCGCAGTCCGTGCGCGACTCTACGGCACGGATTCCTCCGTCCCGCCGCCAACCAGGACGTGAGCATCGGGTCGGCTCAACGCGACCCTGACACGAGGACGTCCATGCGAGCAGCGCGGACGATCTTCTTCGTGACGCTGCCCAGGAAGAACGCCTCGAGGACCGACTGATTCTTGCCCACGACGATGACGTCTGCGCCGTAGCGCACGGCCGCGCCGGGGATCAAGGTCGACGGCGCCCCGTGCAGGACGTGGCGTTCGAGGCAGCGATCGCTCGGCACGGGACAGCGATCGAGCAGCTCGGTCAGGCCCCGGACAGCCTCGCCCTTGGCTGCCGCCCGGTGATTCGCGATCGTCTCTCCGGTCGCGTTATGACTGATGAGCTTCATCTCGAACATCGGCTCGTACGCATGCAGGATTTGCAGGCGTGCCTGCTCGGACAGTGCGACTGCGGACATCACGACCGAGCACGACACCGGCGCGAGCGCCACACATGCCAGGATGGTTCCGTAGGCCCCTTTCGGGGAGTCCTTCACGACCAGGGTATCGCCAGTCCAGCGCTCCAGGACTCTTTCGGCCGTCGTACCGATCAGCGCGTCCTTGAACGAACGCTCTCCTCGGCATCCGACGACAACGAGGTCAGCGGACAGCCGCATCGCTTCGCCTGCCAACGTCGCGGCTGCACCTCCCTTGAGGAGTTTGATGGTCGCGGTGACGCCGTGCTTCCGGACCAGCGCTCGCGTCTCCTCAAGGTGCTGTTCAATGACTGGGTCCGTACCCGTGCAAAAGGAACGATCGACGTCGAGTCCCTTGAGGGCCTTGCGGTCGAGCCGCGGGGTGACGTGGACGATCTCCAACCTGGCGGAATGCTCGGTGGCGAGCAGCGCTGCGCGCACCACCGCGTGAGACGCGGGGCGAGAGAAGTCGGTCCCTGCCAGGATTCGTTTGAGCGCTTTCTGCTTCGCCTCCATCTGATTCACCTGTCAATGCACCTCTCCGGATCACCCTGGTCCGGCCGACGGCTGCTCTTCGCGACGAATTCCCACATTTCTGGGACCGGCTCGACCTGACGATAGCGGTGTGGGAGGAGGAATACCAGTGCGATGCCGTTCGCACCTACGATGTCACCCGGACCGGGGTCATCGAGTTCCATACCCCCCGCTGCTCCCGCCAGTCCTCTTGGCGGACCACGGCGCGGAGGGAGCGCTCGGTGACGCGGCTGCCGGCGTCCAGGAACAGCAGCGATTCCTGGATGTCAGGGGCGAGCAGAAGCAGGTCCATCACCTGGCTGACCCGAGCGCGGGTCCAGTGCAGGCGGCGCGCGACCTCGGCGCGATCCGCGATGCGACCGGCGTCGATCAGGCGCTGGACGTGATGCGCGAGGGCCAGAAGGGCGGCAACGTTGGCGGGGCGCTTCCCGATCCAGGGGCCGGTGGCCGCCGGCCTCTCCAGGGGGTCCAGGGCCGTCCCCTCGGCCAGATCGATGCGCCGTTCGCGACGGACCCGGTGGAAGCTCCCCCGGAAGACCATGGTCCCGCCCTGGCCGCGCCCGTCGCCGTTCGGCTCGATCGTCATCCCGCCACCCCCGCGAAGGCGCCCTGCCGTCCCTGGCAAGTCCCGGCCAGCGACACGAGATGCGCCTCGATCGTCCCGGTCTCCTCGTCCACCTCGACGCGGTCCACGACGGCCCGAACCAGGCGGACCCGATTCTCGGGCGTCATGGATTCCCACAGGTTCCCGAAGTCCCGCAGGGCCGCCGCGATCCAGTCGGCATCGACCTTCGCGGCGTCGAGCGTCGCGAGCCCGACGTCGATGGCCGCGAGGCGCTGTTCCCGGGCGGCCTGCTCGCCCGCGAGGTGCCCGATCTGATCCTCAAGGGCGGCGCGGGATGCGTCGTTCCGGGTCCGCTGGAGGTTCCGGACGACGCGGGCCTTCTCCGAAGCGGCACCCGCGATCCTGGCCGGCAGGCCCCGGCGCTCGACCGCCAGGTCCTCACGTTCCCGGTCCAGTTTGGCCTGGATCGCGGCGACCACGTCGGCCGCCAGCGCCCTGCCCGCGGGCCCGGTCGTGGCCTCGCGGATCCGATCCACCACGAAGCCCTCCAGGGCCTGGGCCGGCAGGGGCCGGGAGGGGCATGCGTTCCGACCCTGCTTGGCCCGGGTCCCGCACGTGTAGTACCTGTAACGTTTCCCGTGCGCCCGGGCCGTGGCCGGGGTCAGCGCCGCGCCGCACGACCCGCACCGCAACAGGCCGACCAGCAGGAAGCCCGGGTTCCGGGTGCGGGCCTCGGGCTTCGAATCGTCGTGCCGGGCGCCGAGCAGGGCCTGGACGCTCTCCCACGTCTCGCGCGAAACCAGCGGCTCGTGCTCGGCCTCGTGGAGTTCCCCGCCGGAGGCGATCAGGCCGGCGTACAAGGGGTTCTTGAGCATGCGCAGCACGTGGTCCGTGCGCCAGCCCTTGCGCCGTGCCGTCTGCTCCCGAGGCGTCCAGCCCTTCTCGGTCAGCGCCCGGACCACCCCGAGCGGCGACCGGGTCGCGCGGTACACATCAAACGCCTCCCGGACGACCAGGGCCTCGACACGGTTCACGATGAGCTTGCGGTCGCGCACCCCGTAGCCGTACGGCAGCCGCCCGCCCGTCCACTTCCCGCGCCGGCGCGACGCCGCGATCTTGTCGCGCGTCCGCTCGCAAATCATCTCGCGCTCGAACTCCGCGAACGACATCAACATATTCAGGGTCAAGCGCCCCATCGCGTTCGCCGTGCTGAAATTCTGCGTCACCGAAACGAACGCGACGCCGTGGCGAGCGAAGCGGTCCATCACCGATGCGAAGTCCAGCAGGGAGCGGGAGAGCCTGTCCACTCGATGGACGACCACGACGTCGATCCGGCCCGCCTCGGCGTCGGCCAGCAGCCTCTGGAAGGCCGGACGCTCGATGTTCGCCCCGGTGAACCCGCCATCGTCGTACGCCTCGGGCAGGACGCGCCACCCGGCGTGGGCCTGCGACCTGATGTAGCCCTCGCAGGCATCCCTCTGGGCGTCGAGCGAGTTGAAGTCCTGCTC
>CALJUR010000059.1 GCA_937975765.1 uncultured Myxococcales bacterium
GAACCTCCGGGACGGGAAGCTGACCGTGGAGGAACTGGAGAAGCGCATCGCGCCCAGCACCGCCGCGAAGAAGGTCCCGAACCCGCCGCCCTACGCCCCGGGGACGGACTACGGCCTGGTCCGCAGGGACAACCTGTCCTGGTGAACCCCCCGGCCCTCCCGGGCGCATGCGACACCCCCACGGACGGGGGCGATTGCCCCGCCGATCCCCTGGACCCGCCGCCCCCTCTCCGGCCGGGGCTGGCCAGTTCGCGCCAGCGGCACCGCGGCGAGGACATGGTCATCGTCAAGGACCCCGGGACCCGCCGCTTCTTCCGGGTTTCCGCCGCCGCCTGGGAACTGGCGACCCGCTTCGACGGCAGGACGTCGATCGCGATGCTGGCCCGGGCCGATCGGACCGGGGCAGGCGCCGGCGGCGAGGCCGGGCCCTTGCCGGTCACGCCCGGCGAGGTCCGGGAGGTGGCCCGCCGGATGGCCGCCCTGGGGCTGCTGGAGGACCCGGCGAACGGGTCTCCCGATGCGGCCGCCGGGACCAGCCCGGAGGAGGCACGACGGCCACCGGGCGAACGACGCTCGATCCTGCACCTGCGCTGGTCCCTGGGGGATCCCGACCGCCTGCTGGCCCGCGGCGCCCGGATCCTGGGCTGGCTGTTCACGACCCCCGCGGCCCTGGCCGGCACCGGGATCGTCGCGACCGCCGCCGTCCTGTCCGTCGTCGCGGCCGACCGGGTGGGAAGGGCGATGGAGGCCGCCTTCGCGCCGGCCGGCCTCCCCTGGCTGTACGTGGCGACGGCGGCCACGCTGACCCTGCACGAGATGGCGCACGGGCTGACCGCCCGACGGTTCGGGGCCGAGGTCCGCGAGATGGGGGTCATGCTGCTGTACTTCCTGCCCTGCGCCTACACCGACGTCACCGACGCCTACCGCATCCCCGGCAAGGGGGCGCGCATCGCGGTCTCGCTGGCCGGGAGCGCGGCGGACCTGCTGGCCTGGTCCCTCGCGACGCTGGCCGCGGCGGCGATGTCCCCGGGCGGGTGGCAGCCGGCCGTGGCGGGGGCCTTCATCGTCTCGGGCGGCCTGAAGACCGTCCTGTTCAACCTGAATCCCCTCATCCGGCTGGATGGCTACTACGTGCTGGTGGACCTGCTGGAGATGCCGAACCTGGGCTCCCGGGCCGATGCCGTCGTGGCGGATCGGCTGCGGGGATGGCTGGGCCGGGCATCGCGATCGCCCGAGCGGGGGCGGGACCGCAGGATCCTGGAGGTGTACGGCTGGCTCTCGCGGGCCTGGCTGGCCCTCGTGCTGGTCCTCGTGGGGACCTGGGTCGATGCCCGGCTGGTGGAAGGGTTCGGGGGCCTGGGCCGGGCGGCGTGGATCGCCGCGGCCCTGTGCGGGATCCTGGCGGGGATCGCCCGGCGGGTCGCGCGCCGGTCCCCGATGCGATAGTATTTTCATCATCCAGGCCAGGACAGGACGGCGGGAAGCCCCCCGGGGGGACCCCGTCCGGGGAGGGGGTGGACATGCGGCACGGCTTCGACCTTCGGGGACCGTTCCTGGGAGTGCTGCTGGCGCTGCTGGCCGGCACGGGGTGCTTCTCCTCGGGGAGCCCGGCCGCGGACCCGGGAGGAGGACTCGACGCCCTGCCGGACACGGACCTGGTCCCGGCGGATCCGGGAGAGACCGAGGTATCGGACCCCGGAGGACGGCCCGACCTGCCCGACGCGGACCCCGGTCCGGCCGACCCCGGAACGCCCGATCCCGGAACTCCCGACCCCGGCACTCCCGACCCCGGCACCCTCGACCCCGGAACGCCCGACCCCGGCACACCCGACCCTGGAACGCCCGACCCCGGTTCCGAGGTGATCCCGCCCGAGTGCACCACGGACCTGGACTGCCGCGACGTCCCGGTGGCCCCCTGCCACTACGCCCGCTGCGGCGCGTCCGGCACGTGCGAAACGGGGGACTTCGCCGACGGGACGCTCTGCGACGACGGGAACCCCGCCACCCGTTGGGACGCCTGCCGGGAGGGCCAGTGCGCGGGCTCGCCGGCCGACGAGGTCACCGTGCGCGGGGTGGTCTGGCGCTACTACTGCATGTTCTGCAACCCGGACAACATCGAGGGGACCTACTACATGGAGCCGGCGGGCGGCGTGGCCGTCCGGACGGACGGGGTTTCCGTGTACGACGGGGGCGAGCGCACCACCGTCACCTCGGAGGACGGCTGCTCGGACTGGTGGGTGCCCGGTGCGCAGGCCGCGTGCGGTCAGTTCGAGGTCCGGGTCCCGCGCGGGTCCCGGGTGTCCCTGGTCGCCGATGGCGAGGACCCCGTCCCGGGGGATCCCGAAACGGGGCACCATGACGGGCGAAGCATCCTGCTGCGCCCGGAGTCGGACACCTTCGTCGTGATGGTCCTGGCGCAGCGCCAGCTGGTGTCCACGCTGGCCACGGCCTGGAAGGTCACGCCGGACCCGGCCAAGGGGATGGTGGTCGGCCTGGCCGCCCGCATGGACCCCGACTCCCAGTACCTCTTCTCGGATTTCCAGGCAGACGTCACGGTGTCGCTGACCCCGGCCCCCGCCAACGCGGACTTCCGGCAGGTGTACTTCGACTCCAAGACCCCCGCCAGCACGGCCCGGAAGGGCACCGACCCGGCCCAGCCCCTCTTCTTCGCGGCCAACCTCCCCGCCAGCCAGGGCGCGGGCGACTACACCGCGAAGGCCACCGGGGCGCCCGGCAGCACCCTGGGGTTCGACCCCGTGAACTTCCGCATCGCCCCGGACACGCTGACGTACGTCCCGGCCAGCCCGACCCTGCACGCCGTCGGCCGGGTCTGGGGATACACGGTGAAGGGGTTGTCCTTCCAGTACGATCCGGTCCCCGGCGTGCCCGTGGCCGCCTTCGAACAGGCCACGACCCCCCTGGCCCAGGCCGAGACGGGGACCTTCTGCACGGCCCCCTGGGACCCCCGGGAGTGGGACTGCGGCGCCTACGACCTTCCGCTGCCGTGGAAGCGGACGCTGTACCTGCACGTCCCCGGAAGCACCGGGTTCCTGGGGACCCTGACCCGCCTCTTTTCCACGGACACGGAGGCGGACCTCCCGGGAGTCATCGTCCTGGTCCAGCGCAGCGCGGTGGACCTGCTCTCGACCCTGTGGGGCGTGGAACTGGACCCCGCCAAGGGGCACCTGGTGGTGATGGTGGCGGGGATGTCGGTGGACCCGGCCGGGCTGGAGGGTCCCTTCTCCGGTTTCGTGGGCGACGCCACGGTCCGGGTGCAGCCGGCCATCGACTCCCCCGACTTCCGGCTGGCGTACTACGACCCGGCCGATCCCCTGAACCTGGAACGGGACCGCACCGCCGCGGACCTGCCCCTGGTGGTGGCGGTCAACCTCCCCGCCCGCGGGGCCGACGCCCCGTACCACCTGTCGGTGGAGCACGCCACCCTCTCCTGCCCGCCCGCGGACTTCCCCATCCAGCCGGGCACCGTGACCTACGTGGTGATGTCCCCGGAATAGGTGTCAGGCGAGCCTCCCGCGCTGGAACAGGTCCTGCTGGCCGCGGGGGCTCCCGGGATCGCGGGGACCGCCCGGGGCGGCCGGGTCGTCCGCCAGCGGCCGGGCGCAGATCGGCGCGTCCAGGGAAGGGTTGCCGACGTACGGCCCCACGGGCACCGCCTCCCAGCCGGAATCCGGGGCCGGGGCCAGCATCGGCAGCAGCCGGGACGCCTCGCGCAGCCCGGGATCCAGCCACGGCCCGAAGGCGTCCCGGGGCAGGATCACCGGCATCCGGTCGTGCAGGCGCGCGACCAGCGCGTTGGGCGCCGTCGTCAGGATCGTGAAGGTCAGCAGCGGTTCGCCCCCGGGCGGCATCCAGCGCTCCCACAGGCCTGCGAAGACGAACGGCCGGGCGTCGGCGCGACGGACCAGGAACGGCTGCCTGTGCCCCCCCCCGGGATCCTTGCGCCACTCGTAGAACCCGTCCGCGGGCACCAGGCAGCGGCGCCGCAGCAGGGCCTCCCGGAACGCGGGCCGGTCCGCCAACGTCTCGGACCGCGCGTTGATCATCCGGGCGCCCGCCGACGCGTCCTTCGCGAACGGCGGCACCAGGCCCCACCTCGGTTCGGCCCACTCGCGGTCGCCGGACGCACCAACGCGGACCACCGGCGCCGCCTGCGTCGGGGCGATGTTGTACCGCGGGCCGGGGGCGACGAACGGGACCCCCATCGCGTCGGCGGTCTCCTCGTCCAGCGCCACCAGTTTGTACCGTCCGCACATGCCTCCATGGAATCCCGGCCGCCCGGCGGTGTCAACCCGCGCCGCCCCGCACGGAGTTGACATCGGCCCTGTCCGTCCGGAGAATTCAGTCGTTCCGGACCGTCTTCCAACGGAGACATCAAATGCGCGCGTGGATCCTGGCCGTCGTCTTCGCGTTCTCGACCCTGGCGCCGTTCGTCGCCGAAGCCCGCTCGCTGAAACTGGAATTGTGCCTGGAACGCTGCCAGACGCGCTGTGCCGAGCGGTGCGACGTGAAGTACCTGTCGCGGACCGGCGCCAACCGGAAGTGCCGCGACAAGTGCGAGCGGAAGTACCAAAGGTGCGTCCAGAAGTGCGAGTTCAAGTACCGGCAGCGCTGACCCGGCTCTCTTCCGCACAGGATCCCGCCGCCGCCACGGCCTCCAGCACCCGCTCGCTGCCGGCCGGCAGGACCAGGTCCGGGTACCGCCCCGGCGACGCCAGCGCCTCGCACACCGCGAAGAAGACGGACTCCCCGTACAGGAACGGCGGCTCGCCGATGGCCTTGGACCGCAGCAGCACCCGCGGGCCGCGGGGGTTGTCCAGGAACTCCACCAGGAAGCGTTCCGGGACGTCGCCGATGGTCGGCACCTTGTAGGTCGCCGCGGAGTCGCTGAGGATGCGGCCCCGCGGGTCCAGCACCAGTTCCTCGCCGGTACACCAGCCCATGGCCTGCACGAAGGCGCCGTGCACCTGGCCCAGGTCCACCGCCGGGTTCAGGGACTGCCCCAGTTCGTGCACGATCGTGACCGCGTCCACGACCGTCGCGCCGGTCAGCAGGTCCACCGTGACCTCGGTGACCGCGGCGCCGCACACGTAGTAGGCGAACGGGGTGCCACGGCCCGTCTCGCGGTTGAACTCCACGCCGGGCGTCGCGAAGAAGCCGTGGGCGGCCAGGTCCACCCGGCGCGCGTACGCCTGCGCGACGACCTCCTCGAAGGACAGGGTGCGGCCCGGGGCGCGGTCGTCGAGGACCCGGCCGGCCTGGAAGCGCACGTGGCCGGGCGCCGGGGCCAGGCCGCCCGCCGGGTCCGCCAGCATCGACGCCGCCACCGGGCGCAGGCGGTCCAGGATCTGCCGGACCGCGTCCAGCGCCGCCGCGCCGTTCAGGTCGGCCCCGGTGGACGCCGCGGTCGGGGACATGTTCGCGACGCGGCGCGTGTTGGTGGACTCCACCCGCACGCGGTCCATGCCGATCCCCATCGCGTCCGCCACCACCCGTGCGATCTTCGCGTTGACCTGCTGGCCCATCTCGATCGCGCCGTGCGACACCGACACCGACCCGTCGCCGAAGACGTGCACCAGCGAACCCGCCTGGTTCAGGAAGGCGGCGGTGAACGAGATCCCGAACTTGACCGGGGTGACGGCGATGCCCCTCTTGCGGGTCGCGGACTGGCGGTTGAACTCGTCGATGGTCTCCCGGCGCCGACCCCAGTCCGACCGTTCCGCGACGCGGTCCAACGCCTCCTCCAGCACGCAGCCGGTCACGGCCTGGCCGTAGGGCGTCACGTCGCCCTCGCGGTACAGGTTCCGCCGCCGGACTTCCAGGGGGTCCAGGCCCAGGAAGGCGGCGACGCGCTGCACGGCCGACTCGATGGCGAAGACGCCCTGCGGCGCGCCGAAGCCCCGGAAGGCCGTCGCCGGCGGCAGGTTCGTGCGGCAGGCGCGGCCGACGATCCGGACATGCGGGATCGCGTAGGCGTTCTCGGCATGCAGCATCGAGCGCTCCAGCACCGACGTGCTGACGTCCGCCACGGCGCCGGCATTGGACCGGAGGTCGACCTCGTATGCCAGGATGCGCCCCTCGTCGTCGAAGGCGATCCTCCAGGGGCTGTCGTAGGCGTGGCGCTTGCCGGTCCAGCGCACGTCCTCGGCGCGCGTCAGCACCAGTTCCGCCGGGCGGCCCGTGCGGTGCGCGGCCAGCGCGGCCAGGCAGGCCCACGGCGTCGCCTGGGACTCCTTTCCGCCGAAGGCGCCCCCCAGCCGTCGCACGTCCACGCAGACGGCATGGCGGGGCAGGCCCAGCACCGCCGATACCATGCGCTGGATCTCGGTCGGGTTCTGGGTCGACGAGTACAACGTCAGCGCCCCGTCCTCCTCGGGGATGGCCCGGCAGCGCTGCGTCTCCAGGTAGAAGTGCTCCTGTCCCAGGCTGCGGGCCACGCCGGACAGCACGTGGGGCGCCGACGCGAAGGCGGCGTCCGGGTCGCCCCGCTCGATCCGGCGGACCGGGCCCACATAGGAACCGCGCCGCACGGCCTCCTCGATGGTGAGGACCGGCGGCTCCTCCTCGATGTCCATCGCGACGTCCCGGGCCGCCTGCCTCGCGAGGCCCGGGTCTTCCGCGACGACGATCGCGACGGGCTCGCCGACGAAGGCCACCTCCCCGTCGGCCAGCAGCGTCTCGTCCGGCAGGATGCCGCCCACCTGGTTGGCGCCCGGGATGTCCCGCGCGGTCAGCACCGCCACGACGCCGGGCCTTGCCAGCGCGGCGCCGGCATCCACGCCCTTCAGCCGCCCGCGGGCCACCGGGCTCCCCACCACCGCCACGTGCAGCATCCCGGCCGGCGCCGGGTCGTCCCCCACGAACCTCGCCCGACCCGTCACCAGTTCACGACCCGACGGGTGCCCCGGCGAGGACCGGTCCGGGGAGTCCTTCGGAGTGCCGCTCATGCCTCGTGCCCCCCGGGCGCAGCCGCCCTCTGGCCGGCCCACGCCCGCCAGTGCGCCACCACCAGGTTCTCGACCAGCGCGTGCCGGAAGGCCGCCCCGCCCCGCACGTCGCCGATCGGGGACACGTCCGCGGCCGCGGCCCGTCCCGCCTCGCGCGCGGCCTCGGCGGTGAACGGGCGTCCCGCCAGCGCCTCCCCCGCCCGCCGCGACAGCACGGCGGTGGGCGCCGCCCCGCCGAACGCGATCCGCGCCTGCACGACCCTCCCGGCGACGTCCATCCGCAGCATCGCGCACGAGTTCACCGCGGCGATGTCCAGTTCGCGCCGACGGCCCACCTTCTCGAAGTGCACGAAGGCGTCCCCGGACCGCGGAATCACGACCTCGGTGATCCACTCGTCGGGGCGCCGCTCGGTCTCCTTGTACGCCCGGAAGAAGCGGTCCAGCGGCACTTCCCGGCCGCCCGCCGGGCCCTCCAGCCGCACCCGTGCCCCCAGCGCCATCAGCACCGGCACCGTGTCGGCCACCGGCGACGCGTTGGCCAGGTTGCCCGCCAGCGTCGCGCGGCTGCGGACCTGCCGCGATCCCATGACCCGAATCGCCGCGGCCAGCACCGGCAGCGCGTCCCGGACGGCCCGCCCGAGGTCCTCCAGGCAGGCCGCGGCACCCACCCGCACCTCGTCGTCCCCGACGTCCACGCGGCGCAGGCCGTCCACGCGCGACACGTCCAGCAGCAGGGCCGGCCGGGCCCCCCGGTTCCGCATCGCCACCACCACGTCGGTGCCGCCGCCCAGGATCGTGGCCTGGCCCGCGTGGCGCCCCAGCAGCGCCGTCACCTCGTCGGCCGACCGCGGCGCGACGTACCGGCAGCCCGGCGCCTCCACCGCGAACGTCGGCCCCGGCCCGGCCTGCCGTTGGGCGGCCTCGACGCCGGCCAGGAACGGCGGCCGCAGCGTCGCCGGGTCCAGGGCCCGCGCCCGCAGCGCGCCCGCCAGCGCCGCCCCCGCGTCCCGGATCGCCACGTAGCCGGTGCAGCGGCACAGGTTGCCTTCCAGCGCCGCGCGCAGCGCCTCCGCGTCCGGGTCCGGGTCGTCCAGGAACAGCGCGAACAGCGACATCGCGACGCCAGGCGTGCAGAACCCGCACTGGATGGCGTTCGAGTCCACCAGCGCCTGCTGGACCGGGTGCAGGATGTCGCCGTCCGCCAGCCCCTCGATCGTGATCACGTGGCGCCCGTGGACCGTCGGCGCCAGCAGCAGGCACGAGGCGACCGGCCGGTATCGCACGCGATCCCCGTCCGGTTCCCCCACAACCACCGTGCAGGCCCCGCAGTCGCCCTCGCCGCACCCTTCCCGGGTCCCGGGCAGCCCCAGCGGGCCGCGCAGCAGGTCCAGGAGGGTGGTGTCGGGCCGCGCCTCGATTTCCCGGAGAGCCCCGTTCAGGAAGAACCGCACCTTCTCCATCGACACGCTCGGCTTGGCAGGAATCCGCTGTCAATGTAACCGCTTTCGGCCGCGATGGCGAGACAAACGACCACGCGTCCGATACCCTGCCTGCGTCGAAGCCGGAGGGAGGCGATGCGCACGCTGAAGGGACGGACGCTGGTGATCACCGGGGCCAGCCGCGGAATCGGCGAGGCGATCGCGGTCCGCGCGGGCCGGGACGGGGCGAACGTCGTGCTGCTGGCGAAGACGGTGGACCCGCACCCGGCGTTGCCGGGGACGCTGGCCACGGCGGCCGAGGCCGTCGAGAAGGCCGGCGGAAGGGCGCTGCCGATCGCGGTGGACGTGCGGTTCGAGGACCAGGTCCGCGGCGCGGTCGAACAGGCCGTGGCCGCGTTCGGGGGGATCGACGTTCTGGTGAACAACGCCAGCGCGATCTTCCTGGCGCGCACCGAGGACACCCCGCTGAAGCGCTGGGACCTGATGCACCAGGTCAACGCCCGGGCGACCTTCCTGTGCACCCAGGCCTGCCTGCCCCACCTGCGGAAAAGCGGCAACCCGCACGTGCTGGCGATGTCGCCGCCGCCGCGACTGGAGCCGGCGTGGTTCGGCGCGCACATCGCCTACACGCTGTCCAAGTATGGCATGAGCCTGCTGGTGCTGGGGTGGGCCGAGGAGTTCCGGCACGAGGGGATCGCGTTCAACACGCTGTGGCCGCGCTGGTCGGTCGCGACGTCCGCCGTCCGGAACGTGCTGGGGGGGGACGACGCGATCCGGCAGTCGGTCCGGCCGGAGATGATGGCCGACGCAGCGTGGGCGATCCTGACCCGGGAGGCGCGCACGACGACCGGCCGCTTCTTCATCGACGAGGACGTCCTGCGGGAGGAAGGCGAGACCGACTTCGCGAGGTACGCGGTGGAGCCGGGTCAGCCCCTGCTGGAGGATCTGTTTGTCTAGGCGCCGCGCCCGCGGCAACCGGTCCGCGCCATCCTTCGACGAAGAAGGCCGGCCAGCAGCAGCAGGAGGCTCGCGGGAAGGGCGGAGCCTGGGGCCCGGGCGGTCGAGGAGCAGGAACCGCCGCTGTGCGGGGCCGGCTGGATCGTGTCGCCGGTCGTCCCGTCGGACGAGGACGTGTCGAGGGCGTCGAACGCGCCGTCGTCGGTGGACGACGGGCGGTCCTCCCCGACGGCGTCCGGAAGCGGCTCGGCGAACTCGGGCCCCGACTCGCTGGACTCCTCCGCCGAGTCGTCCGTATCGGGCACGGGATCGACCGGGTCCGGGACACAGCCCTCCTCCTCGGCATGGGTGCCCTCGGGGCAGCAGCCTTGGGGAATCGCGCATCCGCGCGGGCAGGCTTCCCGCGACGCGACCTGGCCGCAATCGCCGTACTGCAGGAACGTCCCGTCCACGCAGCGCGTGCGGACGTCGGGCGTCGCACAGACGCAGTACCCGACGTCGGGCACGCACCAGGCGCCGCCCTCCCGGTCGGCCTGGCAGGTCGATCCATCGGGACAGGCAGCCGACGCACACGAAGGGGCGCAGTGCCTCCCGGAGCCGATGACCAGGCACGTGGCCCCGGCGTCCTTGCACTCCTCGTCGGTCGAGCATGCCTCGCACAGGACGGGCCGGCAGGTGCCGGTCCTGCACAACTGGTCTGCGGGACACGGGTGGGCGTCGGAGCAGCACCCCACCACCCGTTCGTGGCGACATCCCTGGCGGGCCTCGCAGTCGTCGAAGGTGCAGCCGTCCCCGTCATCGCAGTCCAGTTGTGCCTGGGCCTCGCACCGTCCCGAGGCGCAGGCGTCGCCGGTCGTACACGCGTCGCCGTCGTCGCAGCCCGTGTCGTCCGCCTTCGCCGGGTTCGAACACACGC
>CALJUR010000060.1 GCA_937975765.1 uncultured Myxococcales bacterium
ACCACCGAGATCTACACTCTTTCCCTACACGACGCTCTTCCGATCTCCAGCGACCGCACGCGGTCCAGGACCTCGCGCGGGGCGGACACCCGGCAGCGACCGCCCGACTCGTCGTACTGCTCCTGAAGGACGGTGCACGTCGCGAACAGCATCGATCGCACCGCGCCCTGGTCGTGGCGCAGCGGGATCCAGGCCTCCTCGACCGCGCCCTGGAAGAACGCCACGATGCCGGCGTGCACGCGGGCCACGTCGTCCGGGGACTTCGCCGAGATCCGCCAGGCGTCGGGGTACCCGTCCTGCAGGGCCCGGAGGCGCGCCGGGTCCCCGACACGGTCGCACTTGTTCAGCACCAGCCGGACGGGCGTCGCCCCGGCCCCGATCTCGTGCAGGACGCCGTGGGTGGTGGCCATCTGGGCCTCGAAGTCCGGGTCCGACGCGTCGACCACGTGCAGCAGCAGCGACGACTCCAGCGTCTCGTCCAGGGTGGACTTGAACGAGGCCACCAGGTCGTGCGGCAGGTTCCGGATGAAGCCCACCGTGTCCGACACCAGGATGCGCGGCTGGACCGGCGGATGCAGCGCCCGGACGGTCGTGTCCAGCGTGGCGAACAGCTTGTCCGCGACGTACACCTCGCTGTCCGTCAGCGCCCTCATCAGCGTCGACTTGCCGGCATTCGTGTATCCGACCAGAGCGACCCGGCGAAGGTCCTGCCGGCGGGAGCGCTGCGTGTTGCGCTCGCGCTCGATGTCGGCCAGGTCCGCACGCAGTTCGGCGATACGGTCGCGAACCTTGCGGCGGTCCAGTTCCAGGTGCGACTCGCCGGCCCCCTTGGCCCCGATTCCGCCCTGCTGGCGACCGCCCCTGCCCTTGTTCAGTTCGCGGATCCGCGGCGCCATGTAGGCCAGCCGCACGATCTCCACCTGCGCCCGGGCCTCGCGGCTGCGGGCGTGGCGGTGGAAGATCTCCAGGATCACCGCGGTCCGGTCCAGCACCTCGGCCTTCACGGTCTTGCCCAGTTGGCGGGCCTGCGACGGCGTGATCTCGTGGTCGACCAGCACGACCTGGGACCGGCCGGGATGCGCCTCGCGGTCGGCTTCCAGCAGGCGGGAGATCTCCTCGACCTTGCCCGGCCCCAGGTAGGTGGCGGCGTCGAAGTGCGGACGCTTCTGCACCTGCCGGTCGATCACGGCCAGGCCCAGGGTCTTCGCCAGCCGGTACAGTTCGGCCAGCGAGGCCGCCACGTCGGCGTCCGGCACGTCGGGCAACTGGACGGCGGCCAGCAGTGCTCGTGGCAGGGCATCGGCATCGAACGCGTCGAACATGGAACCTCCGGCAAGCGGGCCGGCCGGGCAGGGGCCGGCCGGGGGCATGCGTCGAAGCGCGGCGGACTGTAACGGCATTTCCCGGGAAGGGCAACCGGGCGCCATCCCGGGCCGAGCGGGCCGGGAACGCACGCCCGGGATGCGATCGCCGACCCGATGCAGGGCGGGGCCTTGTGCCCCGCCAGGGACAGCCGGCGTACGGCAGGGATGGCGGTTCCGGGAAGGCGGGGGACGGGGCCCCCGCCCTACAAGGCCCGGGCAGTTCGCATGTTCGTGGCGGTTCCGGGAAGGCGGGGGACGGGGCCCCCGCCCTGAAGGGCCCATGCAGTTCGCACGTTCATCGCGGGTTCCGGGAAGGCGGGAAGGATCAGGCCGGGCGTTCCCAGTCGCGGACGTGCACCTCGCCCCCGAACTCGCACTCCCGCGGCGACGCCGGGTCCAGCGCCCACCGGATCCGCCGGATCCCCTCGACCACGTCCGCCGCCGGCCCGCAGTAGGAGATCCGCAGGTGCCCCTCGCACCCGAAGTCCTTCCCCGGCACCGTCACCACGCGCGCCTTGTCCAGCAGGAACGCCGACAGCGCGTTGCTGTCCTCCCCGAACGATCTGAAGTCCGGCAGGCAGTAGAACGTCCCCCCCGGTACCGCCAGGCGCACCCCCGGGATCTGCGCCAGTTCGCGCACCGCCAGGTCCCGCCGCGCCTGCAGGTCGCGCCGCAGGTCCTCGACGTAGCCCGTCTCCTCACGCAGCGCCGCCAGCGCCGCCGCCTGGCCCACCGCGGACGCGCACGACATCGTCTGGCCCAGCACGTTCCCCATCACCTCGACCAGGCGCCGTGCCGCCACCGCCCACCCGATCCGGAAGCCCGTCATCCCGAACATCTTCGAGACGCCGTCCACCAGGATCGTCCGGCACTCGTCGCCCGTCGCCTTCGCGTGCCCCAGAGCCCCCCGCACCTGCCGCCCGTCGAAGACCAGGCGCCGGTAGATCTCGTCCGCCAGCAGGAACAGCCCGCGCCGCTCGCACAGGCCCACCACGTCCGCGACGAACGCGTCCGCGTACACCGCGCCCGACGGGTTGTTCGGGCTGTTCAGGATGACCATCCGGGTGCGGTCCGTGATCGCGGCCTCGACGTCCGCCAGGCCGGGCTGGAACGACCCGTCCGACGCCGACACCGGCACCGGCACGCCGCCCGCCAGCCGGACCATCTCGGGATACGACACCCAGTAGGGCGCCGGGAAGATCACCTCGTCGCCCGGGTCCAGCACCGCCACCATCGCCGCGTAGATCGCCGGCTTGGCGCCCGCCGAGACCAGCACCTCGGCCTGCTTCGTGGGCCGTCCGAACTCCGCCTCCACGCATGCCGCCACGTACTGCCGCAGGGCCGGGATGCCAGCCGTCGCCGTGTACTTCACGTCGCCGCGGTCCAGCAGTTCCCGCGCGGCCCGCACCGCCGCCGCGGGGGCCGGGGATTCCGGCTCGCCGCCCCCCAGGTGGATGACCGGTTCGCCCTCCGCCTTCAGGCGCGCCGCCGTCGCGTTCAGGCGCAGCGTCGCCGGATCGGCCAGGGACTCCGCCAGTTTCGACAGTCTCATGGTCTCGCGCTCCTCCTTCGCCGGCGCACCAGGCTGCGGACCGGCGGGTTGAAGTACCCGAAGCGAATCGTGGGGATCGATGCCTGGATACGTTCCATGACCCGGACCAGCCCTTCGGGCGTCCCACATGGCTGGCCCACCGCGTCGCGGTACACCTCGGGGTCGATGTTCAGGTTGCGCATCTGCACGAAGTCCGCCCGGCAGGCCCGCAGCCCGTCGATGGACGCGGCCACGTCCTCCCCGGCGTCCGAGACCCCCGGGAACACCAGCAGGTTGACCGACACCCAGCCGCCGGACTCGCTGACCACGCGGCCGCTTTCCAGCACGTCCGCGAAGCGGTAGCCCCGCGGCCGGTAGTACGCCCGGTAGGCCGCCTCCCGGAAGGAATTGACCGACAGCCGGATGGCGTCCAGCCCCGCGTCGCACAACCGGGCCACCGCCTTCGGCAGGCTGCCGTTGGTGTTCAGGTTGATCGTGCCCGCGTCGGTCCGCCGCCGGATCAGCCGCACCGCCTCGACCAGCGTCGGCGCCACGGTCAGCGGCTCGCCCTCGCACCCCTGCCCGAACGACACCACCGCCCGCGGCACCCGGCCGATGTGCAGGCAGGCGACCTCCGCGATCTCGTCCGGCGTCGGCACGAAGGTGATCCGCTGGTGCGGTGCGGTCACGCCGGCATCCGGAGCCAGCGACAGGCACCCGGCGCAGGCGCTGTTGCAGGTCGGCGCCGTCGGCAGCGGGCACTCCTCGCGGGCCAGGAAGAAGTTCTGGGCCGCGCGGCAGCAGTACACCACGGCGCAGTGCTCCAGGTGCTCGACCAGCCGGTTGGTCGGCATCGCGCGCCGCAACGCCTTGGCCGCCCGCCGGATGACGGGCAGCGGGAAGCGCCGCGGATCCTGCCGGTTCGATCGGTCCACCCGGACCGCCGTGGTCACCAACCGCCCCCGCCACCACCCCAGCGGGGCGTAGGCGAACAGCGGCAGCACCGGCGCGCCCTCCTCCCGCACGTAGGCCGGCAGCGCCAGCCGCAGCCAGGCGGGGCTGGCGAAGGCGGACGCGCCGTTGACGCCCCTCACGATCTCCGGACCGCCGGACTCGGGGTTCCATCCGTACGGCGACCGGCCCGGCAGCATCCACGCGTCGCTGCCCGGAGGCAGGGTCACCAGTTCGTCGGGCCGCGGGGGACGGACCCGCGCCCCGTCGAACACCGTCATCCCGTAGAACGGGTGGTCGAACAGGTCCCCCCGGTCGTCGCAGTACACCATCCGCGGCAGGTTCATCGATTCTCCTGGAGTGCGCCCCCGGTCGCGGCGGCCAGCAGGATCCCCGCGGCCACGCCCACGTTCAGGGACTCGAAGCCCCCCGGCGACGGGATCGTCACGTGCACCTCGCACGCCTCGCCCACCAGCCGCCGCAGCCCCTCGCCTTCCGAGCCCAGCACCAGCACCAGCGGCCGCGCGTCCCTCAGGGCCTCCGGCGCCGCCCCGCCCCGGGCCACCGCGCCCGCCACCGTCCAGCCCTGGTCCGCGCAGGCCCGCAGCCACCGGGCCAGGTTCGTCACCTGCGCCACCGGCACCCGGGCCGCCGCGCCCGCCGAGGCCTTCACCGCCACCGGCGTGACGCCCACGGACCGGTCCCTCGGGATCACGACCCCGCACGCCCCGAAGAAGGCCGCAGACCGCAGGATCGACCCCAGGTTGTGCGGGTCCTGCACCGAGTCCAGCGCCACCAGCACCGCCCCCGGCCGCGCCCGGCAGGCCTCGGCCAGGTCGTCCCCGTCCGCGTACTCGAAGGGCTTCACCCGGGCCGCGACCCCCTGGAACGGCCGCCCGCGCGCCAGGTCCCGGAACGCCTCGGCCGGCAGCACCCGGACCGTCACCCCGGCCGCGCGAGCGTCGTCCGCCACCTTCCGGGGGCCCGGGCCCGACGACGCGTCGATCCAGATTTCCCGGATGCGCGCCGGGGCCTCGGCCAGGAAGGTTTCAACCGGGTGGAGACCGTAGACGAGATCATCGTTCGAGGGGCCGGCGTCGGGACGGGGCGGCCGGGGGGACCAGGACTCCCGTCGGGGTGGGGGAACCCCGCGACGCGGACCGCGCAGCCCGTCGCCGCGATTCACTTCCACAGACCTCGCAGCTTGCGCATGGCCGTCGAGACGACCTCGGTCAACTCGCGATGGACCTCCTGGGGTTCCACCAGGACGACCTCGACCGCGGCGGAGGCGTCGTCGGTCCCGAAAACGCGCACCATCTCCTCCAGGAACAGTTCCATCCGGGCCCGCACCGGCACCACGGACGACGGCGACCCCGGAAGGGCCGTCACGAACGACTGCGCCCGCAACTTGTGCAGCGAATCCGCGATGAACCAGGAGGCCTCGCGCGCCCGGGCCGGCGAGAAGTCCGCCATCCGGCCCAGCCCGTACGCGCAGACGCGCACCGTCGGCAGCCGGCCGTACGCCGGGAACAGCACCGCCTCGCGGAAGCGGCCCGCCATCTGGTTGGACAGCATCATCTGCGACAGCCGGCCCGAGAGGCGCCAGTCCAGCAGGCCGGCCAGCCCGCGGGGGGGACGCTCGTCCTCGAAGACCGTGACGACGAACGTCTCGGCCGCCACGTGGTCGATCTGGTGCAGGTCGGGCTTGACGAACTGGATCTTCATGCCCGCAATCGCCCCCGCGCCCCCCCCCGGGGGAGCCGCGCTACTTCTTCTGGCCGGGCCGCAGGATCGACCCGATCTTGTCCAGGACGCCGTTCACGAACGCGCCGGAGTCCTCGGACCCGTAGCGCTTGGACAGTTCGATCGCCTCGTTCAGGACAACCTTCAGCGGCGTGTCGGTGACCTCCATCAACTCGAAGGTCGCCAGCCGCAGGATGTTCCGATCCACCGTCGCCATGCGGTCGATCCGCCAGTTCAGCGACGCCTTGCGGATCAGTTCGTCCACCTCTTCCAGGCGACGGACGACCCCCTCGACCAGCAGGTTGGAGAAGTCGCGAGTCGCAGCCTCTTCCTGGGGCCGATCCAGCCAGAACGCCCGGGCGCCGGGATGAGCCAGCGTCCGGTGGAACTCCCACATGTACAAGAGCTGGAGCGCGCATTCCCGCGCCCGCCGCCGGGTCCCCATCGCTGCACCCTCGTCCCCGCCCCTTTGCCGCGGGGCGTGCCGGGACGAACTACATCACCTTCATCAGGTTCGCCATCTCGATCGCGCCCAGGGCCGCGTCCCAGCCCTTGTTGCCGGCCTTGGTGCCGGCGCGCTCGATGGCCTGCTCCAGGTTGTCCGTCGTCAGCACCCCGAACGACACCGGGACGCCGCTCTCCAGCCCCGCGATCGCCAGCCCCTTCGCCGCCTCGCCCGCCACGTAGTCGAAGTGAGGCGTCGAGCCGCGGACCACGCAACCAATGGCGATCACGGCGTCGTAGTTGCCGGAGGTCGCCAGCCTCTTGGCCGCCAGCGGCATCTCGAACGCCCCGGGGACGCGGTACACGTCCACCGCGGCCGGGTCCGCGCCGTGGCGCACCAGCGCGTCCATCGCACCCTCCTCGAGGCGGGCCGTGATGAAGTGGTTGAACCGGCTGACCACCAGCGCGAACCGCAGGCCGGCCGCGTTCATCTGGCCTTCGACCACCCGTCCCATCGCTCCTTCTCCGTGCGGGACTTGCCCTTCGAGGGCGGCCCCGAAGATACCCCACGCCGGTTTCGTTCGCAAGGCTTGCCGGTCGGTGCCTTCTCCTGCACGTCGCGAACTTGGCCCTGCTCGCGCGCAGGCGGGATAATCACCTGGGCGTCCCCCGGAAAGGACGCGCGGGCGGAACGTCGGGGCGGCTTGGAAACGACCTCCATCATCATCGGGATCGCCGTCAGCGGCGCCTTGCTGGGCGCGGGCTGGGTCGTGGCCCGCCGGGTCCTGGCAGCCCGCAGGCAGCGGCGTGCGGCGACCGCCCCCCGGGCCGGTTCCCCCTCCTCCCCGGCCGGCGACGGCACGCGACCGGCAACGAACGTCGGCGCGATGATCGCCGCGGGCCGCCTGCAGGAAGCGATGGACCTGCTGCTGCGCCAGGGCGACCACAAGGGCGCCGCCCGGGTCGCGATGAGGATGCAGAAGTACGCCCGCGCGGCCGAACTGTTCGATCGCGCCGGGGAACTGGAGGCCGCCGCCAACGCCCTGCTGCGCGTGCCGGACATCCGGCGGGCGGCCGAGGCCTTCTCGCGGGCCGGCAACCACGAGCGTGCCTGCGAGTTGCTGACGCAGGTCGGCGACCTGTGGGGTGCGGCCGAATCGATGGTGGCGGCCGGCCGGCTGGATCGGGCCGCCCGCTTCTACCGCCAACTGGGGCGGGAGTCCGAGGCCCGGCGGCTGTCGGCCCGGGCGCTGGTGAAGGAGGGGCGCTTCCAGGCGGCGGCCGAGGCGTTCGAGACCGCCCGCGAGCCGCTGAACGCCGCGGAATGCTGGATCCAGGCGGGCCAGCCCCGCGAGGCGGCCCAGGCGTACCAGCGCGCCGGCCGACCCGACCTGGGCGCGGCGGTGCTGGAGAAGGCGGGCCTGGGCAGCGAGGCCGCGGCGCTGCACGAGGAGGCCGGCAACCACGAGCGCGCCGCCCTGTTGTACGGGCGCATCCAGGACCCGGACCGGGAGATCCAGGCGCTCGCGGCCGCCGGGCACGTGCTGGAGGCTGGCCGGCTGGCCTACGAAATGGGGCGCCGCGACCAGGCCGAGGAGATCCTGAAGCTGTCGACCTCGGCCGACCGCGGCCACGCCCGGGCATGCTACCTGCTGGGACGCATCCTCAGCGAGCAGGGACGCAATGCCGAGGCGATCCGCTACTACGCGGTGTTCGTCGAGCGTGTCGCCCCGACCGAGACGACCCGGCAGGCCTTCGAGCACCTGGTCGGCTTCTTCGTGCGCGAGCAGGCCCTGGAATCGGCCCTGAAGACGCTGAAGCGCCTGGAGGCCGAGAAGCTGCTGTCGGACCCGATGCGCTTCGAACTGCAGCGCCTGGAGGACGCCCACCGGCTGTCCGAGGCGCGTCCGACCCCGCAACCCGGAAGCCCCCGCGTGGACGTGATCCCCCCGGGCCTGCCCGAGCGCTACTCGATCAAGAAGCGGCTGGGCGAGGGCGGGACCGCGATCGTGTACCTGGCCCACGATTCGCTGCTGCAGCGCGACGTCGTGCTGAAGTTCCTGTCGAACCCCTCGCTGCCCGACGACGTGGCCGAGGAGTACTTCCTTCGCGAGGCTCGCATCGTGGCCGGCCTGTCGCACCCCGCGATCGTGCAGGTGTACGACGTGGGATGCGTCTCGGCCCGGCACTACATGGTGATGGAGTTCATCGACGGCGACTCGCTGGACCGCGTCCTGGACCGCTCGCCCGGCCGCGTGCTGCCGCTGGAACGGGTCGCCTCGATGGCCGGCATCCTCGCCGAGGCACTGTCCTACGCGCACGACCGCAAGGTCATCCACCGTGACGTCAAGCCGGGCAACGTCATGGTCCTGCCGGACGGCCAGGTCAAGCTGATGGACTTCGGCATGGCCAAGGCGCTGGAGGTGCACCGGGACCGGTCGCTTTACATCTGCGGCACGCCCGACTACATGTCCCCCGAGCAGGAGGCCGGCTACGACCTGACCCCGGCGACGGACATCTACTCCTTCGGGCTGGTGCTGATGGAGTGCCTGCTGGGCCCGCTGCCCACCGGGACCACCACGCAGAACGCGCGCCTGGCGCGGCTGAAGCGGCTGGAGCAGTCGATGCTGCCGGCCGAGGCCCGGTCCATCCTGGCGGCCTGCCTGGAAATGGACGTCGCGGCGCGCCCCCTGCCCGCCACCCGGATTGCCGAGGCCCTTCGCGCCGCCCTGCAGGCCGCGCGAGGCGAACTGCCTTCCCCTCCCCCGCAGCCGCGGCAGGAGGAGATGTTCGAGGATCCGGACGCCTTCCTGGCGCCGGATCCGGACGAGTTCGACATTCCGCGGGGGACCTGATCGGGGTCAAGGCAGGCCGGGCAGCGACTCGTCCTTCAGTTGCAAGGGCTTGCCGGACGGTCCCAGCCTTCCCTCCAGGAGGATCAGGCCGGGCCCCGTGCGAGAGATCCCGGTGACGGCGGCGCTGCCGCACGTGATCCCGCTGATCCCCGCGAACGCCCCCCTCTGCAGCACGCCCGAGACCACCTTGTCGAACGCCAGCGTGTTCTCCCGGTCGAACCGCCTGGCGAAGCCGGCCCGCAGCGTCATCGTCAGCAGGCCCGAGCCCCGGTCGAACCGGAAGTCCGTCACGTTCGCCGGCACCAGGCGATCCGGCAGATCGTGGCTGCGGAACAGCCGGCGAAGCTCCTCGGCCGGGTCCCCCTTCACCGGATCCCTCTTCCCCGAGGCCAGGGGCTCGGTCCGGGCCCGCGCGGACAATGCCTTCTTCTGCTCGTCGAACCCAAGCCCCTTCAGGTCCTTCCTGCGCGCCTCGGGGGCCGGCTCCTTCTCCAGCGCCTGCTTCAACTTCTTCGCCTCGACCGCCTTGGCAGGCTCCTTCTCGACGAACATCGCGGGCCTCCGTGACCGGTTGGCTTCATGGTACGGGACGAGCCCGGACGGGGTCAACGGCATGGTACCCGGGAGGCACCGGGACGTCGCGGGATGCGGTGCCGGAGGCCGGCGAAGGGGTCAGGACAACAGGCCGGGGCGGGACTCCAGCAGCAGGTCGATGCGCTCGACCAGGTCGTGCATCTGCGACAGCGTGCCCACGGTGAACCGCACCCAGCCCGCGAACCCTTCCATGCGGCTGCGGTCGCGGACGAACACGCCGACGGACTCCAGCGCCTGCACCAGGCCCTGGGGATCGCGCACGCGCACCAGCACGAAGTTGGCCTGCGTCACCCGGACCTCGGCACCGCGACGGTGCAACTCGCTCGCCAGCACCTCGCGGGCCGCGCGCACCTGGGCAATGTAGGCCTCGCGGGTGTCCACGTCGGCCAGCGCCGCCACCGCGCCCACCTGGGCCAGGGCGTTGACGCTCTTGGGGTTGTACAGTTTGCGCAGGTTCTGGATCACCGACGGGCCGGTCATCAGGTAGCCGACCCGCAGGCCCGCGATGCCGAAGCACTTCGAGAACGTCCGGGTCACCACCAGGTTCGGGTACGTGGCGACCAGCGGCGCCGACGAGACGCCGCAGAACTCGTAGTACGCCTCGTCGACCAGGAACAGCGTCCCGGGGAAGGCGCGGCACAGCGCGGCCACATCCGACGGGGGGGTCACCGTCCCGGTGGGGTTGTTCGGGCTGGGGATGTAGACCAGCTTGGTGTCGGGCCGGATGACGTCCAGGATCGTCGCGGTCGGGATCGCGAACGGGTCCTCGGGAAGCGCCAGCCGCGGCTGTACGCCCCGGGCCTTGACGTAGATCAGGAAATGGCCGTAGGTCGGCCACACCACCACGACGTCGTCATGCGGTTCGAGGTACGTTCGGCAGACGAGGTCCAGCGCGTCGTCCGAGCCGTTGGTCACGAGGATCGAGTCCGCCCGCACGCCCGTGTAGACCGACAGGGCGGACCGAACCTTGGGGGCGCACAGTTCGGGGTACCAGTTCAGGTGATGGCCGTTGGACAGGAAGCCGGTGATCGCCTCGATGACGCGCGGCGAAGGCGGGATGGAGGACTCGTTCCAGTCCAGCTTCAGCGGCACCATCCCCTTCGGAAGCGACTTGATCGCCGCCAGCGAGGAAACTGCGTCGTAGGGAGACAACTTCTCGACGTCACGGGCGGGCTGCGGCGTTTCCAACTCCAGTTTCCGCGATCGGGCTCGCAGGCCTTCCTGGATCACGGGTTGCCTCCGGGATGACATCCTGGGCGCCGAATCACGGCGCTCCGGCCGCAAGTCAAGCAAGGAATGTGCCACGAAATCACGTTCCTGTCAATATTCGGATACTCCAGGGGGACCGCCCCCCGGAACCCTCCCCGACCCGGCATCCGGATGGGCGGGTTTTGCCAATCGGTGGATGAAGGCTACTCCAGGATCGGAAGGGACCTCCTCCGCACCCCCTCCACGGGGCGCCCGACCTCGCCGCGCTTCCGTGTTTTCTTCGCGGCCGTTTCTTTGACCTCGCCGGAAACCCCGTTTACGATTGCCCCGAGAAGATGGTTCCTTTCGCCCGGAGGTCGTGATGTCACGCTCTCGCGTTGCGGGGCTGGTCGTGCTGTGCATCCTCGCCCTTCCAGTGCTGGGTACGGGCCAGGACACAGGCTCCAACCTCATCACCGGGATCCGCGTCACCGAGGAAGCGAACGAGACCGTGATCACGATCGCGGCCTCCCGCACGCCGACATTCAGCGTGTTCAAGCTGGAAGACCCGGTGCGGCTGTTCGTGGACGTGAACCAGGGCGAGGTCACCCGCGTCTCGGACCCGGTCGTTGTCGACAACGGCGTGCTGGACCAGGTGGGGACCCTGCAGTTCAAGTCCGCCGGGGTTCCGGTCGGCCGGATCATCATCGGGATGCGACAGGATGCCGGATACGACGTCCGCACGGTCGGCAACAGCATCGTCGTGCGCGTCGACGCGTCGGGACGCAGGCCCAGCGGGGTCGAGGCCGGGGCGCTGGCCCGCGAGGTTTCGACGGTCCGCGAGCAGTTGAAGCAGGAGCAGGCGGCGCTGGAGCAGCTTCGCCAGGCTCGCGAGCGCGACCAGGCCTTGCGCGAGAAGGAGGAGGCCAGCCGGCTGGAGGCCGAGCGGCTGAGGGCCGAGGCCCAGCGGCAGCAGGAGCAGGCCCAGCGGCTGAGGGCCGAGGCCCAGCGGCAGCAGGAGCAGGCCCAGCGGGATGTCGTCACCGCCCGGGCCCAGGCCGACCAGGCCACCCGGGAGACCCGCGATCAGGCCGCCGCCGCCCAGCGCCAGTTGGATGCCCTGAAGGCGCAGACCGCCGCGGCCGAGGCGCGCCGCCAGCAGGTGGACCAGGAGTTGAAGGTCCTGGCGCAGCGCCAGGCCGAGCAGCAGGCGCAGACGTCGGCTGCGGAGGCCCGCCGGCAACAGGTGGACCAGGATCTGAAGGCCCTCGCGCAGCGCCAGGCGGAGCAGCAGGCCCGCACGGCGGCCGCCGAGACCCGGCGGCAGCAGGTCGAGCAGGAACTGAAGACCCTGGCGCAGCGCCAGGCCGACCAGAGCACCCGCACGGCATCCGCCGAGACCCGCCGCCAGCAGCTGGAGCAGGAACTGCAGTCGCTGGCGCAGGACCAGGATTCGCTGGTGGCGCAGACCGCCCGCCAGAAGGCCGATGCCGCCCGCCTGGAGGCCCAGCGGGCCGAGGCCGATCGCCAGGCCCGCGAGGCCTCGGACCGCGTCGCCGAGACCGAGCGGCGCCTGCAGGCCCTGAACCTGGACGTCGCCCAGGCCGCCGCGTCGCTGAAGGCCGAACAGGAACGCCTGGCGGCGGCGCGCGAGGCGCGCATCGCCGAGGAGTCCAGCCAGAAGGCGCGTGCGGAACTGGCGGCGCGCGAGGCGGAGAGCCTGTCGCAGACCCGCGCGGCGCGGCAGCGCGAGGAGAGCCTGCTGGCCGAACTGAAGGCCGCCCAGGCCCGGGAGACGGAGGCGCGCGCGAAGGCCGGGCAGGCCCGAACCGAGGCCGACAACCAGGCGCTGGCCAAGGCCGACGCGAAGGTGAAGCAGCTGGAACTGGCCCTGGCGGACCAGCGGGCCAAGGCCGCCTCCGAGGCGGAGGCTCGCGAGTCGGCCCGGCGCGCGGCGGAGGCGTCTGCCCAGGCCCGCGAGACCGACCTGGCGGCCGCGAAGGCCCGCGCCGCATCCCTGGAGCAGAAACTGGCCGAGTTGCAGCAGGCCCAGCAGGCGTCCGCGCGACAGTCGTATGCCGAGACCTCGCGGCGCCTGGCCGACGAGGAGCAGAAGCTGTCGCAGATCCGGGCCGAGCGGGACCGGGCCGAGCAGGCCGCGGCGGAGGCGGGGCGCCAGGTGGCGGACCTGCAGGCGCGGCGCGAGGCCGAACTGGCGCAGATGAAGCGCGAACTGGAGGCCACCCGGGCGCAGGCCCAGGCGTCCGACGCCTCGAAGTCCGAGTCGTTGGCGCGCACCGTCGCGTCGAAGGAGGCCGAGATCGCGGCCCGCGAGAAGGACCTGGCGGCACTGCGCGCCGGCATGAAGGAACTGCAGGCCGGCATCGAGGCCGCACGGGCCGAGAGCGCCTCGAAGGACCAGACGATCCGGGCCCTGACCGGCGAGATGGCGAAGGTCCGCGGCGAGGTCGCGAAGGCGCAGGACGCCGCGACCGCCCGCGAGAAGGAGGTCGCCGGCCTGAAGGCCGCGCTGGCCGCCGAGAAGGCCGGACGCGCCGACCGGGCCGAGGTGGCCCGCCTGCAGTCCGAACTGGCGGCGAAGGAACGGTCGCTGGAGGAGGTCCGGGCGGACCTGGCGGATCGCCTGGCGAAGTCGGACGACCTGGCGCGCCGTCGCGCCGACGAGGTCGCCCGCCTCGGCTCGGAACTGCAACGCCTGAAGGACGAACGCTCGACCGGCGAGTCCGCCGAGGTGGCCCGCATGAAGGAGCGCCTGCAGAACCGCGAGGCGGAACTGCAGGTCCTGCGCAAGGCCTACGACGAGGCGCGCAAGGCCGGCCGGACCGATCGGCAGGAGGAGGGTCGCGCCGCCGCGCTGAAGAGGAAGGTGGACGAGCAGCAGTCCGAACTGAAACTGTTGCGCGCCCAGTACCAGAAGGAATCGGCCGCGAACCAGGCCGGCCTGAAGCAGCGCGACGCCCGCATCGCGGAACTGGCCCGGCAGATCGACGCCCTGAAGGCGGCCGGCGCGACGAAGGAGTCCCGGGAGGTCGCGCGGCTGAAGGAACTGGTCGCGAAGCGCGAGGCCGAACTGGCCCAGGCCCGCGAGAAGGAGACCGAGGCCCGGCAGGCCGGGGCCCTGGCCCAGGACCAGAAGCGCATGAAGGGCGAACTGGAGAAGGCGCAGTCGGCGCTGGACCAGGCCCGGGCCGAGATGACCACGGCGAAGACGAGGGAACGGCAGTCGCAGGAGCGCGAGGCGCAGGCCGCGGCCCGGATCGACGACCTGCTGTCGGCGCAGGCGAAGGCCGATCGCGAGTTGACAGGCGCCCGGGCCGAGGCCACCGAACTGGCGCGGCAGTTGTCCAGCCGGGAGGCCGAGGTCAATCGCCTGCAGCGGGAGCTGGAGCAGGCCCGCAAGGTCCAGGAGACCCGTCCGGCGGCGGTTGCGGCACAGCCCGTGAAGTCGGTGATCCGCTCGATCGACTTCAAGGCCACCCGCAACGGCCCCTCCCTGGTTCTGGGCGTCGATGGCGCGCCGCAGTACGACGTCACCCAGGGCCGGAACCAGTGGGTCATGACGATCCGGAACGCGGTGCTGCCGAAGGACCTGGAGCGCCGCATGGACGTCACCGCGTTCGAGTCGCGCGTCGCGACCGTCAGCGCCTACACGGCGGCGGACGGCACCGTCCGCGTCGTGGCCGACCTGGCCAGGCCCGTGGGCCAGCAGGTCCAGGTCGCCGACGGCCGCCTGTCCTGGACGTTCAACGGCCAGACCGACGAGGGCATGATGGCCGGCGAGGCCACCCCGCCCGCCACGGCGCGCCAGACGCCCCCGGCGCGGATGGTCGCCCGCGCCATCCCGTCCGCCCCGCCCCCGAACTACCAGCCTTCGTTCGCCCCGGCCCCCGGGGGCCCGGCAGGCACGGCCACCCCGGGCACGGTCACGGCCGGGACCGGCGAGGGCTCGCGCGAGTACCTGAAGCCGGCCATGGTGCCGAAGAAGAAGAAGTACCGCGGCAAGCGAATCAACCTGACGGTCAAGGACGCGGACATCCACAACGTCCTGACGTTCCTGGCGCGCGAGGGCAAGGTGAACGTCGTGACGTCCGAGGACGTCAAGGGCAAGGTCACCTTCCACCTGGAAGACGTGCCGTGGGACCTGGCGCTGGACACCGTGCTGAAGGCGAAGGGCCTGGACTACGTCATCGAGCAGGGCATCTACCGGGTCGCCCCGCTCGAGGTCATCCAGAAGGAGTACGAGGCCCAGGTCGAGAAGCAGAAGAAGGTCCAGGAACTGAAGCCGATCGTCGTCCGGCTGATCCCCGTGAACTACGGCGACGGCCTGGAGATGCTGGCGCGCGTCCGCACCGTGCTGTCGCCCAAGGGCACGGCCGAGGTGGACGGCCGGACCAACACCCTGGTCGTCAAGGACACCGAGGACTACCTGGAGGCCGCCGAGGACCTGGTCCGCCGGCTGGACCTGCAGACGTCGCAGATCCTGATCGAGGCCCGCATCGTCGAGGCGCGGACCACGTTCAAGGAGGACATCGGCATCCAGTGGGGCGGCAAGTTCGCGATGGCCTCGGCCTACGGCAACGAGACCGGCCTGACGTTCCCCAGCAGCGTGGGTCTGCAGGGCGGTGCCGAGCCGAACTCGCCCCAGGGCGGCATCTCGCTGGAGAACCCGCACTGGGCGGTCAACCTGCCCGCGGCCGTCGGCCAGGGCGCCGGCGGTGCCCTCGGCCTGGCGCTGGGCTCGATCGGCGGCGCGAACAACCTGACGCTGCGCCTGTCCGCGGCCGAGTCGACCGGCGACGTGAAGATCATCTCCTCGCCGCGCATCTCCACGCTGGACAACCGCAAGGCGACGATCTCGCAGGGCGTGTCCATCCCGATCAGCGTGGTGTCCGCGGCGGGCGTCAACACCCAGTTCTTCTCGGCCGACCTGCGGCTGGACGTGACCCCGCACGTGACGCGCGACGGCCACATCTCGATGAAGCTGGACATCACGAAGAACGAGCCGGACTTCGGCAACGTCGCCGCGAACGGCAACCCGACGATCCAGAAGAAGGAAGCCCGGACGGAACTGCTGATCCGCGACGGCGACACCACCGTCATCGGCGGCATCTACACCAGCACCAAGTCCAAGTCGTACAAGAAGATCCCGCTGCTGGGAGACATCCCGATCCTGGGCTGGCTGTTCAAGTCTCGGACCCAGTCGGACGACCGTTCCGAGTTGCTGATCTTCATCACGCCGAAGGTCGTGAACCGGGAGGTGGCGCTGTGAGGAAGCATCGAGTCCACGCATGGCGCACGGCGGCGCTGGTCGCCGTGATGGCCACGCTGCCCGGCCTGCTGACGTGCGATCACGCCAGCCCCGAGTCGCTGTTCATCATCGACGCGATGGCGATGAGTTCGCAGAACCAGTGCGTGTTGCGCCCCGGCCAGAGTTCGCAGGTCATCCGGCCCTTCGGCGATCTGGACCTGATGGTGACCAACTACTACTGGCTGTTTCCCCACTTCCGGAACATGATGGAGCCGATCAACTCCATCACCGGGGAAGGCTCGGCGTCGCCCGAGGCCGAGGTCCACTACATCAGCGTGCAGCGGGCCAAGACCTACGTGGACCTGGGCGAGTTCGCCTCGGGCAGCGGCAAGGTCGGCGCGAAGTACCAGATCGACGGCGTGGAGTCCTTCGTGGCCGCCGGGGCCGCGCCCCAGGGCGAGGCCGCGGTCGCGGTGCAGGTCATCCCCCCGGAACTGGGCGCCTACCTCGAGAAGAAGATGCAGGCCGTGGTCGACGGCGGCGTCATCTACCCGGGCATCTGGGTCACGGTGTACGTGACCCTCTACGGCCAGACCCAGGACGGGAACGTGATCAGTTCCAACGAGTTCAGTTTCCCGGTCCGGCTGTGCTGGGGATGCATGGTGTCGGGAAGCTGCTCGTCGACGTTCTCGGACCTGCCCTGCTACCCCGGCCAGGACGAGCCCATCCCGGCGCTCCTGTGCCCCTACATGTCGAACCACCCCTCGTACTGCCCGCAGTGCTAGGAACGAATCTGCCGGGACACTAGCGGCCTGGGGAGAAGGGACTACTTCGGCTCGGGCAGGTTGCCGCAGTTCAGCACGTCCGCCATGGACTTGACCTTCCACGCGCACACCGAGAACGCCATGTCCCCGGCCTCGCAGCGGCGATTGCACAGGCTGCGGATCGGGTCGCGGGCCCCCTCGGAATCGACCGCCTGGACGAACTTGTCGCAGACCTTGCGGCAGTCGGGCTTCTTCACGCCGGGGTCCGCCGCGGGCGCCGGGACGGGCGCGGGGGCGGGCTGGGCGACCGGCTGCGGCGCGGGCGCGGGGGCCGGAGCCGGCTTGGCAATCGGTTGCGGCGCTGGCTTCGGGGCCGGGGCCGGCGCGGGCTTCGCAACCGGCTTCGGCGCGGGGGCCGGCTGGGGCGCCGCGACCGGCGCGGGCCTCGCGACCGGCTGCGGCACGGGAGCCACGGCCGGCGGGGAGGCGCCCACGGGCACCGACACCAGCATCACCTGGCCCGAACGGACGTCGGTGACCTCGCTGTAGAACCAGGAACCCGAGCGCAGCGAGACCTCGTGCCGGCCCTCGGGCACGCGTCGCACCGTCACAGGCGTGGTGCCGGCCGCGACGCCGTCCACGGCCACCTCGGCGCCCGTGGGCTCGGTCAGGACGGTCAGGCTGCCGGCCAGGCCCGAGGTCGCCGGGCGCAGGACCAGCCGGAACTTCGACACCTCGGCCTCGCGCAGTTCCACGAAGCCCTCGACGGACTCGTAGCCGGGCGCCGCGGCCGAGACGGCCACCAGGCGATCGTCGCGCAGGCGCAGGAAGACGCGGCCCCGGCCTTCCGGGTTCCCGTCGATGCGGACGTCGGCGTGCTCGGGAACCGTCTCGACGAACAGGTAGGAAGTGCCCTTCAACGGGGAGGCCTTCCGGGAGCGGGCGCGCCCGTCGGCGACCGGGATCAGGGACTCCGCACCCGCGAACTCGCCCGCGACCGTGCGGGGGGCCTCGGCCACCGGCGCGGGGGCCGGTGCGGCCACGACGACCGGCGCGGGCTGGGGCGGCGGGTTCCTGGGCTTCGCGTCGGCGGAACCCGCCAGGACCCACAGGGCCGCCATCCCCGCCAGGGCGAATCCCATCGAGCGTCGAACGTGGACGAGCATGCTGAACCTCCCTCGGCCGGCCCCCGGGCGAACGGCACGTCCGGCACCGATCCGGATGCTGGTTTCAAAGACCGTGGCGATTCTTGCAGAGGGATCCGGGGGTGTCAACGGACTTCCCGGCCCCGGGACGCCCTCCGGACGCGCGAAACCTCGCGCGCCCCGCCGGGCTTGGTAGACTACCGGAACGGAGGTGCGGGGTGCGGGCCGACGATCGCGAGGAACGGGGACACGGCGGGGGAGCCTTCCCTTCCCGGGTGGCCGCGCTGCTGGCCACCCTGGCGGTGGCCTGCGGGGGCGGACGGATCGGCGGCGACCTGCCGGCCGGGCCGGACGCCTCGGACGTGGCAACGGATGCCGACCCGGGCCTCCCGGACGACGGGTCTGGCGACCTGCCGGCCCGCGACGACTCGGCCTTCCAGGACCTGCCCGCGGACGGCGACCCGGCGCCCGTCGACCTGCCCGGCGACCTCCCCGACCTGCCGGCACCCGACGGCCTGGACGCGACCCCGGAGGCGTACCCGGACGACCTCCCGGCGGACCTGCCCGATGCCCCGGCGGACCTGCCCGCCGACCTTCCGGACGATCCCGGACCGGCCTGTGACCCCGATGCCGGCCCCTGCCCGTGCACCACCTCCGACGAGTGCCCGGAAGGGACGTACTGCGACGGGACGACCTGCCTCCCCTGGGCCTGCACCCCCGGTTCCCGGTTCTGCAAGGACTCTCTGAGGATCCTGTGCGACCGGGACGGCGGCGGGATCACGATCCTGGAGGACTGCGACGACGGGAACCCCTGCACCCTGGGCGACGGCTGCGAGCCGACCCGGTGCCTGCCGCGGACCGCGATGGACTGCGACGACTTCAACCCCTGCACCGTGGACGCCTGCGACCGCAACACCGGCCTTTGCGTCTCGACGGCGGCGGACGGCGTGGCCTGCCAGGACGGCGACCCGTGCACCTCGAACGACACCTGCATCGACGGCCGCTGCGTCGCCATCGGGGCCACCGACTGCCGGGACGGGAACCCCTGCACCACCGACTACTGCACGTCGCTGCTGGGGTGCGTGCACCAGCCCGCGGACGGCCCGTGCGCCCCGTCCGCGGACCCCTGCGCGGTCGGCGGCGAGTGCCGGGACGCGGTGTGCCGGGATGTCGGGCCGGACTGCGACGACGGGAACCCCTGCACGATGGACGCCTGCGAGTCCGGGGCCTGCACGCACCGGGCAATCCCGGGGTGCGCGTGCGCCTCCACCGAGGACTGCGACGACGGCGACCCCTGCTCGACGGACGGCTGCCTCGACGGCCGCTGCGCGCACGGACCCGAGGTCCGGGAAGGCTGCTGCTCCACGGCCGCCGACTGCGACGACGGCGACCCCTGCACCCGGGATGAATGCGCCGGGTTCGCGTGCGCCCACGCCCCCGCGCCCGACCCGGCCTGCTGCGCCTCGCCGGTCCTGCGGGCGTCGCTGGACGGCGAGGGTTCCGACGGATTCCGGTGGGATGCCCCGGACGACCACGACGTGGGCTGGAGGCTGTTCGTGCCGCCCGGCGGGAACGGGCTGGCGCTGTACTTCGGCAACGCCGCGGGGACCGGCTACGGCACCGGAACCCGGGCGGCAGGGAACGCCCTGTCCCCCCGGCTGGTGCTGCCGGCGGGCGTGTCGCTGGCCCTGTCCTTCCGGACCTGGCAGGACGTCGAGGCGGCGGCGGCACAGGATCCCTTCGCGGTCGAGGCGGTCGACGACACCGGCCGCTCCCTCGCGGTATGGTCCCGCCCCGAGGGCTTCCCGATGCGCTCGTGGCAGTCGATCGCGGCCGACCTGTCGCCGCTGGCCGGCCGCGCGATCCGGCTGCGCTTCGCCTTCGACAGCCAGGACGGCGTCGCGAACGACGGCGGCGGCGTGTTCCTGGACGACGTCACCGTCACCAGCCCGTGCCTGCCGACGGCCTGTGCGGTGGAGTCCGACTGCGTCGCGATGGACTGGCACGGCGCCTGCGACGGCTCGACCTGCGACTTCGGGCGATCCCTGCAGCCGCTGGCCACGCACGGCCAGCCGCCCTCCCCCGTCGCCTTCGCCAGCCCCTCGGATGTCGCGGTCTCCCCCGACGGGACGACGGTCTACGTCAGCGATCGCGATGCCCACGTCGTGCAGGTGCTGTCCGCCGACGACGTCGCGGGTCCCGTCCTGGGCGGCTACGGCACCGCGCCGGGGCGGCTGAACCTGCCGCGCGGCCTGGCGGCGGCGGCGGACCGGGTGTACGTGGCGGACACCGGCAACCACCGCCTCCAGGCCTTCTCCCCGGGCGGCGCGCACCTGTGGTCCTTCGGCTCCCAGGGGGACGGCCCGGGCCGGTTCAACGATCCCAGGGGCGTGGCCCTGTCCGCCGACGGCGGGATGCTGTGGGTCGCCGACACCGGCAACCATCGCGTGCAGGGCCTGACCCCGGCCGGCGTCGTGCACGTCGTGATCGGCGGCTACGGCAAGCTGGCCGGGCAGTTGCGCAGTCCCGCCTGCGTGGCGCCCCTGGGCGACGACGCGCTGCTGGTGTGCGACACCCAGAACCACCGGCTGCAGGTGTTCGGGACGAACGGGGCCTTCCGGGCCGTGGTCGCGCCGTCCGACGGCGTGCCCCTGAACCAGCCTTACGGGGTCGCGGCGGCCGGGCCGGACGCCTTCTGGGTGTCCGACTCCTGGAACCACCGCATCGTCCTGATGGAAGCCTCGGGGCGGGTCCGGGACCGGTACGGGGAGTTCGGCAGCGGCGCCGGCGGCTTCGCCTACCCGCTGGGCATGGAGCCCGACCCGTCCGGCGGCCTGTGGGTGGTGGACAGCGGCAACCGGCGGGTCGTCCGGCTGGGCCGGGGGCCGCTGCCGTAGGATCCCGGAGGGCCTGCCGGCCGGCGCACGGGACATCGTCGGGGCCGGGCGCGGGTGCCGGGGCCGTCAGCAGTCGTCCGTGGTGCAGCGCCATCCCGTCGGGAAGAAGTAGTGCCACCGGCAGCAGGCCTGCTTCCCGTCCGTGGAGCAGTTCCGGTCGTTGTTGTTGCAGTCGCAGTCCTCGGTGTCCAGCTGGTACACGCAGCCCGTCGAGGGATTGCACGAATCGGCCGTGCACTTCACGCCGTCGTTGCACCGGACGGCCGCCCCCGCGGTGCACTGCCCCGCGCGGCAGGTGTCCGGGGACGTGCAGGCGTTGCCGTCGCTGCACGGGGAGCCGTCCGGCACGTAGGTGTGGACGCAGCCCAGGGCCGGGTCGCATAGGTCGTTCGTGCAGGGATTCCCGTCGTCGCACGAGATCGGCGTCCCCGTGCACGTCCCGTCGATGCAGGTGTCGCCCTTCGTGCAGGCGCTCCTGTCGTCGCAATCGCCCTCCACCGGCACGACGAGGCACCCCGACGCCGGTTCGCAGTACTCCTTCGTGCAGACGTTGTCGTCGTCCGGGCAGTCCACGGGCCGCCCCGGAACGCAATCCCCCATCGAGCAGGTGTCGCCCTCGGTGCAGAGGTTGCCGTCGTCGCACGGCTCGCTGTTCGGCAGGGCCACGCACCCCTGGGCCGGGTCGCAGAGGTCGTACGTGCACGGGTTGCCATCGTCGCACTCGACGACCCCGAAGAAGGCGCACAGGCCGTCCACGCACGTGTCGCCCCACGTGCACGCGTTCCCGTCGTCGCACCTGCGCGAGTGGTTGGTGAACGTGCAGCCCTTGTCGGGCAGGCACTGGTCGTCGGTGCACTCGTTGCCGTCGTCGCACACCGGGGACATCGAACCGACGCACCTGCCATCCTGGCAGACGTCCACCAGCGTGCACGCGTCGTGGTCGTCGCACGCGTTGGCGTTGGGCGTGAACACGCACCCGAACGACGGGTTGCAGGAGTCGTCGGTGCAGTCGTTGCCATCCGAGCAGTCGATCTTCGTGTACCAGCAAAGGCCGTCTGCGGGGTTGCACGTGCCGAAGGTGCAGGCGTTCCCGTCGTCGCAGAGGTTCTTCTCGTGGATGCAGCCCGTGCCCGCATCGCACGAGTCGTACGTGCAGGGGTCGCCGTCGTCGCAGTCGATCCGGACGTGCTGGCAGCCGATGCCCGCCTCGCACGAGTCCGTCGTGCACAGGTCGAGGTCGTCGCACGTCTTCCAGGCGCCGGGCACGCACTTCCCGTCCGAGCACACGTCGCCGGCCGTGCAGACCTCCCCGTCGTCGCAGGGAAGGGTGTTCACCGCGAAGGTGCACCCCGCCAGCGGGTCGCACGAGTCGGTGGTGCAGGGGTTGCCGTCCTCGCAGGTCGGCGAGCCCGTCCCGGCCTGGCACCGCCCGTCCGCGCACGAGTCGCCCAGCGTGCACCGGTTGCCGTCCTCGCACGGGGCCGCGTTCGGGGTGAACACGCAGCCCACGGCCGCCACGCACACGTCGTCGGTGCAGGGGTTCGCGTCGTCGCACGCCAGCAGGCGGTGCCGGCACACCCCGGCCGCCGAGTCGCACCGGTCGGTGGTGCACGCGTTCCGGTCGTCGCACTGGGCGTCGTTCACGCAGGTCACGCAGCCCTCCACCGGCGTGAACAGGCAGCCGGTCAACGGGTCGCACGAGTCGGTGGTGCAGGGGTTGCCGTCCGCGCAGGTGATGCCCATGCCGCCCTGGCACCGCCCGTCCGCGCAGGTCTCGCCCTGGGTGCAGGCGTTCCCGTCGTCGCAGGGACGGGTGTGCGGGACGTTCACGCACCGGTTCGTGTCCGGGTCGCACACGTCGTCGGTGCAGACGTTGCCGTCGTCGCAGTCCCCGTCCGCCGCGCAGGGCCGGCAGCCCGGGATCGGGTCCGCCACGCAGCATCCGACCGCGGCCTCGCAGCGATCCACCGAGCAGGGGTCGCCGTCGTCGCAGTCGCCGGCCGACTCGCACGCGCCGACCTCCACCACGTGCACGCAGCCGGTGGCGGGGTCGCACGAGTCCGCGGTGCAGGCGTACCCGTCGTCGCACGGCGTCGGCCCGAACACGCAGCGCCCCGTCTCCAGGTCGCACACGTCCACCGTGCAAAGGCTGTCGTCCACGCAGTCGGCGTCCGCCGCGCACTTCACGCAGACCTGGACGTGCTGGCAGCCGAACGACGGGTTGCAGGAATCCTCGGTGCAGTCGTCCAGGTCGTCGCACGGGTCCTGCGTGTGCAGGCAGGTGGCATCGACCGGGGAGCAGGTGTCGATGGTGCAGGGGTTCCCGTCCTGGCACTGGCTGTCCGAGACGCACCCTCCGCAGCCGGGAATCGCGGCGTGGGAACAGGCTCCGGTGGCAGGGAGGCAGGAGTCCAGGGTGCACTCGTCGCCGTCGTCGCAGTCGACCGGCTGGAAGACGCAGGCCGTCTCGACGCAGCCTCCCTCGACGCCCCGGGTGACCACGCAGGAGTCGGTGGTGCAGGGGTTGGTGTCGTTGCAGGCCCAGTCGGCCGCGCACGTCGCGTGGCAGAGGCAGGTGGACCGGCAGAACCCCTCTTCGAGGCACTCGTCCTCGGTGCACTCGTTCCCGTCGTCGCAGGCGGCGGCGTCCTGGCAGGCCACGCATCCGGCCATCGTCACGTTCGAGCACAGCCCCGTCGCCACGTCGCAGGAATCGACCGTGCAGGGGTCGTCGTCCAGGCAGTCCGAGGCATCGCGGCAGCCCGCCTCGACCTCGGGAAGGTCCACCGGAGGCGGGGCGTCCGCGATGTCCTCGGCATCCGCGACGTCGGTCGGCGGCACGTCCGGGACGTCCTCGACGTCGGGCGGCAGGATCTCGAACCCGTCCTCGGGCGGGACCACGTCACGAACGTCGGCCGGCAGGTCGGCCGGCAGATCGACCGGGAGGTCGACCGGCAGTTCCTCGGGGGGCAACAGGTCGTGCACCGCCGAGTCGTCGGCCTGCGCGGAATCCCCCGGGTCCTGCACCGGCAGGTCGCGAGGTCCGAACGCGTCCAGCCGCGGGGCATTCCCGCCATCGCAGGCCGCGAACGAAAGGACCGCCACGCACGCGATCCACCCACACGCCGTCTTCATCGTCGCCTCCTGCCGTCCCAGGATGGTACGAACCTTTTCACGGGCATCCCGCATACCTTACGCCGTCGGGAGGCACGGATCAATCGAAGGACAGCAGCGGTGCCAGCCTGCGGATCGTCCTGGCCCCGAATCCCTTCACCCGGCGCAGGTCGGACGGGCGCCGGAACGGGCGCTCCTCCCGGGCCGCGACCAGGGCCGCCGCCTTCCTCGGGCCGATGCCGGGAAGGCTCTCCAGTTCGTCCCGGGAGGCCCGGTTGATCGCGACCACGGCGCCCTGGGCCGCGGGGGAGGGGGCCGGTGCCGCGGGGACCACGGCGGGCGGGACGGGCCCCGGGGGCGGGGGCGCCGGCGCCGCCGAGGCGGGCACGGAATGGGCCAGCGCGAAGGCGGCCAGGGTGGAGAACAGGACCAGCGACGTCGTCATCGAAACCTCCGGCAGCGGACGGCAGGAGAGGACTCGCAGGAGGCATGCCAGGGATGGATCCGTCGCAAGTACCGGAATGTGCAGGAGTCGATACGACACGACAAACCGGGCCGGGCTGGACGCCGTCCAGCCGGTCCAGGACCCCGGGGCCCCGCGACGGTCTATCCCGGGTCGTCCAGGGGGCGCACCCGGAACCGCACGCCCAGTTCGTCCTCGGCCAGGTGGCGGCAGGCCTCGATGTCCAGGCCGGGAAGGCCGACGACGCTGGCCGTTACGTCGGGGATGACCTCCTTCGCCCGCCGCAGGAACGCGCACACGGCCGCGAAGGCCGACTCGCCGTACCGGCTGCGGCAGACGCCCGCGTAGGTGGCAGCATCCGGGGCGTTCAGGCTGATGCTGATCGCGTCCACCTTCCCGGCCAGTTCCCCCGGGACGTCCCGGCCGCTGACCAGGCTGGCCAGACCGTCCGTGTTGACGCGCACCCGGATGCCCTTCGCCTTCACGCGCGCCGCCAGCTCGGCCACGACCTCCCAGCGCAGCAGGGGCTCGCCGTAGCCGCAGAACACGACCTCGCGAAACGACTCGAAGCCGGCCTCGACCATCGCCGCCCACATCGCCTCGGGCGCGGGGTCGGCGGGCAGGCGCAGGTTGTGGCCCTTGACGACCCAGTCCTTGAACTTGCTGCAGAAGGTGCACCGCAGCGTGCAGCGGTTGGTGACGTTGACGTACAGCGAGTCGCGGATCGGGTACGCCAGCCGCGGCGCCAGGGCTTCCTGTGCCTCGATCCCGAACAGCCGGCGCGCCGTCAGCGAGGTGATGCGCCCCACGTCCTCGGGGGTCAGCCCCTTCAGCCGCGCCACGGCCTCGCCCGCGTACCGCACGAAGGACGGTTCGTTCTTCCGGCCCCGCATCGGCACCGGCGCCAGGTAGGGGGAGTCCGTCTCGACCAGCAGGTCCTCGGCGCGCAGCCCCTTCACCGCGTCCGCCAGCGGCCCCGCGTTGCGGAACGTGACCACGCCCGGGATGCTGATCTTGAACCCCAGGTCCACGTAGGCCTTCGCGGTGGCAAGGTCCGCCGTGAAGCAGTGCACGACACCCGGCGGCCAGGGAAGCCGCTCCTGGCGCAGCACCTCCAGGCACTCCGCGTGCGCGTCCCGGACGTGCAGCACCAGCGGCTTGCCGGCCTCGGCGGCGATCTGCACCTGCCTGCGGAAGACCGCCACCTGCCCCGCGCGGGACGACAGGTCGTAGTGGTGGTCCAGCCCGACCTCGCCGACCGCCACCACCTTCGGGTCGCGCAGCAGGCGCTCGACGGCGGCGAACGACGCCTCGGTGGCCTGGTCGGCCTCGTGCGGGTGCACCCCGACCGCGGCCCAGATCGCCTCGTACGCCCGGGCCGTCGCCACCGCGCCCTCCATCTCGGAGGGGTCCGCGCCGGCGCCGATCGCCAGGATGCCATCCACGCCGGACGCGAAGGCCCGCGCGACGACCTGGTCCAGGTCCTCGGGGAAGAAGCGTCGATCCAGGTGGGCGTGGGAATCGAACCACATGGCAGGCATCCCGGAGCAGCCGCAGATCGGCGGCCTATCCTTCCAGTCCCTTCAGGTCGTCGGCGTCCTCGGCCTCGTCCCCGGCCGGCGCCGCGGACTCCTCGGCCTTCTGGCCGCCCTTCCACTGGAGGTCGGCCAGCGGGAACTCCTCGAACATGCCGGGGCCCAGCGACACGCGCACGGCGTTCCGCAGGATCATCAGTTCCTTGACCTTGCCTTCGCCCTTGGGCGTCGTCACCATCGCCCCGACCTTCGGGAAGGCCTTCTGCATCTCGCAGTAGCAGGGGTGCTCGTAGGCCAGGCAGCACATCAGCCGCCCGCACAGCCCCGACACCTTCTGCGGGTTCGGCACCAGGCCCTGCACCTTCGCCATCCGGATCGTCACGGCGGTGAAGTCGCGCAGGAACGACGCGCAGCACAGCGGCAGCCCGCAGGGGCCCAGCCCGCCCGTGCACCGCGCCTCGTCGCGCACGCCGATCTGCCGCAGCTCGATGCGGGCGTGCATCGCGGTCGCCAGGTCGCGCACCAGGCCGCGGAAGTCCACGCGCCCCGGCGCGGTGAACGAGAACAGCACGCGCCCGTCCTGCAGCACCTCGACGTCCGACAGGTGCATGTCCAGGTCGTGCCTGCGGACCAGGTCCACGAACGCGACCCTCGCCTCCTGCTCGCGCGCCTCGGCCCGGGCCAGCAGGTTCCCGGCCTCGGCCGGCTGGATCCTCCTCACCACCCGCACGTAGCCGTCCGCCTGCAGCGTGGTGCGGCTGGACGCCTGCAGCGCCGTGGCCAGCAGGTCGCCGCGGTCGGTGCGGACCAGCAGCACGTCGCCCTCGAAGAACCGGGTGTCGTCGGATCCCACCAGGAAACGACGGCCCGAGCGGGGGCGCGCGGCCCATCCCGCCTCGACGACGCGCAGGCTGGAACCCGGCAGCACCGACGCCCGGCCGGTCTCGTGCGGATCGGGGGTCTTCTGGGAATCGCTGGACATGGCTCTCCTACTGGACCTTCCGGGACGACCCGGCGTCGGTGGGCTGCTGGATGGCCTCCAGGGTGGCCTGGACGACCTTCGTCTTGTCCCGCTCGACCTGCACGTTGCGCACCCAGGACTCGTACCCGGCCTTCTCCAGGCGCAGGAAGTGCTTGCGGGTTTCCAGCTTCATCTTCGGGACCGGGGTCTCGCCGACCAGCGCGTCGTCCATGTAGACCTTGACGCCCTCCGCCGGCACCGTCTCCACCTGGACCCAGCCGTACGTCAGCTTCCGGTCCAGGGAGACGTCCACCTCGGCCTCCTTCCCCTCGTCGATCGTGACCTCCCGCGTCGCGTCCTCGAAGTCGGGACAGCGGCACGACAGGCCCACGCGGTACGTCCCGACGGGCACCTTCAACTGCGTCACCGGGGTGCGGGCCTGGAGGATCCCGTCCAGCGACACCTCGACGCCCTTCGGCTCGGTCCGCACCGTCAGCATCCCGACCCCCGGCCGGGCCTCGCACGCGGCAATCGCGGCGTTCGCCTGCCGGTCGTCGGCGGTCCCGGGCGACAGGAACAGGAACCCCCGGAAGTACAGCAGCGTCTCCCGGCACTTCTTCATGCGCTGGGCGACGCTGCCCGCGTTGAAGTACGCGTCGATCCCGATCGGGTCGGCCTTCACCGCGTCCCGGAACGCCTCCAGCGCCTTCGGCAGGTTCCGGGCCCGGACCATGCGAGCCCCCCGCATCAGGTGATCGCCGTAGCCCTCCTCGGCGCCCGCCGGGACCGCCGTCATCGCGCCGGCGACGGCGGCAGCCGCGAACAGGACCGGCATCGCAGCGGACTTCCAGGGTTGCCGCATGGTCACCTCCCGTCGGCACGGGGTGCGACCGGAGGGGAAGGGGGCGCCGCGGGGGCCGCCCGGAACCGCGTGAACCTCCTCACGGCGCTGCGGTCCTTTCCCTCGATCGCGAAGACGGCCAGGTCGTTCCGGCCCTCCACCAGCGGGATCGTCGCGTCCAGGTCCACCACGCCCTCGGTGGTCGGCCCCTTCCGCGTCCAGAAGTACACCTTGTCGTTGCCCCGGAAGATCAGGACCTTGCGTCGCGCCTCGCCGGCGTGCCCGACGAACCTCGCGGTGCCGATCAGGCGCAGCCGGGGCTTGCCGTCTGCCGACGCCGGGGCGTCCTCCAGCCGGACGTCCAGCCCCGGGACCACGTTCTGCACGTTCGGCGAAAGGGGCAGCGTCGAGAAGCGGACCGCCGTCTCGACGGGCTCCGCGTCCTCGGACCGCACGAACGCGAACCGGCCGTCCTCGACCTCCACCCTCCACCAGTCGCCCACCCGGCCATCGGACCGCAGGTGGAAGCCGGCCGGGACGAAGAACAGTTCCGGCGACTCCCTCGTCGCGGCCGACCGGATCGCGACGCTCTCGCGCAGCACGCGAAGGGCCAGGGGCCGCGGCACGAAGACCGGGCCCGCCGTCGCGGCCACCGGGATCGCCACGTCCTCCGACAGGAACTCCCGCAGCGACAGGTCCAGGATGCCCACTTCCAGCGTCGGCGGCGTCGCGCCGGGCGCGTGCTTCAACTCGATCTTGAACCGGGCCTGGGCCGAGCGTCCCGGCGGCAGCCCGTCGGCCAGCGTGTGCCGGCCCTCGCGGACGTAGATGCCGTCCTGGCCCGACTTGTTCCGCAGCGTGACCAGCAGCTTGCGCGCGGCGCCCTCGCCGTCGTTGCGCAGGTCCACCAGCAGCGTGGCCGTCTCGCCGACGTTCAGGATCCCGTCCCCGTTTCCCGCCGCGTCGATCACCTGCACGCCCCACGCGAACCTCGGGCGAGGCAGGGCCCGGGTGGCCACCGTCACCGGGTCGGGGGCCGTCGCCTCGGACTCGCCCAGGAACAGGTGGAACGACACGCGGTCGACGCGGTCCCACGACTCGGCCGGGATCTTCACCGGAACCTCGCGGGTCACCGACGCGCCGGGTTCCAGCCGCCCGAAGACGAATTCGCGCCCGTCCAGCACCGGGAACTCCGACTCGGTCACCGCACGCACGCGGTACAGCGGGTCCGGGCCGGGGTTCTTCGCGACCATCCGCAGGGTGACCTTCTGGCCCGGCGTCAGCGGCTGGGCCCCCTCGATCGCCCACGAGACCTTCACCGGCGCACCGGGGCGCCTGGGGCCGTCGGACCAGTCGATTCCCAGGGTCGCCAGCCGCGCGACCATCCTCGCGTCCTGTTCCGCCGACCACGCATCCAGCTGGGCCGTCGAATCGGCCAGCGCACGGCCCCGCACCGGCAGGCTGCCCGCCTTCAGCAGGGCCTGCGCCAGGTCGATCGCGGCATCGCGATGGAAGGCCTCGTCGTCGCGCAGCGGCACGTCCTCGGGGTCGTCCTCGTTGCGCTCCGGCAGGGCCTCGTCCGTGGACAGGTGCCGGATCCGCCGCGCCGGCTGGTCGTGTGCCGCCTTGCCGAAGGCCTCCAGCAGGCGCTTCGGGTCGCGGTCGCGCCGGTCCTCGTCCCCGTTCCCCAGGACCACCGCCTCCGCGGTCGCCGTCGCGGGGATCAGTTCGATGTCCGGGGCGACGCCGATGCCCTGGATCGAGATGTCGCCGGGGGTCAGGTACTGCGCGACCGTCAACTTCAGCGCGCCGTCCCCGACCTCGTACATCACCTGCACCGTGCCCTTGCCGAACGTGGTCGTGCCGATCAGCGGGGCCCGGTCGTCGTTCTTCAGCGCCCCGGCCACGATCTCCGCCGCGCTGGCGCTGCCGCCGTCCACCAGGACCACCACCGGCAGGCCCGCGAACGGCGCCCGCCCGTCGGCCTCGTAGTCCTGGCGCATCCGCTTGCCCTCGCCCTCCGTGACGACGAGGGTGCCCTTCTGGATGAACAGGTTCGACACCTCGACCGACTGCTCCAGCAGGCCGCCGGGATTCTGGCGGAGGTCCAGCACCAGGCCCTTCAGCGAACCGCGGGACTTCAGCTCGGCCAGGTGCTTCCGGACCTGCTCGGCGGTGTCCTCCTGGAAGTTCCGGATCCGCGCGTACCCGATGCCGTCGCCCAGCGCCTCGCTGGTGACGCTGCGGACGTGGATCTCCGCGCGTTCCATCGTGATGGAGCGCGGCTCGGTCCACTCCTTGCGCGCGACCAGCACCGTCACCTTCGTCCCCGGCTCGCCGCGCAGCTTGGACACGGCGTCCGTCAGCGACATGTTGACCGCCGACTCGTCGCCGATCTGCAGGATCTGGTCCGCGGACTTCAGGCCGGCCCGGAACGCCGGGGTGTCGGGCATCACCGACACCAGCGTGATCAGCCCGCGCCGCGTGGAGATGACGATCCCCAGGCCGCCGAAACGGCCCTGGGTGTCCAGTTGCATCTCCTGGTAGGCCTCGGGCGTCAGGTAGACGGAGTGCTCGTCCAGGGGCGTCAGCATGCCGTTGATGGCGGCGTACTCGACCTCGTCGCCCTTCACGTCCGACGGCAGGTGCGCCGCGACGAACTCGAAGATGTCCAGCAGGCGCCAGTTCATCTCGTACAGGTCCGACACGCCGCCGACGTCGAAGGTTCGGATGTGGTCGCCGACGCGCACCTCGACCGACTTCGCCTGCAGGGGGTCGTCCTTGTCCGGGGTGACCATCAGGTCCGGCACGGCATTCTCGGCGCCGCGCAGGGCACCCATCAGCAGGGCCGCGGGCTTGACGCGCTGGGGCACCACGTAGTTCGTGCGGATGTACCCGATGCAGCGGGTCAGCAGGCGCAGCCGGGACAGGTCCGACGAGCGCCGTTCCCCGGCCTCGGCCGCCGGGCTGCCCAGCTTGTCCAGCAGGGGGGAGCGTCCCCCCAGGTCGGCGGTCGTGACGACCCAGCCCACCAGCACGGCAGAGACGGCCACCACCAGCAGGCGCAACGCCCGCCGCAATCCCCCGTCACCACCGCCGCTTTCCGCCAGACGACGCATCGCCGAAGGATACCTCAGGGGGCCCTCAGCCGCAAGCGGGAAGCGGGGAAGCGAGTCCTCGCGCGACGGGCGCATGCCGGCCCGGACGGGACCGGGACCGCCCGCCACCGGGGGCCGGGGGGCCGGGGGACCGGGGCAGGAAGCCCCCTTCCGACATCATTGCATCGACGTTGCAAACCGGTAAGATAACCCCGTTCCGTTTCCCGACGTCCTTTCCGAGGTGGAACATGCGCAAGACCCTGCTGTTCGCGGGCCTCATCGCCCTGGCCGTCTCCGCGTGCGAGGGCGGCGGCAAGATCGACAACCCCGACGCGACCGGCCCCGACTTCGGGGACGCCACCGCCTACGCGGTCGAGACCCAGGTCTCCACCGACACCGTGGAGGCCGGCGGTTCCGTCACGGTCACGTGCACCGTCACGGGCCCCGGGGGCGCCGTGCAGGTGGCCACGCAGGTCACGGTGACGCCGTCGGACGGGGCCGTGGTGGACGGCACCCAGGTCTCCTTCACGAAGGCGGGGGCCTTCCAGGTGGCCTGCGAGGCGCCCGGAATCCCCGCGGTGGACGACACCCCGGCGACGGTGAACGTCGAGGCCGGGCGCCCGGACACGATCGACACCAGCGTCGCGCCGGCCACGATCGCGGCGGGCGACCAGGCGACCGCGACCTGCACCGCGAAGGACGCCCAGGGCAACCCCGCGCAGGGCTCGATCGAGTTGAAGGTCACCCCGTCGGAAGGCGTGACCGTGACGACCGGCACCTCGGCGGGCACCTTCGTCCTGGAGGGCAGGACGGCGGGCGAGTACAAGGTCGCCTGCGCCCTGGTGGGCGGCATCAGCGACGCCTCCCCGGCGACGCTGACCGTGACCGCCGGCATCCTGGCGAAGGTCGTCACGGTGCTGGACGGCGACACGATGACCGCCGGCGACACGATGGGCGGCCATTGCACGGCGCAGGACGCGTTCGGCAACGAGGTCGCCGGCGTCGCGTTCACGGTCGAGGCCCCGGCCGAGTTGACCGTCGTCAATTCGACGCTGGGCTTCACGCTGGAGGGCACGAAGGCCGGCACGTACGACGTGACCTGCAAGCCGGCCGACGGCGCGCCGATCCCGCTGGAGAAGGACACCCTGTCGATCGTCGCGGGCCCGTCCGTGGGCATCGCGCTGAAGCTGGTCCCGGCCAAGCCGGCCTACCAGGTGGGCAACCAGGTGAAGGTGGGCTTCGACCTGGTGGACGCCTACGGGAACCCGATCCCGGGCGGCGCCATCACGGACCCGACCGTCACGCCGACCGAGGGCATCACCCAGATCTCGGCCGACCAGTTCCAGTTCGACCAGGAGGGCGAGTACGTCTTCCACGCCTGCGACGCCACGAACGCCGCCATCTGCGACGACGTCACGGGCTGGTGCGACGGCTCCGCGCCGATGCTGACGATCACCTACCCCGAGCGCGGCGCCACCCTCGACGGCGAGCGGCGCGTCGTGGTGACGGGCACCGTCAGCGAGGCCACCAGCCAGGTCGCGTCGCTGACGATCAACGGCCAGGTCGTGTCGGTGAACGTCGACGGCAGTTTCGCCTTCCCGATGGTGCCGGACCAGGGCCTGAACCTGATCGACGCCATGGTTGCGGACACGTTCGGCAACGAGTTCCGCACCCTGCGGTCGTACCTGTACAGCAACTACTGGAACCCGATGGACCAGCCGGACCCGCTGGCCTCGCTGGTGCCGAAGGCGGTCAAGGCGTACCTGGACGACACGCTGTTCTGGCAGGAGGACCCGACCGACCAGGCGACGATCTCCGCGATCCTCGAGACGGCGGTCGCCGGCCTGGACCTGAAGGCCCTGATGCCGAACCCGGTGACCTCGGTGTCCCAGGAGATCCTGTGGACGACCTGCTCTTACGACGTCTACATCGATTCGATCACCTTCGGCCCCCCCGACGTGAAGATCGACACGGTGATGGGCGGCCTGACCATCAACATCGTGATCCCGGACCTGAAGGTGGACCTGCAACTGATCCGGACGGACGGCGACTGGCGGTGCCCGGCCGACCAGAAGGGCACGGCGACGGCCACGAAGGTCGTCCTGGACACCACGGTCCAGATGAACGTGCACCCCGACACGCACCAGGTCCTGATGACCGCGTCCGAGGCCACCCTGAACCTGGAGGGCTTCGACATCGAGATCGACAACTGGTTCTACAACCTGCTGGTCGGGCTGCTGAAGGGGACGCTGGAGAACCTGCTGAAGGACCAGGTGCAGGAACTGCTGGTCGACCAGATCAACGCGCTGCCCGAGAAGATCAACGAACTGCTGGCCAAGCCGTTCGAGGTGACCGTGCCGGAACTGATCCCCGGCATGAACGCGGTGACGCTGCGGATCTCGCTGCAGCCGCAGTCGATCAACTTCGACACCAACGGCGGCGCGGTCGACCTGAACGCGGCCGTCACGTCGGACCACACCATCGACCGCGTCATCCTGGGGTCGATCAGCCGGGCGTCCTGCCTGGCGGACACGCCCGAGGCCTTCGGCTTCGACATGGGGAATCCCGAGAAGGTGATGCTGGCGCTGTTCGACGACGCCCTGAACGAGGCGCTGTACTCGCTGTGGAGCGGCCGGCTGCTGAACATGCACCTGACCGGGGCGGACCTGGCCGAACTGGTCGACCTGTCCCAGTACGGCGTCGAGATCTCGGACCTGAACACGGCCGCCCTGATCCCGCCGATCGTCACGTCCTGCAACCCGAACGGCACGCTGACGATCCAGCTGGGCGACCTGTACCTGGACACCACGATGGTGCTGATGGGCGAGCCCGTGATCATGCGGGTGTTCCTGTTCCTGGAGGTCGAGGCGCAGTTGTCGCTGGCGGACGACCCCGAGAAGGGCCGCGTCATCGCGATCCAGGTGGTGAACCCGCCCAGGCTGACGGACATGGACTTCGAGTACCTGGAATCGAACCTGACCGAGCAGGACCTGCGGGACCTGTTCCTGGGCGCGCTGTTCCCGGTGGTGTTCCAGCAGCTGGAGGACCCCTTCCTGGTGGAGATCCCGTCCTTCAACCTGAAGGGCCTGCTGGGCGAGGACAGCCCGGTCGCGCTGCCGGACAAGGACCTCGTCATCGTCCCGGAGACCCTGGGCAACGACAAGGGCTACATCCATTTCGCGGCCGGTCTGGAACTGCACGACCCGGTGGTCGAGCCGCCCGCGGAGTAGGCCCGCCCCCACCTTCCCCGGCCCCGACGTCCTGGCGGGCATCCTGGAGACGGAAACAGGCTAGCGGTTGGCGTCCCGGATCAGGCGCAGCCCCTGCAGCGTCAGGTCGGGCAGCACCTCGTCGATCGCGGTGGAATCGCCGCACAGCAGCGGGGCCAGGCCGCCGGTGGCCAGCACCCGCACGGTGGGCGCCAGTTCGGCCTTCATCCGGGCGACCAGCCCCTCCACCATCGACAGGTACCCGTAGAAGGCACCCGACTGGATGCTGTGCACCGTGTCGCGTCCGATCACGGCCTGCGGCCGCTGGACATCGACGCGGGGCAGCTTGGCGGTCCGCTGGAACAGGGCGTCCAGCGACACGGTCACGCCGGGCACGATGACGCCGCCCAGGTAGTCGCCCGCCGCCGTCACCGCGTCGAAGGTCGTCGCCGTGCCGAAGTCCACGATGACCAGGTCCGCGTCCGGGTGCCGGGCGTGCCCCGCGACCGCGTTCACGATGCGGTCGGCACCGACGTCCCGGGGACTGGAGTAGCGCACCCGGATGCCCGTCGGGGTTTCGGGGCCCACGACCAGCGGCCGCACCTTCTGGTACCGCTCGGCCCAGCCCACGAACACGGTGGTCAGCGGCGGCACGACGCTGGCCAGCACGGCCGAGTCGACCGACGCGGGGTCGATGCCCTCCATGCGCATCAGCCCGTACAGCAGCACCGCGACCTCGTCGGCCGTGGAGGTACGGTGGCTGGCCAGCCGGAACTGGGTCACCAGCCGGTCGCCGTCGAAGAACCCGATGACCGTGTTCGTGTTGCCGACGTCAATGGCCGCCAGCATCGTTCACCTCTCCCGTCGAAACCCGGACGAGGCTCCCGTCCGGGACCCGGATCTCCAGTTCGCCCCGGGCCGTGATGCCCGCGGGTACCCCCCGCACGTCGCCCACCGCCACCTCCCGCGACCGGTCCAGCCACCGGGAGGCCCGCCCGGGGTCCAGGACCGGGTCGGCAAGGGCCCCGGCGCAGGCGTCCGCGACCGCCGCCAGCAACCGTTCGCACGCCTCGGCGGCGTCGGCGCCCGACGGCAGGTGCGATGCCAGGTCCGTCGCGATCCCGCGCAGTTCCGGGGGCAGGTCCGCCGCCAGTTCCAGGTTCAGGCCCATCCCCAGCACCACGAAGCCCTCCGCGGGCTGCGCCTCGGCCAGCAGGCCCGCGACCTTCCGGCCGCCCAGCAGCACGTCGTTCGGCCACTTCATCCGCACGCCGGCGATCCCCGACGCGTCCAGCGCCTCGGCCAGGGCCGTGCCGGCCACCACGGCCAGCGCGGGCCACCGCTCGGGGGACGCCCGGGGCCGCAGCACCAGGCTGGCGTACAACCCGCCGGCGGGCGAGTGCCAGGCCCGCCCGACGCGCCCGCGACCCGCCGTCTGGGACGCCGCCAGGACCAGCGTCCCGGAGGGGGCGCCGCCGCGGGCCAGCGCCGCTGCCTCGTCCTGCGTGCTCCCGACGGTGCCGAAGACCAGGATGCGGCGGATCGACGCCGTCCGCCCGGCCAGGCGGGAGGCGATGGCCGGCAGGTCAGGCGCCGGCATCGGGGTGCTCCACCGGGGCAAGGTACATCGCGAAGTCCAGCCAGGGGGCCGCGTACGTCAACGCGCCGGCCGAGACGAAGTCCACGCCGACCTCGGCGACCGCACGGGCCGACTGGGGCGTCATGTTGCCCGACACCTCGACCGCGACCTTCCAGTCGCAGTAGTCCACGACCTCGGCCACCTGCGGGACCGTCATGTGGTCCAGCAGCAGGACCTCGGCGCCGGCCTCGATCGCCCGCTTGGCCTCCTCCATCGTCCGGACCTCGACCTCGACCTTGCACAGCGAAGGGGCCCCGGCGCGGGCCAGCCGGACGGTCTCCTTCAGGTCCTCGCGCATCGACAGGTGGTTGTTCTTGACCAGCACGCCGCCGGACAGGCTGGTGCGGTGGTTGCGCCCCCCGCCCATGCGCACCGCGTACTTCTCCAGGGCGCGCATGCCGGGCGAGGTCTTCCGGGTGTCCAGGATCGCCGTCCGGGTGCCCTCCAGGGCGTCCACGTACTCGCGGGTCTTCGTGGCGATGCCCGACAGTTTCATCAGGAAGTTCAGCAGCGTCCGCTCGGCGACCAGCACGGTCCGGGCCGGACCCTCGACGCGCATCACCACCTGGCCGGGCACCACCGGGCTTCCGTCCTCGACCAGCAGGGTCCACCGGATGGCCGGGTCGACCTGCTGCAGCACCATCACGGCCACCGGCAGGCCGGCCAGCACGCCGTGCGCCTTGGCGACGACCTCCCCGGCCACCCGGGCATCCCGGGGGACGCACGCCTCGGTGGTCACGTCCCCGGTGCCCAGGTCCTCCTCGATGGCCAGTTCGACGATCCGGCGAACCTGTGGGTTGATATCCAGCATGGGGCGGATGATACCCCAGCCCGGGCCCGGCAGGAAGGCGGGCCCCGCGTTGACGCATCCCGATGACGCGACTATCCTTTGCCCCGCGGAAGTTCCCGGGGAGGGTCCGTGAAGGCGCCGTTCTGGTTCGCGTTGCTGGCGGTGTTCGTCCTGGGTTGCAAGACGCCGGGCCCCCGGGAGCCATCCCCCTACCTGGGGCGCGGCGTCGGGCCCGCGGGCGAGGCGGACGCGCAGCCTGCGGCCGGCGGGACCGGGGCGAAGGCCCCCGCGGCCGCCGCGATCCCCCTGCCGGCCCCCTCCCCGCAGGACGACCAGACCGCGATGCAGGGGCCGTTCGAGACCGCCCGCCGCCTGTGGACGGACCGGCAGGCGCTGCGGGCGCGGCTGGCCACGGACCTGTCCGCTCGCGGGGTCGCCGACCCCCTGTACGCCGCCCTGGTCCAGAAGGCCTTCGACACGCGCGGCAGCGAGGCCCTGTTCACCACGCCCGACGGCCCCTCGCGCGCCCTGGAGGCCCTGCTGGCCGCCATGCGGACCGCGGCCGACCACGGGCTGCCGGCCGCCCGCCACGACCCGGCCGAACTCGACAAGGCGCTGGCCGACTTCCAGGCCGCGATCGTCGCGGCCCAGCCCGCGCGGGCCGAGCTGGAGCGGGCGGCGGCCTGGAACGCGCTGAAGGGCCTGGCGCTGGGCCGTCCGGCGCCGACCGAGGCAGAGGTCGAGGGCCTGGACGACAGCGGCCGGCTGAAGGGCGTCGGCAAGGCGGAGCGTGCCGAGGTCCTGACGGTGCACCGGCGCGTGCTGCAGTCCGAGGAGGCGATCGGGCAGGCCCGCAACCACGTCGAGGCTCTGGCCCAGGCCGCCTTCTTCCGCTGGGCCCTGGACATGAGGTTCCGCATCGTCGCCGAGCCCTTCCGGGCCGACAAGGACGAGGCGTCCGCGATCGCCGCGCACGGCGAGGACCTGGCGAAGGCCTTCGACGACTTCGCCCGCGACCCGGTCGAGGGGCTGAAGGCCCTGCCGCCGAGGCACGCCGAGTACGCGATGCTGGTGGCGGGCCTGGCGCACTACCGCCAACTGGCGGCCGCCGGCGCGTTCGCGACGGTGGAGGTGACGGGCCAGCAGAAACTGAAGCGCGGCTCGCGGGGCCCGCTGGTCGAGGTGCTGAAGAAGCGCCTGGCCCAGGAGGGCTACTACGGCGGCGCGATCGACGCGACGTTCGACCCGGAACTGGAACGCGCGGTCAAGGACTACCAGGAGGCCCACGGCTTCGAGACCAGCGGCGAGGTCGAGGAGCGGCACGCGAAGTCCATGAACGTGCCGGTCGAGCAGCGGGTCCGGCAGATCGAGCTGGGCCTGCAGCGCTGGCGCGAAAGCCTGGTGCGTCCCGAGGAGCCGCTGTATGTCCGCGTGAACCTGCCCGAGTTCAAGATGGCGGTGTTCGAGAACGGCGTCCAGTTGGCCAAGCACCGGATCGTCTGCGGCAACAACAACTGGGACATCGACCCGGACTCGCGGATGGAAGGCCGCATCAACCGCACCAAGCTGTTCGCCGCGCAGATCGAGCGGGTGATCCTGAACCCCCGCTGGTACGTGCCGAAGCGCATCCAGAAACTGGAGACGGACTTCGAGCTGCTGAAGCAGCCGGACTACTACGAGAAGCACAACTTCGTCGTGAAGACGCTGCCGGACGGCCGGGAGGAGATCTACCAGGACAGCGGCAATGCGAACGCGCTGGGACGCGTGAAATTCGTGTTCCCGAACCCCTACGGCATCTTCATGCACGACACGAACCAGAAGGGGTTCTTCAACCGGGAGATCCGCGCCTTCAGCCACGGCTGCGTCCGGCTGCACAAGCCGTTCGAGATCGTGGACATCCTGCTGGAGCGCGCCGCGGGCATCAGCCCCGAGAGGGGTCGGGCGATCCTGGCCAAGGAGGAGATGCGGGACATCTCCCTGAAGACCCCCGTGCCCATCTTCGTCGAGTACAATTCGGTCGGCGTGGACGAGAAGGGCCGCGTCCAGTTCTACTCGGACATGTATGGCTACGACAGGGACTACTTCGACGGAAAGATCCCCTACTCCCCCGAGGAACTCCAGTTGCTCACCCGCAAGATCACCCGGTTCGACTGACGCGGGGGCCCCGGTGCTGCCCCCGGGGGAGATCTCGATCTTCATCGACGCCGACGGCAGCGTGACGTTTTCCGACCTGCCCGCGGACCTCCTGGAGGTGGTCCGGGCGCTGGATGCCGAGGCCGCCCCGGCCTGCCGGCGCGGGTCGCGGCCCCGGACGCGACGCGAGGAGAAGCCATGACCCGCGACACCCTTCGACCCGTGGAGTACGACGGCGAGGCCGTGATCCTGCTGGACCAGCGCCTGCTGCCCGGTCGCGAGGCCTACGTGCGGTGCCAGGACGCGGCCCAGGTCGCCGCGGGCATCCGGGACATGGTGGTGCGCGGCGCGCCCGCCATCGGCATCACCGCCGCATACGGCGTGGCCCTGGCCGCGCGGCAGGCGCCCGACGCCCCCGCGGTCTTCGCCGCCGCCGTGCGGGACGCCTGCCGGGTCATCGGGGCCTCACGGCCGACCGCGGTGAACCTGCACTGGGCGATCGACCGCATGCTGCGCCGCCTGGACGCGATGGCCGGCACCTCCGCCGACGAGGCCCGGGCCGCCATGGCCGCCGAGGCCCGCGCCATCCACGAAGAGGACGTCGCGATGAACCTGGCGATCGGGCAGCACGGCGGGGCCCTGATCCCGGACGGTGCCACCGTGCTGACCCACTGCAACGCGGGCGCGCTGGCCACCGGGGGATACGGGACCGCCCTGGGCGTCATCCGCGGGGCCCGGGACGCCGGCAAGTCCGTCCGCGTCATCGCGTGCGAGACCCGTCCCTACCTGCAGGGGGCCCGCCTGACCGCGTGGGAACTGGTGCGCGACGGCTTCGACGTCACCCTGATCACCGACAACGCCGCCGGCTCGCTGATGGCCCAGGGCCGGGTCACCTGCGCCGTCGTCGGCGCCGATCGCATCGCCGCGAACGGCGACACCGCGAACAAGATCGGCACCTACACGCACGCCGTGCTGGCGGCCCGCCACGGCCTGCCCTTCTACGTCGCCGCGCCTTCCTCGACCCTGGACCCCTCGCTGCCCGACGGGTCGCTCATCCCGATCGAGCAGCGCTCCGCCGACGAGGTCCTGTACCTGCACGGCCAGCGTGTCGCCGCCGACGGCGTCCGCGTGATCAACCCCTCGTTCGACGTCACCCCCTGGCCCCTGATCGCCGCCATCATCACCGAGCGCGGCGTGCACCGCGCCGGTCCGCAGGGGTACGGGTTCACCGGCTGATTCCTGGGTGGGATCCCGCGAACCGGGAGGACGGGGCCGGGGACCGGGGCGCACGTACACGCCCCGGCATCACCGTCGCGCGTTCCCGGACATCTGGTTGCGGTTAGTGGCCCTTACGGGAATCGAACCCGTCTCCCAAGATTGAGAGTCTTGTGTCCTAACCGATAGACTAAAGGGCCCCCGCCCTGTCACCCTCGGGATCTCACCCCCGCGGGTGGCGCGCTCCTGGCAAGCGCGCCGGGACGAGTCGAACAAGCTCGGGGACAGGGATTCGAACCCCGACAGGCAGATCCAGAGTCTGCAGTCCTACCGTTAGACGATCCCCGAAGCGCAAAGAGCACCGGGCCTCGCTTCGCCGCTTCCGGCGACCGCTTGCCCGAACGCGGGAGGGATTATAGAGCCTCCTCCCGCGCCGTCAAGATCAATCTTCACTCGCGGCGGCGGCCTTCTCGGCCTTTTCCTCGCCCGCCACGTTCGCGCCGATGATCTCGATCAGCGACATCAGCGCCGCGTCGCCCTGGCGCTGGCGGATCTTCACCACGCGGGTGAAGCCCGACACGCGATCCGGGAAGGCCTTGCCCCACCGGTCGAACAGCGCCTTCACGGGCTCGGCCCCGAACAGCTCCGCCGCCGCCATGCGCCGATGGTGGAGGTCGCCGATCCGCGCCCAGCCGATCAGGATGTCGGCCCGCCGCTTCAGTTCCTTCGCCTTCGCATCGGTCGTGATCAGGCTGCCGTGCTCGAACAGCGACGACAGCAGATTCCGGAACAGCGCCCGGCGGTGCGCCGCGGTCCTACCCAGCTTGACCTGCTTCCTGTTGTGCCGCATGGTCCCCTTCCTCCGAACGCCCGCCGTCCCCCGCGCCTTCGCGCAGGTTCCGTCCCGGGCCGCACCGCGTCAGACCCGGTTCGCCGGGTCGAATCCTTCCAGCCGCATGCCCAGGGACAGCCCCAGGTCCTGCAGGACGTCCTTGATCTCCTTCAGCGACTTCCGGCCGAAGTTCCGGGTCTTCAGCATCTCCTGCTCGGTCTTCTGCACCAGTTCGCCCACGTAGCGGATCGCCGCGTTCTGCAGGCAGTTCTGGGCGCGGACCGACAGGTCCAGTTCCTCGACCAGCCGGTACAGTACGTCCGAGGCCACGCCGTCGGCCGACGCCACCGGGGACTCGCCTTCCTCCAGGGACGGCAGCGCCACCGGCCGGACTTCCTCCTCCTCGCCGCCCTCGTCGAAGTTGATGAAGACCTGGACCTGCTCCTTCATGATCTTGGCGGCGATGGCCACCGCGTCCTGCGGGGTCACGGCGCCGTTCGTCCAGACCTCCAGGGACAGCCGGTCGTAGTCCGTCATCTGGCCGACGCGGGCGTTGGTCACGCGGTAGTTCACCTTCCGGATCGGCGTGAACACCGCGTCCATCGGGATCGTGCCCAGCGGCGCGTTCGGGTCCTTGTTCCGGTCGGCCGGCTGGTAGCCGAAGCCTTCCTTCACCGTCAGCTCGATGTCCAGCACCGCCCCGGGCCCCATCGTGCAGACGGTGGCCTCGGGATTCAGCACGGTCACCTCGGGCCCCTGGAACAGGTCGCTCGCCTTGACCACGCGCTCGCCTTCCAGGCGGACGTGCACCACCTTCGGGCCGTCCACTTCCAGGCGCAGGTCCACGCCCTTCAGGTTCAGGACGATCTCGGACACGTCCTCCAGGACGTCCGGGACCGTGGAGAACTCGTGCAGCACGCCTTCCACGCGGATCGACGTCACCGCCGCGCCGCGGATCGTGGACAGCAGGATCCGCCGCAGGCTGTTGCCCAGCGTGGTCCCGAAGCCCCGCTCCAGGGGCTCGGCCACGAACTTGCCGTATCGATCGGTCACGGAATCCGAGTCGACCAGGATCGACCGCGGACGAATCAGTTCCCGCCAGTTCCTCTGCATCGTGGCGCCTCCAGGCTGAAGCCGGTTCGGACTCCCAAACAGGGTCCTACTTGGAGTACAGCTCGACGATCAGTTCCTGCCGGATGGCCCGGCCCTCGACCTCGGCCGCCGGCAGCAGGTCCGAGAGGTCGTCGTGGTCCGGCATCGACGTCACGGTGGCCTTCATCTTCGCCCGGTCCACGTCCAGCCAGCGGACCGTCTTCGTGCGCTCGGCCACGGCCGCCGCCTCGGTGACGCGCTTCAGGCCCGTGGACTTCGCCCGGACTTCCACCTTGTCCCCGGCCTTCACGACGAAGGAGGGGATGCTGACGCGCCGGCCGTTCACGATGACGTGGCCGTGCCGGACCAGCTGGCGGGCGTCGGTGCGGTTCACGGCGAACCCGGCCCGGTAGCACACCGTGTCCAGGCGGGTCTCCAGCAGCCGCAGCAGGTTGTCGCCCGTCACGCCCTTCATGCGCTCGGCGCGCTCGAAGAACAGGCGGAACTGCTTCTCCAGCATGCCGTACATGCGGCGGACCTTCTGCTTCTCGCGCAGCTGGACGCTGTAAGGCGTCGGCTTCTTGCGCGCCTGGCCGTGCTGGCCCGGGGCGTACCCGCGCCGCGCGAACGCGCACTTCTCGGTATGGCACCGCTCGCCCTTCAGGAAGAGCTTCATGCCTTCCCGGCGGCAGATCCTGCACTGACCGTCCGTGTACCTGGCCACAACAACCTCCTGATCAGACGCGCCGACGCTTCGGCGGACGGCACCCGTTGTGCGGAACCGGCGTCACGTCGCGGATGTACGTCACGCGCAGCCCGGCAGCCGACAGGGCGCGGATGGCGGACTCGCGGCCGCCGCCCGGTCCCCGGACCAGGACCTGCACCGACTTCATCCCGACTTCCTGCGCGCGCTTGGCCGCGTCCTCGGCCGCCATCTGCGCCGCGAACGGGGTCGACTTGCGCGAGCCCTTGAACCCCCGCCGTCCCGCGGAGGACCAGGCCACCACCGCGCCATTCGGGTCGGTGATGGTCACGATCGTGTTGTTGAAGGTCGCGCTGATGTGGACGACGCCCTGCGGCACGTCCTTGCGGACCTTCTTCTTTCCCACCTTCGCCTTGGCCATGGTGCGGAACCTCCTCTACTTCTTCTTCCGGATGGTCGCGCCCTTCCGCCCCTTGCGGGTCCGGGCGTTGGTGTGCGTCCGCTGGCCGCGCACGGGCAGGCCCTTGCGGTGCCGGAGGCCCCGGTAGCACCCCATGTCCATCAGGACCTTGATGTTCGCCGCCACCTCGCGGCGGAGGTCTCCCTCCACCTTGAACCCGGCGTCGATGACCTCGCGGATGCGAGCGATCTCGCCTTCCGTCAGGTCGTCGCTCTTCGTCCGCGGGTCCACGCCCGCCTGGGCGAGTACGCGCAAGGCGTTCGACGGTCCGATGCCGTAGATGTACCGGAGGGCGATCCCAACCGGCTTCTTCCTCGGGAGGTCAACACCAGCGATTCGAGCCATGACTCCTCCAGTCTCCCTGCACTCAGCCCTGGCGCTGCTTGTGCCGCGGGTTCTCGCAAATCACCCGCACCACCCCGCGGCGCTTGATGATCTTGCACTTCTCGCAAATCTTCTTCACCGAAGCCTTGACCTTCATGGTCGCCTCCTTACCGGACCCGGAACACGATCCGCCCACGAGTCACGTCGTAGGGCGACAGCTCCACTCGCACCTTGTCGCCGGGCAGGATCCGGATGAAGTGCATCCGCATCTTGCCGCAGACGTGGGCCAGAACGAGATGGTTGTTCGCCAACTCGACCCGGAACATCGCGTTCGGGAGCGCCTCCACGACGACGCCCTCGACCTCGATGGCCTCTTCCTTCGGCATTCCGGACCCCTCGCTAGTTCACGCCCAGCAAATCGAGGATGGACCGGAAGACTTCCTCCTGCCCCCTCGAACCGTCCACCGTCTTCAGCAGCCCCTTGGCCTGGAAATGGCCGGCCAGGGGAGCCGTCTTCTCCTGGTACACCTTCAGCCGGGCCCGGACCGTCTCGCCGCGATCGTCCTGGCGGACGACCAGGCCGGCGTGGCAGTGGTCGCAGTTCGCGCCGTCCTTCGACGGCAGGAACTCCCGGTTGTAGACCCGCCCGCACGAGGGGCAGGACTGCCGGCCCTCGACGCGCCTCACGATGTCCTCGTCGGACGCCGTGATGTTGACGATCGCGTCGATCCCGATCCCGGCCGCGACCAGCGCCTCGGCCTGCGCCACGGTGCGGGGGAAGCCGTCCAGGATGTACCCGGCGCTGCACCCGCCCTGCTTGGCCATGCGTGCCTTCACCATCTCGATCACGAGGTCGTCCGGGACCAGTTGGCCGGCGTCCATCAGGGCCGCCGCCTTCCTCCCCAGATCGGTCCCCCGGGCGCGCTCCTCGCGGAGCATGTCGCCGGTCGAGATGTGGCACACCCCCAGCCGCTCCTCGAGCAGCTTGGCCTGCGTGCCCTTCCCGACGCCGGGCGGGCCGAACAGGATGATCCTGGGGCGTGCCACGTTCCCGCTCACTGGTAGTCCCTGCGTCCACGGACACGCGGGCCATGGGCGCCCGCGAAACCCTCGTACGACCGGCTGATCAGGTGCGACTCGATCTGGCCCGCCGTGTCCATCGCCACGCCGACGACGATCAGCAGCGAGGTGCCGCCGAAGTAGAACGGCACCTGGTACTGCTGCTGCAGGATCGTCGGCAGCACGCAGATCACGCTGATGTAGATCGCGCCGCCCACGGTGATCCGTGACAGCACGCGATCGATGTACTCGGCGGTCGCCTTGCCCGCGCGGATGCCGGGCACGAAGCCGCCGTTCTTCTTCAGGTTGTCCGCGACGTCCACCGGGTTGAAGGTGACCGCCGTGTAGAAGAACGCGAAGAACACGATCAGCGCGATGTACAGGAAGTTGTACATCAGGCCGCCGGGGTTCAGCGCGTTCTGCATCCACGCCACCCACGAGGCGCCCGGGAACAGGTTGGACAGCGTGGACGGGAACATCAGGATCGACGATGCGAAGATCGGCGGGATGACGCCCGACGTGTTGACCTTCAGCGGCAGGTACGTCGTCTGCCCGCCGTACAGCTTCCGCCCGACGACCTTCTTCGCGTATTGCACCGGGATTCGACGCTGGCCTCGCTCGAAGAACACGATCGCCCCGATCGTCCCGAGGATCAGGACTCCGATCAGGCCCAGGGTCAAGGGCTCCAGCCTGCCTCCCGCCATCGTCGACAGCGAGAAGGTCTGCACCACGGCCTCGGGGAACCGGGCCACGATGCCCGCGAAGATGATCAGCGAGACGCCGTTGCCGATGCCGCGCTCGGTGATGGACTCGCCCAGCCACATCAGGAAGATCGTGCCCGTCGTCAGCGACAGGACGGTCAGGAACTTGAACAGGAACGAGCTGATGCGGACGACGTTCTCGGTCCCCGCCTGCGCGTTCAGCGACTGCAGCCACACCGCGATGCCGATGCCCTGGATCGCGGCCAGGGCCACGGAGGCGTACCGGGTGTACTGGTTGATCTTGCGACGACCGGCGTCCCCCTCCTTCTGCAGCCTCTCCAGGGCCGGGATGACCACGGCCAGGAGCTGGAAGATGATGGAGGCGCTGATGTACGGCATCACGCCCAGCGCGAAGACCGACATCTGGGAGACGGCGCCGCCGGAGAACATGTCGAAGAGCCCCAGCAGACCGGTCTGGCCATACTTCACGTAGTTGGCCATGATCTCGCGGTCGACGCCGGGGACGGTCACGAAGATCCCGAGGCGGTACACCGCCAGCATGCCCAGCGTGTACAGCAGCCGCTTGCGCAGCTCGGGGACCTTTCCAAGTCCTTCCAGGCTGTGGGCCACGTTCAACCCTCCGACACCGAGGCGATCACGCCTGGGCGTCCTCGATCTCGACCACCAGGCGCGCCGTGCCGCCCGCCGCCTCGATCTTCTGCCGGGCCGCCTCGCTGAACGCGTGGGCGACCACTTCCAGCTTCTTCGTCAATTCGCCGGTTCCCAGGATCTTCACGCCGTCGCCGACCTTGCGGACCAGGCCCGCGGCCTGCATCGACGCGACGTCCACGTGGGTGCCCGCCGGGAAGATGTCCAGGGCGCCGACGTTGACGACCGTGAACTCCACGTGCACCAGCGGCTTGAACCCGCGCTTCGGCAGGCGGCGCTGCAGGGGCATCTGGCCGCCTTCGAAGTACGCCGGACGGCCCTTGCCGGTCCGGGCGCCGGTACCCTTGTGACCGCGACCCGACGTCTTGCCCAGGCCGGACCCGCGACCGCGCCCCAGGCGCTTGCGCGTCTTCGTCGCGCCGGGGATCGGCGACAGCATCGAAAGTTCCTTCATCGCCCACCCTCCTGAACCAGCCCGCGCTTTTCCGCGGCCTCTTCCGGGGCCATCAGGAGGCGCAGACCGGCGATCGTGGCCCGGACGACGTTGTGCGCGTTCCGGCTGCCGACGTTCTTCGCCAGCACGTCCTTCACGCCCGCCGCCTCCAGCACCGCGCGCGTCGCACCGCCGGCGATCAGGCCGGTACCGGCGGACGCCGGGCGGATGACCACGCGGCCCGCGCCGTAGTGGCCCACCACCTCGTGCGGCAGCGTGTTGCCGTGGATCGGCACGCGGATCATGTTCTTCTTCGCGTGCTCGCTGCCCTTCCGGATGGCTTCCGGCACTTCCTGGGCCTTGCCCAGCCCGTAGCCGACCAGGCCTTCGCCGTTGCCGATGACCACGAGCGCCGCGAAGGAGAACCGGCGGCCGCCCTTGACCACCTTGGCCACGCGGCTCAGGTGGACGATGTGCTCGGAGAATTCCAGCTTCTCCTGGACCTGCTCTTCCTGGCTCAAGACGCCACCTCCTCGGTCAGAACTTCAGGCCGGCTTCCCGGGCCGCATCCGCCATCGCCGCCACCCGGCCGTGGTACAGGAACCCGTTCCGGTCGAAGACGACGGTCTCGATCCCGGCCGCCTTGCAGCGCTCGGCGATCATCGCGCCCACCTTCTTCGCCACGTCCATCTTGTTCGCTTCCGGGTTCGCACCCGCGAACTCCTTGCCCTCGGACGTCGCGGCGCACAGCGTGCGGCCGGCCGCGTCGTCGATCACCTGGCAGGAGATGTGCCGCGTGCTGCGGAAGACGACCAGCCGCGGACGCTCCGCGCTGCCAGCCACCTTCTTCCGGATCCGCGACTTCCGATTCAGCCGGGCTTCCAGCCGGCGCTTGGCATTCTGAACTTCCACGTTGCCCTCCGCGGCCAAGGGGACATCCTTCGGGAGTCCCCAACGTTCCAGGGGACGCCCCTCAGGGTGTCCCCACGCCACCTCTTACTTCGCACCCGCCTTGCCGGCCTTGCGCTTGATCGTCTCGCCCAGGTACGCGACGCCCTTGCCCTTGTAGGGCTCGATCTCGCGCACCGCGCGGATCTTGGCGGCCGTGTCCCCCAGGGACTCCTTGTTGATGCTCTTCAGCACGATCTTCGTGTTCTTGTCCTCGACCGACGCGGTGACGTCGGCGGGAAGCGGGAACACGACCGGCTTCGAGTACCCGAGGAACAGGGTCAGGGACTTCGCATCCCCTTCGACCTTGTACCCCGTGCCCGTGATCACCAGCGTCTTCGAGAAGCCCTTGCTGACGCCCTCGACCATGTTGGCCACCAGGGTGCGCATCAGGCCGTGCATGGACGCCGCCTTCAGGTGCTTCGGGTCCGGCTGCACGAGGACCTGGGTCTTCTCGACGGCCACGGTCACGCCCAGGACGTCCCGGGACAGGAGGCCCAGAGGCCCCTTGACCGTGACGGTCGGTCCCGACGTCTTCACTTCCACGCCGGCCGGCACCGGGATGGGCTTCTTACCGATTCGCGACACGGTACCCTCCGCATTCGTCGGTACGGCAAGGGGAGCACGGCAAGCCGCCGCCCCTGCCAGACCGCGCCCGTTGGCCCCTTCCTGCCGGGGCCGGTCGGGCCTCACCAGATCGTCAGCAGGACCTCGCCGCCGATGCCCAGCTTGCGAGCCTCGGCGTCCACCATCAGCCCCTGCGGGGTCGACAGGATCGCCAGGCCCAGGCCGCGCTTGACGCGAGGGATGTCCCGCTTGCCGACGTACACCCGGCGGCCCGGCTTGCTCTCGCGACGGATGCCGGCGATCGCCGCGCGCTTCGGCGCGGTGTACTTCAGGTAGATCTTCAGGATCCCCTGAAGCCGGTCGTCCATCACCGAGCAGTCCTCGATGTAGCCCTGCTCCTTCAGAATCTCGGCAATCCGCCGCTTCACGTTGGAGTTGGGCATCTCCAGCGACGGGAATCCGGCCTGGATGGCGTTCCGGATCCGGGTCAGCATGTCCCCGATGGGATCGGTCGTCATGGCACGCTCTCCTACCAGCTGGCCTTGATCACGCCGGGGAGATCCCCGCGCAGCGCCGCGTTCCGGAAGCAGATGCGGCACATGTTGAACTTCCGCAAGACCGCGTGCGAACGCCCGCACAGGGGGCAGCGCCGGTAGGCGCGCACCTTGAACTTGGGCTTCCGCACCGCCTTGATCCGCAACGACGTCTTCGCCACGTCAAACCTCCTCTCGCCTACTTGCGGAAGGGCATCCCCAGGCCCTTCAGCAGGGCGAACGCCTCTTCGTCGGTCCGGGCGCTCGTCCCGATCGTGATGTTCATCCCCTTCATCTTCTCGACCTTGTCGTAGTCGACTTCGGGGAAAATGGTCTGTTCGCGCAGGCCCAGCGTGTAGTCCCCGTGGCCGTCGAAGGCCTTGGTGGGGACGCCGCGGAAGTCGCGGACGCGGGGAAGCGCGATGTTCAGCAGCCGATCCAGGAACTCGAACATCCGGTCGCCGCGCAGGGTCACCGTGCAGCCGACCGCGTTGCCCTGCCGGACCTTGAAGGCCGCGATGGACTTGCGGCACTTGGTCACGACCGGCTTCTGGCCCGTGATCTGCGTCAACTCGGCGACGGACGTCTCGATCATCTTCGGGTTGTGCGTCGCCTCGCCGAGGCCCATGTTCAGGGTGACCTTCAGCAGGCGCGGCACCTGGAGGCGGTTCGTGTAGCCGAACTGCTTCATCAGCACCGGCACCACCTCGTCGTTGTACTTCTTGCGCATTCTGGTCATCGTTGCTTCCCCGCTCGCGCCCCCGGGCCTCGCGGCCCCTAGTCGAAGACCTCGCCCGTCCGCGCCGCCACGCGAACCTTCCGCACCTTGCCGGCGGTCTCCCGCTCCTCGATGTGAACGCGCACCGGCTTGCCGTCCTTCTTGCTGGCCAGGGCCAGCGCCGACATCGGCAGCGGCGCGGGCTTCTCCTGGATCCCGGCCTTCAGGTTCTTCGCCGAGCGCTTCTGGTGCTTCTTCACCAGGTTCAGCCCCTCGACGATCGCGCGATTCTTCTTGTCGTCCACTTCCAGGATGCGGCCCTTGGACCCCGCGTCCTTCCCGCGGAGCACCACGACCTCGTCGTTCTTCCGGATCTTCCGCATCACAGCACCTCCGGGGCCAGCGACACGATCTTCATGAACCGCTTCGCACGCAGCTCGCGCGCCACCGGCCCGAAGATGCGCGTGCCGATCGGCTCCATCGCGGCGTTCACCAGGACGGCCGCGTTCTGGTCGAACCGGATGTACGACCCGTCGGCGCGACCGACTTCCTTCGCGGTGCGGACGATGACGCACTTCACGACGTCGCCCTTCTTGACCTTGGCGCGCGGCAGGGCCTCCTTGACGGTGGCCACGACGATGTCGCCGAGGCTCGAGCAACGACGGTGCGAGCCGCCCAGGCATCGGATGACCTGGAGCAGCTTGGCGCCGGAGTTGTCCGCCGAGATCAGGTAGCTTTCCTGCTGGATCATGGGTCACCTCGCCCAACCGGCTCCCGCGGCTGCGGGACCCGAATTCACGCCTCGGCCTTCGCCCCGGCGACCACGCGCCACCGCTTCCGGGCGGACAGCGGACGGCTCTCCTCGATGACCACGGTGTCGCCCACCGAGCACTTCGAATGCTCGTCGTGCGCCATGTACTTGGTCACCCGCGTGATGAACTTGTGGAAGATCGGGTGCTCGTAGCGCCGCGACACGGCCACGACGATCGACTTCTCGCCCGAGACGGACGTCACGGTGCCCGTGAACTGCCGCTTCCGACGGATGGTGGTTTCCTGCTCCATCGCTGCCCTCACTGCGCGGCCTTCTGCCGCCGGTTCTGCTCGGTCAGGATCCGCGCCAGGTTCCGCTTCGTCGCGGTGATGTCCGCCATCTTGGACATCTGGCCGGTGGCCAGCCGCATGCGGATCTTGAACAGCGACTCCCGGAGCTCCTTCTCGCGCACCGCAAGCTCCTCCACGGAGAGGGCCTGCAGCTCCTCGGTCTTCAGCGCCTTCATCGGATCTCCCCCCGCGCCAGCACCTTGGTATGGATCGGGAGCTTGTGCGAGGCCAGCCGGAACGCCTCGCGGGCGATCGCCTCCTCCACGCCCTCGATCTCGTACAGCACCTTCCCGGGCTTCACGACGGCGACCCACTCCTCGGGAGCACCCTTGCCGCGGCCCATGCGGGTCTCGAGGGGCTTCTTGGAGATCGGCTTGTCGGGGAACACCCGGATCCACACCTGGCCACCGCGCTTCACGTGGCGGGTCAGGGCGATACGGCCGGCCTCGATCTGCCGCGCCGTCAGCCACCCGCACTCGATCGCCTGCAGCCCGAACTCGCCGAACGACACCTCGGAGCCGCGGTAGGCGGTGCCGCGCATCCGGCCCTTCTGCTGCTTGCGGAACTTCGTTCTCGCCGGGGAAAGCATCTGCCCCTCCTAAATCCAGCGTCGCCCGCCGGCCCCAGGCCGTCGGCCGTCGTCCACTACTTCTTCAGGATGTCGCCCTTGTACACCCACGTCTTGACGCCGATCACGCCGTACGTCGTCTGCGCCTGGCTGAACCCGTAGTCCAGGTCCGCGCGGATCGTGTGCAGCGGGACGCGGCCCTCGCGGTACTGCAGCACGCGCGACATCTCGGCGCCGCCCAGGCGTCCCGAGCAGCGGATCTTGATGCCCTTGGCGCCCAGCTTCATCGCCTGCGTCACCGCGCGCTTGGTGGCGCGGCGGAAGGACACGCGGCGCTCCAGCTGCTGGGCGACGGACTCGGCGACCAGTTGCGCGTCCAGTTCGGCCTTGCGGACTTCCTGGATGTAGGGCACGACCTCCATGGAGGTCAGGCGCGTCAGTTCGCGCTTCAGGTCCTCGATGTTCTCGCCCTTGCGTCCGATGGCGATGCCGGGACGCGCGGTGAAGATGTACACCTTGACCTTGTTCGCCGTGCGCTCGATCTGGACCGAGGAGATCCCCGCCGCGCCCATCTTCTGCAGGACGCGCTCGCGGATCTTCATGTCCTCGCGAGCCCACTGGCCGTAGTTCCGGTCCGCGTACCAGCGGCTGTTCCACGTCTTCACGTAGGGGATCCGGAATCCGATCGGATGCGTCTTCTGGCCCACGAGGTCCTCCTACTCCAGTTCCCCGAGCACCACCGTGACGTGGCTGGTGAACTTGTGGATCTTCGTCACCATGCCGCGGGCCCGGGACAGGCCTCGCTTGAGGGCCGGCCCCTGGTCCACGAAGATCTCCTTGACGAACAGGTTGTCCAGGTCGAAGTTCCCTGCCTGCCGGGCCGCGTCGATCGCGGTGTTCAGGACCTTCGACACCGGCCGCACGGCGCGGCGCGGGATGAAGGACAGAACGGCGTTCGCCTCGTCCACGCGCTTCCCGCGGATCGCGTTGGCGACCACGCGCACCTTGCGGGGAGCCATCCGGATGTAGCGGGCCTTGGCCCTCACCACGTGCTCTTCCATTGCCACACCTTCCGTTTCGCCCGGGACGGCTGGCCGCCCGGGCGAGCCCCTACTTGCCGCCCTTCTTGCCTTCGACCTTGCCCTTCTTGTCACCGCCCGAATGGCCGTGGAAGGTGCGGGTCGGCGCGAACTCGCCCAGCTTGTGACCGACCATGTTCTCGGTCACGAACACCGGGATGAACTTCTTGCCGTTGTGCACGGCGAAGTTGAAGCCGACCATCTCGGGAAGGATCACGGACCGGCGGGACCACGTCTTGATGGTCTTCTTCTGGCCGGACCGCAGCGACCCCTCGATCTTCTCGACCAGGTGCTTGTCCAGGAACGGACCCTTCTTCACGGACCGCGGCATGACACCCTCCGTCCTACTTCGAGCGCCGCTTGACGATCAGGCGATCGGTGCTCTTGTTCTGGCGCGTCTTGTACCCCTTCGTCGGCCGGCCCCACGGGGTGGTCGGATGACGGCCGCCCGAGGTCTTGCCTTCGCCACCGCCCATCGGGTGATCGACGGGGTTCATCACGACGCCGCGGCTCTGCGGGCGGATGCCCTTCCAGCGATTGCGGCCCGCCTTGCCGATCGAACGGTTCTCGTGCTCGTTGTTGCTGACGTCGCCGATGGTCGCGCAGCACTCCTCGCGGACCTTGCGCAGCTCGCCCGACGGCATGCGCAGCAGCGCGTACCCGGCCTCGCGCGCCATCAGCTGCGCCGAGCCGCCGGCCGACCGCACCAGCTGGGCGCCGGCGCCCGGCTTCAGCTCGATGCAGTGGATCATCGTGCCCTGCGGGATCGCCTTCAGCGGCAACTGGTTGCCCGGGCGGATCTCGGCGTGGGCCGCGGCCATCAGCGTGTCGCCGACCTTCACCTCGCGCGGGGCGATGATGTAGCGCTTCTCGCCGTCCACGTAGTTCAGCAGGCAGATGCGGGCGCTGCGGTTCGGGTCGTACTCGATCTCCGCCACGACCGCCGGCACGCCGATCTTGTCGCGCTTGAAGTCGATGACCCGGAACAGGCGCTTGTGCCCACCGCCGCGGTGCCGGGAGGTGATGCGGCCATAGGTGTTGTGGCCGACCTTCCGGGTGTTCTTCGCGATCAGCTTCTTCTCGGGCGTGTCACGCGTCACGTCGGAGAAGTCCTGACCTTCCGCCGCGCGTCGTCCGGCCGAGGTCGGCTTGTACTTGATGATTCCCATCGCTCGCGCTCCTCCCTCGTGCCTACCGGGACTCGAAGATGTCGATCGTGTCGCCGGCCTTCAGCGTCACGATGGCCTTCTTCCACGACGGACGGCGGCCCAGGAACCGGCCCATCCGCTTCTCCTTGCCCCGCACGATCTGGGTCCGCACGTCCTCGACGTGGACCTTGAACACGACCTCGATCGCCTCCCGGATCTCCTGGCGATCGACGGTCATCGGGACCTCGAAGTGGAACGTGTTGCGACGTTCCTTGTCGATGTTGGCCTTCTCGGTGATGAGAGGCCGACGAATCACGTCGTACGGGCTCTTCATGGCTTCATCGCTCCTTCGATGGCCTCGACGGCGCCCCGCGTCAGGACCAGGGTGTCGTACTTGAGCACGTCGAAGAGGTTCAGTCCCTTCGAGCTCAGGTACTTGGCCGTCGGCAGGTTCCGGCAGGACAGGGACAGCGGCCGGTTGGTCACGTCGACCAGCAGCGCGGAGGCCAGTTCGAAGCGGCCCAGGAACTCCGCGACCTTCTTCGTCTTGATCTCCTCGGAGGTCCACGCCTCGACCACCAGCAGGTGCCCGTCGCGCAGCCGGTCGGAGATCGCCGACAGCAGGGCGGCGCGCTTGACCTTCCGCGGAACCTTCACGTCCCACTCGCGGGGCTGCGGTCCGAAGACGACGCCGCCGCGCCGGTAGGTGGGCGCGCGGTTGTCGCCGTGACGCGACCGGCCGCTGCCCTTCTGCTTCAGCACCTTGCGGGTCGAGCCGGAGACCTCGTCACGCTTCTTGGTCTTGACGGTGCCCTGCCGCTTGGACAGCAACTGGGCCCGGACGACCTCGTGGTAGAGGTGCGGGCGGGACTCGGCCGCGAAGACCTCGTCCGACAGCGCGATCTCGCCGACCTTCCGGCGCGAGATGTCGAATACTTCCACGTTCGGCATGATTCCCTCGTCCTCGCTCAGGCCTTGATCTCGACGTCGACGCCCGGGCTCAGGTCCAGCTTCGTCAGCGCGTCCAGCGTCTGCTGCGTCGGGTCCAGGATGTCGATCAGGCGCTTGTGCGTCCGGATCTCGAACTGCTCACGGGACTTCTTGTCCGTGTGCGGCGAGCGCAGGACCGTGTAGCGGCTGATCTTCGTCGGCAGCGGGATGGGACCCGCGACCTTCGCATCCGTCTTCCGGACGGTGGCGATGATCTCGCTGACCGACTGGTCCAGGATCTTGTGGTCGTACGCCTTCAGACGGATCCGAATCCTCTGGGTACCCATGGTCAGATGCTCCTCCCCGCGTTGATCACGCGCGTCTGGACGGCCGCAGGGGCCGGCGCGTAATGCAGGAACTCCATCGTCTGCGTGCCCCGGCCCTGGCTCATGGACCGGAGATCCGTCACGTATCCGAACATCTCGCCCAGCGGGACCTCGGCGCCGACGACGTGGAGGTCGTCCTGGGCGTCCACCTTCGCCACGCGGGCCCGCCGCGTCGCCAGGTTGCCCAGCACGTCGCCGAGGTACTCGGACGGGACCGTGACCTCCAGCGACATCACCGGCTCCAGGATCACCGGGTTCGCCCGCGCCACCAGATCCTTCAGCGCCATGGACGCGCAGATGCGGAACGCCATGTCGGACGAATCGACCTCGTGGTACGAACCGTCCAGCAGGGTCACCTTCGCATCCACGACCGGGTAGCCGGCCAGCACGCCCAGTTGGGCCGCCTCCCGCACGCCGCGCTCGATGGACGGGACGTACTCGCGCGGGATGACGCCGCCGACCGTCGCGTCCTCGAACACGATCCCGGAATTCCGGGGCGTCGGCTCGACGCGCATCACGACGTGCGCGTACTGGCCGTGGCCACCGGTCTGCTTGACGTACTTCGTCTCGCCCTCGGCCGTGCGGGTCACGGTCTCGCGGTAGGACACCTGCGGGCGCCCCACGCGGCCGGCGACCTTGAACTCGCGCAGCAGGCGGTCGACGATGATCTCCAGGTGCAGTTCGCCCATGCCGGACACGATCGTCTGGCCGGTCTCCTCGTGCACCTTGAACTTGAACGTCGGATCCTCCAGCGCCAGGCGGCGCAGGGACGCGAACAGCTTCTCCTCGTCGCCCTTCGTCTCGGACTCCAGCGCGACGTCCACGACGGGCTCGGGGAAGCGGACCGACTCCAGCCGGATCGGGTGGGCCGAATCGCACAGCGTGTCGCCGGTGACCGTGACCTTCAGGCCGACGATGCCGCCGATGTCGCCCGCGCGCAGTTCCTTGACCTCTTCCCGCTTGTTCGCGTGGATGCGGACCAGCCGGACGGCGCGCTCCTTCTTGTCCTGCGACGGGTTCAGGACCTGCTCCGCCGCGTTCAGCACGCCGGAGTAGACGCGCACGAAGGTCAACTGGCCGACGAACGGGTCGTTCATCAGCTTGAACGCCAGGCCGCAGAACGGCGCTTCGTCGGTCGCGGGCCGCTCGACCTCGACGACGTGGCCGTTGGACTTGTAAGGCTCGGCGCCGACGACCGGGGGCAGGTCCGCGGGCGACGGCAGGTAGTCGACCACCGCGTCCAGCAGCGCCTGCACGCCCTTGTTCTTGAAGGCGGTGCCGCAGCAGACGGGGATGATCTCGTTGGCCAGGGTGGCCTTCCGGATCAGCGCCTTCAGCGTCGCGACGTCGGGCTCGATTCCGGAGAGGTAGTTCTCGAGGGCGGTGTCATCGAACTCGGCGACCGCGTCGATCAGCTCGCCGCGGGCCTTCTGCGCGGCCTCGGCGTAGTCCGCCGGGATCTCGCGCACCGTGTAGTCCGAGCCAAGGGTGTCCTTGTCCCAGACCAGGGCGCGCATCTCGACGAGATCGACGCAGCCCCGGAACGACGACTCGCGACCGAGGGGGATCTGCACCGGGACGGCGTGCGCCTTCAGGCGCCCGCGCATCTGTCCGACGCATCGCCAGAAATCTGCCCCGGTCCGGTCCATCTTGTTGACGAACGCCATGCGGGGGACGCGGTAGCGGTTCGCCTGCCGCCAGACCGTCTCGGACTGGGGCTGCACGCCACCGACCGCGCAGAAGACCACCACGCCGCCATCCAGCACCCGCAGGCTGCGCTCGACCTCGACGGTGAAGTCCACGTGCCCGGGGGTGTCGATGATGTTGACCTGGTGCCCGCGCCATTCGCAGGTGGTCGCGGCGGACGTGATCGTGATGCCGCGCTCCTGCTCCTGCTCCATCCAGTCCATCTGGGTGTTGCCGGAATCGACATCGCCCAGGCGGTGGGACACGCCGGTGTAGTACAGCACCCGCTCGGTGGTCGTGGTCTTGCCGGCATCGATGTGGGCCATGATGCCGATGTTCCGGACCTTTCCGATGTCGACGGTGCGCGCCACTATCCGTTCGTCCCTTCTGCGACTACCAGCGGTAATGGGCGAAGGCCTTGTTGGCTTCCGCCATGCGGTGGGTGTCGTCGCGCTTCTTGATCGCGTTGCCGCGGCCGTTGAAGGCGTCGATCAGTTCCGCCGACAGCTTGTTCGCGAAGCCCTTCTCCGACCGGCCGCGGGCGTACCCGATCAGCCAGCGGATCGCCAGGGCGGTCTTGCGCTCGGGGCGGATCTCGACGGGGACCTGGTAGGTCGCGCCGCCGACGCGCCGGGACTTGACCTCGACCTGGGGCTTCACGTTCTCCAGGGCGCGCTTGAAGATCTTCAGCGGATCCTCGCGCGTCTTCTTCGCGATCTGGTCCATCGACTCGTAGAAGATCGCCTCGGAGATCGACTTCTTGCCGCGGGTCATCAGGTAGTTGACGAACTTCGCGACGAGCCAGTCATTGAACCGAGCGTCCGGCAGGATCTCCCGCCGCTCAACTACTCTGCGCCTCGGCATCGGATGCCTCCGTCCTTCCTACTTCACGCCCTTGGGCTGCTTCGCGCCGTACTTCGAGCGGCTGCGACGGCGGGCGTCCACGCCCTTCGCGTCCATCGTCCCGCGGATGATGTGGTAGCGGACGCCGGGGAGGTCCTTGACGCGGCCGCCGCGCACCATCACCTGCGAGTGCTCGGAAAGGTTGTGGCCCTCGCCCGGGATGTAGGCGATGACCTCGAAGCCGTTGGTCAGGCGGACCTTGGCGACCTTCCGCATCGCGGAGTTCGGCTTCTTGGGCGTCGTGGTGTACACGCGGGTGCAAACGCCGCGACGCATCGGGCACCGGGCCAGCGCAGGCGACTTGGTCTTGTACTTCGCCGCCGTGCGTCCCTTGCGAACCAACTGGTTGACCGTCGGCATCTGAGTCTCCGTCCGAGCCGAGCCGTGTTTCCATCCCCGGCGAAGGGGCGCGGTGAGCCCATTCGCGAGGGACGTTATTGTAGGCTGTTCGACTTCAGTGTCAAGCCGGATTTTTCGGCCGGTGCGGGAGATTCCCGCGCCCCCGGTCGATCCGTCCCGGAACGCCAGCGACCTCGGGACCTTGACACCCGGCGTACCGGCCCGGAGAATCGCCGGGTTGCCCGCGATTCGCCGCGGCGGCGCCTCGAAAGGGAGACCCTCCTTGCCGCATCCCGACCGGATCCCCGCACCGCCCCGGAAAATAGGGACAGCCTCCATTTTCCGCCTGCTGCCCATGGCCCTCCTGCTGGCGTTCCCGGTGGCCTGCGGGGGCGGCACCTCGGTGCTGCCGCCGTCCCGCCACGACCTGCTGTTCGCCGACGCGGACATCGCGGATGTCCCTGCGGAGGGCGGCGATGCGGAAGTGCCGCGCGAGACAACGACCGGGGACCAGGGCCCGGAGGACGGGGACGCGTGGGAGGAAGCCGGCGGCGACCCGGGATTCGACGGGGCGCCCGGCGACCTGCCGGACGCGGAGGAGGACGGGACGGTCGCAGAGGACGCCCTGCCGGAGGACGTGCCGGAGGAGGACCTGCCCGCAGACGCGCCGGAGGACGTGCCCACGGACGTCGAGCCGCCGGACGACGGGGAGATTGTTCCCGACGACGCCCCCGCGCCGGACGACGCGGCAGCCACGCCGGACGACGCGGCGGCCGACGAGCCCCGCGACACCTCGCTGGCCGACGGGCTCGACGACGCGGACGCCTCGACCGGCGGCCTGCGGATCCGCTTCATGGCCGCCAACCTGACCAGCGGCAGCGACCAGTCCTACGACCCCGGCCACGGGATCCGGCTGATGGCGGGCGCGCGCGCGGACATCTACCTGGTGCAGGAATTCAATTACGGCCAGAACGCCGGCGACGACTACCGGGCGATGACCGACTCCGTCTGCGGGCCCGGGTGCACGTGGAGCGTCGGCGTCGGGCAGATCCCGAACGGCGTGATCAGCCGCTGGCCGATCCTCGAACATGGCGCCTGGGACGACCCGAACATCTCGAACCGCGACCTGGACTGGGCCCGGATCGACCTGCCCGGCGCGAAGGACCTCTTCGCCGTCAGCGTGCACCTGCACACGTCGCCTTCGTCCGACCAGGTCGAGGCGGCGCAGGTGGTGACACGCAGGGTGGCCGAGCACCGCGCCGCGAACCCCGGCTGCTGCTGGTACGTGGTCGGCGGCGACTTCAACGGCCCGGCCGCCGTGTCGGACAACGGCTTCGGGGAGTGGGACGGCGAGAACGTGTTCTACGTGTCCGGCCCGCACCCGCTGGGCGAGGACGGCTCCCCCTGCACCAACCGCAACCGCAACGACCAGTACGACTTCGTGCTGCTGGACACCGCGTTGCACGCGTACCAGGTGCCCGTGGTGGTGCAGGCGAACGACGGCGGCCCGTCGATGACCTGGCCGTCCGGCCTGGTGTTCGACAGCCGCGACTTCACCCAGGCCCAGCTGGACCGCTACTTCCCCCCCGCGCAAACCGGCGATTCCGGCGCCTCCAACATGCAGCACATGGGCATCCTGAAGGACGTCCTGATTCCCTGACGACGGGCCGGGCGCTCCCGCCTGCGATACCGGCCAGTCGGCCGGTCCGGCGGGGCCAGGCTCACTGCGGGCACAGGTACCGTGCCTCGATGATGGCCGCCGAGACCCACGGATCGGGACCGATGACCTCGTAGTAGTATCCGACCGCGACCACGCGTTGCCCGACCAGCGATATCAACCGGTCCATCGGAAATCGCAGACGAACGAACAACCTGGCGTCCACCAAACGGTTGTCGACGGCCTGCACGCATTCGCACTCGGGACGGGGGGGCAGGCAGCACGGAGGGCGGAAGCAACTCGAGTACCGCCAGGAGTCCGGCGGGTTCTCCACGTTCAAGGCAAACTCGCCTCCAAAAAGGGCATCGTCCTTTCCGATGGTTCCTTCCCACGCCGCCCATTCGACCGGGTCGGCGTTGGGAAGTGGACTCCAGACCTCCTGACATAGCCTCGTGCAACTGAGCGTAAGTCCAGCAAACCCGTTCGCCAGGGGTGCGCACCCAAACCTGTCCGCTTTTCAGGCCGGGTCGAGGAAGATCCGGGGATGGAAACGAGCGACGACGGGGTCGAGCAGACCGAGATGTTTTTGGAGGCGGGGCCATCGGCGGGCACGCGGGTGATCAACGGCCGATGCGTGCTGAGGACGGAAGGCGAGCACCGGGTGGTGAGCATCTGCGGGACGCCGTGCTTCACGCACCGCGGGGGCGATCGTGCGGGGGAGGCGTACGCGATGGTCAGCCTGGTGGACGCGGGGCTTGCGGAGCAGGCGGACGTGGCGAAGGCCTTCGGACGGTCCGCGCGGACGGTGCGCCGGGACCAGCGACGATACGAAAACGGAGGCTTGGCGGCACTGGGGCGGGGTCCCGGCTACCCGAGGGGGCGCCCGCGTCTGCCGGTCTCGCGGGGGGAGGAAGTCCGGCGACTGAAGGAGGACGGCGTCTCGACGCGCGACGTGGCGCGACGGCTGGGAGTAGCGGAGACGGCCGTGCGGAAGCAGCTTCGGCGGATGGGGTGGAAGGCTCCCGAGGCGGAGCATCTGGCGCTGGCACTGGAACCGGGGGGTGCGGACCCAGACCTGTCCGGCGAGGTCCTGGATGCGCCGGAAGACCGTGCTGGAACTGCGGGCGAGGGTGCGCACCCAAACCTGTCCGCTGCCCTGGTGCAAGTGCCCGAAGACGTGATGTCCTCCTTCGACACGGACGGATCGGACCGGTCGCTGGACCGACTGATGGCGTACCTGGGGCTGCTGGACGATGCCGCGCCGATCTTCGAGCCGGGCGAGCGCGTGCCGCATGCGGGCGTGCTGCTGGCGGTGCCCGCGCTGGTGCAGAGCGGCGTCTTCGAAATCGCACGGCGCGTGTACGGCAGCATCGGCCCCGCTTTCTACGGGCTGCGTACGACGCTGGCGACGCTGCTGCTGATGGCGCTGCTGCGCATCAAGCGTCCGGAGGGCCTGAAGGAGGTCTCACCCGGGGACCTGGGCCGGGTGCTGGGCCTCGACCGCGCCCCGGAGGTCAAGACGCTGCGTCGCAAGCTGAAGCGCTTGGCAGCGCTGGGCCGGGCCGCCAGTTTCGGCCGCGAACTGGCGCTGCGCCGGGTCGGCGACCGCGGGGCGGCGATGGGCTTCCTGTACGTGGACGGGCACGTCCGGGTATACCACGGCCAGCGCACGCTTCCGAAGACCCACGTCACCCGGATGCGGATCTCGCTTCCGGCTACGACCGACTACTGGGTCAACGACGCGACGGGCGATCCGCTTTTCGTGCTGACCGCCCCGGCGAACGCCGGGCTGGTCAAGATGATGCCGTCGATCCTCGCCGAGGTCCGGGTGCTCGTGCCCGCCCGTCGGGTCACGGTGGTCTTCGATCGGGGCGGCTTCAGCCCGAGGCTCTTCGAGGAGATGTACATCGGCGGTTTCGACGTGCTGACGTACCGCAAGGGTGCGGCAGACCCGGTGCCCGAGAGTGCCTTCGAAGAGCACGCGGTCCCGGGAACCGGGGGGCGTCAGACGATGCTCCTGCACGAGGAGACACTGATCCTCGCGACGGGCTTCTGGATGCGCCAGGTGACGCGGCTGAAGGACGGCCACCAGACGCAGATCCTGACGACGCTGGAGGAGGACGTGCCCGCGATCGATGTCGCGGTGCGGATGTTTGACCGGTGGCGCCAGGAGAACTTCTTCAAGTACATGCGCGAGGAGTACGCGCTCGACGCGCTCGTCCAGTACGGCGTCGAAGGGGACGACCCCACCCGCGACATCCCCAACCCGGCCCGCAAGGCCGTCGACCTCGAACTCTCCGAGGCCAAATCCGCTCTCTCCCGGCTGCTCGCCAGGTACGGCGACAAGGCCATCACCAACCCCGAAGCCATCCGCCCCACCATGCGGGGCTTCAAGATCGCCCACTCCCGGCTCGGGAAGGCCGCCCGCGAGGCCATGAAACGTGTCGCCGCTCTCGAAGCCCGCCGCGCGGACACGCCCGAACGCGTCCAGGTCGGCACCGTCGTGCCAGGCCAGGTCGTCAAGCTCGAAACCGAGCGACAACTCCTGTCCAGCCTGCTCAAGATGGTCGCCTACCAGGCCGAGACCGACCTTGCACGGCTCGTGGCCCCGCACTACAGCCGGGCCGAGGACGAGGGCCGCACGCTCGTCCAGTCCGCCCTGTGCTCGCCCGCCGACATCGTCCCCTGGGGCGACGAACTCCTCGTCCGCCTCGCACCCCTCAGCTCGCCGCACCGGTCCCGCGCCCTCGCCGCGCTGTGCCGCGACGTCAACGGGATCGAGACATCCTTTCCGGGATCGCACCTGCGTCTACGCTTCGAGGTCGGCCACCGCGCCGACGCCGTCAAACCGGACAAATCGTGAGGGGGCTATGTCAGGAGGTCTGGAATCCCGTCCGAGGTCATCGCCGCGATCCGCGCCGAGTACCGGCCGGGCGAGCACGGCTACCGGGCGCTCGCCCACCTGCACGGCCTCCCGGTCGGCACGGTCGCGAAGGTCCTGCGCGGGGACCGGCGGGGCGCGTCGTGAGTCCTGGAGGGAGGGGAGGGGAGCTGGTAACTTAGGGCCGTGTAATACATAGTTGGTCAGGGGCACTTGTGGTTGATATCCATTACTCGCTTGCCACTGACGCCTCTCTGGTGACGTCAGCGGTCACTGACAGGTTGAGGAACACGCCGTCGAAGACGCTAGGAAGACTCCGATGCGCCCGGGGAGGACAAGCAGCGCTACAGAGGGCAGCCAGATCGAAGCCAACCGCATCCACGCTTCACCCAAACAGAATCCCCGGGTCCCTTGTCACCGTCGCCTCTCCTCTCGCAGAACATTGTTCGGGAATCGAAGCAGTCGCCCTCTGGGGCGTAGAAGCATCGTTTGCCGCTGAAGACATTAGACGTGCCAATGACTTTTGTAATTTCAACACGGATCGAGTCCGAACCAGCCTTTTCGACAACGCCGCAGAATCCGTTGCCGCTTTCGGCCATACCGACTCGCTGACCCACCTTCCACGAGCGACCTTTGGCAACGGCCACCGAGTCAATAAAAACGGAGCCGACCAGAAGCAGCGCGACCAGTACCATCAACTTCATACTCTTCCCCTCCAACTTCTTGAGAGTGTCCCAGGCACTCTTACACCAAACCAAGACCGAGAGGAAGGTTCTCATGATCATCGCGGTGATGGCACCTTCATCCTAGGAACGGTCGGAAAAGGGGGGGGGCGGCTGGTTCCTTCCCGGGGGGACGCCAGGCCGGGGGTACCGCCTGGCGCGGGCTCCCGGCAGATACGCGGATTTTGAGATTGCGTCCGGGATGTCCGGGATGGAGGAAACCATGAGCGGCAGGGCGAAGGATCGACGCGGCTACCGGGACATGGACGCCGCGGGCGTACTGGGTGTGGACGAGAGGACCGTGCGGCGGTGGCGGAACAAGGGATGGGTCGTCAACGGGCCTGACGGGCACCTGGACGTCCGGGCGACCCTGGCCCGGGTCGCCGCCGACCGGGACCCCACGCTGGGCGGGAAGACCGACCGCCTCGCCGGCGGCGCTGCGTCGGCGTCCGCGGACGGCGCCCGGCTGCTGAAGGCCCGCGCGATTCAAAGAAATAGGGACAGCCTCCAATTTCCGGACGGTCAAAGAACACATAACCCCTGGCAGGCACGGCATACCGACCCGGAGACGCCGTCCGGAGAAGCCCTGGATACGCCTCGAAAAGGAGAAGGAAAAATGGGAGGCTGGCCCTCTTTTCGGGGGTCAGGCCAGCGCGCGGCCCAGGTCGGCGTGCGGGGCGGGGATCAGTTCGCTGCGCAGCAGCAGGCCGGACTCGACCGCGGCGACTCCGGCGGCCAGCGCGGCCTCGACGGAGTACTGGTCGCCGGTCATCGTGACGTAGGCCTTGCCGCCCAGGCCGGTGCCCAGGCGGATCTCGATCAGGGTGATCTCGGCGGCCTTGCAGGCGGCGTCGGCGGCCAACACCGTCGCGGCGATGGACCACGTCTCGATGATGCCCACGGCCATCAGGCCCGGCAGCGGCTGCACCGCGGCCATCGAGGGCAGCACCTGCGGGTGCACCTGCGGGATCACCAGCCGGTCCACGACGTACTGGCCGCCGTAGTGCACGCCAGTCTCCATCGACAGGCGCACCGACTCCTCGTCGCCCGCGATCAGCACGGTGTACTTGCCCGGGCACACGGCCTGCGACTTGACGATCTGGACCGGCGCGCGCTTGGCCATGGCGTCGGACGCCACGATGCCGCGGGCGATGCTGGTCAACTCCAGGAGGCCGATGGCGGGGGGATGGCTCATGGGGCCCTCTCGATGCGGACGGACGCGCCGTCCACGTGCGACACCACGCCGTCCATCGAGGCGTGGACCCGGGCGCCCAGGGCGCCTTCCGGGATCTCGCCCACGACATCGCCGAGCCGGACGCGATCCCCGGCCTTCACCGTCGGCCGGGCCGGCGCGCCGATGTGCTGCTTCAGCGGCAGCACGACCTCGTAGGGGTCCGGGACGCGCTGGATCGCGCCCTCGTGCGGCAGCAGGTAGGACGACAGGCCCAGGCGCAGCGCCAGCCGCGGCTTGGGCGGGCGGGCCCACTTCTGCGAGTCCAGCGCCTGCGTCCGGTTGCGGTAGGGGTTGGTCGCCTTGCGGGCGGCGCAGCGGCCGCGGTACTCGGCGAAGATCCGGCGCGGCGACAGGCCCAGCGGGCACGACCACTGGTCGCACACGCCGCACTGGCTGCACAGGAAGGACATCGCCTCCAGTTCCGGTGGAACGTCCCAGGCCGACAGCGCGGCACGCATCGCCAGGTGCGGCGCGATCCGGTGGCCCAGCAAGGCGCGCGGGCACAGGTCCGTGCAGATCCGGCACTGGCAGCAGCCGGCCGTCGCGCGCCGCATCTCGGTGCGCGTGTCGATGCGGCGCGTCCGGACGACGGGATGGTCGTCGGGCAGCACCAGGTAGCCGGAGGTCGTCTTCGTGACCGGCTGGGCCAGCGACGGGATCAGCCAGCCCATCATCGGGCCGCCCTCGACCACCTCGACGTCCCGGCTCAGCGCGCCGCCCGCCGCCGCGATCACCTCGGCCGCCGACGTGCCGATCGGGGCCTCGTACACGCCGGGCCGGGCGACCTCGCCGGTGACCGTGATCGGCCGGGTCGTCACCGGGATCCCCTGCGCCGCGCGCCGCACGTTCAGCAGCGTCGCGACGTTGTCGACCACGACGCCGACCTCGGGCGGGATGCCGCCCTCGGGCACCACGCGGCCCGTGACCTCGTGCACCGTGACGTGCTCGTCACCCGCCGGGTAGAAGTCCTCCAGCAGGAACAGCTCGACCTCGGGGCCGTCCTTCAGCAGGGGCCGCACGCGATCGATGACGGGGTGGTAGTTGTTCTTGACCGCCAGGACCCGCCGGCGCGCCCCGACCGCGTCCGCGGCGGCCCGGATGGCCCACAGGATGGCCTCGGCGTTCGCCAGCGTGACCCACTGGTCGGTGACCAGGCAGGGCTCGCACTCGGCGCCGTTGGCGATGAACGTGTCGGCGTGGGCGGCCAGCTTGACGTGCGTCGGGAACCCGGCCCCGCCCGCACCGACGACCCCCGCCTCCCGCACCGCGTCCGCCAGCGTCACCGCGCCTGCCCCGTCCGGTTCCGGGGGCGGAGTGTAGCACAAGGTGCGGCGCGGCGCGTTCCGTGGATGCGGCCGCCCGGGCACGCAGGCGGAGGCGGCGGGATCGCATGGCGATCTCCCGCCGGAGCCGGAGTCGACCCGGGCCGGTACCTGTGCTAACGATCGCGCGAACCTCGGCGGAGACGCGCGTCGTGTGGGAATGGTACCTGGGCACGGTCAAGGAGTTCCCGTTCGCCTCGGCCGCCGTGCAGTTCGCGGTGCTGGGGACGCTGGGCGAGATGCTGTCGACCCGCATCCGGGACGGGGCGTGGGGCGCCATGCTGCGGCCCGCGCGCGTGTTGCTGAAGGCGGTCGGCTGGGCGCTGCTGGGCGTCTACATCAAGGTCATGTTCAAGACCGCGGTGGCCGGCGTCGCCGCGCTCGGCCTGCCCGTTCCCGACCCGGCCGCGCAGGACCTCGCGGGACTGCTGGGGTCGGCCCTGGCGACGTCGGCGCTGATGAACGTGATGCTGGGCCCGTCGATGATGGTGCTGCACCGGCTGGCGGACAACGCGATCGACCGCGCGCTGGGCGCTCCGCCCGCCGGCTGGAAGGGGCTGGGCAAGGGCATGCTGACACTGCTGTGGCTGTGGATTCCGCTGCACACCGTGTCCTTCTCGCAGGTCCCGGACGTCCGCATCGGGGTCGCCGCCTTCCTGTCGATGGTGCTGGGGATCGTGATGGGCTGGACCAACCGGAAGCCGGTCGCGGTGCCCGTACTCCGCTGAATTCCAGGGTTTCTCGCCTGCCGGAAACGGGGAGCCGCCCCGTCGTTTTTCCCCTTGCATCGCCGCCCGTATCTGTAGAATGATGCGTCCCGGTTTCCGGTGATGGGTCCCTCGGGGGAGGTGCTCGAATGAAGATGGCGCGTTGTCTGGTGCTCGGGCTGGCCGTGGCGATGCTGGCGGGACCCGGGAGCATGGGGTGCTCGTGTGGCGACCAGGGCGGCCAGGTCGCGAAGGACCTGAACCTGCTGGCGATCCCGAACTACCTCGCGTTCGGCACGGTCCCGCTGAACGGCCAGAAATCCCTGACGGTCACCCTGACCCACATCGGCCTGTCCGGCACGGTCCAGTTGACCGACATCGAGCTGGAGGACCTGGGCAGCGAGTTCACCTTCTCGCGGCCGGACAAGGCCAGCCTGGAGGTCGGCGAATCGACCCAGATCACCGTGACCTACGCGCCGCTGGCGGCGTCGTCCCCGGACGGCGCGCTGCTCGTGCGCCACAACGTGGCGGTGCTGGGCGGCCTGACCCGCATCCCGGTCACCGCGAACGGCCAGGTCGGCGACATCGTGGTCGAACCGAACCCCATCGAATTCGGTCAGGTCGATGTCGGCACCGACAGGATGCTGGACGTGCAGTTGCGCAACGACGGCTCGGACTCGGTCGTGCTGAACGCGATCTCGCTGCGCCTGGACGGGTCGCCGGACTTCACCCTGGAGGCGATCAACCTGCCCGACGGCGCGACGATGCCGTACACGCTGGCGCCGAAGTCCGACCTGTGGCTGGTCATGAAGTACAAGCCGTTGAACGGCGGTGCGGACACGTCCACGCTGGTCATCGAAGGCGACACGCGCGGCCAGTACGCGGCGTGGTCGTTCGACGTGACGGGCGAGGAACTGGGCCCGCACCTCGTGGCCAGCCCCGGCCAGATCGACTTCCTGTGGGTGCCGCTGAACACGCAGGCCGAGCCCCAGTTGCTGATGGTCGAGAACCAGGGGAACGCGGACCTGCTGATCCCGGCCGGCGGCCTGGTCCTGTGGCCCGGGTCCGACGAGAACATCTCCGTGACGGACGCGCCGGCCGAGGACCTGAGGATCGCCCCCGGCAATTCCCACGAATTCCACCTGACCTGGAAGCCGACCGTGGTGCTGCCCGACGACGGTTCGCCGATCGGCCAGTTGATGATCACCTCGAACGACCTGTCGCAGAGCCCGACGGCGATCCCGATTTACGGCCGGGCGGACGCACCGATCCTGACGGTCATCCCCGGCACCATCGACATGGGCTTCGGCGCCATGATGACGCCGGTCGAGCGCCAGGTCACGCTCCGCAACGACGGCCACGGCAACCTGAACATCGCGAACCTGTCCCTCCTGGACGTGTCGGACACGCGGTACGCGGACGAGTTCCAACTGGTGCGCGGCACCGAGAAGGGCAGCAGCATCGGCGCCTTCGACATCGGCGGCGCCGCGTCGGAAGGCATCAAGGTCGTCTTCACCAACAAGGCCGCCCAGGCCGACAAGGGCCAGACCGTCACCGCGACGCTGCGCATCACCTCGAACTACCTGGGCCACGAGACGATCGACGTGCCGATCACGGTGACCCGGTCCGATGCCCCGATCTGCAACATCGCCCTGGTGCCCATGTCGCTGAACTTCGGCACCGTCGCGATCGGCTTCCCGAAGGACATGCCGGTCCGGCTGGTCAACGTCGGCACCGGCTACTGCACGTTCCGCAGCGCGCAGATCAACGACTGCTCCAGCGGCATGCTGGGCGGCTACACCTGCAGCGCCCCGTTCTCCGGGGCCAGCTCGTCGATCTTCAAGCTGTCGGGCATCCCGGCCACGACGACGAACGGCCTGGCCCCCGGCTCGACGACCGAGATGTCCGTGCGGTTCAACCCGCCGAACGCCAGCCCGCTGTTCGGCCTGCTGAACCAGTACGGCGGCGTGCTGGGCATCAAGGTCTACGACGAGACGCTGAAGAAGGAGATCATCCTGCCGAAGGGCATGGGCACGCCCGCGACCTATAACGCCAACCTGGTCGCCGCATCCGGCATCGCGAAGATCAGCATCCTGCCCGGCGAGGTGAAGTTCGGCGTCACGACGATCGGCTGCTTCAGCAAGACCTACAAGGTCTGCATCTACAACTCCGGCAACGCGCCGCTGGCCGTCACCGACGTCGTGCTGAAGGGCTGCAGCCCCGAGTTCAAGGTCAAGAACATCCCGAAACTGCCGATCTCGGTCCAGAACGGCGCGCCGAAGTGCATCGAGACGGTCTACGCGCCGCAGGACGAGGGGGACGACACCTGCATCCTGCAGATCGAGGCCACGGACGCCTCGTCGCCGACCGTCGCGGTCAAGCTGACCGGCAGCGGCACCTACGAGACCCACCAGGTGGACGAGTTCACGCAGGTGACGGGCCAGGAGGTCGACATCCTCTTCATCATCGACGACTCCGGCTCGATGTGCGAGGAGCAGACCCGGCTGAACCAGTCGTTCAGCGACTTCATCGCGCAGGCCAACGTGTGGAAGAACGACTTCCACATCGGCGGCATCAGCGTGAACGTCACCGACGAGGGGGTCATCGGCCGGTTGAACCGCGGCGACACCAAGGTCACGCCGCGCTTCATGACGAAGTCCAATGGCGGCTCGTTCTCGAAGATGACGATGTACGGCTGCGACGGCGGCTCGGACTCGCAGGAGGCCGGCATGCAGGCGGCCCAGACCGCGCTGTCGGCGCCGCTGGCGACGGACACCGGCGTGGCCTGCTCGACCGACACGGAGTGCAAGAACGACGCGAACATCTGCCCGGACCCGGGCGCGTGCGGCTACACGTGCATCGAGGGGACCTGCGGCGGCTTCAATTCGCGGTTCCTGCGCGAGAACGCCCAGTTGGAGATGGTCGCCCTGTCCGACGAGGAGGACCAGTCCTCCGGAGGCCTGCCCTTCTACGTGGACTTCTTCAAGAACATCAAGGGCTGGTACAACGTGGACATGATGCACTTCAACGCCATCGTCGGCATCGAGGGCGTCCCGTCCAAGCCGTCCAGCAACGACGGCGACTGCGTGGCGTCGGACGGCGGCACCGCGGCCTCCGGCGACCGGTACCTGCAGGTGGCGGAGGAGACCGGCGGCCTGTCCGGCTCGATCTGCGAGTCGTCATACTCCGGCATCATGAACAAGATCGGCGACGTCACCTTCCACCCGAAGGTCCAGTTCTTCCTGTCGCGCCTGGCCGACCCGGCGACGGTGTCGGTGCAGGTGAACGGCAGCGCGTGCACGACCGGCTGGCGCTACGACGCGCCGTCCAACTCGGTCATCTTCGACCTGCAGGGCTCGTGCATGCCCGGTCCGGGCGACAAGATCCGCATCGAGTACGAGACCCTCTGCCTGACGTCCTAGGCCCTCGCGGTCCCGGGACCTTCCCCCTTCCCGTCACGCCCGGAGGACCGCGATGCGGGCCGGATCCCTCGTGCAAGGACCGTCCTTCCTGCTGGCGCCGATCCTCGCCGTCCTCGCGGTGGCGACGGGCGCGTTGGCCCACCCCGGGACCGTCGCTGCCGACGGATGCCACGCGTGCCGGCACGGGTGCGGGCCCTTCGGGCTGGCAGCGGGACAGCGCCACTGCCACCCCGAGCGCCTGCAGGAGCAGCAGGAGCGGCGGGGCGGGAGCGCGAAGCTGGCGCGCGCCGAGGCCCGGATCGGCCGGGCCGGCGGCGACGCGCGGGAATTCGAGACGGAACGGGCGCGGATCCTGAAGGTTTCGGACGGGGACACCTTCCAGGTGGAGGCGGCCTCCGGGAAGGACAAGGTGCGCGTGCTGGGCATCGACTGCCCGGAGTCGTCGCACAACGCGAAATGCGAGCGCAACGGGCGGCAGGGCCGGGATTCCTGCGACGTGCAGGTGCCGCGCGGGCTGGCGGCGAAGCGTCGGGCGATCGAACTGCTGGCGGACGCCACCGTGACGCTGGAGGGGCCGTTCTCGCGCGACCCGTTCGGGCGGCGGTTGGCCTACGTGCGGCTGCCGGACGGGCAGGACTTCGGGCTGCTGATGATCCGGGAGGGCCGGTGCGAGGACTTCGGGTGGAAGTACCCGCACCCGCGATCCGGCGCCTACCGGAACGCGGGCCCCGGCGTGCGCGCGCCGGACGCATCCAGCCGTCCCTGATCGTCCACCGTCACCGTCACGTCCCCCGCCTCCGGGGTCGCCAGCAGGGAGGCCCCGATCGCCCGCACGCGCCGGACCGTCTCGGGGGACAGGTCCCGCTGCCGCCGTGTCCGGAAGCCGGAGACGATCGCCGTCCCGGGCCGCACGGCCTGCAGGAAGGCCGGGCTGGAGGCGCCGGGGCTGCCGTGGTGCCCCAGTTTCAGCACGTCGGCCCGCAGGTCGATCCCCGAATCCACCAGTGCCTCCTCGCCTTCCGACTCCAGGTCGCCGGTCAGCAGCAGCGAACGGCCGCCCCACGAGACCCGGAAGACCAGCGACGCGTCGTTCCCCTTCCGGGGCGTGAGGGGAGGCGGCCACAGCACCGGGGCCGGGTCGGCGCATCCAGGCAGGGCGTCCACCCCGGCGACGGCGCAGCGCACCGGCACGCCCCGGGCGCGCGCGTCCTGCAGCAGGCCCAGAAGGGGCTGCGCGTCGGCGGCGGGGCACGACGCGACCACCTCGCCGACGGCCAGGGACCGCAGCAGCAGCGGGGTGCCGCCGACGTGGTCCTCGTCGGCGTGCGTCAGGACCAGGCCGTCCAGCGAGTCGATTCCGGCGGCGCGCAGCTTCGCGACCAGGCCGGCGGACCCGTCGGCGGCGCGCGCCTCCCCGGCGTCCACCAGGAAGGTGCGACCGGTCGGGCACCGGACCAGCACGGCGTCCCCCTTGCCCACGTCCAGGAAGGTCGCGGCCAGCGTGCCGGCCCCGGGCGGGGGGGCCGCCCGGGGGATCGCCAGGGCCAGGGCCAGCGCGGCCGGGAACGCGACCACCGCGGTGCCGGCGCGAGGCCGCAGCACCAGGGCGATGGCCGCCACCGACGCGGCGAAGGTCGCGGCCAGCACCGGTGCGGACGGGGCGACCAGCGCGGGCAGCAACCGGGCCTGGACGCGCTGGGACGCCAGGAAGAGGTCCAGGATCCAGGCGACCGGCGGCGCGGCCCACGGCAGCAGGCCCGGGGCGACCGCGGCGATTCCCAGCAGCGCCAGCGCGGCCGGCATCACCACCAGCGTCGTGGCCGGGATCGCGAACAGGTTGGCCAGCGGGCCGACGGGACCGGTCTGCGAGAAGGCCAGCAGGGTGACGGGCGTGGTGGCCAGCGTGGCGGCCAGCGAGGACGCGAACACCACCAGCACGTTCCGCGCGGCGCGGGCCGCGAACGGGAGGTCGGCGGCAAGCCGGTCGCGCCAGGCGGCGGGCTGCACGGCGCGCACCAGCGGCGGCGCCAGGAAGGCCAGCCCCAGGATGGCGGAGTAGGACAGCAGGAACGAGATCGAGAAGGCGTCGCCCGGCCAGGCGATCAGCGAGGCGAAGCCGGTGGCCGCCACCGCCACGGTCAGGCCCTGCGGCCGGCCCGACAGCGCGCCGATGGCCGCGACGGCGAACATCCCCGCCGACCGCACCGCGGGGGGAGGCGAACCGGCCAGGCTCGACACGCCCCAGGCCGCCAGCAGGGAGGCCGCCATGTGCCACGCCGCGAGGTTCGTCGCGGGCCGCACCCGCACCAGCATCGGGCCCAGCAGGCGCACCACCAGCAGCCCGACCAGGAAGGCGGCCGCGGCCACGTGCAGCCCGGAGACCGACAGCACGTGCGCGGTGCCCAGCGCGGCCAGGTCGGCCCGGGTCCCGGCGTCGATCCCGTTGCCCTCCCCCAGCAGCACCGCCAGCGCGAAGTCCGCCGCCGGTCCGGGCAGGTGCAGTCGCAGGCGCATCGCCAGGATCGACCGGACACGGTCGATCCTCGAGCCCGCCGGCAGCCCCGGACCCGACAGCACGACGACGTCGGGCGGCGCGACCAGGGCCAGCGTCGGCATCGCGGGCGGGCCCGGCCAGGATGGCGAGATCGCGTCCCGGGGCCGGCGCGGCGGGATCCATCGGCCCCGCACCGCCAGCACCCGGCCCTCGGGCAGGTCCAGGAACCCCGCGAACCGCACGCGCACGGTCCCGTCCGCGGGCGGCGCCACGCCCTCCGGGGGCGCGTCCAGCCGCTGCAGGCGGGCCTCGGCGACCGTCGCCAGCCGGTGCCGCTGCAGCAACCGCGTCACCCGCACCTCGGCCCGCACCGGGTCGGCGGGCGGCCGCATGCCGGCGTCCGCCGCGGGAGGCCCGGCGCCCAGGCCGACCCGCAGGGCCCCCAGCGCGGCCAGCATCCACAGCGGCGCCGCGGCGCGGGCCGGCCGCAGCCCGCGCGTCGCCAGCAGCGTCCGGCCGCCGGCCGCGATCGCGCCCCCGAGGCCCAGTGCGTGCGCCGCGCCGAGCAACCCGGCCGCCAGGATCCCCCCCAGCACCGCCAGGAAGGCCCACAGGATCGCGGGAGGTGGCGGCTGCCGGTGCACGGGAGAGGATCGGGCCGGGGCGGCGGGCGTTTCAGGCGGGAGCCGGGCGGGAGGCTACTGGACCGGTGCCCACCCGACGATCTTCGCCTTGGACAGGCTGAAGGTCAGGCAGACCGAGGCGGCATCCCCGGGGTTCTCCTTCGACTTCGGAATGAACGTCAGGGCGCCGGTCTCGGGGTCGATGACCTGGTGCATGTCGAACAGCAGGGCCATCGCCGACTTCGCGACGGTCAGGTACGAGCAGAAGTCCGGCTTGTCGGTCGCCGGCGCCGCGTCGCACTGGGCCTGCAGGGTGTCCAGGGCCGTCTGCAGGTCCGCCTTCGTCAGCACGCCGGACAGGACCCCGGAGTTCATCGCATAGCCGGTCGTCGTGCTGCCGTTCGTCACCGTGCCCTCGACCTTGGCCTGCAGCAGGTTCAACTCGACGGTCACGTCCGCGGAGATCGGGAACGGCAGATGGAACCCCGCCGGCCCCCCGGCCAGTCGTCCCCCCGAGATCGTCGTCGGGTCGAAGTACATCTTCGGCAGGCAGGTCGCCGTGTCGTACGAACCCTCCTCCACGTAGAAGTCCCCGCTGGTGGCCGGCGGGGTCGCCGTCGAGCGGCCGGACAGCGCGTTCCACCGGAAGGCGGGCGCGTTCACGAAGTTCGTGACCCCGACCATCTCGAACAGGAAGGACAGATCGCCCCCGTTGACGGCGTCGGCCAGCGGCCCGTTGATCTGGCCGGCCAGGCCCTTCAGGCCGTTGTCGCCCAGGCCGTCGCCCGTGTAGTCGAAGCAGGTCGCCTTCACGATCTCGGCGTCGGCCGGCGTCTGCAGCGAGGTGATCGCGCCGGTCGGCCCCCACGACCCGGGCTTTTCCGAGGCCCAGACGCAGCGATCGACGCACGTCCCGTTGATCTCGTTGCACACCGCGTAGCTGCCGCAGGTGCCGCACGTGCCGCCGCACCCGTCGGATCCGCACTCCCGGCTGCCGCAGATGCCGGCATTGGTGCCCCCGACACAGGCCCCCTGCATGCAGGTGTCGCCCTGCGTGCACTCGTTGCCGTCGTTGCACGCCCCGCCGAAGTCGATCCAGTCCCGGGGCGCCTGTGCCGCCCGGCACCAGTGGCAGAAGTTCAGCGGGTCGTGCTCCTGGTCCGCGTAGCAGGTATCGCCGATGAGGCAGAACCCGGTCCGGATCTGCGTCGAGCACCCGGTGTCCGGGTCGCAGGAGGCCAGGACGCAGGACGGGCCGGCGCACTGCACCGGGTCGTCGCCGAAGCACTGGCCGTTGTAGCACTGCGTGGCCGGGTACCACACCGAGCCGATGCACTCCGCCTGGACGCACGTCCCGCACGACCCGCCGCAGCCGTCGTCCCCGCACTCGCGGTTGGAGCAATCGGGCTCGCAGCCGCAGAAGCCGTTCACGCAGAACTCGCCGCCCCCGCACGGGGTGCCGTCCTCCAGCACCGTCCACTCCCCGGGGTCCTGGCCCGGGTCGCAGACGCGGCACGCGTTGCCCGGGTAGGCCACGTCTTCCACCACGCAGGCCCCGTCGATCAGGCACCTGCCTTCGTTCAGCAGGTTCCCGCAGCCGGTCTTCGCGTTGCACGAGTCCTGCGTGCACGGGATCCCGTCGTCGCAGGCGACCTTCCCGCCCCCCTCGCAGACGCCCGATCGGCACGTCCAGGACGCCGTCCATTCCAGGCCGTTGCAGGCGCCGACCTGGCACATCGTCCCGTCGGCCTCGTTGACGTGCTTGCATCCGTACCCCTTGAGGCAACTGTCGAGGGTGCAGGGATTCTGGTCGTCGCAGGTTGCCGCCGCGCCGCCCTTGCAGGTGCCGGTTTCGCAGCGATCCGAGGTGGTGCAGGGGTCGCCATCCTCGCAGGCCGCCGTGTTGGCCGCGTGCAGGCAGCCCTGCCTCGGATCGCAGGAATCGTCCGTGCAGGCCTCGCCGTCGTCGCACGACAGGACGCTGCCTCCGCCCGTGCACATCCCCCCGTTGCACTCGGGCGGCGAGGTCCAGGCGCCGCCCGCGCAGGTCCCGTCGCCGCAGGTCCCGCATTCGCCCCCGCACCCGTCCTCGCCGCACTGCTTCCCGGCACACGATCCGGAGCAGTCCTTGCAGCGGGCATCCGCGCAGCCCGACGCGCAGTCCAGGATCTTCACGCCCGCGTTGCCGCAGTCGTCGAACCAGCAGATGGCGTCGCCGCAGCACGCCCGGTGGTCCCGAGGCGTGCACACCACTTCCGACGCCACCGCGTCGTCCCCGCCCGCCAGCGTGTCCAGGGGCGGCACGAGGGTGTCGCCCGTGATCTTCGGGTCGGACGACCCGCCGCAACCGAGCGCCAGCACGAGGAACGCGGGCACGATCCAGTTCGAACGCATGGCTCTACCCCCTGATGACCCCGATCCCGGGAACCCGATGGAACGTTCGGCGGATTCTAGCAGGACGGGGCTCGGCTTGCGAGCCATCGATGCTCCCGATGACCCGGGGCGAAACGGAAGGCCGCGCCGCCATGGTGCTGCCCTGGAGGACCCTGGAGAAGGGCCGTCCCCGTTGCCTGGACGCCTGGAAACCCCGAAGGGTTGCGCCGTGTGCACCCAGGTCTGCCCCCACGCCGTGTTCGCCATCGAGAACCATCGCGCCGTTCTGGCCGACCGCGGTGCCTGCATGAAGTGCGGAGCGTGCGCCCGCAACTGCGAGCCGGGAGCGATCCAGGTCCGGGCCGGCGTGGGATGCGCGGCCGGCGTCCTGGCCGGGCTGCTGGCGGGGACCGGACCGACGTGCGACTGCTCGGGCAGTTCTTCCTCCTGCTGCTGATCCTGTTCTCCTCCGCTTGATCATCGGCACTTGCAAACAACCGCCCAGACGGTTATAAACAACTCCGGCCCGGGCGACCGCCCCATGGAGGTCCCGATGCGGAACCTGTCCGACATCTTCAAGGCCCTGTCCGACGAGACGCGTCTCCAGATGCTGGCGCTGCTGCTGCGGCGAGGCGAACTGTGCGTCTGCGACTTCGTGGAGGCGCTGGGGATCACCCAGTCCAAGGCGTCGCGGCACCTGCGGTACCTGGCGCACGCCGGAATGGCCACCGATCGCCGGGAGGCGGTGTGGGTCTTCTACCGCATCCCCGTTCAGCCCGCGCCCGAGCCGGCGGCCGTGCTGGCCGCGCTCCGGCCCGTGCTGGCCGCCTGCGACATCAGCGCGGTGGAGAAGCGGCTCGATGCGTGGCTGTGTTCCAAGACGACCTCGGGGGCCTGCCGAAGCGCGGCACCCCGGCCGGCCCTGGGTTGAGGAGGAAGACATGAGCACGGGCGTGCACCACGGAGTCGTCAAGCAGTTGTCGTTCCTGGACCGGTACCTGACCCTGTGGATCTTCCTGGCCATGGCCGCCGGGGTGGGGTCGTTCTACGTGTTCCCGGACATCGTGCCCTTCCTGAACCGGTTCAGCGTCGGCACCACGTCCATCCCGATCGCGGTCGGGCTCATCCTGATGATGTACCCGCCGCTGGCGAAGGTCCGCTACGAGGAGATGGGGCCGGTCTTCCGCAACTGGAGGGTCCTGCTGCTGTCGCTGGCCCAGAACTGGATCGTCGGCCCGATCCTGATGTTCGGGCTGGCGGTGCTGTTCCTGGGGGACCAACCGGAGTACATGGTCGGGCTGATCCTGATCGGCCTGGCCCGCTGCATCGCGATGGTCATCGTCTGGAACGAACTGGCGAAGGGCGACTCCGAGTACTGCGCCGGGCTGGTCGCGCTGAACTCCGTGTTCCAGGTGCTGTTCTACTCGGTGTACGCCTGGGTGTTCATCACCGTGGTGCCCCGGTGGCTGGGTCTCCCGGGGACCGAGGTGAACATCACCATCGGCGAGATTGCGAAGAGCGTCTTCATCTACCTGGGGATCCCGTTCATCGCCGGCATCGTGACGCGCTTCAGCCTGATCTCGCTGAAGGGCAAGGAGTGGTACCACTCGAAGTTCATCCCGAAGATCAGCCCGATCACCCTGGTCGCCCTGCTGTTCACGATCGTGGTGATGTTCAGCCTGAAGGGCGAGAAGATCGTCGAAGTCCCGCTGGACGTCGTCCGCATCGCGATCCCGCTGCTGATCTACTTCGTCGTGATGTTCCTGGTGTCGTTCTGGATGTCCAAGAAGGTCGGCGCGTCATACGGCCAGGCCACGACCCTGTCCTTCACCGCGTCGTCCAACAACTTCGAGCTGGCCATCGCCGTCGCGGTGGCAACGTTCGGGATCAACCACGGCGCGGCCTTCGCCGCGGTCATCGGTCCCCTGGTCGAGGTGCCGGCGCTGATCGGGCTGGTGAACGTGTCCCTGTGGATCCGGGGCAAGTGGTTCAAGGACGAGGCGCGGGGCGCGGTCGGCCTGGGCGGATAGCGGATCGGAGCAGCGGCGCCGCCGTGGAGGAATCGATGATGGACAAGGTGAACGAGCCGAAGCCGAAGAAGAAGGGCTTCTTTGCCCTCCTGAAGGCATCGATGGAGAAGAGCAGCGAGGGCTGCGGTCCCGAGTGCGGCTGCCATGCGGCGCCGCCTCCGAAGGTACCGGTCCCCCCGGAGGCCGGGAAGCCGATGGCCGAGAAGAAGAACCCGCCAGCCCAGGGGTCGTGCTGCGGCGGCGGAACCGAGCCGACCACGCCGGGCAGCGGCGGATGTTGCGGTGGGTGAGCCAGGATCCGCACGGCCCCGTGGTGGACGGGCGCGGAAGGAGGACAGCGTCGTGAAGTCCAAGACGATCGTGACGGTGCTGCTGCTGGGGTTTGTCGCCGCAGCCGCCGTGTTCCTGGTCCTGAAGGAGACGCAGAGCGCCGCGGTCGGAGACCCCGCGACCCCGACCGGGACCGCGGCGGTCGTTGCAGCCACGGCGCCTGTTCCCGAGCCGAACGCGCTGCCGCGGAAGTTGACGGTGTACTACGTGCACGGCACGAAGCGGTGCAACACGTGCCGCGCCATCGAGAGCCAGGCGAAGCAGGCCCTCGACGACGGCTTCCCCGAGGCGCTGATGACGGGGCGGCTGGAGTGGCAATCCGTGAACGCCGACGAGCCCGCGAACGAACACTTCTACAAGGACTTCGAACTGACCGGCAGCAGCCTGCTGATGGTGGACTTCGCGGACGGCCGGCAGACCCGCTTCAAGAACCTCGGGAAGATCTGGGACCTGGCGGCCGACCCGCCGGCGTATATCGCCTACGTGCAGTCCGAGGTGAAGCCCTGGCTGGAGGCGCCGTGATGGAATTCCTGCTGGCCGCGTTCTCGGCCCTCTGGCTGGGGGTGCTGACGTCCATCAGCCCCTGCCCCCTGGCCACCAACATCGCCGCGATGACCTACGTGGGCCGCCGGATGGACAGGGGACTGAAGGACGTCTTCATGCGAGGGAGGGTCGGATGGAACCAACCAATTTCTTCGAGGGTCGTGTTCCAGAGTTGGCGGTGGCAGACGTCCTGCGTGTGGTCGCATCGATGCCCAACCGGCGAAGCCAGCGCCGGGACGGGGACTTACATGGGCAGTTCGACTTCTGGTTTGATGGTGGTGCCGCACGAATCAATACTGGCTTCATGGTTCTGGTGCTCGCAGATGGCACCCAGGTGCACGTCTGCGGCCCCATCTCCTGGCTGTCCCTGTCTATCGAGTTCCCCGACGGGCGAAGAGTCTCGGTCGAGCAGGCTCAGCAGTGACCGGGCCCGCGAGCACGGGGGGCACCGCCCCGGGACGATCCCGCCCGATGTCATCGCCGCGATCGTTTGAGTTTGAGGAACACGCCGTAGAAGATGCGCCCGGGGAGGACAAAAAGGGCTACAGAGGGCAGCCAGATCGAATGTAACCGCATCCACGCTTCACCCACACAGAATCCCCGGGTCCTTTGTCACCATCGCCTCTTCTCTCGCAGATCTTTGTTCTGGAATCGAAGCAGTCGCCCTCCTCGGCGTAGAAGCATCGCTTGCTGGTGAAGAGATTGGATGTGCCAACGACTTTTGTAATTTCAACACGGATCGAGTCCGAACCAGCCTTTTCGACAACGCCGCAGAACCCGTTGCCGCTTTCGGCCATACCCACTCGCTGACCCACCTTCCACGAGCGACCCTTGGCAACGGCCACCGAGTCAACAAGAACGGAGCCGACCAGAAGCAGCGCGACCAGTACCAACAACTTCATACTTTTCCCCTCCAACTTCTTGGTTGTGTCCCAAGTGCTTGTACACCAAACCAAGACCGAGAGGAAGGTTCTCTTGATCATCACTGCGGTAGATCTTGGCGAGCGCCACGCCCGAGATCCCATACCTGCGCGCCAGCCTGTCGACCGGCTCGGACCAGACCAGCTTGTACATGTCAGCGCGCTTCAGGACGATTTCGGTCGCCATCTTGCCCTCCATCAGCCCCACGGATCGTAGTGCGCCGGCCGGGAAACGCGCCTGGGGGACCTGGGCGGCATGGCGGATGATGCCTATCTGAAGGCCTGCGCAGAACCGCGTGCGGCAGGAAACACCAGGACCGTGACGACGAGGACCATGGCCACCAGGCGAAATTACTGGAAGGCCCTTGCGCGGGCGGCGAAGTGGTGGCACGTACACCTACGACAGTCTCGAAGCCCTGTGGTCCGCGATCCAGCGCATCCGGCGCGAACTCTAGGGCCGGCGGAAGTTCCGCAGCGGGACCGCCGGCTACCGGAGGTTCCCGTGATGGGACGGGTCCGCGATGCCTGGCACGCCCTCGTGGGGACTCGCGACGCGACGCCACTCCCGGTTCGTGGCCGGCACGCCTACGACGGAGCCTCGTCCGGGGCTCGCACGGACGGCTGGCAGGCGATCGGCACGTCCGCGAACGCCGAGGTCGGCCAGTCCCTCGATTCCCTGCGCAACCGCGCCCGGGACCTGGTCCGCAACAACGCCTGGGCCCGCCGCGCCATTGACGCCCTCGTCTCGAACCTGGTCGGCACGGGCCTGCGCCCCATCCCCGCGACCGGCGACAAGGCGCTCGACCGCACGCTCCTCGACCTGTGGGAGGCATGGGGCCGGGCGTGCTACCCGCTGTCGCGCATGCGGGACTTGGTTGTCGATGTCTGCAAGGCTGCAAAAGTGAATGGGGAGTGCCAATCCGGGTTGTGAACCCCCACGGGTTGCGCGGCACGCACGCAACGTTGCTCCGGGTCCTCCTGGGCCGGGGGATCGGGGACATTGCAGAGGCGTTGCGCCAGGGAGACAAAGGCCGGACGGCGGTGCGGCACTACGTTGGGGCATCTGAACGGCGCCAATCCCTTACGGTAGCCGACTCCCTGGCCGAAGGCCCGCCGCCGTTATACGTGGTTTCGGGAGCATGACGGGACAGGACCCGGCGCGCGCTACGGCCATGATCCTGGAGGCCCCGGCTCGGGTGAATGCGATTCACATGAATGAGCGGGGACAGGGCTGCGGCCGTCAGAGACAGCCCGTGCTGGTTTCGCTGAACCTCTGGCAGGTGGTGTTCGGACTGCAGCATCCTCGGATGTAACTGGTATTGCAGGAAGTCCAGTTGCCTTCGCACGAGCAGGCGCCCGCGGTGTCCCCGTCGGGTGTGGTCCAGTGGTAGCACGTCGAGCCGGGTCCTCCGTCCCAGGCACAGGGCATCCAGTTCACTTCCATGCAGCCGGAGTCGCCTTCGGTGAAGCCGCCGTTCTGCGAGAGGCCGTCGGGCGAGCAGGGGTCTGCCTCCCAGTCCACCTCGGGACATGCCGAGCAGGCTCCGTCGAAGCACCCCTCGGAATCTCCGCAGGCGCCGCAAGTGCCACCGCACCCGTTGCGTCCGCAGAGCTTGTCCACGCAATCGGGCACGCAACACTGAGTGCCCAAGCAGACGGCCTCGCTGTTCGGGCAGGGGCCGCACTCGCCCCCGCAGCCGTCGTCGCCGCATTCCTTGTTCACCTCCGCACTAAGGCGCGCCATCCGGCCCGCCGATTCACGCCCGCCTGAGGTTTCGCTCGATGAAGGCGTTGATTTCCGATTCGGGGATCAAACGCCGGCCGCCCCGCTTGCCTGGACGAGTTCCCAACTTCACCGACGCAATTTCGCCACGCAGACAAAGATCCCGGGCATGCCAAACCGAGATGCCCAACCGTGCCGCCGCCTGCTTGAGGGGCAGCATTGCGCCGTAGTCCTGTGATTCGCGAGTCTTGCCCATCGCCCGCACCTCCGTTCGCGTCAGACCCTTCATTCGTCCCCAAGGGACCCTATTGGCCCCGTTCCGGCAAACCATAAATTGTTTGAAATCCGTCGGATAACACATCCGCAGGAACGGATTTGTGTGTACCTCTCGCCAGAAGGATCCAGTCTTCGATGAGACAGCGTGAGAACTGTTTCGGCGGGCTACTGGTTGGTCACTTCAACCGCGATCGAGATAGGCGGGCAGAGACGCCTTCCAGCAATAGGTTCGACCACACTTCGAGCTGGTGAATGGTCAGGAAGATGGACCTGTCATAGAATTTCTGGTCGAACAACCATTGCTTCTCGATCATCTTGACGAATTGCTTCGCCCAACGCTTGATCTGTTGAGATTGGTGCGGCAGGTCCGTCCACTGAGGTTCCGTCCATCCGCAAGCCGTGGCCAAGGCGACCAACTCTTCGGCATTCCACGGCTGGATAATCCAGATTTCGCATCCGAACGAGTCGGATGATTCTGGTGGCATGGCGTCCTTCTTCTCCATTGATGTCAGGAACTCTTCAACATGGATACTCTTCGCCAAATCGCTCGAAATCGTATGAGGGTTAAAGGGGACCATCGAGAACTCCTCACCTACGGATACGAGCGACATCCCCGAGAGGAAGGCAAACAGATATCCTCGCCGAAGCTTTTGCGTCTTGAGAAAGGGCGCTTGAGGGCCTGCAGGTTGTCGTTGAAAGACAAGGTACTGGCCTACCACGCTTATGATTGGAGCCAGGTGTGGGGACCTGACTACCTCACGGGTGGTAATTCCGGTTCGACTCCGAAAAGCGTCGAAAGAATCGAAGGCCTGCCGCGCCTCCTTCAGAAGCCCTATTGCCTGGCGGATCCGTTCAGGGCCCCCGAAACGCCATAACGGGGGGAGCACAACTTCGTAGCCGTGGCTCTCGGACTCTTGAAGGAACGGTCGAACTTCCGGCTGGTTGATGGGGTCGTTCAGGCCCGGGGGAGGGGAAGTATGATCCGTCACGCTTTTTCGTCGGCGGGCCGTC
>CALJUR010000061.1 GCA_937975765.1 uncultured Myxococcales bacterium
GACCACGTGGACGCGGGCCTTGCCGGGCTTCGGGGGCTTGCGGGCCGCGGTGACGAGTTCGGTGACGGGGCCGGCGAGGAGCGTGTTCCACTCGGAACTCGACTCCCCCGGCGTCCCGAACGTCCGGGCATACCAGGAGTCCCCGGCTGCCTCGCGCGCGGCCCGGCGCTCGTTCGCCTTGCGGCGCTCCTCCATCACGTGCTCGAACCCGCCCTGGTTGGCCCACTCGTCCTTGATGGGGTTGATGAAGGGGTTCGAGCCCCCGGTCTTCTTGGCGATGGCCCCGGCGACCTCGGCCGGCGTGTCGGAGAAGGTGGCCCAGGCCGCTCCCGCAATGGCGACGGTCGCCGGGTTGATGAGGCGGGACAGCCAGCCGCCGCCTCCCCCGCCGGGCGCGCCGCCCGGGCCTCCCCCCGGCAGGGCCGGGATGCGCGTCTGCCCGATGAGGCGGAAGAGGCCCGCGACCTCGCGCACCGTGCCGAGGACCGTGGACAGGGCGCCGGCCAGCTTGATCCCGATCCAGACCTCGGCCAGCAGTTTGACCCCGGCGATGAGCTCGTCCCAGTGGTCGCTGATCCACGCGAAGGCCTGCTTCACGCGGTCCATCGCCTCCCCGATCCACGCCTTGACCTGGGCCTTGTGCTCGAGGAGCCACGCGGTTGCGCGGCGGATCAGGGGCTCCAGTTCCGGGATGATCTGCGCGGCGGCGACGTTGAACCATCCCTTCGCCGCGCGCTTCAGACGCTTGAACGAGTCCTCGAATCGCTGCGCGTCCCGGATCGACTCGTTCGACCGGATGCCGTACTTGCGGGACTCCTCGCGCAGCGCCTTGATGCCCGCGGCGCCCTCGCCCGCAAGACGGGCCATCTTCGGACCGGCTTCCTTCCCGAAGAGAGCGACCGCCAGCGCGGCCCGGCGCGACGGGTCCTTCACCTTCTCCATGGAGCGGATGGCCAGGTCGAAGGCGTCCTCGGTCGACCCGGCCTGCTTGAACTGCTTCAGGAGCCGCCCGGTGGGGTCGACCCGCTTGATGAAGGCCGCGAGCTTCCCGGTCCCGGCCTGGGCCTGGCCGAGCGACACCGAGAACTTCTGCAGGGCGCCGTCGATCTCCTCGACCGAGATGTCCGCCATGTCCGCCGCGAACCGCAGTTCCTGGAGGGCCTCGGCGCTGATCCCGATCTGCGACGAGAGGTTCCCGATCTCCTCGCTCGACGAGGTGTAGTCCAGCAGGAACTTCCCGATGGCCGACCCGGCGAGCGCGGTGCCGACCGACCCGACGATCCCGGTGACGGACGACAGGCCCTTGAACGCCCCGACCGCGGACTTCGCCGACGCGCGGATCTTCCCGAGCCCCTTCATCACCGGGGACGACTCGTCCTTGCCGACGAGCCTCGCGAAGATGGAGAAGGACTTCGCCACGGGTCATTCCCCGATGCGGGTGCGCAGGGCCGCAGCGGACTCGGCCCACCAGGAAAGGTCCTCGTCGGTCAGCGCGTCGACGGCCGCGGGGGGCCAGTGGAAGGTGAAGGCCAGGTCGACGGCTACTTCGCGCCAGTCCCGGGGCCACCGCCCGCGAAAGGGGCGATGCCTTCCGAAACGGCCTGCACGTCCTCGGCGTCGATCTCGTCCGCCTCCTCGCGGGTGATGCCGCAGAGGCGCGAGATCATCACGGCGAGCGCGTCCATCTCGTCCGCGCCCTTGGACGCGGCCCGCAGGTCCCCGAGGTTCGCGCGGCGGCGGACGGTGAGCGCCGTCGTCTCCTCCCCCCGGACCTTGATGGGATGGGCCAGCCGGATCGTCGATTCCGCCACGTCACACCTCCCGGAACGCGCCGATGCACCCGAACTTGCACTTCACGGTCCCCTTCACCGGGTCCATGGGCTCGGCCTCGCGGTAGTACAGGGTGTCCGTGATGTACTTGCGGCCGTTGATGCACTCGAGCTGCGCCGACGCGTTCGTGATCGCCTCGAGGTCCGTCAGGCGCAGGGGGGCGACCGTCGCGAACGTGCAGTCGACCTCGCCGTCCTCCTGGGCCTCGACGTACCCGACGCCCTTTCCGGACAGGCCGGGCACGCCCTCGCGCTTCGGGCCGCCCTTCCGGATCGTGAACTCCCCGGTCAGGTCGTACTGGCGGCCGTTGATGGACCAGTACAGCGTCCCGCCGACGGGGCCGATGGGGTTGCCGGCCATGGGATGCCTCCGTTGCTACGAGAACGACAGCACGGGCGCGAAGACCTCGAAGTTGTCCGCGAGCGACGCGGGCAGCAGGGCGTCGAGGCGGTCGCGGTCCTGCTCGGGCCGCACGACCTTGACGTTCTGGGCGAAGGTGTCCGGGTCCTGGGCGTAGCCGAGGCGGCAGAGCTTCTCGTACCACGAGGTCAGCGTGCCCTGGACCATGGACGGCGTCGCGCAGTTCGGCGGGACCGGCCCGCCGTCCGACACCAGCCGGCAGCGCGCGTAGGTCGCCTCCATCGTGGCCCGCAGATCCTTCATCGCCCACTCCGCGAGCCAGAGCTTCGGGGCCTTGTAGAGGCGCTCGTCCCGGCTGCCGTAGGCGTTCTGGAACCGCGTCGTCACGCAGCGGTCGACCGCCAGCAGGCCCGCCAGGTCGCCGCACGTCGTGTACCCGACGTACAGGAGGTCGTTGCGCTGCTTCGGGGTGAACTGCTTCCCGGCCGGCGCGCTCTTGCACCCGAGCAGCGCGAGGCCGTGGATCGTGAGACCCGGGTCCGCGTCGTCGCTGCGCAGGGCCACGCCGCACAGGGACGCCGCCCCCTCGAACGCCGGCGCCCGGCATCCGGCCTCGAGCGCCAGGCGCGACCAGTGCGCGTACGGCGAGGGCGCAGCGAGCGCCGCCGAGTACAGGGCCGAGGCTCCGGTGGGGTCGCCCTGCGTGTACGTCCCGGTGATCGCCGTGAAGGCGTGGCCGTAGAGCTGCTTGTCCCACGCCCACTTCGCGTCGAGGTCGACCGCCTGCTCGTCCCCGAGCGAGTCGATCCACACCGCGATCTTCGAGTACGCCTTGTCCTGGATCAGCGCGAGCGTCGCCGTCAGCGTCGGGTCCGTCGCGCCTTGGACGGACTGCGCGACCGCGACCGACACCCCGGTCGGCAGCGGCACGTCGGGATCGATCGCCACGTTGAAGCGGTTCCCGCAGTTGCCCTTGCACTTGAAGGTGAGCGTCGCCACGCCAGCGTCGTGCGTGCCGGTCACCGGGTAGTCGCCCCCGGCCGGGAACGCCGCCGCGATGGCCGTCGCGATGACCGAGACGTCGGGCGACGAACTCGCCAGCACGCCCACGTCCACGAAGTCTGATCCCGCCCACACGCGGATCGTCCCGCCGCCGACGGCCGCGCCCACGGTGACGGTCAGCGTGTACGCGGCGGCGGTCGAGGCGACCGCGTCCGCGACGCCGATCGCGCTCCAGTCGCCCCACGGGCAGGCCGCGAACGCCCTGATCGCCATCCGGTGCAGCACGCTCCCCCGCCCGAACAGGGCCGCCGCCTGGTCGGCGCTGCCGAGGGCCCGGACCACGCCGTCGCCCGTCGTGCACTGCCCGATCAGGAGCCCGCGCTGCGCCGCAGCGGCCGGCACGCCCGCCGCGGGCGAGGCCTCGCCCCAGAAGAACGGGAGCCGGATCGAATACGGGACGGGCGAGAGGCCCATGGTTCACCTCCGTCAGCCGCCGCCCCCGCCTCCCGAGGGCTGGGGGTGAGCGCCCGCGCACTCGATGCGCGTCTCGAACCCGGGGTCGGTCGTGCCGTCGAGGCCGGCGGTCGCCCGGATCTCGCGCAGCGGGGTCAGGT
>CALJUR010000062.1 GCA_937975765.1 uncultured Myxococcales bacterium
GACAGCGACCGGCCAGCACGTCCAGGTTTACGCGGTTTCTCGTGATCGGCGACATTCGGGCGACCTGTCCGAAAGGATGACGCTGTTCAAGCGCTTCCAGAGGGAGGCGCTCGCGGCCAGTCGCCTGGAGCACCACAACACGGTGCGGGTGTTCGACTTCGGCATGGGGGGTGACGGCACCCTGTTCCTGGCGATGGAACTGCTGCGGGGGAGGACGCTGTCGCGGGTCATGGGCGAGGGGCCGATGCCGCCCGGTCGGGCGATCCGGATCGCCGTGCAGGTGTGCCGCAGCCTCGCCGAGGCCCACCAGAACGGCATCATCCACCGCGACATGAAGCCCGACAACATCATGGTCTTCGACACGGCCGGCGAGAAGGACTTCGTGAAGGTGCTGGACTTCGGGATCGCGAAGATCAACGGCGGGACCGGGGAGTCCAGCGTCACGCGAACCGGGGTGATCGTCGGGACCCCCGCCTACATGGCCCCGGAACAGGCCTCCGGCAGCGCGGTCGTACCGGCGACGGACCTGTACTCGCTGGGCGTGATCCTGTTCGAGGCGCTGACGGGCCGCCAGCCGTTCACGGGCGAAACGCCCCTGGCGATCCTCCTGAAGCACGTTCACGACCCCGTGCCCATGCTGGTCATGGACGGCTTCCCGCCGGACGTCCCGCAGGCGCTGGTGGACATCGTGCTGGCACTGCTGCAGAAGCGGCCGGAAGACCGCCCCGCCCCGGCGCTGGAACTGGCAGCCCTGCTGGAGGCCGTCCCGGTGGCATCGCGGGAGGGCGACGGCCAGGCCCCACCGGTCGCTCCGGGCACGCAGGGAACCGGGGCGCACGCCACCGGAGCGCGGGCCGCTCCTTCGCCCGGGGACTCGGTCGCGTGGCCCCATCCAGCGGTTCCGCTCGCCCGGCTGCGGCGCCGCGGGTGGGCGCTGGCGGGCGGCGCCTTGTTCCTGACCTGCCTGGGGCTGGGCGTGGTCCTGGGAACGGGCTTCGTGAGCCCCGGGCTGTCCCCGGAACCGCCGTCGCCCGCGGCCGTTGCCGTACCCTCGGCTCCTCCGGCGGAACCGGGTGCTTCGACGGCGAACGAGACCCCGCCCCCGGCGCCGCCCCCGGACCTTTCCGCAGCGCCGGAACCGGCGGCCGCAGAGGCGGCGAAGGCGGCTCCCGTGCCAGCACCGGTGGAGATCGGCGGGGCCGCCCGGACCGGCCCGTCCACGAGGGCGACCCCGGTCAACCCGTCCGCCGGGGGCAGCGTTCGCGCGAAGACCCGGTGGCCAAGATGCATCCGGTCGAACTGCCCGATCGTCGGGGACTGCCTGGACGAGGCGGGGCAGCGGCTGGACGGCGGATCCTTCTGCAGCGACATCGCGTTCTAGTGTCGAGGAGGTGCGTCTTGTCGCGGACCGTGTTCCGTTTCACATGGACCTTGTGGCTTGTGTTCGGGCTGGTGCTGCCGGTCCAGGCCCGGGCGGACGAGACGTGCCCGGCGGCGACGTGGGTGAAGGTCGTCGAACTGACCCGGGACGCCAAGGCGCTGATGGACGAGCAGCGGTTTGACGAGGCGCTGGCCCGGCTGCGCAGGGCGCATGACCTGTGTCCCGAGCCGAAGCTCCGCCGTTCGATGGCGCGGGTATACGACGAGGCGGGCAGGTCCAGGGAGGCGCTGATCGAGTACCGCAACTGCGTGCAGGAAGGCGCGGACGAGGCCGTTCGCGCCGAGTGCGAACGGCGCGCCGTCGAGATCGAGAAGACGCTCCTGGCCGCGGAGGCACCTCCTCCCGGGCCGGAACCGGGGCCGGCCGTCCCCGTACCTCTTCCCCAGCCAGAGCCCATGGCGCCGGTCGCGTCCGAACCGGTCCCGGCGAACCCGGCCCCCGTGCCCGTGCAGACTGCGAGGGCCGGGGCGTTCGCACCCGGGACCGCGTGGAACTGGGTCGGCATCGGGATGGGCGCCGCGGCGCTGGGAGTGGGCGTGGCGTTCCTGGTGCAGTACGGCGTGGATCGATCGAACGCGCAGGACAGGCACTGGGACCCCGAGCGGCAGGGATGGTGGGCGGCGGACGAGGTCGGTCCGCGGAACCTGGTCCTGGGAGTGGGACTGTCGGTCCTGGGACTGGCGGGGGGGATCACGTCGGCCGTCCTGTGGCCGAAGGCGCCGATCCGCGCGACGGTGGCCCCGACGACCGGCGGTGGGGTGGTGGGTGTCGCGATCGACTTGCGATGACGAGCGGGGGCTGGGGATGCGAGGACTTCGAGTGACGTGGTCGATCGCGCTTGCCGCTGCGGTTGCGGGGGCGTGCTCGGGGCTTTCGGACCTGCAGAAGGGGGCGTGGCTGGGCGCGGGGGATGCCGCGATCGACTCGGAGGCGGACGGCGGGGTGGTCGCGGACGGGGGGGACGAGGTGACCGACCCGGCCGGGACGGACTCGGATCCGGCGGATCTGGTCGGGGATGCCCCGGATTCGTGCGACGCCAGGGACCACCAGGCGTGCTTCGCGGGAAGCCTGTACTGGATCGACTCCTGCGGCGGGCAGGGCGACCTGGCCAGGTCGTGCGCGTGCGGGTGCCTCGGCGCCGCCTGCCTTTCCTGCGGCGACTGCCCGGAGGGGTACGTGACGGTCCAGCCCGGCACGTTCAAGATGGGGGCGTCGTTCCTGGAATTTGCAACCGCCAGCGAGAAGCCGCGGCACGATGTCGCCTTCAGCCGGAGTTTCTGCCTGAAGGAGACCGAACTGACCCAGGGGGAGTGGCAGGCGGTGATGGGGAACAACCCGGCCTACTTCGCCTGGTGCGGAAGCGACTGCCCCGTGGAAATGGTGTCCTGGTGGGACGCGGTCGCGTTCTGCAACCGGCTTTCGGCCCGGGAGGGGCTGCCGGAGTGCTACACCCTGGCGGGCTGCAGCGGGACGCCGGGAGAGGGCGACTACGCGTGCATCGACGTGACGTTCAGGGGGACCTCGTGCACCGGCTACCGCCTGCCCACCGAGGCGGAGTGGGAATTCGCCGCGAGGGCAGGGACCACCACGGACACGTACCACGGGGCGCTGACGAAGACCCACTGCGCGACCCCCAACGAGGCGCTGGACTCGATCGCGTGGTACCGGGGAAACAGTTGCGCCAGCGCCCCGTCGGCGGAGACCTGTGCAGGGGGGGATCAGTGCGGGCCGCACGTCGTCCGGGGCCTGGAACCGAATGCCTGGGGCCTCTTCGACATGCTTGGGAACGTCAACGAGTGGGTCTGGGACTGGCTGGGCCCCTACCCGGTCGATCCGGTCGAGAACCCGATCGGACCGTCCTCGGGCCAGTACCGGCTCCTGCGCGGAGGTGGATGGGGATACGGGGCGGAATATTCCCGGTCCGCCTGGCGGGACAAGGACCTGCCCGGCGATCGCAGCAGCAACATCGGGATGCGCCCGGCGAGGTCGCTGTGCGTCCCGCGGTGCGATGGCCTGCAGTGCGGCGACGACGGCTGCGAGGGAAGTTGCGGCACCTGCACCGGGGGCCGGGAGTGCATCGAGGGCCAGTGCGCGTGCGCGCCCAGGCACCGGATGGGATGCGTCGGCCTGGACCTCTTCTGGTTCGACAGTTGCGGCGTGCAGGAGACCCGGGTGAAGACCTGCACGTGCGGTTGCCAGGAGGGTGCCTGCACGCCCTGCGGGTGCCCGGACGGCTTCGTTCCGGTGCCCGCCGGAACGTTCACGATGGGATCGCCGGCCGGGGCATCCGGAGGCTGCGCCGAGGCCGACGAGACGGCCCATCCCGTGACCATCGGCGGCAGTTTCTGCATGAAGGCCTCCGAGGTCACCCAGGCCGAATGGTTCGCGGTGGCCCGGAACAACCCTTCCCTGTTCGACCTCGCGGGGGGCAGCGCCCCCGTGGAAAACGTCTCCTGGTGGGATGCGGTGAAGTTCTGCAACCTCCTTTCGGACCAGCAGGGGCTTCCGGACTGCTATGTCCTGACGGGCTGCGGCGGGACGCCAGGAAAGGGGGACTACATCTGCAACCTCGTGACGTTCGCCGGCGTGGGTTGCACGGGCTACCGCCTGCCCACCGAGGCGGAGTGGGAATACGCGGCCCGGGCCGGCACGACGGGGGACACCTATGCCGGGTCGCGCGGGGAGGGGGCCGGCTGCGAGGACTGCGGCAAGGACAAGGTGCTGGATGACGTCGCGTGGTGGTGCGGCGACTCGGAATCGACGATCCATCCGGTGATGAAGGACAAGCAGGCCAACGCCTGGGGCTTGCACGACATGCTGGGGAACGTCTGGGAATGGGTCTGGGACTGGCACGCGGACTACCCCTCGGATCCCGTGACGGATCCCCTGGGTCCCGCGTCCGGCTCCAGCCGGGTCCGGCGCGGCGGCGCCTTCGACACGAAGGCGGGCGGCATCCGGGCCGCGAACCGGGAACCCGCCGTCCCGGACAGCGGCGGCAAGACGTCCGGTTTCCGGCCGGTCAGATGGGCCTGTTCCTGCGATCTCGACTGTCCCTCGGAGACGGCCTGCGACGCCGGTACGGGGACCTGCAAGGCATCCCGTTGACGGTCCTGCCGGGACGGGGAGGGGGGCAAATGCGTGGGATTCGGCTCCTGCTGGGGGCGGCCCTGCTGGCGTCGTGCGTGACGGGCGCCTGCGACAGTCCGCCGGGTGATCCGCGACTGGAGGGGACGGATGCGATCGGGTCCGATTCCGGTCGGGAGGAAGGGGCGGCTGTGGAGGTCGCGGGGGGCGATGATGCGTGCCCGGAGGGATACGTCGTCGTCCTCCCGGGGGCGTTCCTGATGGGCTCGCCCGAAGACGAGCCCGGACGGTCCCCCAACGAGACGCTGCACGAGGTGACGCTGACGCAAGCGTTCTGCCTGAAGGCGACCGAGGTCTCCCTGGCGGAGTGGGCGGCCTTGATGGGGAACAGCCCCTCGCTGTACTCGGCGTGCGGGAGCGCCTGCCCGGTGGAGTACGTGACCTGGTGGGACGCGGTGGCCTACTGCAACAGGCTGTCCGAGCAGGAGGGGCTGTCGCAGTGCTACACCCTTGCCGGGTGCAGCGGGATTCCCGGGAACCCCGGGTATGCCTGCACCGGGGTTATGTTCACGGGCCTGTCGTGCAGCGGGTACCGCCTCCCGACCGAGGCGGAGTGGGAGTTCGCGGCCCGGGGGGGGACGGCCGGGGGGACGTACAACGGCACCTCGTCCCTGCTATCGTGCGAGGAACCGAACGACGTGCTGGATCCGATCGCCTGCTTCTGCGGGAACTGCTACGACGGCGTGGACAGGTACTCCGCGCTTCCGGTGGGTACCCTTCGGGCGAACCCCCTGGACCTCTACGACATGATCGGGAACGTGTGGGAATGGGTCTGGGACTGGTACGGAATCCCCTCCACGGACAGCGCGACGGATCCGCTGGGCCCCGCCACCGGTTCCGGCCGGGTCCGCAAGGGAGGTTCGTGGATGGGAGGGGCCACCGACGCACGTTCGGCACGCCGCGACGCGCGTGGCTCGATGCGCCACGACGAGGACCTCGGCTTCCGCCCGGCCCGGTCGATCGTGCCCTGAACCGGAAGGTCCCCACCGTCCGGGCGCGGTATCCGGGAACAGCGATTCCAGGTCGGTCAGGCCGACGAAGACGTCGGGGTCGAGCCCCTCGCGGGCCAGCCAGTCGAAGACGGGGCGGTGATCGGTGCCGCCACCCTCGCGTGGCCGGCGTCCAGCCACTCCGGTTCCGTCGCGTGGGGTGTCTTCCGTGAATCTCGCCGGCGTGGAGATCCGAGCCTGGGTGGGCGTGTTCAGGCAGGAAGCGGCATGCAGCGTGCCGTTCTGCGGGGAACGAATCGGGGAGAATTCAGAGGATCGCGTCTCGCAGGATCTCCAGCCGTTCCCGTTTTCCCTGGGCGGGTCCGGCCCGGAATTCGCGTTCGATGGCCTGCCGGATCACGTCCGTCTGGATCGGCTCGTTCCGGTCACGAGCCCACTGCACGTATCGCAGGCAGTCCTGAAGGTCCGTCGCGGTCAATCGTGCCAGTTTCAGGAGGACGTACAGGGTCGCATCCGGACGATGGAAGACCGCTCGCAGCCCCTGGCGAACGGGGACGAGGTGTTGCTCCCACCCCGGGATCCGGTGCAGGAAGAACGCCGCCGCCTGGTTCACGGCCTCGGGCGGGAGCCCGATCGACTGGGCGATTTCCAGGAGTTCCAGGGTCTGCCGGTTCCCCTCCGGGCCCGCCACGTCGATGTCCAGCGTGACCCGGTGCTGGATGCCGACCAGGGGCAGGACCATCCCGCCGAGGATGACCCAGTCTCCGTCCAGGCGGTCCACGGCCAGGTCCAGGAATCGATCCAGAAGGTTGCGGTCCATCGCCATCACAGGTACTCCGCAAGGGTCGCCCGGGCGATCCGGTACAGTTTCGTGACCCGGCCATCCGGGACCCTCGTCGCCAGGATCCATGCCGACGAACCGCGGGCAAACCGCGCCGCGAAGAACTCCGGGAAGTGCAGTCGCAGCGCCAGCAGCAGTGCCTGGATGGCCTCGGCTTCCCGGCTGGCACCGGCATCGGTGCCTCGCTCCAGGGCCGCCAGTGCGGGCGCCAGTTCCCGGACCAGCCGGTCCCCGGTCCTGCGCGTCGTCCCGGGTGGCCGCGTCGTCGCAAGCGGCAACCCCAGCCGGCACAGGGCCTTCCAGTCCGTCTCCACGGCCTGGCAGCCGGCCTCCAGGGCGATTTCCCGCAGGACCTTCGACAGCGTCGAGAACGCCGGATTGGCCCGTCCCGCCTCGATGTTCTGGAGCGTGGCCAGGCTGATGCCCGATCGGCGCGCGACTTCCGCCTGAGTGAATCCGAGGTCACGGCGCCTACGACGGATCAGGGGTCCGAGGTTCTTCATACGCAGGATATTAGGGGTTGAACAGGGGATGCGCAAGCAATGGTCCCGGTTGGAAGCGGCATGCAGCGTGCCGGAACAGGGCGAGTCACATCGAGGACAGGTCGATCAACCGCTCGTCCGTGGCGGTGCCACGACGGCCACGGAATCCCGATCGGCTGACGATCGCCAGCGTGACGTCCATGCCGGTGAAGTCGGCTTCCCGGGAGACGCGTCCGCGGAGGTCGTCCAGCAGCGTTCGCGGAACCGGTTCGCGCGACCATTTCACCTCGGCCACGAAGGCGCGGCGGCGTTCCTCGTCCAGCAGGACCAGGTCGAATTCCGCCGTCGGGCTCCAGTGGCGGCCGGACATCGCGATGGGGAAGGGCGCCTGGGCCGCCAGGCCGGACTCCACGAACAGGCGGCGCAGAACCGGTTCGACGGCCCGGGACAGGTGGTGGTGCAGGCGGGGCATCACCCGGTTCGCGAAGACCTCCTCCACGCGGCCTCGTTCCAGGTCGTTCCGGTTCCCGTGGACGAAGGCGTACCAGGTGTCCAGGAAGGGATCGGCCAGCCGGTAAAGCCCCTTGCGGCTCTTGTCCGGCTGTCGCTCGGTCACCGGCACCTCGCGTTCGACCATGCCCAGGTCCGCCAGCACCGACAGGTAGCGCGAGAGGTTCGCCCGGTCCAGGCCGACCTTCGACGAGATCTCCCCGAACTTCCGGGACCCGGCGGCGATGGCGGCCAGGACCGACTGGTACACGCGGGGCTCGCGCAGTTCCTCGCGCAGCAGGAAGGGGACCTCCTCGTACAGGGGCTCGCCGGGGGTCAGCACGCGGCGTTCCAGGTTCCGGGCCAGCGTGTCGTCGGGGTCCAGGCGCTGCAGGTATCCCGGCACGCCGCCGAACAGGGCGGCCAGTTCGATGCGGTCCACCAGCGGTCCGGGAAAGGCGGGGGACAGTTCCTCCGGCCCCAGGGGACCCAACCGCAACTGGCCGGTGCGTCGGCCGAACAGCGGCGAACGGGGCGACAGGAACGACTGTTCCATCATCCCCACCGCCGATCCCAGCACGACGATCTTCAGGTTCCCCCGCGCCAGCCGGCCGTCCCAGGCCGCCTGCAACAGCCCGGCCAACGAGGGCATGCTCTCCACCAGGCAGGGGAACTCGTCCAGGGCCAGGATGGCCGGGCCGGTCACGCCCTCCAGGAAGGCCATCCATGCCTCGGGGGATGCCAGGGGCTGGGCGGCCAGCAACGGCACGTCCCACTGGCTGGCCAGCGCGTCCGACAGCCGCCGCAGTTCCTCGGTGGCCGTGGACCGCGTCGCCACGAAATACGCGGTGCGCGTGCGCCCTTCCAATGCCCGTTGCAGCAGCGCCGTCTTGCCGATGCGACGCCGTCCGAACAGCACGAACAGGCCGGCCCCGGGCCGATCCAGGTGCTCCCGCAGCAGCGCCAGTTCCCGTTCCCGACCGACGAATTCCATGCGGCCCCCCGGGGCGTCTGCAAGCTGTATGCAGATTAGCAGAATCCAGGTACAACTAAAAGCCCGGGTGACTCACGGGGACGAGGGGAGGCCGGACTGGGGCGCCAGGATGACCCCGCCTCCCCCGGCCGGTCCGGTCACGAGGTCCAGCACGCGGTAGGACCGGGCGCCAGCCTGGAAGGTCGAGCCCCGGTGCACGAGATGCCCGGTCGACCGGGGCGAGGCACGAATGCCGGACGGCAGGACCTCCAGATGCGCTTCGGGGCCGTCGGGACCCGCCACGATGTATCCGACGGCGATCCGGACGTCGCCGGCGTCCCAGACGGTCTTGTTGGGGATGGTGATGCGCTCCATGGCAGCGACCTCCGGTGAAGGTGCGGCGGAAGGGGAGGCCGCGACTTCAGGCGCTGATTCCCCGGGCGTAGGCTCAGCAGGACGGGCAGTCTCGACGGAAGGCGACGTCGTCGCGGACGACGACCCCGAGGATGGTGGAGCAGCCTCCCGCGAACAACCGGCACTTCCAGTCGTGGCGGCCAGCAGCGCCAGCATGGCCAATCCGGGGACCCGCGACCCCCCCGTCGCCCAGATCGTCGTCGTGCAGACCGTCCACCGCTTCAAGGGCCTGGAGCGCGCGGTCGTGATCCTGGCCGACCTGGACGACCTGCCGTCGGCCTACTTCGACCAGGTGATGTACGTGGGCCTGACGCGGGCGCGGCTGCACGCGGTGGTGGTCGGCGGCCCGACCGGGGCGCAGGTTCTCCTTGGGTGAAGGAGAGAACGCCGCGACAGTCTCCTTGAACGAAGGAGAATACCGCGGGTTCCGGGGCCCCTGGATCAGGTCTCGCCACGCGGCCAGGCCATGGCGGCCAGCCGTTCGACGAGTTGGTCACGGAACCGGGAGACCTGCTCCGCGGTCACCGGCCGGAGAAGCATCAGTCCCTCGGGATCCGTAGGGGTCTGTCGCAACACCCAGGCCAGGGTCGCCGGGTCCAGGCCGGCATCCTTCCGGCGTGCGTCATCCAGGCTGGCGAGCACGTCGATCCCGCTGCCGGCCAGGAAGTACAGGTCGACCAGGTCCTTGACCTCGCTCCGGCCCAGGATCGCGCACAACTTGTTCGCGACGAGGTCCTGCACGGCATCGACCCGGACGCCATCGCGGACCGGCTTGGCCGCCATCGGCACCATCTGGGCCGCCGTCTCGTGGACGAGGTCGACCAGGGAGGACCCCGCTACGCTTCGAACCAGGTATCTCCGGAACCCGGGATAGACCCGGACCTCCTCGACGGCCCAGCCCCGCTGCACGCAGGTTCGCTGCAGGAACGCGGCCAGCGCCTCCAGGTCCAGGGCGTCGACAACGAACAGATCGAGGTCCAGCGACTGCCGGTGCCCCAGGTAGGACGACGCCAGCGCAGCGCCGCCGGTCAGGTAGAACGGTGGCGCGTCCTTCAGCGCGTCCAGGATCTCGCGCTGCACCGTCGTCAGTGCGTCACGGAAGGAGTCCAAGTTTCCTCCAGGAGTCCAGCAGCCATTCCCAGAACTCCCGGCGTCGTCCGAGACCCGGGGAGATGGCCACCCATTCGCGCAGCACGTCCTGCGGCGCGACGAACTGCCAGACCTCGTCCGGCCGTGCCTCGCGCAACAGCGCGCGAAGCAGCGGGATCCTCTGCGGGTCGTCCGGGGTGCGGAGCGCCTGGCGCAGCCGGCCGACGGTCACGTTCCGATCCCACAGGAAGTACGGAACCGCATCGTCCTGCCGCAGGTCCGTGGTCGGTGGTCGGGGGTCGTCCATCGTGCTGTCTCCGCTTCGCGAGTATGGCTTCGAACCGGGTGTGATTCAAGCAGGCGGGACGTTCTACTTTCTCCTTGAACAAAGGAGAATACCGCGCTACTTTCTCCCTGGTTCAAGGAGAAATGCGATGCCCGAAACCCCTCCGGTCGATGCCGCGCGGATGTCCGCGATCCTGTCGGAGATGCTGGCGGACGCGGCGGCCCGCCCCCTTGCTTCCCTGACCCCCCGTCGCGTCCAGGGCGCCGTGCAGTTCCCGGGCAAGGCCACCGCGGTCATCGGCATGCGTCGCGCGGGCAAGACCTGTTTCCTTCACCAGTTGCGGTCGGACCGCGTCCGGGCCGGCACGCCTCTGGAGCACCTCCCCTACGTCAACTTCGAGGACGACCGCCTGGCGGGCCTGCAGGCGGGGCAGTTGCCGATGCTGCTGGAGGCCTTCTACCTGCAGCATCCCGAACTGCGCGGGGGAAGCACCCCCGTGCTGTGGTGCCTGGACGAGATCCAGGCGGTTCCCGGCTGGGAGCGGTTCGTGCGACGCCTGCTGGACAGCGAGTCGGTCGAGGTGGTCCTGACCGGGTCGTCCGCCGCCCTGCTGTCCCGGGAGATCGCCACGTCCCTGCGGGGGCGGGCCTGGTCCGTCGTCCTCCATCCCTTCGGGTTCGACGAGGCCCTGCGGCATGCGGGGCAGCCCCTGCCACCGGCCCGGAAGGCCCTCCCGGCGGCGGCGCGATCGAAAGTGGAGCACGCCTTCCTGGAGTACCTGCAGACCGGCGGCTTTCCCGAGGCGCAGGGCCATCCCCTGGCCACCCGGATGCAACTTCTGCGGGACTACGTGGACGTGGCCATCCTGCGCGACGTGGTCGAACGGCACGGCGTCACGCACGTGACCGGGCTGCGGTGGCTGGTGCGGCACCTGCTGGGCAATCCCGCGGGATCCTTCAGCGTCGAGAAGTTCCACGCCGCGTTGAAGTCCCAGGGCATCGCCATCGGGCGCGACACGCTGCACGAGATGGTCGGCCACCTGCAGGACTGCTTCCTGGTCCGCACCGTCTGGATGGAGTCGGCGTCGGAACGCCAGCGGATGGTCAACCCGCGCAAGGTCTACCCGGTGGACCCCGGCCTCATCCCGGTCTTCGACCGCACCGGCCGTTCGAACTTGGGGCACGCGCTGGAGACGGCCGTGCGGGTGGAACTGGAGCGGCGCCGTGCCGAGGTCACCTACGTGCGGACGGCGGACGGTTTCGAGGTGGACTTCCTGGCGCGCGATCCCGACGGGCACGCGGAACTGATCCAGGTCTGCGCCGATGCCTCCGGGGGCGAGACTGCCGCCCGGGAACTTCGGGCCCTGGCCGAGGCCCGCCGCGGCTTCCCCCATGCGACCGCCCGCCTTCTGACCGCCACCACCGCCGGGCTGCCGTCCGCGGTCCCGGACGGCCTCGTCGCCGAGCCCGCGTGGAAATGGATTTTGCGGGGGTAGAGTTCCTGAACCCCGGGGATCAGGCGCCTCCTGGCGTCCACACCAGGACGCCCCGTGCGGCATGGAAACCCGGCCGTACTGCGCCCGGAACGAGGGCAGCGAGTCCGTCAATTGCGGATCGCGGAAAACGTCGGCACCTGCAAGGTCATGGACAAGTGCGTTTGCAGCGGTAGTAGCTGCTCCAGCACTCTCCGGTGCAGCGACTCCGCTCGCTCGAAAAGTACGCGCGATCCGACAGTCCTTGGCAACCGGTATGACAGGTGCCCCGCTGTGCTTCACAGTTCGCTTCGCAGGCCCGACGTTGACGCCAATCGCCATCGCGCGATGACTGCGCACCGGTACTCTGGCGCCTTGGCTGCTCCAGATACTGTTTGAAGGCCGCTGCCGCCCCCAGGACGATCAGTTCGCCGACCGACGGCGGGCGGACATCGCTTGCACGATACTGCTCACCCTTATGGACGTCCTTGAACGAGCCGGGAGTATCGTAGGCATTCCATTCATCCGACTTGAATGGAAGAAGGTAGATGCCACCCTCGATGGTCGCGTGATCGCCTTCGATCTTCAAGAATCGCCACTTCAATTCCTGGCCGGAACGGCGGTCGCGGAGGACGAGCAGGTCGCTACCTTTCAGACCGTACGAACCGTTGATTTCCCGGGTCACGATCCGGGTCTTTCCGTTGACGAGTTTCAATTTCACGGAAGTGGACTCGAACAGCACCTTCCCATAGGTTCCCGAATCGTCCTTGTAATGGAAGACCCCGTGCGATTCGAGGTACTTTTCGACGCCCAGAGGGGATGCCGGCGATTCCGCGGCCAGGAACACGAAGAAAGGCACCATGACGGCCAAGGCCCGGCAATGACCGTACAATCTGTCCACCAGTTCCTCCCCATGTCGGCCAATCGCCGTGGTCACGTCATTCGCTGACAAAGGCGATCCATTTCCTGATGGCCGGCGTCAAGTCCGATTGTCCCAGTTTGAAGTATCCCTTCTCGAGCAGTTTGAACAACCGGATTCTCTCCGGCCGCGACCAATCCGACTTCTGTTGTTCCCGCATGAACGAAGACACCCGGTTGCCGGCGAACCCCCATATCTCCTTCGTGTCGAGGTATACGAACACGATTTCGTTGTAAAACGGGAGAAGGTCCGTGTGTTGTTCACTTGCCAGGCCTTCTTCCTGCTTCTGGACGAAGATGAACGTTGATAGCGGCACCGCCCATTCGCCCAACGCCTTCGAATCCGCGTTCTTGTATGGGAAATTCTTGCGGCCGACAACAACAAGGGTCAGGTGATCTTTCCCCCCCTTGATGCTGGGGTAGACCTTTGCTTTCACTCCGGACTCCCGCAGCGGAGGGATTTCCGAACAGTACTGATCGATCTCGCGCTGCGCGCAGGATACAAGGTCGGATCTCATCATCTGGCCGTTTGCCAGGGAAGCAAGAAGAAGAACCGCAACCCCCGCAGTGATTGCCGTGGCAGAGCGGACCGACCTTGTGAACAACCCTTCCATGACGAAAGCCTCCACCAGCCCCCCCCCGATGCCAGATCGCGAATGGCGCGCAACGCGTCCGATGCTCCAACGGCCATCGAGGTCTGTCAACGTGCACGGTCGACCATGATCCATCGCCTGGGTCGGAGGGAGTCCGTCCGGGTCGCCGCACGGGGCCCAAGGACGGTTGCGTCGTCATCAACGGCACGGAACCCGAGGCGATTGCGACCCGGCGGCGTCAGCGGCTGGCGCATCGCCCGGCCCGGTCGCGGCATTCCCCGTTCCCCCGTCTCATCCCCGTAGTACCATCGCCGGGACACCGACGGCTTCCGGAGGGGGTTCCTTGGCCGGCCTGCAGATCGTCCGCAGCAATCGTTCGGAGCGCCTGGCGCTGCGTCTGGCGGAATACCTGCGCGCGAACCCGCTGCCGGATCCGATCGCGGCGGACGCGGTCGTGGTGCACAGCCAGGGGATGAGCCGCTGGCTGTCGATGGTCCTGTCGCAGGAGATCGGGGTCTGCGCCAACGTGGAGTTCCCGTTTCCTGCGAAGGTCTTCCGGATGGCGATGGCCCGCGCGCTGGAGGCGCTGGACGGGCGCGACGGTGAGGCGACCCGGGGGGGGCAAGACGGGGGCGCGGCCGCGGACGGCGACCCGTGGGACCCGGACCGCGTGACGTGGGTGCTGCTGCAGGTGCTGCCGGGGCTGCGCGACCGGCTGGACCCGGCGATGCAGGCCTACCTGGAGGAGGCGGCCGACGGGACCGTCCGCCGCAAGGAATACCAGTTGGCCCGGCGGCTGGCGAACCTGTTCGACGACTACGCGAACTTCCGGCCGGAGTGGATCGCGGACTGGGACCGGGGCGAGGGGATCCGGGTCCGGGGGCAGCGCGTCGCTCCGGACGCCCCGGGGGGGAAGGACGACTGGCAGGCGCGCCTGTGGAGGGCGGTGGTCGGCTCGATCCGGACGCCGCATCCCACCGGGAGGATCGACGACGCGATCCGGGCGCTGTCCGACCTGTCGCTGCCGATCGAGGGGCTGCCCCCGCGCCTGTGCCTGTTCGGGATCTCGACCCTGCCGCCGTCGTTCGTGCGCGTGCTGGTGGCGCTGTCGGCCCGCATCGACGTGCGGCTGTATGCGCTGAGCCCGTCGCACCGGTACTTCGGGGACATGCTGACCGACGAGGAGGCGGCCCGGAACCTGGCCCGCCACATCGACTCCCGCCCCGAGGACCTGCACCACTACGGCCACCCGCTGCTGAAGTCGCTGGGCCGGCTGGGGCGGGATTTCCACCTGCTGCTGACCCAGGCCGAGGAGGCCGCGGCGGGCGGACCGGAAGGCGACTCGCCGCCGGTGATCGAGGACTACGAGGACCCCGGCGTTGGCGGGTCGATGCTGGCGACGCTGCAGTCGGACCTGCTGAACCTGCGGCAGCGGCGACCGGTGGGGGGCGGGGACGAGGGGCGGGAAGGGACGAGCGACGGGGACGAGGCACCGGTCCCGCTGGAGGCCCCCGACGGGTCGATCCGGTTCCTCGCCTGCCACGGCGCGCTGCGGCAGGTCGAGGTCCTGCGGGACGAGGTGCTGCGGCTGCTCAAGGCGGACCCGACGCTGCAGGCGCGCGACGTGGTCGTGATGTCCCCCGACATCGACTCCTTCGCGCCGCTGATCGACGCGGTCTTCTCGGACGGCGAACCGGACGCCCGGAACGCCCGGCAGGGGGCGGGGTTTCCGGCCATCGACTTCCGGATCGCGGACCGCAGCGCCCGCCAGACGAACGTCGTGGCCGAGGTGGTGTCCCGGGTGCTGGGCCTGTCCGCGGGCCGGTTCCCGGTGTCGGACGTGCTGGACCTGCTGTCGCTGGATCCGGTGCGGAGGCGCTTCGGGCTGGACGCGCGGGACCTGGAATCGGTGCACTCCTGGGTGGCGGCCAGCGGAACGAGGTGGGGCCTGGACGAGCGCCACCGCAGGTCCCAGGCCCAGCCGGAGGACCGCCGGAACACGTGGCGGTTCGGGCTGGACCGGCTGCTGCTGGGCTGCGCGATGCCCGGGGACGGGCAGAGGACCTTCGCCGACGTGCTGCCGTTCGACGACGTGGAGGGCGGGGCGGCCCGAAGGCTGGGCCGCTTCGTGCGCTTCTGCGAGACGCTGTTCGACACCGTCGCGGAGATCCAGGGCACGGACGACCCGGCGGCCTTCCAGCCCGGGGGACTGGCCCGCAAGCCCTCGGAATGGGAGGCGCTGGCCCGGGGGTTGGTGGAGGCCTTCGTGGATCTGCCGGGAAGCGAGTACTGGCGTGTCCGCAAGACGCTGGACGTGTTCCGGAACCTGTCGCGCAACGCCGGTGCCGCGGGGTTCGACCGGGGGATGGACCTGGACACGGTGCGGGCGGTGATCGACCAGCAGATGGCCGAATCGTCCTCGTCGGCGGCGCTGCTGGCGGGCGGGGTGAACTTCTGCGCGCTGGTCCCGATGCGGACGATCCCGTTCCAGGTCGTGTGCCTGCTGGGCATGGACGACGGAGGCTTCCCGCGCCAGCAGCGCCGGATGGGCTTCGACCTGCTGGGCCGGCACCCCGCGACCGGGGACCGCAGCCCGCGCGACGACGACCGCCACCTGTTCCTGGAGGCCCTGCTGGCGGCCCGGAAGAACCTGATCGTCACGTGGAACGGGCGCAGCCTGCGGGACAACGCCGACCTGCCGCCGGCCGTGCCGGTGGGCGAACTGCTGGACGTGCTGGCGGACTCGTTCGACCTGCCGGGCCGGGATTTCGAGGAACGGCGCCGCGACCTGGTGGCGAAGCTGCCCCTGCAGGCCTTCGGCATCGAGAGCTTCCGGCACGACGGCCGCCGCAGCTTCGATCGCCGGGCGAAGGCCGGGGCGGTGCAACTGCTGAAGGCGCGGCAGCCGGTGCCCGCCTTCTTCACGGCCGAACTGCCGGACCCGCCCGAGGCGGAGCGGGTCGTGTCCGTGGACGACCTGGTCCGCTTCTTCCAGAACCCGGTCCGGCAGCTCCTGCAGAAGCGGCTGGCCGTGCGGCTGGACGAGCATGCCGACGAGACCGGGGACCGCGAACCGATCGCGCTGACCGGCCTGGAGGACTGGGCCGTGGGTGACGAGGTGCTGCGGGCGCTGCTGGCGGGGCAGGATCCCGGGGCGGTCCGCCGGCGGATCCGCCTGCAGGGGACGGTCCCGCTGGGGGTCCCGGGCGACCTTCTGCTGGACCGGATCCGGACCGAGGCGGGGAAGGTCTTCGATTCGGCGGCGCCGTTGCGTGGCGGGTCGCGCAGGACGGTCGATGCCTCGCTGGACGTGCCCGGCCTGTCGATCCGGGGCACCCTGGACGACGTGTGGGCGTCGGGGCAGGTGATCGCGCAGTACGGCTCGGTGCGGGCGAGGCACGTCCTGGGCGCGTGGCTGCGGCACCTGCTCGCGTGCGCCTGCGACCCGGGGTTCCCGGGCGTCACGACCCTGGTGGGCCGCAGGGGACGGTCATCCGACTGGGGTGATGTCGTCGCCTTCCGGGGTGCGGGGGGGGGCGAAGGCGACCTGCCGGCGCACGCAAGGGAACGGCTGGCAAACCTGGCCGACCTGTACCGGTTCGGGTGGCGGCGGCCCCTGCTGCTGTTCCCGGAATCCTCGTGCGCATACACCCGGGCATTCCTGGGGCCGCGTCCCGGTGCCGACCCGGACGCGTCCGGCCGGCGGGCGGCCCTGGGCCAGTGGCAGACCGGCGAAGGCGACGAGTTCCCGAAGGAGGACGCCGATCCGTGCCTGCAGCGGGTCCTGCAAGGGGAGGACCCGTGGGACCCGGGCTTCGATCTGCCGGGCCTGCCGACGCCCGGGGGCTTCCGGCCGGAGGAACTGGCCCTGAGGGTGTGGCGCCCGATCCTGGCGGCGACGGCGGGCGGCAGCGAGGTGCCCGGATGAAAGGCACCGGAAGGCCCGTCGAGTTCGAAGCCTGCGGGGACCTGTCCGCGAAGGCGATGCTGATCGAGGCCAGCGCCGGGACGGGCAAGACCTACAGCATCACGAACGTCTTCCTGCGCCTGGTCGTGCAGCCGGAACTGACCGTCCGGGGGCCCGGGGACGTGCAGGCGGCGCCGAAGGAGATCCTGGTCGTGACCTTCACGGAGGCGGCGACGGCGGACATGCGGGAACGCATCCGCAGCCGGCTTCGCGAGGCCAGGGCGGGGTTCGAGCGCGCGCTGGCCGGGCAGGAGATCCGGGAGGAGGACGACGCGATCCTGCACTTCCTGGCGGGTCAGGCGGGGGGGGGCGAGGGCCTGAACCGCGCCCGCAACCGCGTGCAGCTGGCTCTGGAGTCGTTCGACGAGATCACCATCTCGACCATCCACGGCTTCTGCCAGCGCATGCTGCTGCGAAACGCCTTCGAGAGCGGGACCGAGTTCGACTGCGAACTGCAGGCGGACCTGGGCCCCGTGGTCGAGGACGCGATCCTGGACTACTGGGCGGCGAGGACCCACGACGAATCGCGGGACCGGCTGGCCCTGCTGCAGGGGAAGACGCTGGGCGGGCTGCCGGCGGCCCGGCGCCTGGCGAGGCTGGTGCTGGCCGATCCCGACCTGAAGGATCGCATCCACCCGAAGGCGTGGACCGGGTTCGACCCGGCAGGCTGGAAGGCGTGGCGCGACGCGGTGGACCGGTTCCGGGCGGCATGGGACGAACAGGCGGCGGCGGCACACGAGGCGTTGCGGGCCGCCTGCCGGGACCGGCGCCTGAACGGCAGCGCTTACCGGGAGGCCTGGATCGACGGCCGGGCCGGGGCGGTCGCTACGTGGCTGGACCGGACGCGGCTGGGGGCCTACGACCCCGGGCCCGACGACGCCGCGGGCGGGGACCCGGAGTTCGGCAAGATGGCCTGGTACGCGTCCGCGAGGATCCGCGAGGCGCAGAAGGGGCCGGTGGAACTGCCCTGGCCGCTGTTCGAGGCCGCGGACGAGGTGCTGGCGATGGCGCCCGCGGCGCGAGGGGGCATCCACGGCTTCCTGATGGACTTCCGCACGGGCCTGGTGCGGCACGTGCTGGAGGCCGTCGAGCAGCGGAAGCGGCGGGCGCACGTGCAGGGATTCGAGGACCTCCTGCGGCGGCTGCGGGACGGGCTGAGGCCGGACCGGGCGTCCAGCGAGGTGCTGCGCCGGGCGATCGCCGGGCAGTTCCGCGTCGCGATCATCGACGAGTTCCAGGACACGGACCCGGTGCAGTGGGAGATCTTCGAACGGGTGTTCCTGGGGCGCGGGGACGAGGGGGACGGCCCGGCCCGCAGGGACGACGGGGGCCGGCTGTTCCTGGTGGGGGACCCGAAGCAGGCGATCTACGCCTTCCGCGGGGCGGACCTGGACACGTACCTGGTCGCGCGCGGCCGGGCGGTGCAGAGGACGCTGGCCCGGAACTTCCGGTCCGACGGCCGGCTGGTGGACGCGCTGAACTGCCTGTACCGCGTCCCGGATCGGGCGGCGGGGAGGGACGACGGGGACCCGTTCCTGCGTTCGGGAGAGGTCGAGTACGTCGAGGTCAGCGTGCCCGGGAAGCACCGGGAGGACCGCTGGACGTACCCGGAATCGTGGGGGGGGAAGCCGCTGAGGATCGCCCTGCTGGGCCGGCGCGGGTCGACCGAGCCGATCCGGGCGGAGGTCGCCCGGCAGTGGGTGTCCCGCTGGGTCGCGGCCGACATCGCGAGGTTCCTGGACCCGGGACAGGGGGCCAAGGTTCGCGACGACCCCGATCGGCCCGCGATGCGACCGGTCGCGCCCCGGGACGTGGCGGTGCTGGTCAAGTCGCACCGGCAGGGGCGCGCGATCGAGCAGGCCCTGCGCGAGGCGGGCGTGCCCTGCGTCCGGCGCGGCCAGGAGAGCGTCTTCGACACGGACGAGGCCCGGCACCTGCGGTGGTTCCTGGAGGCCGTGATCTCCCCCGGGGATCGGACGGCGGTGCGGACGGCCCTGGCGACCTCGATCGGCGGGCTGGCGGCGGCGGGCCTGCTGGCCCTGGAAACCGACGAGGCGGAACTGGGCATCAGGACGCAGGAACTGGAGGACTGGGCCGGAACCTGGAGGAAGCATGGCCTGATGCGGATGGTGCGCGAAGTGCTGGACGCCCGCGAGGTGACTACCCGCTTCCTGTCGTGGGCGGACGGCGAGCGGCGCCTGACCAACCTGCTGCACCTGGCGGAACTGCTGCACGACGCGTCGAAGCGGCAGTCCCTGAAGCCCGAGGCCCTGGTCGCGTGGCTGCGTCAGCAGATGGCTGGGGGGGCGGACGAGGGCGACCCCGACGCGAAGCTGCTGCGGCTGGAGAGCGATGCGGATGCCGCGCAGGTCGTGACCGTGCACGGCTGCAAGGGCCTCCAGTACCCCTTCGTGTGGTGCCCCTTCCTGTGGGACGGCTTCGTGATGCACCCGGAGGAGGCGAAGTTCCCGCGGTTCCACGAGGAGGATCGCAGGCTGTCCGTGAACGTCGCGCGCGAGGAGGCGGGCCTGCACGACACCCACCGGAGGCTGGCCCTGGCGGAACGGCGGGCCGAGATGCAGCGGCACGCCTACGTCGCCCTGACTCGCGCGCGGTACGCGACCACCCTGGTCACGGGCGCGGTCCGTTCGCTGGAGGACTCCCCGCTGGGCATCCTGCTGCACCAACCGCGGGACCTCGCGATCGACACGCCGGTGGCGGATCGGCTTGCGGCCATCCAGGCCCGGCTGAAGGGGGTCGGCGACGCGGAGCTGGGGAGGCACCTCGAAGCCGTCGCGACCGCGTCCGAGACCGTGCCGGGCGACCCGGACAGCCGGGCGATCGAGTGGTTCCCGGTCTTCCAGCCCGCAGGGGGCCTGCCGCGATACGTGCCTCCCGCGCAGGGGCGGCTGGCCGTGGAGGATCTGCGGGAGGAGGACTGGCCCGATCGCCCGGCCTCCGACCCCTGCTGGGGATGGTCCAGTTTCTCGGCGCTGGTCCGGGACGCCCAGGTCCGGGCCGGTCCGCCGGGGGGGGCGGAAGGCGAACACGAGGCGTCGCCGGATGCCGCGGCCCGCGGTCGGGCGGAGGTCGCGGGCGACGCGGAGCAGGACGAGCAGGAGACCGCGGACCACGCCGGGCCGGGCGAGAGCGACGTGACGGCGCCGCCGGAGGAAGGGAGCGCGTCCGACCGGCACGTCGAGGTCGTCCCCCTGGACGACTTCCCGCGGGGTGCCGAGGCCGGGACGTTCATGCACGCGGTCTTCGAGGAACTGGCCCGGGGCACGGGATTCCGCGATGCCGACGAGGCACGGGTCCGGGAGGTCGTCCGGGAGCAGCGCGACTTCTACGGGTTGCACCCGAGGTGGGAGGACCCGTTCGCACGGGCGGTGGAACGGATCCTGGACACCCCGCTGGGCGGGATCCCGGGTGGGTCCGTGCGGGACGGACCGACCCTCCGCGCCCTGCCGAAGGGGGACTGCCTGGCCGAACTGGCATTCTGCTTCCCGGCGGTCGGGGGCCTGGAGGCTTCGGCCCGCGGGGACACGGTGCACCCGGCGGCGCTGGCCCGGGCCTTCCGGGCGGGCGGCACGGACGACCTTCCGGCCGGGTACGCAGGGACGGTGGAACGGTTGGGATTCGCCGGGTTCCGGGGGTTCCTGAAGGGCGTCATCGACCTGGTGTTCCGCTGGAGCCCGACGGGGCGCCCCGGGGACGGCCGCTGGTACGTGCTGGACTACAAGTCGAACCGCCTGCTGGCGGGCCGGGACCAGGAACGGGGCCGCTTCGGGGACTATGCCCGGCCGCGCCTCGATTCCGCGATGGCGCACCACGACTACATCCTGCAGTACCACCTGTACGCCGTCGCGGTGCACCGGCACCTCGCGTGGCGCCTGGGCGAACGCTACGACTACGAAAGGGACTTCGGGGGGGTCTACTACCTGTTCGTGCGCGGCATGCAGGGCCCGGACCCGGACGGGGACACGGGCGTGTACCGCGGCCGCCCGCCGTTCGAAAGGATCCGGGCGCTTGCGGAACTGTTCGACGGGCCGGGCCGGCCGGGGGAGGCGGATTGATGCGAGGGACCGACCCCCTGACCCCGTTCGAGAAGGCCGGGGTCCTGGATCCCCTGGACGTGGAACTGGCGCGTCGCCTGGCGCGCCTGGCCGGGGAGGACGCGGCTCGCGGCGGTCGGGCGTGGACCGCGGGCGCCGGGGAACTGCTGGGGCTGGCGATGGCGTGCCGGGCTCCTCGCCTGGGCCACGTTTGCCTGGACCTCCGTGCCGTTGCGTCGATCCGGCCGGCGAGGTCCGACGACGACGAGGGGGACACGGTGCCGGTCCTGGCGTGGCCCGAGGCAGCGGCGTGGATCCGCGAGCTTCGGACCAGCCCGCTGTGCCGGTCGGCCGACGAGGCCCGGGACACGCCCCTGGTGCTGGAGTCGGCGGCGGACGATTCGGGCCGGCTGTACCTGGATCGCTACTGGCGGCACGAGCGCGTCGTGAAGGACCAGATCCTGGAACGCCTGCTCCTGCCGCCCGACGACGTCGATTTCGACCTCCTGAAGGAGGGGCTGACGCACCTGCTGTGCCCGGCGGAGGGGATCGGTCTGCCCGTCGTGCAGGGCCAGCGCGTCGCGGCGATGCTGTCGGTCCTGAACCGCTTCTCGATCCTGTCGGGAGGGCCCGGCACCGGGAAGACCACCACGGTCACGGCGATCCTGCTGCTGCTGCTGCTGCAGGCCCGGGCGAGGGAACCGGGGCGCGATCCGGTCATCCTGCTGATGGCCCCGACCGGCAAGGCCGCGGCACGCTTGAACGAGTCCATCCGCGAGAACCTGCAGGCCTTCCGCGCGCGGCTGGCGGACGGCGGGCTGGGGCCGAGGTTCGACCCCGGGCTGCTCGATCTCGTGCCGCTGGACGCGAAGACGCTGCACCGGGGACTGGGCCTGCTGCCGGACCGGCCCTCGGGGGTCCGGTACCACGCCGGAAACCTGCTGCCTGCCGACATCGTCATCGTGGACGAGGCGTCGATGATCGACGTCGGGACCATGGCGCGCCTGCTGCAGGCGGTTCCCCCCCGCGCGCACCTGGTCCTGATCGGCGACCGGAACCAGTTGGCGTCCGTGGAGTGCGGGGCGGTGCTGGGCGACCTGTGCGGCGTGGGGCTGGCCCCGCTGCCGGGGGTGTCGCCGGCGGTCGCGGACCTGGCGAAGAGGCTGCTGGGCGTCGAGGCGCGGGACGCCACGGAGCGGGTGCCGGACGCCATCGCGGAATACCGGGTGCCGACGTCCCCGGAGGGGGCTCCGATCCGGGACGCGGTCGTGCACCTGTCCATCCCGGTGCGGTACTCGGCGAGCGGCGGGATCGGGCTTGCGGCCCGGGCCATCCAGCAGGCGGGCAGCGAGGTGGGGCTGGCGGCCGCGGTCGACCTGATCGCGGTCCAGGCCAAGGCGGGGGACGACGGCCGTTCCGGGATCCCCCAGTTGGCCTGGATCGACCTGGCGCCGAGACAGGACCTCGACCGGTTGAAGGCGCGGATCGTGGGCCACTACCGCGACCCGTTGCAGAAGGCGATCGCATCGATGGGCGTGCCCGGCATGGGGGACGATGCACGGCGCGACGCGGCGGATGATGCCCTGAAGGCCCTGGCGGGCTTCCGGGTGCTGTGCACGCACCGGCGCGGGCCGCGCGGGGTCGATGCCGTCAACGCCCTGGTGCGGGACTGGCTGGCCGGTCCCCTGCATATCGGCAAGGGGGACTGGTACGCGGGCCGCCCGGTGATGGTGACGCGCAACGACTATCCCGTCGGCCTGTTCAACGGCGACGTGGGCCTGGTGCTGCCCGACCCGCTGCAGGAGGGCCGCTTGATGGCGTTCTTCCCGTGGCCCGGCGACGGGAAGGTCCGGGCGTTCCCGCAGGGCCGCCTGCCCCCCCACGAGACCGTCTTCGCGATGACCGTGCACAAGAGCCAGGGCAGCCAGTTCACGGACGTGCTGGTGCTGCTGCCCCCGAAGGCATCCGACCTGGTGACCCGGGAACTGGTCTACACCGGCATCACCCGCGCCAGGAACCAGGTCACCCTGGCGGGTTCCGCCGACGTGCTGCGGGAGGCCATCCGCCGGCCTGTCCAGCGGGCGTCCGGCCTGCGGGAGAAGGTCTGGGGCCTGTAGGGTGCGGTGGCCCCTTCACCCCCCCAGCAGCGGTTCGAGGGGAAGCGCCACGACGCGGTCGGCCAGCACCCGTGCCTCCGGCACGCGACAGGCCAGCAGGCCGAAGGGGGATTCGGGGTGCTCTTCCAGGAATGCCTGCAATCCCTTCAGGTCGTCCCTGGCGGGACGGGAGGTCGCCTTGACCTCGACGGGAATCGTCGTGGCGGGTGTCTCCACGATGAAGTCCACCTCCAGGTTCGAGGCAGTGCGCCAGCCCGACAGCAGGGCGGTGGGGCATCGCACGCTCTGCCAGGCCGCCAGGTGGTGCAGCACCAGGGTCTCCAGCGCGGCGCCGTGCTCGCGCGTGCCGGGGCGAGGCATCCCGGGCACGCCGGCCAGGTGCAGCGCGAATGCGGCGTCCGTGGGATACAGGCGCGGAGCCTTGATCAGGCGCCGGGATCGATTCACGGCGTAGGCAGGCAGGAGTCGCGCCTGGAAGGACGCCTCCAGCACCGACAGGTAGCGGCCGGCTGTCGCCGGCGAGACTCCGGCGTCCCGGGCCAGGCTGGCCAGGTTCAGCAGGGCCCCGGACTGGGCTGCCGCCAGCCGCAGGAAGCGCCGGAACTCGACCAGGCGGTCGGTGGCCGTCAGGTCGCGCAGGTCCCGTTCCAGGTAGGTCTGAACGTACCCGTCGAACCAGGCCGCCCGATCCTCCGGGCGTTCCATCAGGGCCGGGATCGGGTATCCGCCCGCCAGGATTGCCCCCTCCAGCGTGCATGAAGGGGGACGGGCGTCCCGGGCGGCCTCGACGACCTTGTCGATCGACGTGGCGGACAGCACCGCGTCCAGGACGTCGCCGGCGCGGCCCTCGATCTCGGCCCAGGTCAGCGGCAGCATGGGCAGGTAGACCGCCCGGCCCGCCAGGGATTCCGAGACACGCTGCATCAGCAGGAGGTTCGCGGACCCGGTCAGCAGGAAACGACCGGGGCGGCGATCCTGGTCCACTGCACGCTTGACCGCCAGCAGCAGGTCTGGGGCCCGCTGCACCTCGTCGAGGGTCAGGGGATCGTCACCGGCCAGCAGCAGGTCCGGGGAACGGCGTGCCAGGTCCAGCGCATCCAGGTCGTCCAGCGTCACGTACCGGCGGCCCTCCCCGACGTCGGGCATGCGCACCAGCGTACTCTTGCCGGTCTGGCGGGCACCGTGGACCACGACGACCGGGAAGCGGGCCAGAAGTTCGCGAAGCCGCGGGGCCTGGATGCGGGGCAGGGGAGTCGTCGGGTGTTTCATGACTTGGATGATAATCAATCAGGGCTTGAGCGTAAAGGTCGCCTGTGGACCCCGGGGTCATTGCGAGGCCTCGGAGGCCGCCGGCGCCGGTCCGGCCTACTCCTCGTCCTCCAGCCTCGGCCCGCTGCGATCCTTCGTCACGACGTGCTTCAGCGCGGCCTGCGGGCCCTTCTTGACGTCGGCCAGCACCTTCTTGCGCTGGTCCAGGGCCTTCTTGGCGGCCTTCGGGGTGACCGCCCCGGCCGTGACGGCCTCCTTCTGGGCCTTCTCGGCGACCTTCTTCGACGCGGGCGGCTTCTTCACCCCGGTGAGGGCCGCGGGCTTCTCCTTCTTGTCGACGTGCTGGTCGGCGGTGCCCCAGGCCTTCTTCGGCGCGGCGTTCGGATCGGCGGCCTTCGGCGTGCCCTGGCGGGCGTCCAGCATCTGCCGCAGCACGCCCTGGGCCTGCTCGTCGGACAGCGCCGCGTCCTTCAGGAAGGGATGCTCCTTCGCCTGGGCCGCGGACAGCCGCGTTTCGGGCGTCGGCCCCAGGACCTTGTTCATGAAGTCCGTGTAGGCCGTCTCGGCCCCGTACTTGCCGGCGAGTTTCTCCTTCTCGTGCCCGGGCTTGGCGGGGCTCTTGTCCGGCGCCGTCCTCCTGGCGCCCTTCTCCTCGGCGCTCATCGGCTGCAGGGCACGGTTCGTCGGGTCCTTCCCGAACTGAATGATCTCGTTGACCTGCGCGAAGTGGGCGTACGGGCCCTCGTTCTGGGGCCGCTTGAACCCCTTGCCCTCGCCGATCCGGTGCATCATCATGCCGACGCCGAACACGTCGGACTTCGGCCCGGCCTTGCCCTTGAAGCCTTCGGGGCCGCGCCCCTCGATGTTGCCGGCTTCGGGGTCCTTCACGTCCTCGGGCGTCGTCGAGGTCCCGAAGTCCGCGATCTTCGGCTGCAGCGTCTTGTCGTCCAGCATGATGTTGTCGGGCTTGATGTCCCGGTGGGTCACGCCGCACGTCTCGAGGTGGGCGAAGCCGTTCAGGACGCCCTTCATCAGGTACTGCACGGCCCCCATGTACTGGCCGTAACTGATCACGCCGTGGTCCAGCATCCCCTTCAGTTCGGTCAGGCCCTTGTCCAGGTTGCCGCCGCCGACATGCTCCTGCACCAGCCCGAACTCGCCCTTCTGCTCGACGGTGCCCTTGGCCTGCACGACGTTCGGGTGCGCCCCCAGCCGCTGCTGCACGTCCGCCTCGTGCCGCAGTTCCTGCTGCTGGTCCCCCAGCGCCGTCTTCATCACCAGCGGGTCGGCGCCCTGCGCCTGCGCGTCCAGCCGGTGCACCGCGCCCATCTGGCCGCGGCCCAGTTCCTTGCCCTTCTTGTAGGCGGCGCCCCCGACCGTGACGTCATCGCCCTGCCAGGTCAGGGCCGGCTTGGCGGGCGGCGGCGCCAGTTTCTCGGTCGGCTCGAAGACGGTCTTCAGTTCGTCCTTCGCGGACGCGCCACCGGACGGCTTGTTGGACCGGGTCTGGTCCGCGATGGACTCCACGGCCGGCCTGGGCGGCGGGTACGAGGGCTTGGGGCCGACGCCGGTCAGGGCCGGCTTGGCAGGCGGTGGCGCCAGTTTTTCCGGCGGCTGGAAGACGGTCTTCAATTCGTCCTTCGCGGAGGCGCCGCCGGACGGCTGGTTGGACCGGGTCTGGTCCGCGATGGACTCGACGGTCGGCTTCGGCGGCGGGTACGAGGGCTTCGGCCCCACCCCGGCCAGCCCGGGCTTCGGCGGGGGGTACGACGGCTTGGGCCCGACCCCTTCCGGCGGCGGCTTCAGCGCCTGGGTCCCCTGCTGGTAGGTCATGGTCTGCAACTGCTGCTGGGCCGGCGAGGCGGCGGGCTTCTTCTGGTTCGCCGGCGCCTTCTTCGGCGAGGGCTTCAGGGCGATCTTCAACTTGTCCAGGACGTTCATGGCCGCCTCCCGGTCAGGCTGGGGTCTACAGACCCCAGTGGGGTCGCATGTCTCCGCGCGTTCCTGCGTCCGTTCGACGCTGCCACCAGGCCGGGGCGTCCGGAATACTTCCCGTCCTGCCGAACCCGTCGAACGAGGCGCCGCGTGAGAGCGTCGCCTTCCGAATGCATCTTCCGTGCCCCCGCGGGTCAGTCCCGCTCCAGGGTGGCCTTCTGCACGGCCCGCGATTCCAGGGGTTTCAGGTCGCAATCCGTGGTGTGGACGGTCGGGGCGGGCTCCCAGGGGACGAAGTCCTCGACCCGCAGGCCGCACGCGGACCCGATGGGGGCGTCGAACAGCACGGCGAAATGCCGGTTGAAGTGGTGGTGCTCGGGGTTGTAGACGAGGTCCCAGTAGTCGTCCTGCACGAACGGGACGCCGTCCAGCGTCCCCTCGGCATGCCGGAAGACCCCGGGCTCGGTCCCGGCCATCGACATGCCCAGCCGCAGGTCCAGCACGGCCTGGCCCCCGTCGAAGACCACCGTGTGGCGGTTCAGGGTGGCGTCGTCGAAGGTGCACGAGGTCAGCCACCGGACGTCCAGCCACTCGCTGCAGTCGCCCCGGCACAACTGGAGACTGGCGTATCCGGAGGACGACTCGGAGGAACCGTCCAGGCGCAGCGCCGGGTTCCCGCCCGCGGGGTCGCCCGAGAGGTTCGCCGAGAGGGTCCACGCGTCGCCGCCCTGCGTCTTCAGGGGCTGCCGGTAGTTGAAGTTGTAGTGCGTGGGGCCGATCGTGGCCGTGACGGACCCGGTTCCCGCCAGGACGGGCTGGGTCCCGTCCTCCAGGAAGCGCAGGCAGAAGGGCAGGGTCATCGGGAAGGTGCCGCTGGACGCCGGCAGGGGGTAGGTGCCCTCGACGAACCCCATCTCCACCTTCGCGGGGCGTTCCTGGTCCAGCGTGCGCGATTCGCTGAACATGCCGCAATAGCGGGCGGTCGCGGTGGCTTCCAGGGTTCCGGCCCAGTCCCCGCCCACATAGTCCGCGGCCGAGGGGCACCAGGCCCACGGGTACCCGCCGCTGCCGCCGTCCGGGGGGAGGTCGGCCGGGAGGTCCGGGGGCGCGTCGCCGGGCGTCTCGGGGCCGGGGTCGGCCGTCTCGGGCGCGGGGTCCCCCGCGGGGTCCTCGACGGGATCCTCTGTCGGATCCCGCGGGAGGTCCTGCGGGAGATCCTCCGGGAGATCCTGCGGGAGGTCCCCCTGGAGTTCCTGCGGCGTGTCCCCGGGGAGGTCCATCGGCCCGGGGTCCCCGGCGGGGTCGGTCGTCCCCTCGTCGAAGGCGGGATCCGTGGCCGGATCCTGCCCGGGATCGGGCCTTCCCGGATCCGGCGGCGCCTCGTCCCCACCCGTTTCGGTCGCGACCTCGGCGTCCGCGACCTCGGCGTCCGCGACGTCCGCCCCCGAGCCTCCCCCGCCGCATGCCCACAGGACCGCGACGATCCCGGCCGCCCTGGTGCCGATCGACGTGCGCATTCCGGACCTCCCCCTGTCCCGCGACGATCCTGTCGATGACCTATGGTCGCAGAATCGCGGCGACGGGAACAGGCCGGCCCGGGGTGCCGGAGGTCAGGGGCGCCGGAGGACGGAGTCCGCGTAGCCGTGCACCCGCGCGGTACGGGCCTGCTGGCGAAGAATGGCGTTCAGGCGGCCCAGCTGGTCCGGCGACCAGCGCATGGGGGGCATCTCGCGGCGGGCGATCGGCGTCGTGGCGGGACGCTGCAGCGTCACCAGTGGGTCGCCCTGCACCATCATGCCCAGCCACCAGCCGTCGAAGAAGACCTCGTCGAAGCCGTACGATGCCCGGTACGCCCACGTGTCGTTGAACCACAGCCGCAGGGCCTCGCCGAATCCCAGGCCGTCGTGCAGCGCCCCGTGCAGCACGTCGGGGTTGAAGATGCCGCCGGCCTTGGTGCTGCCCACCGCGGCCAGCCCCTTCTCGCCGTGCACGTACTCGCTGGCCAGGTTGCCGTCGGGCTCGGTGTACCGGCTGATGCTGCAGTCGAACAGGTTGAAGAACGACCCCTGCACGTTCCGGGCGACCAGTTCTTCCAGGGTCAGCAGGTTCTGCGGGTTCGGGCTGAAGTTGTCGTCGAAGTAGATGCGCTGCGGGTCCGAATGGATCCACTGGTACACGAACTCCGCGCCGCCGCCGCCGGCCATCACGTCCAGGTAGTCCTGCTTGCCGGTCGTGTCCGACCACTCGCGCCGGACGTACCTGGACCCGTAGAAATCCTCCAGGCCCCATGTGCCGCCGGTGGTCGAGGGGTCCGCGTAGCCCAGCGACCGCGACCCGTTCCAGTCGTCGTCCACGAACGAGAAGAAGCGTCTTTGCGCGAAGAAGCTGCCGTTCGTGCGGTACTGGTGCAGGCGGGCCAGGTAGGCGTTGATGCGGTCCGCGCCGCCCACCAGCCGCGCGCTGAACAGGTCCAGGTCGATCCCCGGGTGGCTGTCGTAGATGCCGTTGCCGTTCGCGTCCCCCCAGTCGCCGCCCATCTGCTGGAAGTACAGTTCCGTCGGGAACTCCTCGTGCACGACGCCCACCGGATCCCCGAAGTCCGGGTCCTGTTCGTACCACGCGCTGGGCAGGTCGCCGACCAGGAAGACCCCGTGGATGCCCCACTTCTGCCAACTGTCCCGGATCAGCGCCTTCAACTGCGGGTGCCCGCCCGGCATCCACCAGCGGACGGCCGGGACCTCCGCGCCCTCCGCCAGGACGTCCTGCACGTACCGGTCCAGCGCCGCGTCGATCCGGCCCTGCAGGCGCTTGTCCACGACGATCAGGTAGGAGTGCTGCGCCAGCACGGGCAGGGTCGTGTCGGTGTTGAAGGTCCACACCGGCGACGACACCTCGTTGCCCTCGTTGTCCGAGGCCTGCACGCGCCAGTAGTAGGTGGTGTCCGGCTGCAGGGTCGGCGTCCACGAGGTGCTGGACGTGCCGTGCCAGATCCGGGTCGCGGGCGGGTTGTCGGTCCCGAACCACACGTCGTACGTGACGCCCCCGCCGTCGGGGTCGCCGGTCGAGGCCCACTTCAGCGTCGTGCCGGTCGCCACGCCCTCCTGGCCGTCCGCCGGCTGCACCGCCTGCGGCATCCCGGGCAGCTGGTCGATGTCCGCGTCGGTGCAGGCCCGCTGCGGGTATCCCGGCTGGCTGACGTCGTAGCAGTAGCACGCCTCGGCGTAGGACTTCACGCCCGACAGCGAGGCGATGGCGTTCCGGTCGTCGGACAGGTAGCTGTTGACCATCAGGCCCAGGGGCTTGCCCGCCTGCAGGGTGTCGGCCTCGAAGTGGACCTGCATCTCGGACGACGCGGGGGAGGATCCGGCCAGGACGGGGCAGACGACCCAGGTGTCCGAACCGAAGTACCCGCTGCGGTACACGATCGCGTAGAAGTAGTGCCCGGTGATGGTGCCGGTGCCCGAGGACTTCATCCAGGACGCGGTGGACAGGGTCTGCATCAGGTTGGCGGTGTACGTGTAGCGCCCGTCGACGTACTCGGAGTCGGTCGTGACGTACAGGTAGTCGTCGTCGTAGTCCGGGACGTCGTAGATCGCGGCGTAGGTGGCGTCCTTCCGGACCAGCGGGACGGTGCGGCCGGAGGGCAGCTTCAGTTCGGCCTGGAGGACCCAGGGCTGCTGGGCCGTCGTCGGCGCGTCCGAGGGGATCGCGGCCAGCAGGGGGGCGACCATCTTCAGGGCGAGGCCCCGGTTGGGCTGCAGGAACCCGGCGTCCAGGGCGTGGTCGATGGCCTGGATCGCGGGGGGGAGATCGGTGGTCTCGGCCGGCAGGTCGGCGACGGCGTCGGGCTGCGGCGCGTCGGCCAGGGCGTCGGGCAGGGCGTCCGTTGCGGCATCCGGCAGGGCGTCGGGCAGGGCGTCGGGCGGCGTGTCCGGCAGGGCGTCCCCGGCAAGATCGTCCGGTGCGGCGGAGTCCCGATCGTCGGTCGCGTCCTGGGCCTCGACGGCGGCGTCCTCCTGCACGTTCCCCTCGTCCGTCGAGGGCGCGTCGGCGAGGTCGGGCGCCGCGGTGTCCTCCGCGGGCGCATCCGCGTCCGGCTCGGCGTCCGGCGCGAAGGCCTCCACGGTATCGTCCACGGCCGGGACGTCGTCTTCCAGGCCGGGGTCCTTGTCGTTCTTGTGGCCGGACCCGCAGGCCATCGCGCAGCAGGCCAGCACCGCGGCCGGCAGCAGCACGAAGGACGAACGGGGGAGTTTCGCGAGGCAATCGTTCACGGTCGTCTCCACGGAAGGGCCGGTGCCGGGCGGCGGTCGAGCAACCCCCGTCGACGGCGCCGGATTCTACCACCGGGATTCCAGGGAAGGTGGTCGGTGAAAGCCGTTCATTCCGGCCGGGATCCGGGCGTCAAGCGAGGAGAGACCAGGGCCGAGAGCCGCGCCTTCAACTCGTCCGAACCAGGAGCCCCGGGACGCAGGCGCACGCAGGCGCTTCGATCCCGCAGTCGGGCCATGACCCAGCGATCCACGCCCCCTTTCACGACCAGGTTCTGCGGGGGATCGACCACGGGCGGCATGGCGAAGAATCCGCTGGATTCCAGCCAGGCCAGGAATGCCTGAAGCTCGACCTCGGGGATCTTCGCGATCGGTTCCGACTGGAAGGGACGGTTGAAAGGCTCCACCGGAAGGCGCCGCGAATCGAAAGGTTCCTCGTTCCGCCCGAACCGGGTCGTTCCATCGGGCCCAATCGCCCAGCGCCGGTTGCCCAGAGGCTCCATCCCGTCATCTACCTCGGCCAGGAAGAATGCGGCATCGGCCGGTACCCCGAGGTTCACGCCTGAATCCGCGAAGCACCCGTTCATGGCCGTCTCCTTCAGACGCGATTCGGAACCCGCAGGCGCCTCCCCGCGGGCACAGGAAAGGAGCACCCCGCACAGCATCCACCCCAGTACTGTCCCCTTCGCGAACCGGTACATGGTCATCCCCCGAGGCTCCATCCCTCCAGGCCGGTCGCCTTCCGCAGCGCCTCCAGGAACGTCACGTAGTGCTGCGGCCGAATCCGGTTGGCGCAGGACATCACGTCGTCCGATGTTCCCTTCTCGATCTCGCGGCCCAGGGCGTCCTTCACCATCGCACCGTGCGCGATGTCCTTTCCGATTCCGTATTCGTCATCCAGCCCGACCATGTGGCCGAACTCGTGCACGGCGCCCAGTTGGCCCTCGCTTCCGCCCTTGTTCGATGGGGATTGGTCCTCCGAGTCCAGCGACGCATGGTTCCTTTCCACCTGCCCTCCGCGAAGTGCCGAGACGGAACTTCGGTTCCAGGTGCCCTTCGGGATTCGCCTCACATCCAGGCGGAAATGCCAATCCTCCTCCGCTTCGATCACCTCCACCCGGGTGGTCGCATGCAGGCTCTCCAGGCCGGGATGACAGCAACAGAACTCGTGCTTCCCTCCCCAGCGATTCTGGATCGTTTCGATGAACCCGGTGCGCCATTTCGCCTTCTGATCTTCGTCCCAGACCAGGTCCTCGGATGCCGTTCCCGGGTAGTTCATGGGATCGCCGCCAAGGAAACGGAACGCGCACTTCATCGTGATGACCAGTTCCCGGGACGGGGCGTCGTACCGGGCGTCGAAGAGTCCAAGACCCGTGGACGGCTGGAAATTGGCGATTTCGTGCGGCCCTGTCAGGAATCGAAGCAGTTCCGGGGTCGCGGCCTGCGGATCGAGGCGGGATTGTGGCGTCCGGGTGGCATCGTGGTCCTGCCGTGGTTCCGGGTTGCTTCGCGGGCTGAGCAGGGCCATCTGTTCCGCGTAGCTCTTGCCGACCAGCAGGGCGCGCGTCGGGGAAGCGCCGCTGGGACCCCGGCCGTGGCTGGCTGGAGTCGAAATCCGCTTCCCCGAGACCGGATTGCGCCCAGGCGCCTCCCGTTCGCGCAACACCCCCGAAATACCCCCCAACCGAAGCGACAGCCTATCCTATCGGCCCGCTCCGATCGTTGTGATAGATGCCGGCCGTTTCCAGGATGGAGTCCGTCTCCAGGACTTCGGCGTCGGGGAAGAGGTCATTCCAGATCAGGGCAAACGACTGGGCATGCCGTCGGGAGGGGCCTATGCTGGAAGGAAGGGTTCGGACGAATCCAGTCAGGAAACGAGCCCGATCGAAGCCGGGCAGTCTGGCAAGCTTCGCGATGTCGTCCGCATCCTTGGCTTCCATCCGGTAAACCTTCATGACCGCCAGGTCTTCCGGGCTTGGCACGAAGACCTTCAACCTCCGGCGCCCCTCGAAAACCAGTCGGAGCCGCTCGGTCCAGTCCTCGGGAAGGAACTGCTCGAACATGGCAGCCCTGGGATTCAAATCGATTGCTGGCTGGTGGCTGGACGCGAGTCGGATGAGTTCCGGAAGGGCGTCGCAAGTCAGGGCGTCGATGTCCCGGGTTTGGCGATCGGGATCGCGGCAGAGCAACTGCACCGCTGCGCCACCGACCAGTACCAGGTCCAGTGGCGGGCCCTTCGTGCGATCCACCCTGCGAAGGAAGACCAGCAGATCTTCAAAGGAGAGGAGGGGCGCGTCAGGACCGGCCAAGATGCCTCCTGAAGAGTTCCATGTCGAGGATTCCGAACACTCCGTGCCGGCGAAGCGCATCGGGCGTCTGTTCGACCGCACGCAGGAAGTCGATCCGGCGCCCACCGAAGAAGATCGCTTGATGCGGGTCTTCGTTTCGGCGCAGGGCCTCCGCGGACGTCCGAAGGACGGAACGGCCCGTCAGTTCTGCGGCCATCGCAAGCGCCGCACCCAGAAGTCGTGTCTCGGTGTCGTTGACAGGGCGAAGTGTTGCCAGGGCCGCTTCATCCAGGCCCGCAAGCAGGGCGGGAAGCACTTCGAAGGCCCGGGCGTCCTTTCGTCCCGCCGCCAATCGGAGGACATCGAGAATCCGGGAAGTGTGGCCGGCGGGATCGTTCTCCCTGGGCAGCAGGTCGACAGGGTCGACGTTCAAGGCCCTGGCAACCTTGCGTACCCCGGGGCTGATCGGATCGTAATCCGGGCGCAACAGGCCATAGATCGCCTGGCGCGAAACGTTCGCGCGCGTTGCGAGCTCGGCCACTCCGATCCCGCCGTCCTGCATCCGTTCCCGAAGGCGAACCGAGAAGCCGCTCATGCACCACCCCCAAGGCAAGGATGGGCTGCGCGTGGAGCGATGTCAAGCGAAGATAGACATGTCAAGCAATGTCGACAGGGCCCGCCGGCGCGCCCCTTACCCGCCGTTGGCAGCGGGGAGGTACTCGCGGCAGGGCTGGCCGCGAAGGGTGCCGCAGGCGGGCAGGTCCGTGGGGACGTCCACGCCGGGGACGAGGGGCAGCGCGATGCCGGACGGGTGCGCGGCGTCGTGGCCCAACTCGATGGCGGGCGGGGTGTCGTAGGCGAGGGTACGGAAACGCCACTCGGCGCGGCTGTCCCCGGGGGTGTCCACCGCGACGCGGATGCGGGAACCGGCCCGGAAGGCGTGGGCGAAGGGCATCACCTCGACCCGGACCAGCGTCCATTCACCCGCCGGCAGGGTCGCGTAGTCCTCGAACCGGAAGGTGTGGATCGGGCGCAGTTCGGTCGCGTCGGATCGCAGGGCCCGGTGGCCGGCTCGCAGCCAGCCGCCCTGGACGTACACCTCGTCGCCGTCGGGGCGCACCTCGGACAGTGTCACCTCCAGGTCCACGTCCGTGGCATCCGTCCGGATCCACAGGTCGGCGCTGGCATGGCCGATCATCACGCGGTCGGCGGCGAGCGGGGCGCTGACGAAGGCCACGGCCTTGCCGGCGTCCGGGTTCCGCCAGGTCCAGTTCGGGGGATTGGCATAGACCGACCCGGTGACCTGCGTGCGCTGGCCGGCGTCGGGGTCGTGGACGAAGGTGCTGGCGCCGCCGTCGGCCGGGGGCGCGTCCGCGGACATCGCGCCGCCCGGCTGGAAGCGCCAGCGGTCGGCCACGGTCGCGGGGACGGGCCAGGCGGCGAAGGAGGCCTCGAAGGCGGACTGCGGGGATCCGGCCGGCGTGCCCGGGGCATTGCCGGTGTCGAACAGGACCCGGACCCGGGGGCGCGCCCGCCAGGCGGACAGGGCGGATGCGAGGTCGGGCTGCGACGCCAGGTCGGACTCCCCGAAGGCCAGCGCCGCGCCGAAGACCTCCTGCATGAAGAAGGACCCCATGGCCTGGACCTCGCCCGGGATCGTGGGCACCTGCTTCGCGACGAACAACTGGATGAACTCCATCCACTCCGTCAGCCGTTCCGGGGCGAAGCCGTCGTTGTGGAAGCCGTTGGTGACCACGGCCCGAAGGTCGGGCGCGCCCGTGAAGCGGTCCAGCAGGGCCGCGAAGTGCGGGCCGGTCTGCTCGTCCTGCCACTGGCCGGTCATCAAGACGGGAACCTGGATGCGGTCCACCCAGGCGGACGGGTCCACGGGCTTCGCGATCTCGTCGTCGTAGTACAGGTGGTCCAGCGCCTCCTCGATGGCGTCGCGCTGCTGCCCGTGCATCTTCTGGTGCGCGTCGCACAGCGTGTCGCCGGCCGCGATGACGTCCTTCACCCAGCCGTGGTGGTAGGGGACGGCCGCGTTCAGCACCATGTCGTGCCAGTTCTTCGCGAAGCCGTCGTTGTAGATGCCGCCGGGGGCCAGGCAGGACGAGGCCGAGTCCGCGATGACCGACTGGGGGGCGATGGCGACGAGGCTGGGCGGGCGGGCGGCGGCCACGAACAACTGGCCGATGCCGGGGAAGGACAGGCCCACCATGCCGACCTCGTGGTCCAGCACCCAGGGCTGGCGGGCGGCGATCTCGACGACGTCGTACCCGTCCAGCGTCTGCAGCGGCTCGAAGTAGTCGTAGGCGCCGTCCGAGCAGCCCGTGCCGCGCATGTTGACGCCCAGCGTGGCGAAGCCCAGCAGGGCCGCCACGAGGTTGCTGGGGTCGTCGGGGGCGTTGCACAGGATGGGATAGTCGGGGCAGAAGCCCTCGATCTGGCTGCTGAGGACGTGGCCGGGGCGCGACGGCGAATAGCCGGAGTAGGAGACGACGGTGGGGTAGGGGCCCTCCTCGGGGGGGCCGGGCAGGGTCAGGAAGTAGGACAGTTTCGTGCCGTCGCGCGTCGTCAGGTACCCGAAGCCGGGCTGCAGCACCTGCGATTCGTAGAAGGAGTCCGGCGGCAGGCTGCCCTCGACCGACAGGACCGTCAGCGGGCCGGTGTAGTCGGCCGGGTCGCTGGCGGGACGGACCGAGTAGCCGCGGCCGGGGGGGACGTTCCTGAAGACCAGGCTGCCCCACTCGTCCACGGTGCCTTCGGCCACCAGGCCGCCGTCGGCGTCGATCACCTGCAGCACGGTGGCCGGGATCGCGGTGCGGACGTGGACCTGCTCGACGCTGGCGCGGGCGTCGAACGACGTGGACACCCGGTACGGCGGGCCGACCGGCACGTCGGGCTCGGCGTCCTGCGGGGGGGTGTCGGTGGGGACGTCGGGGGGGACGTCGGACACGGCGTCGGTTCCGGTCCCGTCGGCGGGCAGGTCCGCGGCGACGTCGGGGTCGGCGTCCGGCAGCGGCAGTTCGGCCGGGATGTCCGCGACTTCCTCGATCGCGTCGGCGGCCTCTGTCGGCACGTCGGCCGGGGCATCCCCGGCGGTGTCGGGGGTGGGGGAAGATTCGCCGCCGCAGCCGGCCGACAGGGCCGCGACCAGGGCGATGCACCGCAGGGCTCTCCGTGCGGAACGGTTCATGTGGGACTCCTTTCAAGGGACGAACGGTGTCGGGATCCTAGTTCGAGAAGCACCGCTGGAAACATTCGTCGTCCTGGCCGGGATCGAGGCGGGCCCGGCACAGTGTCAGGCAATCGGAGTTCTGGGCCGTCCCGAGGGTCATCACGCCTGCCAGGCCCGCGACGCAGCCCTCCGCGAAGAGCCCAGCCAGAAGGATGACCAGCAGCACGAACTTCATCCTGGTCTCCTTGCGGTTCCGGCGATTCAGTCGAAGCGTCCCACGACCGCCAGGCCCGTCACCTCGCCGCCCTTACCCCTCCCACGCCAGCATCTCCTCCCAGGTCTCCCGCCTGCGGACCAGCGTGGCGGTGGCGCCGTCCACCAGGACCTCGGCGGCGCGGGGGCGCTGGTTGTAGTTGGAGGACATGGCGAAGCCGTAGGCGCCGGCGGTGAAGGTCGCGACCAGGTCGCCCCGGACCACCGGGGGGAAGTCGCGGTCCTTGCCCAGGAAGTCCCCGGATTCGCAGACGGGCCCGACGATGTCCGTGGGCACGGGGGCGCCGTCGCGGTCGATGACCGGTTCGATGCGGTGGTGCGCGCCATACAGCGCCGGCCGGATCAGGTCGTTCATGCCCGCGTCCAGGATGACGAAGCGCCTGCCGCCCGCCTCCTTCACGAACTGCACCTCGCCGACCAGGATGCCGGCGTTGCCGACGATGAAGCGCCCGGGCTCCAGGATCAGTTCCAGGCCGAGGTCCCGCACCAGCGAGATGATGGCGTCGTGGAAGACGTCCGCGGTCATCGGCTCCTCGCGGTCGTACCGCACGCCCATTCCCCCCCCGATGTCCAGGTGGTGGATGGGGAAGCCGCGCCGGCACAGGTCCGTCACCACGGCTCGCGCCTGCTCCAGCGCCATCATGTAGGGCTCGGGCGACAGGATCTGGCTGCCGATGTGCATGTCCAGGCCCACCACCTCGATGCCCGGCAGCGTCGCGGCCAGGTCCGCGGCCGCCCCCGCCTGCGCCAGCGGGATCCCGAACTTGTTCTCCTTGCGTCCCGTGGTCAGGTACTCGTGCGTGTGCGGGTCCACGTCGGGGTTCACCCGGAAAGCGCATCCCTGCCGCCGCCCCTGCGACGTCGCCACCTCGGACAGCACCCGCAGTTCCTCGACGTTCTCGACGTTGATGCACCGGATGCCCTCGCGGACGGCCAGCGACAGCTCGTCACGCGTCTTGCCCACGCCCGAGTAGACGATGCGGTCCGCCGGGATGCCGGCCCGCCGCGCCTTCCACAATTCCCCCCCCGACACGACGTCGGCCCCGGACCCCATGCCCGCGAGGACCCGCAGGATGCCCAGGTTGCCGTTGGCCTTGACGCTGTAGCAGATCCGGTGCGGCACGTCCGCGAAGGCCTGCTGCAGCTTGAGGAAGTGCTCGACGAAGGTCCGCTGCGAGTAGACATACAGCGGCGTGCCATGGCGCGCGGCCAGGTCCGCGACCCGCGCCTCCTCGCACCACAACTGGCCGTCCTGCCTGTGGAAGTAGTCCATCGATCAGCCCTCCTCGGCCTTCACGCCCAGGCGCTCGGCCAGCGCGTCCTTCACCTTGTCCGCGTCGCCGCGGTGGCAGTAGACCAGGATGTCCGCGTGCGTGGTGACCATCTCGACGATGTTGATGCCGCCCCGGTACAGCGTGTCCGCGATGACCCGGATGACGCCGTGCGTGTTGACGAAGGCCGGGTTGGTCAGGCGGACCTCGGCGACGTCGCGCGTCACGACCAGTTCGTCGAAGTCCTTGCCCGCGCCGACGAACTTCCGGTGGATGGCCTCGGCCAGGCGGCGCCCGTCGTCCTGGCCGACGTACAGTCCGACGGCGGTGTCCGACGACGTCGAGGCGTGGATGGCCACGCCGTGCGACTCGACGAAGCTGCCCAGCCGCGCCAGCAGCCCCAGGCGGGCCGAGATGCCCCTGCCGAACATCAGCAGCAGGGTCAGGGTCCAGGGGTGAACGGTCAGGCGGGTCCGCGCCGCGCCGGTGATGCGCGTGCCCTGGGCCAGCCGGGCCAGGTCGTTGAAGTGGACGACGCGCGCCGTGACCGTTTCGGGCTTGTACCGCAGGGCGTTCGGGTGCAGCACCTGCGCGCCGCGCTGGGCCACGGCCGACATCAGCCCCGCGTCCATCTCGGGCACCGGTTCGGTATCGGCGACGACGCGCGGGTCGGCGGTCAGCACGCCCTTCACGTCGGTGACGATGACCACTTCGTCGGCGCGGGCGAAGCGCCCGACCAGGAAGGCCGACACGTCCGATCCGCCGCGCCCCAGCGTCACCAGGTGCCGCGCGCCGTCCTGCACGAAGAATCCCGGGAACACCGGCACCGTGCCCGCGTGGACCAGCGGGTCGATCACGCGCTGGAACCGGTCGCGGCAGGCCGGCTCGTCCAGCCGCACCTCGACGAGGTCGTTGACCTTGCCGGCCGACAGCGTCTGGTGCTCGGCCTGCCCGGGCGAGGCCACCAGCGGGAACTCGGGGTGGTCGAAGGCGATTGCCGCGGAACGGCACCCCTCGGCCTGCAGGGCCATCGCCAGCAGATTCGCGGAGGCGGTCTCGCCCGTCGCCAGCAGCCGCAGGTAGTGCTGGTCCATCGCCGCGTCCGGGTGCGCCTTGCGGCCCAGCTTCATCAGGCGGTTGGTGGTGTCGCCCATCGCGGACACGACCACCAGCACCTCCTCGCCGCGGGCCCGCAGCGCCAGGATGTTGCGCGCGGCCAGGCGCAGGCGGGCGGGCGTCCGCACCGACGTGCCGCCGAACTTCACCACGATCCGCATCGGCACCTCCCTCCAGGGGACCCGGAAATGGCATAGATTGTCAGTTCGGTGCGTCCGGATTGCAACCTGCCGGAAGGACGGGGGCTTCAGGGCACGGGGAGGGCGCGCGACGGGGTCCGCCGCCACGATGGCGGGGAACGGGGACCCCCGCCCTGCGGTGGTGGTACAGTCGGGAGGTCGGCCATCCCGGAGGGACTATGCGTGCGCGTCGGGTGTGCTTGCTGGCGGCGTGCTGCGTCGCGGCGACGGCGTGTTCCAGCGCGGTGCAGGTGGGCGCGGACGGCATCCGCGTGCGGGTGACGGCGGCGGACCTGCAGCGGCGGATCGACCGGGCGGCGGGCTTCCCGGTGCGCCGCAGCCTGCAGCCGCTGGGCAGCGTGCAGGTGGACGCGGCGCGGCTGCTGCTGCTGCCGCGGGAGAACTCGATCGGCGTGTCGATGCCGCTCACGGTGCGGACGATGGGCCGGTCGTGGTCGGGCAGCGTGGCCTTTTCGGCGGCCCCCGGCTACGACCGGGAGACCGGGACGATCTTCCTGCACGCCTTCGCGCTGCGGGAGGTGCAGGGGACGGGCCTGCCGCGCGAACTGGCGGACCTGTGCGCTGGCATCGTTTCGGGGGTGCTGCGCGACGCGGTCAGGCGGTACGACGTGCACACGCTGGACCGGGAAAAGAAGGACGAGAACGCCGCGCGGTGGCTGCTGAAGGACATCGAGGTGCAACCGGACGCCGTCGCGTTCCACCTGGGGTTGTGAGGGCGGCGGGGGACGGGGCTGGCGGGGGACAGGGCCGGCGGGGGACAGGGCCCCCGCCCTACAGGGGAGCGGGCGGTGCCGACGTTCGTGTCGGATCCCGGCGGCAAATGTAGGGCGGGGCGCCCGCCCTACGGTTCGTCGGCGCCCGGGCAGCCCAGTTGCGTCCGCAGGAAGGTCGCGCGCTCGGTCCGGAAGCGGCGCAGTTCCTGGATCTCGTTGTGGAAAGCCGCCTCGTTCGCGGCCCGGTCGCGGGTGTCCTTCGCCACCGCGGCGGCCAGCGCCTCGTCCATCGCGTCGATCAGCCGCGGCAGCCCGTCCTTCCAGAAGGGGCCGTCCAGCAGCGCGCAGATCTTCGCCTGGAACCGCGGCTGCAGCGCCGGGTCGCGCAGGACCTGCTGGATCAACTGGTTGTAGAAGGCCTGCACGGGGTACCCCGCCGGCGCGTCCGGCAGCACGCCGCGGTCCCACGCCTCGTTCGTGACGGTGGTGTCGCAGATGACGTCCTGGGCCGCCTCGTCCCACAGGCACCCGAAGGTCATGTCCAGGTCCGTCGGGTAGAACTCCCACTTCGGTCCGGTCCCGTCGTCCTGCCACGACAGCATGAAGTTCTTGCGGACGTGGTCGTGGTTCTGCAGCACGCCCATCGCGGCCAGGTAGTCCAGGTAGCGGTCCACCGCGATCAACGGCGCCGTGCGGCGCGTGGTGGTCTGCAGCCGCGTCGATTCCAGCCAGTCCGGCCAGACCGCGTCCTCGATCAGCGACCTCAGGTCCGCCCAGGTGCCGTCCGGGCCCGCCTTCTTGTCGTAGGTGGCCTCGTACGTCGCCTCGTCCGGCAGCGGCACGAACGACCCGCTGCCCTTCCGCATCAGGTCCAGCGGCGGGTCGCACTCGTACATCGGGGCCGTGCGGTCCCGCCCCCAGCCCTCCAGGAAGTCCTCGCCGACGCGCTCGACCAGCAGCATCAAGCCGTAGTCGGCGTCGTTGATCCGCAGCCACACGTGGTGCGCCCGCGCGGCCGGCACGTCCGTCGCCTGCCGGAAGAACTCGTTCGCCAGGAAGTTCCGCAGCATCGACGCATCGTTGTACTCGGCCCGCAGCGTCAGCTTGCGCGAGTAGCCGGGGTGGTCCTTGCCCTGCGCGAACTCGATGCGGAACGACTTCTTCGGGTAGTCTCGGCTGGCGCCGCCATGCACCCGGATGGTGCAGGCGTCCGCGTACGCCTTGTCCTCCACGGCCAGTTGGCAGGGGACTTCCTTGATCGCATAGGGGTCCGCCAGGATGGCCTGGAAGTCGGTCGGCGCCAACGTGACCGACCACGTCGGCAGGGATTCGCGAATGCAGTAGCCGTGCCGGCAGGTCCGTCCCGCGTCGCACTGCTCGTCCAGGGTGCAGTCGCCGCAGTGGCCGTCGGGCAGGCAGCCCTGCAGGGGCCGGCAGTTCTTGGGGGCGACGCAGGGGCCGCACAGGTCGTCGCGGCAGCCCTGGTCCCTCGCGCACACGTTCACGCCGTGGGGGCAGGTCGAGGCGATGTCCGGCGGCGCGTCGGCTGCGGCGAGGTCGGTCGCGACGTCGATGATCCCGTCCGCCGCCGCGACGTCGCGATCCCCCGTTTCGCCGCCCGGGTCCATCGTCTCGACGCCCGGCAGGTCCCGGGACGCGTCCCGGGCGTCGAACCCCGAGGACGCGGGCGATCCCCCCCCGCAGGCGGCACCCAGTCCCAGGGCCCAGGCGAGGATCGGGACGGACAGGATCGAAGGTCGCTTCCGCATGGCTCGCTCCCGCTTCGTGCGCGTCTTCAGGTCGGAGGGTCCCGGGGGATCCTCGCCGCGTTTCGCCGGCAGGGGCAAGAAAACGGGCGACATGCGGTATCCTCGCTGCACGGTGGGCGGGGGGTGCCGGGATGGCGAGGCGTGCGAGGGGACGGGGATTCCGGTGCATCGGCGGTGGGTTGGCTGCACCGGTCGCGTGCCTGGCGGTGGCCGCCGGCCTGGCGGCGTTCGCTGCCGGCTGCGATTCCGGGGACGCGGCGCGCGCGCAGGTGGACCTGCCGCCATACCCGTCGTGGACGGCGGAGGGGCTGGTCGTGGACGCGGAGGCCGTGCGGGTGGCGGCCGACCGGTATTGCCGGGATGCGGCGGACCCGTCGGACGCGGCGACCTTCTACTTCGGCACGCTGCCGGCCGAGGCCTTCGGGGAACTGTGCGGCGGCCTCGCCCCCGCGGAGGTTTCCGAGCGGCTGGGGCGGCTGTTCCTGTCGGGCTGGTACGGGGGACTGTGGTTCCGGGACCACGCGGACTTCGGGATGGGGCCGGGCGGCCCGTCCAGCGGGCCGGTCACCGAGGCGGACTTCCGGGACCTGGCCGACAACGCGGCGGTGCTGGCGCAGCAGTCGCGCAACGCGACGGCGGAGGAGGTTCAGGCCGCGAACCGGCTAGGCCTGCTGGGACCGGGGCAGGACGTCGAGTCGATGATGGACTCGCTGCTGACCGTGTTCGCCTACAACTGGGGCTACGTGCAGGCGGTGCTGGCCAAGGCGCCGGAAGGGGTCCCGCCGCCTGCGTTCCCGTGCGGTGCCTACCTGGACTGCGGGCTGGCGGGCACGCCGCTGGCCGCTTACGACGGGTACCGGTCGGTGCTGGCGCGCCTGGACGCGCCGACGAACGATCGCTGGACCGAACTGGCCGACGAGGTCTGGCAGCGCGAGCCGTTCGTGGACATCGGGCGAAGCCTGTGGGAGCAGGGCAGCATCGCGCCGGAATCGTGGGCGACGCTGGCGGGCCTGAACGAGGGCTACCTGCGCGTGACGTCCGCCGCGTCGCTGGCCGCGATGGCCGGGTATGCCGACCGGGACCAGGCCGCGGGTCGCTGCGCGCTGCTGCTGGAGGCCGGCGCCGACACCTGGAACGGCGGCTACTTCCTGGGCATCCGGTCCGACGCCCCCGAGGGCACGATGCCGGGCCTCCACTGTCCGCTGTAGGGCAGGGGCCCTGTCCCCCGCCATCCTGGTCCTGCGATTCCCGATCGCACTGCCGGAGGCCCGCGGCGGGGCACGGGGGCCCCGCCCAGAGGGCTGGGACGCGCTACGCACCAGGCCGGGCCGGGCCGTTCCTCCCCCCCGGTCGCGATGCCGGTCGCCTTTGACAGCCCGGTTCGATCCCGGGAGAATCGCCGCACACCGTTTCGCGAAAAGGGGGCGAGGATGGGACGTCGGGTACCCGTGCGATGCGCGTTCCTGGTCATCGTGGCGACGGGGTTGTTCCTGGCTTGCGGCGGAGGCGACGCGGGTTCCGGCGCGGACGCGGACGTCCCGGGGGCGGACCTGCCCGTGGCGGACGCTCCGGTGGACGGACCCGGCCCGTCGGACACCCCCCGGGAGACGGTCGCCGGATCGTGCCTGCCCTCCAACGGCAGTCCCGGCGCCGCAACGGCCACTCCGGGTACGGCCGTCGTGCACGCCACCTCGACCGGCACGGCGCAGAGCCTCTTCTTCGACCCGGGCAGCCCGATGCCCGACCGGCCGGCCGGCCTGCTGCGGCGCGGCCCCTGCGGCACGGTGGGGCTGCTGTTCCGCGGCCGGTCCCCGCAGGACGCCACCCGGTGCTGGATGTACGCGGACGTGACCGGCGCCGCCGGGACGCCCGAGGTCGTCGATCCGTCGCTGGCCGGCACCGGCAGCGACACGGTCCTGTTCTTCGACGGCGATTGCGCCCCGATGGCGGTGCTGCCGTCCTCGTCGGACGGCCTGATCGAGTACCTTCGCGGCACCGACGGCACCTGGGCGCGGCGCACCACGGGCAGTTTCCAGGCGGTCCTGGGCGCGATGCCCACTTCCGTGTCGCTGGCCGGCGCGCACGTCGATGCCGGCGGCCGGCCGAACGTCGTGCTGCTGGCGACGGCGGGAGGCGCCCCGGCGGGCCTGCACGGCGTGCGTGACACGGCGCCCGGCAGCGCGTGGACCTTCGCGCGGTTCGACCTGCCCCAGGCCAAGGAATTCCAGGCGTTCCGGGTGGACGGCGGCGGGACGGCCCACGCGCTGTTCACGCGCACCGAATACCCGTGCGACCCGTGCGACATGGACCTGTACTACGGCCGCCTGCCGCCCGGCGGGGCCTGGGCCGTCGAGACCGTGCAGGACTCGAAGTGGGGCGACCCGAACGACGAGTACGCCGACGACCCGTGGATGGAGATCGACACCCGCGGCGAGCCGATCGTCGCGGCCACGTACCTCGTCAGGGTCATCACCGGGTCCCTGGTCTCGACGCAGTTGCGCGTCTATTCGCGGACCGACGGGGCCTGGTGCCACGAGACCGTCGCCACGGCGTCGGACGGCTACGCCGGGTCGGACGGCACGGCGTACACCGGCGCCGAGCCCATGCTGGCGCTGGACGGCCAGGACCGGCCGCACGTCGTCTTTGCCGACACCGCCCAGTGGCACGACTCGAACAGCTACGCCAACGCCGTCCAGGGGCAGGCGAGGCACGCGGTGCGGACGGGCGACGCCTGGTCGGTCGCCACGCTGTTCCGGCAGGACGGCCAGACGGTCGCCGCCCGCCCCCTGCACGGCTTCGGCGCGCTGCAGGTCGCCGTTTCGCCGGACGGGGCCGCCGTGCACGTCGCCGGCGTCGACCGGGAGTGGGACACCGATTCCATCTACAACCCGGCTGCCGTGCCGATCACCTATCGCGTCACCGTCGCGCCCGCCGCCGTCGCGCTGCCGTGAACTGCCGGGGTTTCCCGGATCCCCGCAGGCCGGACCGGTTCGCCCCGGGCACACGTCATGGACGCGGTCGCCGGAATGGCGACAATGAAACGGACGCCGCGGGAGGGGACATGCGGACCCGGTGCGACAGGTGGCTGCGATGCGGGCTGGCGCCGGCGTTCGTGATGCTGGGGCTCGCCTGCGGGACGGGGGGCGGCGTGGACCCCGGGACGGATGCGGCGACCGACGCGATCCCGGAAACGGGGGCGGATGCACCGCTGGAGACCGCGGACGACGGGGCCTTCGATGTGATCGGGGACGTCGCGCCGGATATCCCGCTCGACGTGTCGATCCCCCCGGTCCTGGGAGGCGCCCGTCCGGCGGCCCTGTACGTCCCCGACGACTACGACCCGGCCAGGGCGTGGCCGCTGGTCCTCCTGCTGCACGGATACGGCACCAGCGGGTTCATGGTGGCGGCGCACTTCGGGGCGGTCGAACGGGTCACCTCGCAGGGCTTCGTGCTGCTGGCGCCCGAGGGGTCCCTGGACGCGGACGGCAAGCAGTTCTGGAACGCGTCCGCATCGTGCTGCGACTTCGACGGGTCGGGCGTGGATGACGTCGGGTACCTGCGTTCGCTGATCGGGGAGGCCCGGCAGGTGCTGAACATCGACGCGGGTCGCGTGTACCTGCTGGGATACTCGAACGGCGCCTTCCTGGCCCAGCGCATGGCGTGCGATGCCTCCGACGTGGTCACCGGCATCGGTGCGCTGGCCGGCTCGATCGCGACCGGGTTTGCATGCACCCCCGCCCGGCCGGTCTCGATCCTGTCGATCCACGGCACGGCGGACGACACGATCCCCTTCGCGGGCGGGGCGTTCATGGGACTGGCGGAGTTCGTCGGCGCCGACGCGCTGGTGGGCGGCTGGAAGGTCCGCAACGGGTGCAGCCAGCCCGCGGCTCCCGCCGCGGCCCCGCGCGACTGCGACATCACGGTGGACGGCGCCGAGACGACGAACTCGGGCTGGTCCGGGTGCGACCGGGGCACCCGCGTGGACCTGTGGACGCTGGCGGGCAGCGGCCACGCTCCGTTGTTCACCGAGGACTGCAAGGACGCGATCCTCGACCACCTGCTGTCGATGGGGCGCACCGGGGAACCCTAGGAGGCATTCATGAAACGGGCCTGGCACCGGGTTCCTGCCGGCGTGGTTGTCCTGGGCCTCCTGCTGCCGGGTCCGGCGGGGTGCGGGTCGGGGGGGGCGGACCCGGCGAGGGACATCGCGGCGGACCTGGTATCCGACGGGGAGGATCTTCCCCCCGAGTCGTCCCCGGATCTCCCTCCCGACTCGACGACCCCGGCCTGCGCCGGCGACCCGGGGACCGGACCCTGGCCGGACACCGCCGATGCGACGTTCCTGCGCGGGCCGTTCCTGCAGGACGTGCGGGACACGCACGCGGTCGTGGTCTTCCGGACCGCCACCGTGCTGCCGGACGAAGGCTGCGTGGACTGGACGGTCGAGGGCGTCCCGTCGGCCGAGCCTTCGCGCCGGTGCGTTCCGCCCGACGGGCGAGGCCAGTACGAGGTGCGCCTGGATGGCCTGCCGCCCGACGCCGAGGTCACCTACCAGGTCCGGGCGGGGGCCCTGCACGCCGGCCCGTTCGTCTTCCGGTCGGCGCCGCCTGGCAACCGCCCCCAGCGCATCCTGATGGTGTCGGACCTCCACGCGACGCGGGACCGCATCGAACGCGTGACGTCGCGGATCGTCGCGCAGGCCCTGGCGGCCGGCGTGGACTTCGCGCTGACGGTCGGCGACCACGTGGACCAGCCCGAGGAGGCCCAGTTCGACGTGATGTTCGACGGGCTGCGGCCGCTGATGCACCGGGTGCCGCTGTTCGCGACGATCGGCAACCACGAGATCCGGCACCCGAACTACTTCGCCGCGTTCGTGCTGCCGCAGGCCGACCCGCCCGACGCGGCGAACCCGGAACTGTACTACTCGTTCCGGCGCGGCAACGCCTGGATCGGCGTGCTGGACATCCTGGACTGGCAGTTGACGCAGTCCTTCGGGGAACCGTTCCCACAGGTCGAGTGGCTGGCGAAGGAACTGGACTCGGAGGCGGCGCGGACGGCCCGCTGGCGGCTGCTGGCGATCCACCTGGCGCCATGGGGCCGCAACTGGCGGCCGTGCGACGAGGGGTCGCCCTACTACGGCGAATCGTCGCTGCGCGAACTGCTGGTCCCGATGGCCCGCGACAAGGGCGTTTCGGCGATCTTCTCCGGGGATTTTCACGACTACGAGCACGGCACGATGGACGGCGTGGAACTGTTCATCCTGGGCGGGGCCGGCGCCGACGTCGAGGGCGTCACGTGCCCGCTGCCCGAGGGCATGCCGCAGCCGTGGACGTCCTTCGAGGTGCACCACTCCCTGACCGTCGAGACCGGCTGCGACGCGCTGACGATCGTGGCGACCGACGTGGACGGCCACGTGATCGACCGGGTGGTGGTGGCGCACACCCCCGGGGAATGATCCCGGAATCGGGTTGTCCCCCCATCGGCGATTCCCTATTCTTCCCCGTGGATTCGCGGACGGAGAAGACCCCATGCGGCGCGCGGTGCGGCGGCTGGGTTGGGCGGGCGTGGCGATCGCCCTGGCGGGGGTCGGGTGCTTCGGGCCGAGGGAGGAGACGCCGTCGGACGTCCTCGCGGACGGGACGGGCGACCTTGCGGCGGAGGCCCAGGCGGACGTGGTCTCCGATCTGCCGGACGAGGCCGGCGACCTGCCGTCGAAGGAACTGCCCGCGGACGACGCGGTGCCGGACACGCCACCGGAGGCGACGACGCCGACCGTGCTGGTCGCCGACCCGGCGGTGCTGGACCTGGGCGGCGTGGAGTCGGGCTGCGGCCAGTCCGGTCTGGCGTGCTTCCGGAACGACGGGACCGCCCCGGTGACCCTCGACGACGTCGCGGTGCAGGACTGCTCCCCGGCGATCTCGGTGAAGGTGCCGCCCCTGCCCGCGGTGCTGGCGCCCGGCGAGTCGTTCTGCGTGAAGGCCGGGTTCCTGCCGAAGGAGCAGGGGGCCGCCGTCTGCCTGCTGTCCGTCCGCGCGATCCCGGCGCCGGCGGACGCGCCGCACGTCATCGTGCTGGGCGTCGGCGTGCCCGGGGCCGAGCGGGTGGACGAGTTCCGGCAGGTGACCGGGCAGGCGGTCGATTTCCTGTTCGCGATCGACGACAGCCCGTCGATGTGCGCGTTCCAGGACCGGCTGAGGGCGAACCTGCTGGCGCTGGCGGGCCGGCTGGGGTCTCCGTACCTGGACGTGCGCCTGGGCATGGTGACGGTCGAGGGGCTGGACGCGGCCGTTGCCGGGCGGCTGGACCTGGGCACCGGCGCGACCCCGCTGTACCTGGACCGCACGACGCTGGACCAGGTGGCGGCACGGCTGCTGCCGGGCTGCGCGGGCACGGCGGACGGGTCGGAACGGGGCCTGGCCGCGATCCAGGCCGCGCTGGGCCTGGGCAGGACGGACACCGGCTGCGACGACGACGCGGAGTGCGCGTGGCGGCTGTGCGACCAGGACCCGGCGTGCCCGTTCACGTGCCAGGCGGGGACGTGCGGCGGCCCGAACGGCGATTTCCTGCGGGAGGATGCCCAACTGGAGATCGTCGTCGTCAGCGACTCGGACGACCACAGCCCCGGCGAGGCCGCGGTCTACGCGGACTTCCTGAAGGCCCTCAAGGGGTACTACCGGGTCTCCATGATGCACCTGAGCGCGGTGCTGATGCCCGCGGGCGGCTGCGATGCCACCGGCGACCCGGGCCTGCAGGACCAGCGGTACGGCCAGGTGGCGGTCGCGACCGGCGGGATGCTGGGGTCCATCTGCGACGAGTCGTGGGCGACCACGCTGTCCAGCGGCGGTTCCGTGTCGTTCCACCTGAAGGTGCAGTACTTCCTGACGCACCTGGCCGACCCCTCGACGGTCCGGGTGTTCCTGGACGACGTGGAATGCCCGGACGGCTGGAAGTTCGACGCCCCCAGCAACTCCATCCTCTTCGACCCCGAGGGCGCCTGCGTCCCCCAGCCCAACCAGCGGATCACGGTGAAGTACAACGAGTTGTGCCTGACGACGTAGGCGGTTGCCGGGGATCGGGAACGCGGTCGCAGGCCGATGCCGGGCGACGGTTCTACGGGTACATCCAGCAGCCGTTGGCGCAGGCGGGTTCGGACTCGTCGCACGGCTCGGTGCATTCCCAGTCGCAGTCCGGGATGCCGCACGGGTAGCAGCAGGCGAGGTCGGGCCGGCACTTCGCGCCCTCGGACCCGCAGTTCTCGCCGGGGCCGGCGAACGGCTTGCAGGTGCCGCGGGCCTCGGGCGCGCCGCAGGGCTGGTCGCACGGGCAGAAGGACGGCCCGTTGCAGCCCTGGCCGTCGGGGCAGTCGCCGTCGTCCCAGCACAGGCCCGCGTCGGGCACCACCTTGCAGGCCCCCCACTCGCCCGCTTCGGCGTAGGCCCGGAAGGCGCAGGTGAAGGCCTGGTCCGTCCCCTTGTCGCAGTCCTCGTCCGTCCGGCAGCACCCCGGCGGCAGGACGACCTCGGCGGCGTCGGCGGCCTCCGCGGCAACGTCGGCTGCCTCCCCAGGCACGTCGCCGGTATCCACTCCGTCCGGCGCCGTGTCGCCGGCAACGTCGGAGACCTCCACGACATCCGGCGCATCGCCCGCCGCCTTCGTCTCGTCGCAGCCGGCCAGCGCCAGCGCCAGCAGGATCGCGAAGCCCGCTCGTCGTCGCATCGTCCCCTCTCCCGGGTTCGTGGAATCCACGACACATTATAGCCGACGGCGGGTCCCTTCACCGGGCGGGATTCTCGAGGCACCGGTTCGGCATCACGACCAGTTCGCGGGCCCCGGCATTGTCGAGATTGAGGCTCGGGTCCTTGTACCGCAGCAGCAGGACGTCCTTTTGGCCGTCCTCGTCGAAGTCCGCCGCCCCTGCGTCCAGGGGGCAGCCAAGGGTCGGAAAGAAGGTCGCGGGCCGAAACGACCCGTCCCCCTGGTTCGCCAGCAGGACGGCGGTCGAGCCGTTGGGGTTGAAGGCCAGCACGTCGGGCCGGCGCCGGTTGCGGAAATCGTCCACGACCAGCTTCGCGGCCTTCACCGTCGCGTGCCAGGACTGCGGGGGGTCGAAGAAGCCGCCGCGATTGCGGACGGTCTGCACGTCCACATCCACGGACGAGACGATGTCCAGCCACCCGTCCCCGTCCAGGTCGCCCAGGGCGACGTCACTGAGCCGGTTGTCGAATCCGACCTGCACGGAATCGTGGAAGGTCCCGGGTTGCCCCCTGCAGAAGGCGTCGAAGCGGACCCCCACCTGAGGATTGCTCGTGGCGCCGATCACGAGATCGGGCCCTCCCCTGCGATCCAGGTCGCCGAAGCGCAGGAACAGGTCGTAATCGAAGCCATTGTGTCCGAACAGGACGACCGGTTCCGCCAATCCCTGCGGAGTCCCCCGGGCCACGAAGGTGCCGGCCTTGCCGATGCCGAAGACGTCCATCCATCCGTCGAGGTCGATGTCCACCGTGGCGAGCGCCTGGACCGTGAAGATCGTCGTGTTCACGATGTACGGGGGCGACAGCGTGCCGTCCCCCTCGTTGCGGAGCCAGGCGACGCCGTAGGCACCGCCGATCGCCAGGTCGAGGTCCCCGTCGGCGTCGAAGTCCCCGGCCTCCATGAGGTCGAAGAAGCCCGGGATCGGGATCGGAGTCCGCCGGTCGAACGTGGCGTCCCCCCGTCCCAGCAGCAGTTCGATCGCGCCCCCGTCGGTGATCGCGACGTCGGCGTGCCCGTCCCGGTTGAAGTCCCCGATCGCCAGCGAGCCGGCCCAGTCCGAGACCGGGATTCCAGGGGGCGCGCCGAAATTTCCCGAACCCGGGTTCAGGTGCACCTCCACCGTGTTGGCCTCCACCCAGGTGTGCCACTCCGGCATCTCCGGGAACAGCCTCTTTCCATACCGGTCGTTGAGGTTGACCAGGTCCTGCCGGCCGTCCCCGTCCACGTCGGCCACGGCCAGCACCACGGGGTTCCAGCCCACGCGCACGGTCCGGAGGGCATCGAAGTCCCCGCCGCCCAGGTTTCGCAGCAGTTGGATCCGGTCCGCGACGAGGTCGAGGTGAAGGGTGTCGTCCTCCGGGAGGATCTCTCCGACGGCCAGATCCTGCCGGCCGTCGCCGTCCAGGTCCCCGATCGCCACGGTCCGGGGGGCCGTACCGGCCGGGTAGACCCGGGGCTGTCCGGCCGCCGTCGTGTCCGGGGATGCCATTCCGTGGAAGAGGCCGCTGCCCTCGTTGAGGAACACGCGGACCGGCTGGCAGGTGGCGTCCTGGCCATCGTCGTTCCTGCAGGGCAGATCCTCGCCGTACCCGGCCACCGCCAGGTCGGTAAGGGAGTCCCCGTCCAGGTCGGACGCGGCGACGGACGTCCCGGCGCCGGGGTGCGACAGCACCTGCGGCGTCGTGCCCCCCGGGCCCAGCACGACGAACGTCCCGACCGGGCTGGCCACCGCGAGGTCCGGCCGGGAGTCCCCGTCGAGGTCGACCGCCACCAGGTCCACCCGGCCCTGGACCAGGCCGGGATGGGGGTTCGTCGCGTCCCGGGCCAGCCGCAGGCGGAGGGGCGGGCCCAGCGTCCCGTCCCCCGCGCCCATCAGAAGGGCGACCGACAGTCCCCGTTCCTGCTTCGTCCCCCAGTCCACGATCGCGACGTCCGGATGGCCGTCCCCGTCGAAGTCTGCCGCAGCGATCGCACCCGGGGTGTTTCCGGCCTCGTACTTCAGGAAGTCCACCGGGTACGTGGTGCCGTCGTCCAGCCCGTCCGGGCCGTTCCGGTACACGAAGACCGGGCCGTGCATGCCGCTGCCGTCCCCTGCAACGGAGGCGACCACGTCCGGGCGCCCGTCGCCGTCGAGGTCGGTGATGGCGACCGCGGTCGGCTGCATGACGCTGCCACGGGAGGTGCGTTCCCGGAATCCCAGCCGCCCCGCCCCCGGGAGGACGTCGATCCCGCAGTGGGTGGCGATCACCGCATCCAGGAAGCCGTCCCCGTCCAGGTCCCCCAGCGCCAGGTCACGGGGGTCGCCGCCGAGCTGGGTGCCGGGGGGATCGGGCAGGCCCAGGACACCTTCGCAGGCCGGGCCCGGCTCGGGCGAGGGAGGGGGCTGCGCGGATCCCCAGGTTTCCCCGCAGAGCCAGGAGAAGTCCGGGATGTCCCCCTCGTCCGTCGCGTCCCTCGCGTCCGCGCCGTCCGGGGCCGGGTCCGACCCGTCGGCGTCGTCGCACGCGTCCGCGCAGTCGGGGCAGGGGTCCGGAGTGTCCTCGTCGATCCCGTCCGCCAGCGGGCCGTCGCGATCGAACACGGGCTCGTCCGAATCGATGACGTCGGGGTGGAACGGGTCCGGCAGTTCGCCCGGGCCCCAGTCCGGCCCGCCCCGGTGCCCGCCGCCGCAGCCCGGCGCGGCCGCGATTCCGGCGCAGGCCAGGACCATCCCCAGAAGTCGCAGTCGCCCGCCATCCGGCAGGTTTCGGGCAGCGTCCATTCGACCCTCCTCGCGGCTGGCGGCCTCACCGCTCCGCGACCGACAGGCACCGGCTCCGGTACACGCCGATCCGGGTCGGGTCGAAGCCCGCGGGCTCGCCGGTCCGCAGCACGGCCACGTCGGGCAGGCCGTCGCCGTCGAAGTCGGCCGTCGCGGCGGACAGGGGCTGGCCCTGGACCGCGACGAGGCCGGCCGGGGTCAGCCCTCCCTCCTCGTCGATGTGCAGGACTTCCACCAGGTCGCCGCGCTGGCCCAGGACGAGGAGGTCCGGTCGACCGCGATTCCCCAGGTCGGCCAGGCGGATCGCGAACCCCGGCTCGGGGAAGTGCCCGGTGGACGTCTGGAAGGTGCCGTCGCCGAGGTTCCGGAGGAGGCGGAACCCCGGGCCGAATAGCACCGCCAGGTCCGTCCGGCCGTCGCCGTCCAGGTCCCCGGAGGCCAGGTCTCCGGCGACCAGGTCCTCGGGCTTCGCCATCCAGATCGGTCCCACGGCCTCGAACGCCGTCCCGTTGCGGCGCAGGACCGTCAGGCCGTTCGAGCCCAGGACGATCACCTCGGCCCCCGGCGCGGGGTCCACGTCCCCCACCGCCACCGCCAGGGGCGTCACGGCCGTCGGGATGTGCTCGGTCGCCGCGAACCCGCCGTCGGTCCCCTTCAGCAGCACCACGTCCGTGGACCACGACAGCAGGTCGATGCGTCCGTCGAGGTCCACGTCGGCTGCCACGACGCCCGGCAGGTACGACCCCGTCTCCAGCGCCTCGGGCGCCCCGAACGTCCCGTCCCCCGCGTTCCGCAGGACGGTCAACCCGTTCCCCGAACCTGCCAGGTCCAGGTCCCCGTCCCCGTCCAGGTCCACCGCCAGGAACTTCCTCAACGACGCGCTCGCGATGGCCTGCGGCGCGTCGAAGGTCGCGTCCCCGCGCCCCTTCATCGCCAGCACCGCGTTCGTCCCGGCGACCGCCAGGTCGGGCAGGCCGTCGCCGTCGAGGTCGCCGGCCGCCACCGCCCAGGCGTTCGCGTCCAGCGGGATGGGCGGCGGCGGGTCGAAGGTCCCACCGTCCCGGCTGAAGCGGACGTCCAGCGTGCCGGGGCCGTCGTACCCCTGCACCGAGCGGTCGCCGACGGTCACGAGGTCGGCCGAGCCGTCGCCGTCCAGGTCCGCCAGGGCCGCCAGCGTCGGGCTCCAACCCGCGTGCACGACCTCGCGGGTGGCGAAGGCCATGCCGCCCAGGTTCTTCACGACGTCCAGCCGGTCCGTGATGCCGGTGCCGGCCGGCAGGCGCTCGGCGAAGACGAGGTCCGGCCGCCCGTCCCCGTCGACGTCCCCGACCGCGACGCCCCGCGGCACGTACCCTGCGGCCAGCGCCAGCGGCGCGTCCACGGGCGGGACTCCGGGCGCGGCGCGTCCCGGGAAGTGCCCGGTCCCGTCGTTGCGGTACACGTAGCCCGGGCGGCACTTCGTGTCCTGGCCGTCCTCGTTGCCGCAGTCGAGGTCCTTGCCATACCCGGCCACGACCAGGTCCGCGTGCCCGTCCCCGTCCAGGTCCGCCGCCGCGATCGACGTCCCCAGGCCCTCCTGGGCATCCACCTGCGGCGAGGCCCCGCCGGGGTCCCGGACCACGAACGTCCCGGCCGGGCTGACCAGCGCCACGTCGACCATCGCGTTCCCGTCCAGGTCCGCGACCACGATGCCCGTCCGTCCCTCGTCGTCCTGCGGGAAGGAATTCGTGCTCCCGGCCGCCAGGACCAGGCGGTGCTCCTCGAACAGCGCCCCGTCCCCCCGGCCCCTCCGCCAGGAAAGGGACAGCCCGGGCTGCTCCGCCGTGCCCCAGTCCAGCACGACGACGTCCTGCAGCCCGTCGCCGTCGAGGTCTCCGGCGCCCACCGCCCCGGGCCCGATCCCGGCCGGGTACGTGGCGACGATCGACTGTCTCGACGGGACGTTGCCATAGACGATCAGGGAGCCAGCCTTCCCCGCCGCGCCCGGCGCCACGACCATCGCCTCGGGCAGCCCGTCGCCCTGCAGGTCCGCGGCGGCGACCGCCTGCAGGTCGGCCCGCAGGTCCAGGTTGTACGGGGGCCCAAAGCCCGTCCGTCCCGTCCCGTGCAGGACCTGCACGCCCAGCTTGCCGGACACCAGCGCGTCCAGGTGGCCGTCGTGGTCCATGTCGGCCAGGGCCAGGGCGAAGCGGCCCAGGGGCGCGCCTTCCCACAGCACCACTCCCGCCGGATCGGGCAGGCCCGCGGCGGTCGTGCAGGTCGGCGGGGCCACCGGGACCTCGGCATCGCCGGCCGCCGTATCCATCGGCGTCGCGTCGGACCCCGCCGCGTCGGTCTCCAGTGCTTCCATCGAGGGCGCGTCCCCTGCCGGGAACTCGGTCGGGGGCGCGTCGATGGCCGGCCCGTCGGTCCCGGGCGCGTCCGCTCCTGCTTCCTCCCCGGTCGCCGCCTCCCCGGGGAGGCCGTCCACTTCGCGGGTGGTCTCGTCCCCCGTCAGGGCGTCCGGAACCTCCATGTCCGTCTCCGGCGCCCCGAAGTCGGGATCCAGATGCCCCTTCCCGGACGAGCAGGAGACAGCGAAGGCCAGGAACCACCCGAAGGTCGAAACCCGGAGCGTTCGAGACATGTTTCCCCCCCGATCGCAGCCGTGCGGAATGCCGATGGAAATCCTGGGTTGCGTGAAAAGCAAGAACCGTTCCGAGAGGGGGGGGTAGATGTCTCCACGGGCGTCGCGAACCCGTCAAACGACACGCGGACGTCTCGAAGGTGGAGGTTCGGCCGTCCGGATCCGCCCTCCGGGAAGGGAAAAGGAGGCCGAAAAACGTCAGCGGAAGCCGAAAAAGGTCCGCGTCGGGGGGGAGGGGATGCGGCCGTTCGGGGGGCAGGTCCCGGGGCTCAGCGGCCCTCGGCCTCCAGGCACTGGCGGTACAGGCAGCGCAGGAAATCGGCGCCGGGGCAGGCGTACAGGTGCATCGCGCCGCCGCGGCACCAGTCCCAGTGCGGGCAGTCGGCACACGGGCCGCGCCGCGCCCACGATCGGTCGCGCAGGTTCTGGTACCGCGTCTCCCAGACGTCCTTGAACCGGTCCAGCCGGATGTCGCCCTGGTCGAAGGCCTCGGTCAGTTCCGGGCACGCGCCGATGCGGCCGTCGCACTTGATGCCGCCGACCTCGACGCCGGCCCGGCACTGGCACAGGTAGGGCCGCACGATGCCCTCGAACCGCCAGCCCAGGAATCCCTCCTCGCTGAACTCCGGCACGGGCAGCCGGGGGTCCTTCCGGGCCGCGCGCACCCACTCCAGCAGGGCGCGTACCTCCCGGGCGTCGGGCAGCAGGTCGGGGCGTTCCCCGGCGCGGCCGATCGGCATCACCGGAGCCACGCGCCACAGCGGCACGCGCATCCTCGCCAGCAGCGCGCGCATCGCCTGCAGCGTCGGGATGGCCGGCTTCGTGATCGTCGAGATGGCCTCCAGCTTGCCGGCATAGCCCGCGTCGCGCAGGTGGCCGATGGCGGCCTCGGCCTTCGCCCACACGCCCGCGCCGCGCAGCCGGTCGGTCACCTCGGGCGGCCCGTCCAGGCTGATCGAGATGGACCCGATGCCGGCGTCCACCAGGTCGCGCGCCCACCGCGCGTCCAGCAACTGGCCGTTCGTGACCATGCCGTAAGGGAACCCGCACTGGTGCAGCGCCCGGAAGATGTCCAGCGCGCCGGGCTTCAGAAGCGGCTCGCCGCCGGTCACCGCGACCATGATGCCCTTCGGGTCGAAGTCGGCCGCGACCTGGCGCACGACGCGCACCCACTCGTCGCTGGTCAGTTCGGTCGCGGACTCGCGGCCGGTGCAGGACGACCCGCAGTACGCGCAGGCCAGGTTGCAGCGGCGCGTGATCTCCAGGAACAGGTAGCGCAGGGGGTGTGTCGCGGCCTTGCGCTGCAGGTCCTCGACGTGCGCGCGCCACATGCGGGCGTGCCGGGCCAGCAGATCGGCATCCGCCGAGGGGGCGGCCGGTCCCGCGGGAGGTGCCTGGTCCTTCGGGGTCACGGCGCCTTCGGCTCGCAGGTGGGGAACGTGAACTGGCCGCCGCAGCCGTCGGGCAGCGTGGCGTCCTTGTTGCACGCGTAACCCTCCCCGTACCACATTTCGCAGTCCGCGTCGGACTGGCAGGGCGGCGGGCCGTAGTAGGCGATCGCCGGGCAGTCCTCGACGACGTCCTTCACCGCGTCGGGCGGAATGGCGTCGATGGACGCGTCCTCTTCCGCGTCCTGCGGCGGCACGTCGGCGGGCGCCGGCTGGCACATGTACCACGTGCCGGAGCAGGGGTCGGTGATCGGGTGCTCCTTGTCGCAGATCCAGCCTTCGCCCCACGCCTGGCAGTCCGCGTCGGAGTTGCAGGGCGGCGGCCCGTAGGCGACCATCGGCATGCAGTCCGGGGGAGTGTCGGCCGGCACGTCCGGCGTGACCGCGTCCACCGGGACGTCGCCGGGGCGGCACATCGGCCAGTGCACCTGCCCGCCGCACCCGTCCTCGAAGACGTTCGCGGTGTCGCAGTACCAGCCCGCACCCTCGCGCTGCGCGCACTCCTCGTCGGTCTCGCAGGGCTGCGGGCCGTAGTAGGTCATCATGCCGCAGTCCTTCGGCACGTCGGGCACTTCCGGCGCGTCGACGGACGGCAGGTCCGTGGCCGGCACGTCCTGCGGGGTCGTGTCGCGCAAGGAGTCCTCGAGAACGTCGTGGGCGGGAGGCGGCCCGGAATCGCCCTGGTGTTCGTCCGGGTCGAAGCACCCCTCCTGGACGCCCACCCACAGGCCGCCCGACAGCAGCAGCCACAGCCAGCGGGTCGCGCGGCCCACCTGCCTGCGCCCCAGGTCGACCAGCGCCATCAGGACCATCAGCATGCTGTCCTCGAATCTCCCCCGCCAGGGATTGTACGGGATGTGGAGGGGCGTTTTCCAGCCCGCGGGAAGGTCGCGGATCCGGTCGCCGGCAGCGCAGGAAACCGTCGCGGGCTTGCCAATCGGCCCAGGAAGGCGCATATTCCTTTCGACGCCGCCTCCCGGGCGGCAAGACGGTGGCCTCTTCCGGCGATCCCCCGTTCTTCCCCAAACACAGCCGGAACCGGATGGACGATGTCGTCCTCCGATGCAACGCCCGTTCCGAGGTGGAGCGGGCCAGAGGAGTCTGTACCTTGAGTCTAGACCGTGTTGTTTCTTCCGAAAGTTCCAGTGCTTCCACGACCTCCGACGCCCCGGTGCCCGCCTTCGACGGCTTCGGGCTGCACGCGGACCTGATGCGCGGCGTCACCGCGATGGGCTTCTCGCGGCCGACCCCGATCCAGGCGATCGCGATCCCGCCGCTGATGCTGGGGCGCGACGTGCTGGGCGCCGCGGCCACGGGGTCCGGCAAGACGGCGGCGTTCCTGCTGCCGATCCTGCACCGGCTGATGGACCGGCCGCGCGGCACGACCCGCGTGCTGGTGCTGGAGCCGACCCGCGAACTGGCGGCGCAGGTGGTGGACCACATGAACGACCTGGCGCGCCACACCCGGCTGACGTCGGCGTCGGTGTTCGGGGGCGTGGGCATGAACCCGCAGGTCCAGGCGTTCCATCGCGGCGTGGACGTGCTGGTCGCGACGCCCGGGCGCCTGCTGGACCACATGCAGAACGACTACGCGCGCCTTCGCGGCCTGGAGGTCCTGGTCGTGGACGAGGCCGACCGCATGCTGGACATGGGCTTCCTGCCCGACGTCCGGCGCGTGCTGGCGCAACTGCCCGAGCGGCGGCAGACGATGCTGTTCTCGGCGACGATGCCCGCGCCGATCGTGGAACTGTCGCGCGGCCTGCTGAAGGACCCGGTGGCGCTGAACATCCACCGGAAGGCCGCGGCGGCCAAGGGCATCACGCACCACGTGTACCCGGTGCCGCAGGATCTCAAGCCCGCGCTGATGGTGGAACTGCTGTCGCGCACCGACTACGACAGCGTGCTGGCATTCACCCGGACGAAGCACCGCGCGAACCGGCTGGCGGACCTTCTGGAGAAGAAGGGCGTGGCCTGCACGCGCATCCACGGCAACCGCAGCCAGACGCGGCGCACCGAGGCGCTGTCGGGCTTCAAGGACGGGAAGTTCCGGGTGATGGTGGCGACCGACATCGCGGCGCGCGGCATCGACATCGAGGAACTGGCGCTGGTGGTCAACGTCGACGTGCCGCACCTGCCCGAGGACTACATCCACCGGGTCGGGCGGACGGCGCGCGCGGACGCGACGGGCGTGGCGATCACGATGGTGTCCCCCGAGGAGGAGGACGACCTGCGGGCGATCGAGCGCGCGCTGAACACGCGGCTGCCCCGGGAGCGCCTGGAAGGCTTCGATTACGGCCACAAGGTCGAGGAGAAGTTCGAGATCCCGATCGGCGTGCGGATCGCCGAGATCCGGGCGCGCAAGGCCGAGGAGCGGGCGCGGTCGAAGGAGAAGGCCGAACGTCGCGCGGCGGCGCAGGAGGTACAGGCGGCGCGGCCGGCGCAGTCCGCGGCCCAGCGGCCTGCCCCGGCCCGGCACCCCTCGCAGGCGGGGCATGCCTCTGCCCGCGCGGCGCAGGCTGCCGCGCCCCGTCCGTCCGCCCGCCCCGTCGCGGCCCCGGCACCGGCTCGCGCCGCGGCTCCTTCGCGTCCCGCCGAGCCCCGTCGCTTCGACTCGTCGCGCCGGCCCGATGCGGGCCGCCCGGCGCAGGCTCCCCGCCGGTTCGAACCGACGCGCTTCGAGACGCAGGACGTCTCACCCGATCGCTACAATGTCCGCACGACGCGCGCCGACGACGCCTCCGCGACGCCGCAGCCGGCCCCCGCGCCGCAGGCCGATTCCTGGATCCGCCAGGCGATGTCCGGGCGGTCCCCGACGACCCATCGCCTGGGGGGGGGCCGTCGCGAGGAGTGAGCCATGGGCAAGGTCGAGACCCGGAACCCGAACGGCTACTACGTGCGCCTGTCCGAGGACGCCCTGGTGCAGGTGGTGCTGGCGGGCCTGGAGGCCTACTGCGTCGAACACGCCCACGACGGGCGGCGGCGCTTCGGCGTGGAGACGTACGGATCGCTGTGGGGTCACCAGGTCCGGTCGAACGGCGACGGGCCGACCATCTACTGCGTCGAGCAGGTGGGCATCGACACCTCGGCGGAACGCGACCGCTACTCGGTGCACCCGTCGTCCGAGGCCCTGACGCTGAAGCGCGAGGTGATGGCGTCCCTGTGGCCCCAGTACGACTTCCTGGGCGACGTGCACACGCACCCGTTCAACCACATGTCCGAGGTCACCGGCCCCCAGCGCGGCTTCTCGCAGATCGACATCGACGACATCGTGTCGCACTCGGCCTACTGGGAGAACCACGGCTACCGGGTGGGCATGGTGCTGTCGATCGCCTGGATGAAGCGCGCCACGCCGGACCCGAAGGTCGAGATCGTGGACGACACGACGGTGTGCGTGACGCTGAAGAACGTGCGGATGTGGCTGAAGGCCTGCGTGGCGTACCGGGTCCAGGAGGGCCTGCCCGACATGGAGGTGACCGACCGCTCGGTGGTGCTGGACTGCCCCGCGCTGACCGGCCTGAACCTGCACTACGGGCCGATGGGCAAGGTCGCGACCGGTCGCAAGCGGAAGTACGTGCCGGCCGAGAACGCCTGACGTCCGCGGCCCCGGTCCGGGCCTTCCTGTCCGAATCCCCCCTACGCCTCCTTGCCGTCCTCCCGCGGCATCCGCGTCATCACCCGGTCGTCGTCGGGACGATCCGGCGGGGCGGGTTCCGGCGCGGGTCCGGCGGATCGGGGCTTGCGGGCCCGCCAGCGGTCGGACGATCCGGTCCGCACGCGCCGCGGCGCCTCCCGTGCCGGCTCCACCCGCGGATCCTCGAGGCGATCCATGACGCCTCCTCTTCGTGCTATCCTGTCTCTACAGTCTACCAGAAAACCAGGAGGGATCATGGACTTGAACGGCAGGGTCGCCGTGGTCACGGGCGGCGCGTCGGGCATCGGCCTGGCGATGGCGAAGGCCTTCGCGGCGAAGGGCGCGAAGGTGGTCGTGGCCGACGTGAACGAGGCCGCGATCCGGGAGGCGGTGGACGCGATCGTGGCGTCGGGCGGGTCGGCGTCGGGACAGGCCTGCGACGTGCGCGACGAGGGGCAGGTCGCGGCGCTGATGGACGCGGCGATCGCCCGGTGGGGCGGGCTGGACGTGGTAATCGCGAACGCCGGCATCCTGCGGGACGGCGCGCTGCTGAAGGTGGACAAGGAGACCCGCAAGGTCGCGTCGAAACTGTCGCTGCAGCAGTGGCAGGACGTGATCGACGTGAACCTGACCGGCGTGTTCCTGACGGGGCGCGAGGCCGCGGCGCGGATGGTGGACCGCGGCCAGGGAGGCCAGTTGATCCTGCTGTCGTCGATCTCGCGGGCCGGCAACTTCGGCCAGTCGAACTACGCGGCGGCGAAGGCGGGCGTGGTCGCGCTGACGGTCACCTGGGCGAAGGAACTGGCGCGGTACGGCATCCGCGTGAACGCCATCGCCCCCGGCTTCATCGAGACGCCGATGGTCATGAAGGACATGAAACCCGAGGCGCTGGAGAAGGTGAAGGGTACAATCCCGATCGGCCGGCTGGGCCGCCCCGAGGAGATCGCCCGGACCGCCACCTACATCGCCGAGTGCGACCTGGTCATGGGGTCGTGCATCGAGGCGACGGGTGGCGTGCGGCTGTAAGGCGGGGCCGCTTCGTTCGCAGGGGGGCGCCGTGCATCCGTCCGGGTTCCGGGCCGGGCCGCCGGTCGTGGTGGCATCGTCCGTGATGGCCTTCGCGTGCGCGGCGGCGGGTCCCTCCGGTCCCGCGCCGGCGCCGTCATCCGTGTCTTCCACCGCCCGTCCCGTCGAGGTGATCGGCCACCGGGGCGCCCGCGCGGCGCGGCCCGAGAACACGCTGGCGGCCTTCGAGTACGCGCTGCAGGCCGGCGCGGACGCGATCGAACTGGACCTGGCCGTCACCCGGGACGACCGGCTGGTGGTGGTGCACGACCTGCTGCTGAACATCGACCTGTGCCGCGGGCCGGACGGGCAGATCCTCGCGGACCGGGTGCCGATCCGCGCGATGTCCTTCGACGAGGTCCGGCGGCTGGACTGCGGCGCGGTGCGAAACCCGCGCTTCCCGGGACAGGTGCCGGTGCCGGGCCAGCGCATTCCCGCCATCGAGGAGGTCCTGTCCCTGCTGCGCGAATCCCCCCTTCCCGCGGTACGCACGGCGCGGCTGGTGGCCGAGATGAAGTCCGACCCGTCGCGACCGGACCTGGGCCCGGACCCCGACCGCGCGGCGGACCTGCTGGTGGCGGCGGTGCGGGGATCCGGGATCGCGGACCGCATCACGGTCCAGTCGTTCGACCACCGGGTGCTCCGGGCGGTGCACGCCCGGGACCCGTCGATCCCGCTGGCCGCGCTGGTGGGGCGGGAGAGGACGGGCAATCCCGTCGAGATCGTCCGCGCCGCCGACGCGGGGATCTTCGCGCCGCACCACGAGGGGATCCTTGCCGGGGACGTGGCGGTCCTGCACGCGGCCGGGATGCGCGTCACGTGCTGGACGGCCAACGGCCCGGCGGCGTGGGACCGGCTGCTGGGGATGGGCGTGGACGGGATCATCACGGACGACCCGGCGGGGCTGATCGCGCACCTGCGGGCGCGGGGCCTGCGGCCGGCCTGCCCATGACGGGGAAAAGGCGGGGGATGGGGGCTCGGCCCAGCGGCACCTCGACGTGGATTGGGGGCCGTTC
>CALJUR010000063.1 GCA_937975765.1 uncultured Myxococcales bacterium
TGCTCCGAGGCTGGGTGTCTTCGTAGCTTAACGCGTATGGGGCAGAGCCCCCGCCCTGCAATGAACTAGCGGCGCCGCCGCATCCCGATCAACAGAAGCTGTCCGAACACCAGCACCGCGAACAGCGGCAGGTGGCCCCAGTCCGTCGCGGGCCGGCCGGGCGAACCGAACGTGGCGGCGCTGGCGGTGGACCCGTTGTGGTAGCAGACGTCGTCGCAGTCGTAGCCGCAGCCCTGGGTGTAGGTCACGTACAGGGCGTCGGTTCGGGCCAGCGGGTCCTGGAACTCCTGCATCGGTGCGGCCTCGCCTGCGACGGGCGCCCGGCAGACCCTCTGGGAGTTCGCGTAGTAACCGCTGTCGTTGAAACCGTACCCGCTGTCCTGGCACAACCGGCCATCCGGGCAGCCAGCGGCCGCGTAAAGGGAATCGCAGGTCCAGCCGGTCGGGCAGTCGGTGGCGTCGTAACACCATCGAGCGCAGGCGCCCCCGGAGCCGGAGGGCAGGCAGAACTCCCCGTCCCACTTCCAGTCGGTGGAACGACGGCAGTCGAACCGGGACGCGCACGACTCGGCCGGCACGCCGGGGGCCACCTGGAAGACCAGGTCGTGGTCCAGCGCCGACGCGGGCAGCCGTCCTTCGTATCGGGTGACCCGGGCCCCGCCGGCCAGCCAGCCGCGGACCTCGTCCGTCCACGTCGTCGGGATCCCGTCGAAAACCTTGCTGGACTTCAGGCACCAGCCAGTGTCCGACGAGTCATGCCAGTCGTGATAACCGTACACCGAGTCCCAGGATTCGAAGTTGCACAGGTACCCCTTCAGGAACGCGTGGTCCCTCGACGCCAGCGAGCCGTGGAAGGTCACCGCCATCGTGGACGGCTTCGCGGCCAGCGCCTGGTCCAGGCACGCCTGCACCGCCTCGGCCGTCTTCCCGGCGCACTCCAGCGCCTGGGCCTGGAAGTTCGCCGGCGCCACGACCGTGGAAGCACCGTCCTCGTACCGGTCCGCTGGGTTCACGACATACAGCGTCAGGCCCAGCGTCTGCCCCTCCGCCACGCCCAACTGCGTCAGCCGCAGCGGGTAGGTCGGCGGATCCCGCGGGTCCAGCACGAAACGCACCGCGGGGTACGCGTTGCTTCCGCCCTCCGGCACGCCGATCCTCGCCGCGAAGTAGCAGCCGTAGTCGCCCGCGTAAGCCGTCACGAACTCGGCCAGTTCCGGCGGGCTGTCGTAGCCGCCCCGGTCCAGCCACTCCGGAATGTCGGCCGGGTTGTCCGCGGAGATCACCACGAAGTCCAGGTTCCCGATGGTGCCGGTCTGCCAGACGTCCACGTGCAAAGGCTTCTGGCCGTCGGTGCCGGCCAGGGTATCCCCGCCGTCCTCGGTGCCGAGGTCCTTGCCGCCGCTGTCGCCACCCCCGAAGCCCATCTCCGGCAGGCAGTGGGCCGTGTGCTCGGAACAGTCGCAGGTCTGCAGGCAGACGCTCAGGAACAGCGGCGCCGTCGCGAGGCCCAGTTCCCCCAGCACCGAAAAGTCCGCGGGCGCTACGGTAGGGCAGTGTGCGAACGGCACCAGCCAGGCCGCCCCCGCCTCGGGCCGGTCGTACCGCGGTTCCAGGACCAGCGACCACGACGTCCCGTCCCGCACCAGCGCCGCGCGCTGGTCGGTCGGCACCGCCTTGGCCACCTGCCCGCTGCCGTCGGCCGCCAGGACGTCCCGCCTCATGTACGACATGCCGTTCGCGCGGGCGACGCCCTCCGTCGCCAGCAGCGCACCCAGGCAGGCCAGCATCCGGATCCCCGTCGTCGGCTGCATCGCTTCGTCTCCCGGCTTCCCGTGGGAAAGCCTGCCAGATTCCGGGGGGGATTTCCACCGGGTGGAAGGGCCGTCGAACCGCGCTGGAATCCCCCCCCGGGCATTGCCTATACTACCGGCAAGACCACCGGGAGAGCCCGTGAAGCCGCGTCGAAACGCCCGCCCGTCGCCGGTCGTCCCGGGTGCCGTCGCCCTACTGTTCGCGTGCCTGCTGGTGTCGGCGCCGGCCTACGCCGCGCCCGACCTGGCCCGCAGGAGCCGCGTCGAGGTCGACCTTTCCCTGCTGGGCGGGGCGATCGGCGCGGTCGGCACCAAGGCGCCCGCGGAGGGGGGTGCCGGGGCCTTCGACTTCTGGCTGACCTGGCGGGTGCATCCCCGGGTGCGCATGGGCTGGCGCCTGGGCCTGATCGTCGGGTCGATGCCGTGGGGCCGGGACGACCTGGCGGACGACACCTGGACCCCGGGATCGCCGCGGTTCTCGGACTACGACGACCGCGCGACCTTCCTGCCGCACAACGGGTTCGTGATCGCGGTCGATCTGCTGGACGGCCTCGCCGTCGATTTCGGCGCGGGCATCGGGCAGGCGCTGGTCGTGCAGCACCCCAACGACAACTTCATGATGATGAGCGTCGTCGGCGGCCTGGGCGTCACCTACACCCTGGCGAAGCTGGATCGCGCCGTGGTGGACCTGGCGGTCCGGCTGGACTACGTCGGGGCCTGGCTGAAGCGCTTCCATGGCACCTTCGCTCCGCAGATCGGGTTCCAGTTCAGGTTGTAGGAAGGCGGGGGACGGGGCCCCCGCCCTACATCGAGCCGGATCAAGCAGTTGCGTCACCAATAATGGTGACTGTCCCCGAATTGCGCGGGCGTGGTACATTCGGCGCCGCCGCGGAGGCGCGGCATGCACCTGGCATTGGAGGAAGCCCATGTCCGACGCCGCGACCGACGCCCCGAAGGGCCCCTGGTGGAAGGAGGTCACGCAGCCCTTCGTCGACCTGGTCCACGCCCCCCGCGCCCTGTGGGGCATCAACCTGACGTACTTCCTGGAAGGCCTGGTGTACTTCGGGATGCTGGGCTACCTCGCCATGTTCTTCAACGAGGCGGTCGGCCTGGACGACGTGTGGGCGGGCATGAACGTCGGCGTGCTGACGTTCGGCATCACGCTCAGCATGTTCCTGTTCGGCGGCCTGGCGGACAAGTGGGGCGTGCGCACCGCGATCCTGCGCGCCCTGGTCCTGATGCTGATCGGCCGGACGCTGATCGCCGTCGGCCCCGCCATCGGCCTGGCGCCTGCCGGCATGGGGTCCCCGATCCACCTGATGGTGCTGGCCGGCATCCTGGCGATCGTGCTGGGCTATGGCATGTACCAGCCCGCCGCGTATGCCGCCGTGCGGCAGTTCAGCACCCCCGCGACCGCCGGAATGGGTTTCGCGATGCTGTATGCCCTGATGAACCTGGGCGGCTGGATCCCCACATTCGCCTTCCTCCTGCGCGACAAGGAGTACGCCGGCCTGGGCATCCCGGGCGTGTACTGGGTCTATACCGGCCTGACCGTCGTCGGCCTGCTGGCGACCTTCCTGATCCTGACCCGCAAGGTCGAACAGGACGCCATCGCCAAGGCCAAGGCGGCCGCCGCGGCGAAGGCGTCGCAGGAGAAGAAGGAGGAGGCGAAGCCGGTCGAGGCGCCGGCCGCCGCCGCGCAGAAGAAGGGCGTCGTCGCGTGGCTGAAGGCCCACCCGCTGGCCGACCCGAAGTTCGCGTTCTTCATCTTCTGCCTGATCCCCGTGCAGACCCTGTTCGCGCACAACTGGCTGACGTTGCCGATGTACGTGGAACGCGCCTACGCGGGCACCTGGATCGGGCAGAACTTCGAGGTCGCCACCAACTTCAATCCGATCCTCATCTTCATCCTGGTGCCGATCGTCACGGCGCTGACCCAGCACCGCAAGGTCTACAACATGATGATCGCGGGCACGGCCGTGATGGCGGCGCCCACGTTCCTGCTGGCCATCGGCCCGTCATTCTGGACGCTCTTCGCCTTCCTGGTCCTCATGACGATCGGCGAGGCCATGTGGCAGCCGCGCTTCCTGCAGTACGCCGCCGAGATCGCCCCCGAGGGCCGTACCGGCGCCTACATGGGCGTGGCCCAGTTCCCGTGGTTCCTGACGAAGGTACTGGTGCCGCTGTACTCGGGCTGGTTCCTGACCACCTACTGCCCCAAGGACGTCCCGACCCAGATGCTGAACACCGAGACGATGTGGTTCATCTACGGCTGCATCGCGATGTCCTCGACGGTCATGCTGGTGCTGGCGCGCAACTGGATCGGCAAGGATTTCAAGACGAAGGCCTGACCTCCTTCGACGCGCGGCCGCCCGATCCCGCCGGGCCGCGCGCCCGCGTGCCTTGACGAACCGCCCCGGCGCAGCCATCGTGGAGGGCAACCAGGAGGGGATTCGTCCATGAACGCCACGCCTGCCGATTCCTTCGGGACGCTGGCCGATCTGCCGGGCACCGGGGGCAAGGTCCGTTTCTTCCGGCTGCAGTCGCTGGCCGACCAGGGCCTGACCGACGTCGCGCGGTTGCCGCGGTCCATCAAGGTCCTGCTGGAGGCCGCCCTGCGCGCCGAGAACGGCCGCGAGGTGACGCGCGAGGACGTGGCGAAGGTGATCGCCTACGACCCCGCGAACCCGGCAAGGACCGAGATCCCGTTCCTGCCGGCACGCGTGCTGCTGCAGGACTTCACCGGCGTGCCGTGCGTCGTGGACCTGGCCGCCATGCGCGACGCGATGCGGCGGCTGGGGGGCGACCCGGCCCGCATCAACCCGCGCATCCCGGTCGACCTGGTGATCGACCACAGCGTGCAGGTGGACTTCTTCGGCGCCCCGGACGCGCTGCGCCGCAACGCGGACCTGGAGTTCGCGCGCAACCGGCAGAGGTACGAGTTCCTGGCGTGGGGGCAGAAGGCGTTCTCGAACTTCCGCGTCGTGCCGCCCGCGTCCGGCATCTGCCACCAGGTCAACCTGGAGTACCTGGGCCAGGTCGTCCGCAGCCAGCCGGGCGGCGACGGCCGCGAGGTGTGGTTCCCGGACTCGTGCGTCGGCACCGACAGCCACACCCCGATGATCAACGGCCTGGGCGTCGTCGGCTGGGGCGTCGGCGGCATCGAGGCCGAGGCGGTGATGCTGGGCCAGCCGCTCTCGCTGGTCGCCCCGCGCGTCGTCGGGTTCCGGCTGCACGGCCGGCTGCCCGAGGGCGCGACCGCGACGGACCTGGTGCTGACGATCACCCAGATGCTGCGCAAGAAGGGCGTCGTGGACCAGTTCGTGGAGTTCTACGGACCCGGCGTCGCGGCACTGACCGTGCCCGACCGCGCCACGATCGCGAACATGTCCCCCGAGGCGGGCAGCACCATCGGGTACTTCCCGATCGACGCGCAGGTGCTGGACTTCCTGCGCGGGACGAACCGCGGCGCCCTGTGCGACCGCGTCGAGGCGTACGCGAAGGCCCAGGGCCTGTGGCAGTCCGGGGGGGGCGATGCCGCGCCCGACCCGGTCTTCGCCGACACGCTGGAACTGGACCTCGCGTCCGTCGTGCCCAGCCTGTCCGGCCCCAAGCGCCCGCAGGACCGCGTGACCCTGGCGAACATGAAGGCGGCGTGGCGCGCGGGGCTGTCGGCACCGATCGAGGCGCGCGGCTTCGGCCTGGCGGGCGACGACCTGCACCGGACGGCCGTCGTGGCGCATCCCGACGGCACGGCCTCGACGATCGCGCACGGGGCGGTCACGCTGGCCGCGATCACCTCGTGCACCAACACCTCGAACCCGTCGGTGATGCTGGCGGCGGGGCTGGTCGCGAGGAAGGCGCGGGAACGCGGCCTGTCCACGAAGGCTTACGTCAAGACCTCGCTGGCGCCCGGATCGACGGTGGCGACGGACTACCTGGCGCGCGCCGGCCTGCTGCCGGCCCTGGAGGAACTGGGCTTCCACGTCGTCGGGTACGGCTGCACCACCTGCATCGGCAACTCGGGCCCGCTGCCGGAACCGGTCCGCGCCGCGGTCAAGGGCGGCAACCTGGTCGTCGCGGCCGTGCTGTCGGGCAACCGCAACTTCGAGGGCCGCGTGCACCCCGACATCCGGGCCGCGTACCTGGCTTCGCCGCCGCTGGTCGTGGCATACGCGATCGCCGGCACCATCGACATCGACCTCGCCACGCAGCCGCTGGGCCACGCCCCGGACGGCACGCCCGTGTTCCTGAAGGACGTCTGGCCGACGACCGCCGAGGTGGCCGCCGCGCTGCCGCTGGCCCTGGACCCCGAGGTGTTCCGGCAGCGGTACGACGGCATCGAGCGGTCGAACCCGGAGTGGAACGCGATCCCGGTGGCGGGCGGCGACCTGTACGCCTGGGACGAGGCCAGCACGTACATCCAGAACCCGCCGTTCTTCGCGACGATGGGGCGGCAGGCCGGGACGATCGGACCGATCGAGGGCGCCCGCGCGCTGGCGGTGCTGGGCGACAGCATCACGACCGACCACATCAGCCCGGCCGGCAACATCGCGGCGGACAGCCCCGCCGGCCGGTACCTGCAGGAGCGCGGGGTCGAGCCGGCCGACTTCAACCAGTACGGGGCGCGGCGCGGCAACGACCGCGTGATGACCCGGGGCACCTTCGCGAACGTGAGGCTGCGCAACCGGCTGGCCGGCGGCGTCGAGGGCGGCGTCACCACGCACCTGCCGTCGGGCGACCGGCTGCCCATCTTCGACGCGGCGACGCGATACCAGGCGGAGGGCGTGCCCACCGTGATCCTGGGCGGCCTGGACTACGGCATGGGCAGCTCGCGCGACTGGGCCGCGAAGGGCACGTTCCTGCTGGGCGTGCGGGCCGTGATCGCGCGGTCGTTCGAACGGATCCACCGCAGCAACCTGGTCGGCATGGGCGTGCTGCCGCTGCAGTTCCACGAGGGGGAATCGGCGGAATCGCTGGGCCTGACCGGAGGCGAGGTGTTCCGGATCGAGATCGGCGACGACGTCGTCCCGGGGCAGGAGGTGCAGGTCGAGGCGCGCGACGAGTCCGGGGCGGCCAGATCCTTCACGGTGACGTGCCGCCTGGACAGTCCGGTCGAGGTCGGCTACTTCCGCAATGGCGGCATCCTGCAGACGGTGCTGCGCGGCTTCCTGGCGGGCGCCTGAACAGGGACGGCAGGGGACGGGGCCTTGTCCTGGACTGTAGGGCGGGGCCCCCGTGCCCCGCCAGGACAAGACCGGCGCAGGAAGGCGGGGGACGGGGCCCCCGCCCACAGATCGGTTCAGGCGGGGGACGGGGCCCCCGCCCTACAAGCCGCAGGCGTTCGCCGCCTCACGGAGGCGGCGGGGTGAACCGGTAGTTCGGGTAGTCGGCCCGCGCCTGCTCCAGCAGCACCTCGAATTGCGCCGGGTCGGTGATCCGGAAGACGGAGGCGCCCGCGTCGCGGTACTTCGGGTCGTCGAATCCCTGCAACATCCGCGGCATCGCGGACAGGCCGTTGGCCAGGCGGGTCGCGAACTGCACGCCCGGCACGTTCACCTTCGCGATCAGCGCCTCCATGGCGTCCGCGATGGCCAGCAGCGAGTCGTCGTCCTGCGCATAGATCGCCAGCGCGCGCCCCTTGGACGAACGTTCGAACTGGCCGCCGAACTTGCCGTAGAACGAGTGCGAGGGATGCCGGCCCGTGTCCGCATGCTCCTTCGCGAAGACCTGCAGCAGCCGCACCAGCCCGAACAACTGCGCCGACGGGGTCTCCGCGATCGCCGTCACCACCAGCTTGTTGTGCTGGGCCACGACCTGGGCCGGCAGGTGGTACCCGTTGTCCTTCGCCACGGACTCCAGTTGATCGACGTCGAACAGCACGCCCCGGGGGTCGGTGTCCGGGGGGCAGAAGGTGACGTACGTCCAGCCTTTCCCGGTTTCAGGGAGGTCCCACGGGGCCTCGATTTTCGCCTCGATCGCCTCGCGGACGCCCTGGTGGGCCTCGTTCCAGTTCAGGATCAGCCGCCTCTTCATGCGTCCTCCTCGTCGCGAGGGGCGCACCGCCGCGCCCCACCGGAAAAACTAGGTCCGGCCCGGCCGCGCGTCAACTTCCCGCCCGGATCCGTGTTCGGGGAACCCATCGTCCCCCATCGTTGTTCCCTGACCCCCCTCCGTCGGATTCCGCTTGAACGGGGGCAGGCGATTCTGTACAGATCCGCGCGCCGGAAGCAGGCGTCCCAGCGTTGCCTGCGGGCCGGCGGTCGTTGCAGGAGATGATGATGAAGCCCTCGCGGATGACGTTCCTGGCCCCCCTGGCCCTCCCGCTGGTGATGGCGCTGGCGTGCGAAGGCGGGTCCTCGCCGACGCTGGACCCCGGCCGCGACGCGCTGCCCGGCGACATCCCGGCCGACGCCCCCGGCGAGTCCGCCCCGGACGCGATCGGCAGCGAGACCCTGGAGGAGGCGATCGACCGCGAGACGGCCGCCGACGAGGGGACACCCGAGGTCGCGCCGGAGGTCCCGGCCGAGGACGCGAAGTCCGACGCGACTTCCGAGGATGCGACGCCCGACACGACCCCCGGGGACGTGGCCGCCGAGGAATCGCCGGAACTGCCCGGGGATCTGCCCGCCGAGGCCGCCCCGGACGCCTCCCCGGACACCCTTCCCGACCCCGCCGCCGACACTGCCGCCGACACCGCCCCCCGCTGCGCGACCGACGACGACTGCGGCTTCGGGTACCGCTGCGACCCGGAAACCGCCGACGGGGACGGCTGCGTCACGGCAGACGAGTGCGGGGACGACGACCCCTGCGAGACGGACTTCGAGTGCGTGGACGGCGACCAGTGGAAGGTCTGCCGCCTCCTGCCCGACGCCTGCTCCGCCAACACCGACTGCGAGTTCGGCCAGGGCTGTGCCGCCGGTGTCTCCGGCCGCAGGGTGTGCACCGGCATGAGCGCCTGCGCCATCGACGCCGACTGCGCCGCCGACTACGCGTGCGTGACGGTCGACCACTGGCTGGAGTGCCGCATCCGCCTGGACGAGTGCGCGGCCGACGGCGACTGCACGTCCACGCACACCTGCGTCGCGAACGCTTCCGGCCGCAAGGTCTGCCAGCCCCACGACCTGTGCCAGGCCGACTCCGACTGTCCGCGCTACCACGAGTGCCGGTCCGACGGGGTGCGGCTGGACTGCTTCCCGCGGCCCGACGAGTGCCAGGCCGACGCGGATTGCGGCGACGACTTCTACTGCGCGACCAACGGCGTGCATCGCATCTGCGTGCGCATGCCCGACGAGTGCGCCGTCGACACCGACTGCCCTTACGGCCAGGCCTGCGACGTGACGCCCTCCGGCCGCCTGATCTGCCGCGACGCCAGCCAGTGCGCCGTGGACGCCGACTGCGGCGTGGCGATGGTCTGCGTGGACGCCGGCCACTGGAAGGTCTGCCAGCCCAAGGGCGACGACTGCCAGGTGGACGCCGACTGCGGCTTCTTCTACCGGTGCGACATCGCCGCGAACCCCAACGCCTGCGTCTATGCGTCCGAGTGCCGCGTGAACGCCGACTGCAAGTTCTACGAGTCGTGCCAGCAGGAGGGGAACTGGAAGGTCTGCAAGTTCGGCGCGGACACCTGCCGCAGCGACGCCGACTGCCCGCCCGACATGGTCTGCGGCGGCATCGTCGGGTCGTGGGGCACCTGCAAGTCCCGTGACGCCTGCGCGACGTCGGCCGACTGCCCGGCCGACCACGAGTGCGCGTTCAACGGCCTGTACTACGCGTGCCAGACCCTGCCGGACGCCTGCGCCACCGACGCCGACTGCCCGGCCGACTACGCCTGCACCGCCGGCAGCGTCCGCAAGTCCTGCACGCTGATGCCCGACCTGTGCGCCGAGGACTTCGACTGCACGTACGGCGACGCCTGCCGGCTGCACGCCTCGGGCCGCCGCGTCTGCGAGGACGCCAACGAGTGCCTCGTCAACGCCGACTGCGACTCCGGCATGCTGTGCCGCCCCGGCCTGCAGTGGAACGTCTGCGAGGTCCCGGTGGACGAGTGCCAGGCCCACGCCGACTGCAACTTCAACTACCGCTGCAACACCGCGGTCGACCCGACCGCCTGCGTGTACGCGTCCACGTGCAGCGACGACCCGGACTGCGGCTTCGGGCGCATCTGCCGCACCGTGGACAACTGGAAGGAGTGCAAGGTCGGCCTGGACGTCTGCGCGAAGGACGCGGACTGCCCGATCGACATGTACTGCGACGGCATCGTGCTGGGCGTCGGGTCCTGCAAGACCCGCAACGAGTGCGCGACCGACGCGGACTGCGGTACCGGCGAGGCCTGCGAATCCAACGGCATCTGGATGGTGTGCGTGGACGACGTCCGCTGCACGCGGCACTCCGATTGCGGGTACGGGTTCCGGTGCGTGCCCGCCCAGCCGCACAACCGCTGCGAGGACGCCAACGAGTGCAACGTGGACGGCGAGTGCGGCGCCGGCGAGCGCTGCCTCCCGGGTACCTACTGGCGCGAGTGCACGTCCGTGGAAACGCCCTGCAGCGCCAGCAGCGACTGCCTGTTCGGGTACATGTGCAACACGGCCGAAACGCCGGCCATGTGCCGGTACGCCAGCACCTGCGAGTCCGACGCCGACTGCGGCGCCAACAGCAAGTGCCAGGTCGAGGACAACTGGAAGCAGTGCAAGTTCGACTGGAACCCGAGGTTCTGCAGCACCGACGCCGACTGCCAGGCCGCCGAATACTGCGACAAGGGCCTCCTGGGCTTCGGCACCTGCAAGTCCTACAACGAGTGCGACACCACGACCGAATGCCCGATCGGCCAGTCGTGCGAGTTCACCGGCCTGTACAACGAGTGCAAGGACCAGTCGACCTGCATCGTGAACACCGACTGCCCGCGCGGCTACAAGTGCGCGCCCGGCAACCCGCGCGCCGAGTGCGTGTACGCCAACGAGTGCGCGTCCGACGCCGACTGCGGCGCCACCCAGCAGTGCGTCTTCGACGGCAACTGGACGCGGTGCAAGCTGTCGGTCGCGGGCGTCTGCACGCAGGATTCGAACTGCGACTCCGACGAGTATTGCGACCTGGCTCTGGGCCCGATCGGGACGTGCCGGTCGCGCAACCAGTGCTACGTCGATCCCGACTGCGGAGACGGCCTGGCCTGCCAGTCCAACGGCACCTGGAACGAGTGCGTGCCCGAGACCGTCCAGAACTGCTGGTTCGACTTCCAGTGCCCGACCGACTGGACCTGCAACGGCGGCCAGTGCAAGCCGGTGTACGAGGGCACCTGCACCGAGGTCGAGGGCCAGTGGACCGTGTGGCTGTCGACGTGCGTGCTGGTCCCGATGGGCACCGTCTATGAGTTCGTGCCCGAGGACGGCTGCAACGGCAACGTGAAGCTGGTGTCCACCAACACCAACAACGGCACGTTCCAGCAGACGTCCACCAACCACTACGACGTCACGCTGAGCCTGGTCTACAACTGCACCGCCTCGATCACCCTGGGCAGCGTCATGACGATGGACTGCCCGCTGGGCTGCACCGGCATCCAGATGGCGCGGAACCAGTAGGAGGGCGGTGCACGGTGTGCCGGCGCTGCAGAGGTCCGTCTTCTGGACATGAGGAGCCGGGCAGATTCCGTTACTCGGCTTTCGTCACTTCGCTGACGACAAGTCCGATTTTTCCGAATGTGGCTGTCACTGCTTCGCCAAGGTTCCATTCTTCGACAACGGCCTTCATCTTGATCTTGTCGCTTTGCTTCAGTGTAAACAGAACATCGGCCTTGTCCGCCGGAACGACGACTTGCTGAAAGGGCATGTTTCCGACTTGCACGGTTACCATGAGCCGAACGTAGCCCTTCTGGTACTTCTTCGGAAGCAAATCCATCTGGGTAGGTGTCGACAGGAAGAACGCTTCTGTGACCACACTCTTGCCGATGTAGTTCGAAGCCATCGCCGGGGTTATCAACTTCGCGAACACCACCTCCTCGTGCGAATCTGTTGCGGACGGTGGCGACTCCTTCGCGATGGTCTTCTGCGGCGTGTCACAGTCGGCTTTCGTCACTTCGCTGACGACAAGTCCGATTTTTCCGAATGTGGCTGTCACTGCTTCGCCAAGGTTCCATTCTTCGACAACGGCCTTCATCTTGATCTTGTCGCTTTGCTTCAGTGTAAACAGAACATCGGCCTTGTCCGCCGGAACGACGACTTGCTGAAAGGGCATGTTTCCGACTTGCACGGTTACCATGAGCCGAACGTAGCCCTTCTGGTACTTCTTCGGAAGCAAATCCATCTGGGTAGGTGTCGACAGGAAGAACGCTTCTGTGACCACACTCTTGCCGATGTAGTTCGAAGCCATCGCCGGGGTTATCAACTTCGCGAACACCACCTCCTCGTGCGAATCTGTTGCGGACGGTGGCGATTCCGTCGCGATGGTCTTCTGCGGCGTGGCACAGAGGAGCAGCGCCCCAATACACGACAGAACAATCGGGACTCTCTTCAAGGCCATTCGATCCTCCAATTCAGAGTGATACCTCGTTGACGAAGGATAGTTGGCACCGGAGACGTTGGTCAACACGAAGCTGGCACTCGTGCGATCCATTCGTATCGCCGTCCCGACTGTTGTCCGTCGTCCACCGTAACGTAGAATGGATCCTGAACCACCGGTGAACCGCGAGGGGACCGCGATGCATGCCCCGTCCAGGATTCTTCCCGTGCTGCTGCCCCTGGTGCTGGCGGCGTGCGCGCATTCCGCCCCGGTGTCGGCGTACCGGCCCGGGGTGCTGCGGGCGCCGGCCCTGTCGTCGCTGGACGACTGCCTGGTGATGGCCCACGAGGAACTGGCGGCGCACGCGGAGTTCGCCGCGATCGCGGCCGATCGGCAGCCGGCAACGACGTTCGACCTGGCCCTGGAAGGGGCGTTGCGGAAGGACCCCGACCGGAAGCCCCTGGTGGAGGCGATGGCCCGGGTCGCGGCCATCCCGGTGGAGGCGGCCCGGATCGCGGTCGAGCCGTGGACCACGTCGAGGTTCCACTGCGCGTACCCGGACCGCGACGCGCAGATCGCGGCGACGGTCACCAAGGCCGATGCGGCCCTGCGCCTGGCCCCGACCTCGGTGTTCCTGCTGGACCTGGATGCGAGGGTTCGCGCGCTGTACCTGCCGCACGAGCCCGGGGAGGTCCCTGGTTACGCGGAAACGCTGCGTTCGACGAAGGCGCCCGGGGAGGCGGCGCTGACGGCGGCCTGGAACGTCGCGTGGCTCTCCCTGAAGGACCGGCGGGCCCTGCTGGCACTGGCGAAGGAGCGCCTGCCGCGGCACGTCCTGGCGCGTCTGCTGGAGGTGGACCTGTCGGACCGCGCCGACCCGGGCCGGGCCGAAGGGTTCCTGGAGATCCTGGGGGGGCTGAAGGATCGGGAGCCTTCCGCCCCGTGGTGCTTCCAGAGGTGGCTGGCCCGGCACGCCTTCGTGGCGGCGGGCGAGGCGGGCCGGTTCCGGCGATCCGCGGAGATCCTCGACGGCCTGCCCGCGAGGCTGCGGGAGGCGCTGGAGAAGGCGGGCGCGTGCGAGTTGGACGAGGATCTCGATCGGGTCCGGCTGCGCCTGACGCTGGCGGATTCCCGGATGGCGATGGCGGCGGTTCGGGCCGTCGCGGGCCAGCGGAAGGCCGCGGAGGCCCTGCGCAGGGCGGCGGCGGTGGACACGCGTTCGTCGTCCCTGGACCCGGCGTGGCTGCCCCGGCTGGTGCGGTTCCTGATCGAGCGGCGCCCCAAGGCCGACCTGTTCGAGATCGCGGTCGGATTCCACGCGGACGCCACCGGGAACGGGGACGCTGGATTCTGGCGGGGCCTGCTGGAGGACGCGCTGGAGCGGGCCGGGTACCGCCTGCACGCGCGGGTGGCCCCGGTGGACGAGGCGGTCCGGAAGGCCGCGGGGGCGCCCGCGCGATCGATCGACGTTCTGCTCCTCGATCCCGCCCGGAATCGCGCCCTGGTGTCGGTGGATGGGGGGGACGCCAGCGGGCTGTACCGGGCCCGGAGGACGAAGCAGGGCTGGAAGGTGGACCGGCTGCCCGGGGCGGGCCGGTAGCGGCACGACGAGGCTACGGGACGACCGCCCCGGTGTGGATGTCGACCTTCACGTAGGCGCCGGTCGTCGCGTTCGTGACCGTCCAGTAGTCGTGGTCGTCCAGCATCAGGCTCAGGCCCAGGGCGTAGGTCGTGCCGGCCGGATCGTCGGGGAAGGCGGCCTGGATCGCCGCGTCCGAATCGATCTCGGGCACCTCGAACGCCGTGAACAGCGCGCAGCGGCCCGGCTGGCAGACCCCGGTCACGAACTGGCCGGCCTGGGAGTCCGATACCAGCAGGTTGACGCCGTGATCGGTCCCGCCGCAGAAGCCGCCGTTCCAGTTGGCGCCGGTCTTGCCGTCGCGACCGACGTAGGTGCCGTTCAGCACGCCGGTCCAGAGGGCGGTCGGGTACGAGCCACGCGTCCACTCCAGCATCGCCTGGATGGCCTGGTTGCCGGTTCGCGCCGCGGCGGCGGGCCCGGGGGGCAGCGTCACGCAGGCGGAAGCGCCCTCGTCGGAACCCGGATTCGTGTCGGTCGCCGGGGTGTCCTCGGGGGGCGTGACCTCCGGGACGTCGCCCGGGGACGGGTTGTCCAGCCCGACGTCACCCGCCACGTCGCCGTCCTCGTTGCCCGAATCGTCCCCGGGGCATGCCGTCAGCGTCAGCCCCGCCAGCACGAACAGGATTCCCGCGCGCTTCCGCATCGTCGCTTCTCCTTCCCGCATCCCCGGGGGGATGTCCCGCGCCGCGCATCCCGCCGGGGGCCTGCCAGTCGCAGCGGCGCGGGCGGTGTTCTATCACCGGGTGGGTCGCGACGGGAAGTCGACGGGGGGGCGAACTGCGGTTCCGCGTCCTTCCTGCCGCACTCTCTCCAGCGTGCCCATCCCGATGGCGGCGCTGCGGGCGAACCTCGTGAGCAAGGGAACGTGACCGTCAATGGCAGGTTTGCGCGATGGCTTCCTCGTCGCCGTCGTTCCGGCAAACGGGGTAGAATCCGATCGTAGTCCAACCCGGGGTCCGAGGATGCATCTGGCAGGAACACCGTGGGCCGCGGTGCCGGTCGTGGTGCTGGGGTTGATCGCCGTGGCCTGCTCCGGTTCGGGGGACGGCGGGAAGGACGCGCGCGAGGGCGAGGAGTGGTTCGCGCCGCTGATGAACGGCGGAACGGCGGCGGACACGATCAGCCGCTGGGCCTCGACCCCGTGCCTGGGCTAGGCCACGCTGTCGCTGACTCGCGATTTCGCGGGCCGGCAGCAGCGGGGCGATGGCGGGACCGCCCTGTCCGGCGTCGCCGCGATGACGTGGTCCGCGCCGGGGGAAGGGGCGCTGCTGTTCGCGGTCGAGACCCTGGACGGGGCCGCGCCGGCCTGCCAGTCGGGCACCCTGAAGTGCCTCGGCAGCATCGGCAGCATCGAGATCGACCCGGACGGCCTGGGCTTCACGGGGAAGGTCGGGTTCCAGGACGGACAGACGGCGTCGTGCCGGTTCGTCAAGGTCGGCGGCGGCTGGCCGGACTGCGGCGGGTGCAGCGGCTCGGCGGACCGGTGCACGGCGGGCGTGTGCCGGTGCGGCGATCTGGCCCCGTGCGCGGGAGGGCAGGCGTGCAAGGACGCGTGGTGCGGATGCAAGGTGGCCTGCGACGACGGTTGCTGTTCGGGAACGCAGTGCCTGGCCGGCACCCAGGTCGGCGCCTGCGGGTCGAACGGCGAGCCCTGCCAGGACTGCGCGGCCAAGGGCGAGGTCTGCGAGACGGGGAACTGCGGGGACGCCTGCCCGGAGGGGTTCAAGACGGGTGGCTGGTGCGTCTACCGGTGCACCAGGGAGAACTGCCCGGACGGCTGCTGCAACACGAACGAGGAGTGCATTCGCGAGTACACGCTGGACGTGTGCGGGATCACGGGCGATAGGTGCCGGGCCTGCAACAACGGCACCTCCCAGTTCAAGCCGAAGGCCGACCACTGCAACGAGAAGGGCTGGTGCGTCTGCGGGCCAAGGGACGAGACCTGCACGTCGTTCCAGATCTGCACCAAGAGCGAGTGCATCTGAACCCCCCGGTCCGCGCGGGGCTTGAACCACGCACCGGAATGCCCATTCTGCTGGCGGCCTCGAAACGCGGACCCCGATGCATCCTTCCGACGATCCCGTTCTTTCTGGCCGTGCGGCCGGGACTCCCGGACGGCCGGGACAACTGCTGGAGCGCTGGCGCGGCAGCCCGGTCGATTACGACCTGACGCCATACCTCGAACCGGTGCGCTGCATCCGGGACCTGGAAGACGCGATGCGGGGGGAGAGCGACGCGGACCTGCAGGCGCGGGCTCGGCGGCTGCGCGAGGGCGGGGACGCGACGCGCGACCGGCGGTGCGAGGCGTTCGCGCTGGTGCGGGAGGCGGCGCGACGGGTGCTGGGCCTGCGGGCGTTCGACGTGCAGGTGGCGGGCGCGCTGGTGCTGCACGACGGCAAGGTCGCCGAGATGCAGACCGGCGAGGGCAAGACGCTGACCGCGGTCTTCCCGGCCGTGCTGGACGCGCTGGACGGGCGCGCCGTGCACGTCCTGACCTTCAACGACTACCTGGCGCGGCGCGACGCGGCGTGGATGGGCCCGGTGTACCGGTTCCTGGGGGTGTCGGTCGCCCACGTCGAGGGGGGCATGGGCGCGGCGGCGCGTCGCCAGGCGTACCGGGCCGACGTGACCTACGTGACGGCCAAGGAGGCGGGGTTCGACGACCTGCGGGACGGCCTGCGCGGGCGGGCCGCAGACCGGGTGCACCGCGGCTTCGACTGCGCCATCGTGGACGAGGCGGACTCGATCCTGATCGACGAGGCGCGGGTGCCGCTGGTCATCGCCGGCACGACCGGGGACGACCCGCACGACGCCTGCCGGATGGACGCGATCGTGCGCGGGCTGGCGCCGGGCGTGCACTACGACGTGGACGCGGCGCGCAACCTCGCCAGCCTGACCGAGGCCGGCATCGAGCGGGTGGAGGCGGAACTGGGCGTCGGGGCGCTGACCGAGCCCGCGAACCTGCCCCTGCTGGCGCAGGCGAACCTGGCGCTGCACGCCCGGACGCTGCTGCGGCGCGACGTGGACTACCTGGTGCGGAACGGGGCGATCGAACTGGTGGACGAGTTCACGGGGCGGGTCGTCGCGGACCGCCACTGGCCGGACGGCCTGCAGGCGGCCATCGAGGCGAAGGAGGCGGTGGACCCCAGCCGGAAGGGGAGGGTGCTGGGGTCGATCACGCTGCAGCACTTCCTGCGCGGGTACGCGAAGCTGTCGGGCATGACCGGGACGGCGCGTCCCGACGTGGACGAACTGCACGAGTTCTACGGGCTGCGGACGGTGCCGCTGCCGACGAACCGGCCGGGGATCCGGCGGGACCTGCCGGACCGCATCTTCTCGCACCGCGAGGCGAAGGACCGGGCCGTGCTGGACGACGTGGTGCGGCGCCACGCGAAGGGCCAGCCGGTGCTGGTGGGCACGGCCAGCGTGGCGGAATCGGAGGCGCTGGCGGCGCGCCTGCGGGAGGCGGGGGTGCCGTGCCAGGTGCTGAACGCGCGCACGGACGACCTGGAGGCGCGGATCGTGGCCGAGGCCGGCGCGCCCGGCGCGGTGACGATCTCGACCAACATGGCCGGGCGTGGCACCGACATCCGGCTGGGCGGCGCGGACGAGCGCGACCGGGAACGGGTGGTGGCGCTGGGCGGGCTGCACGTGATCGGCACGAACCGGCACGAGTCCCGGCGGATCGACCACCAGTTGCGCGGGCGGGCCGGGCGGCAGGGCGACCCGGGGTCGTCGGAGTTCTTCGTCGGCCTGGACGACGACCTGGTCGCGAACCACCGCATCCAGACGCTGATCCCGGAACGGCACCGGGCGCGCGGCGAGGCCCCGCTGGACCACCCGGTGGTGGGGCACCGGCTGGACTGGGCCCAGCGCACGATCGAGGGGAGGAACCTGGACCGTCGCAGGACCCTGTGGCAGCACTCGTCCTTCGTCGATCGGCAGCGGCAGGTAATCCGCGGGATGCGGGAAGTGCTGCTGGACGGGGACGGGGAGTCGCGGTGGCGGGAGGCCCGGCCGCAGCGGCACGCGCGGTTGGTGGCGGCGTGCGGGGAGGAGCGGGCCCGCGAGGTCGAGCAGCAGGCCACGATGCACGCGCTGGACCGCCTGTGGTCCGATCACCTGGAGGTCGTGGCGGAGATCCGCGAGGGCGTGCCTCTGATGCGGATGGCCAGCCTGGACGCGCAGAACGAGTTCCTGAAGGCCTGCGACGCCGCGTTCCGGGACATGCGGGCGCGGGTGGACGAGGAGTCCCTGGCGACGTTCGACCGGATCGACCCGGACGCGGGCGCGACCGACCTGGCGGCGCTGGGGATCCGCGGGCCGTCCTCGACCTGGACCTACCTGGTGGACGAGAACCCGCTGCGGGACTCGGCGGCGCTGGCGATCGCGGACAGCCTGTCCCTGAGCCTGGGGATGGTGCTGTGGTGGCCGCTGTACGTGGCCACGGCGATCTGGCACCGCTGGGGCCGGCGCGGCGCGCGGTCGTGAGGGGTTCCCCCCGGATCGGTCGGGAAGGCGGGGGACGGGGCCCCCGCCCTACAGGGCCATGGCGACGCCGGCGTTCATCGCGGGTTCGGGGGACGGGACCTCGCCCTGCAGGGCCCCGGGCGGCTTGAACGCCCGCTTCCGGTTCCGTACGATTCCGCTGTCATCCACGGGGGGGAAAGGCATGCGCGCGCGGGTCTCGATCATGTTCCTGGCGGGCGCAGCAGTCGTCGCCGGCGGATGCTCGTACTGCGACCGCGAAGGGTGCGAGGCGGTGGGCCGTCACGCCTCGCCGCAAGACGTGTCCCAGGGGGTGGCCGGCACCGCGGGCCTCCGTTCGGACACCTCCAGTTCGACCTTCGGCCAGCCGGACTGCAACGAGTGCCCGCTGTTCCGCGCGACGATCCGGTTCTGGCGCCTGGACGCGCTGCCCGCGACCCCGGCGGATGCCCTGGCGGCCTGCCAGGCGAAACCGCCAGCGCTGCGGATCCAGGCGGACCCGCGTTACGAGATCGCCCTGGACCCGGGCGACTGGCTGGCCTGCGTGGCCGGGGGCGAGGAGGCGTGTGCCTATGTCACGGTCTGGCCGGGCGAGGTCACGACGTTGAACGTGCTGGTGGGCATGGGCTACTCCCAACTGTTTGCCGGGCGGCGCAGCGAGGCTTTGGCGGAGGGCTTCCTGCTGGCCGGGGAGTGCGCCTCCGACGAAACCGGCGTTGAATTCCCCCCCCTGGATCCCTAGACTGTCTCATCGAATGGCTGGAGGTCCGATCATGAGGCGCTTCCTCCCCGGGTGCTGCGTGCTGGCGATGCTGGTGCTGGCGTGCACGGACGGGTCCGACCAGGCCGACGAGGGCGGGACGGACGCGACGGATCCGGGCGGTACGGAACTGGCCACCGAGGACGTGACGGACACGATGCCGGCGGAGTGCCAGGCGCTGCCGCGGTGCACCGAGTCGCCGACCGGGGACGTCTGCCCGGACCCGCGCTGCTGCGAGCAACTGGAAGACGGGACCTGGCGCGTGTCCACCTACGCCATCCAGTGCCTGGACGCCATGCCGGACGGGGACGAGGACGTGCCACTGGCGGACGCCGAACCGGAAGTCGCGGACCCCGGCACCCCCGACGCCCCGGCGATCGACGAGTCGCCGGAGGAGATCGTTCCGACCTGCGACTGGGCGACGCAGAAGCCGACCGCCTGGGGCCCGACCGGCGCCGTGTCGGCGTTCGCCTGTCCGGCGGAGGCGGCCGACGTGCACCTGAAGTGTCTCGACTACACCGGGGACGGGCAGGGCGACAGCGGCATCCGCAGCCAGTGCACCCAACTGGCCACCCTGGGCATCGTGGATCCCGGGACGAACCTGCCCGGCCTGGTGCTGGAACTGGCCGGCGTGCCGGACGTGCTGCAGGCCGCGTCGTTCACGGCGAACGTGCTGCCCGCGGCCTCGACGCAGGACCCGCCGTCCGCGACCGGCGACTTCCGGGTCGCCGAAGCGGGGTACGTCACCGCGACGTGCCAGCCGCGGTACGCGTTCCCGGGGGCACGGATCGCCGGGGGCGCGCTGCAGGCCGGCCCGGCGGAACTGCCGGTCACGATGCCCATCCAGGAGACCTCGCTGGACCTCACGCTGGAGCGCGCGCAGGTGAAGGGGATCATCGCGGCCGGGGGCGGGGCCGATGGGTTCGACCTGGCGGATGGCGTCTTCGGCGCGATCGTGACGAAGGCCAGCCTGGACGCCGGTCTTGGGAAGTTGCAGGCGGTGTGCGATGCCGCCCCCGAGGGCCAGGCGCCGGACTGGTGCCAGTACCTTCCGGTCGTGGCCACGGCCGCGAACTCGATGATGGACCTGCACGTGGCCGGGGACGGCACCGTGTCGGCCAAGGCGCCGCCCGAAAAGCCCGGCAACGCGATCTCGATCTGCTTCCTCTTCTCGCTGTCGAAGGCGAAGGTGGTCGGGTTCCAGGAGGCCGTGCGCTGACCGGCCGCGCGTGCCGTCGCGCGATCATCGCCGTCCGGAGGGTCCCCATGCCGGCACCCGTTGGGGGGCACATCGACCTGGAGATCGGGACCGACGGGGGCGTCATCGCGGCCCGGGACTTCGGCGGCCAGGGGCCGGACGTCCTGCTGGTGCACGGCACCGGGCACGACCTGGAGGCGTGGGGGCCGGTGGCGGAGCGTCTGGTGCCGCAATGCCACGTCGTGGCGTTCGACCTGCGCGGGCACGGCCAGACCACGCTGGATTCGACCGACGCGACGCAGTACTGGCGGGACCTCGGGGTCGTGGTCCGCGGGGCCGGGCTGCGCGCCCCCATCCTGGTCGGCCACTCCACGGGCGGCTACGCGGTGACGGCCTTCGCCGCGGACGGGGGGGACTGCGCCGGCATCGTCGTGGTGGACGGCTTCGTGCCGGACGACGCCGCGACCGTGCAGGAGGCGAACCGAACGACCGACTGGCCCGCGATGAGGAAGGTCCTGTGGGACCTGTTCCGGTACGGCTGGCATGCGCGCGACGAGGAGGTCGATGCCTACGTCCGCGAGGTGGTCGAGAAGGGTCCGACCGACTGGCTGAACGCGGGGGTGGACGCGGCGCGGCTGGAGGCGGTCACCCGGCGCGCCTTCCTGCGCCGGGGCGGCGCCTGGGTCCGCCGTCCCACGCTGGAGGAGATCGACGTGGTGCGGCAGCCCGCCCCGGGGCCCATCTACCCGTCGATCGAGGTCTACTCCCGCGTCCGGGTGCCGATGACGCTGATCCTGGCGTCCGGCGGACTGTACGCGAACCGGGCCGACGCGATGCAGTCGGTCGTCGGCCTGGGCCCCTTCCGGCGCCTGGTCCGGGTGGATGCCGGCCACAACGTCCCGTTGCAGGCGCCGTCCGCGGTGACCGACGCGGTGCTGGAAATGGCGGGCTGACCCGGGGTGCTACAATCGCCCGCGGGCTGCGGGGAAACCGACCATGCACGCGGGGCTGCGCGGATGAGCGTCCGGGACGCCACGTCGATCGAGGCGCGCCGGCAGGCGATCCAGCAGCGCCTGGATGCCGCGCGCCCGGGTCCCGACCGCAACCGGCGGGGCCAGTACGCCACGCCGCCGGGACTGGCCGCCGACATCGTCCGCGAGGTGCAGGCCTTCCTGGCCGAAGGCGCGGATCCCGTCCGGCTGGCCGATCCCGCCTGCGGCACCGGGGCCTTCCTGTCGGCCGCCCTGCGGGTGCTGGGCCGCGAACGCATCGCCGGCGCCATCGGCGTGGAGGTCGACCCCGAGGTCTGCCGGGCCGCCCGGGACCTGTGGGGGCCGGTCGGCTTCCACATCGTCGGCGCCGACTTCACGCGCTTCCTCGCGACGCCCGCGACGACACCGGCCCCGGATCTGATCCTGGCCAACCCGCCCTACGTGCGCCACCACCACATCGAACGGGCCGACAAGCAGCGGTTGGCCGGCGCGGTGCGGCAGACCCTCGGCATCGAGGTCGGCGGGCTGGCCGGGTTGCACGTGCACTTCCTGCTGCTGGCCACGCACTGGCTGGCCGAGGGAGGGCTGGCGGCGTGGCTGGTGCCCTCCGAGTTCATGGACGTCGGGTACGGCGCCGTGCTGCGCCGGTTCCTGGCGGAACGGGTGACGCTGCTGCGGCTGCACCGGTTCGACGCCGCGGACGTGCAGTTCGCGGACGCCCTGGTCTCGTCGGCCGTGCTGGTGCTGCGCAAGGCGCCGCCGCCGCCGGGCCACGCCGCCCGGTTCTCGCTGGGGGGCGGCCTGGCCTCGCCGCGGGTGGCGCAGGACGTGCCGCAGGCGGACCTCGCCGGGTGCCGGAAGTGGACGAACTTTCCCGGGGACCCCGGCGAAGACCGGCGCGGCCTTTCCGGAGTGGCGACACCCGGCGAACCGACCCTGGCGGACCTGTTCCGGATCCGGCGCGGCATCGCGACGGGGGGCAACCGGCTGTTCGTGATGCCGCGTGCACGCGCGCTGGACCTGGGCCTGCCGTTGGAGTTCCTGCGGCCGCTGTTGCCTCCGCCGCGCCTGCTGCGGGGGACCGTCGTGGAGGCCGACGACGACGGCTGGCCCCGGCTGTTCCCGCAGCCCTGCCTGCTGGACTGCGACCTGCCGCCCGGCGAGGTCCGGCGGCGGCATCCGGCGCTGTGGCGCTGCCTGCACACCCCGGAGGCAAGGCAGGTCCGCGCCGGCTACCTGTGCTCCCGCCGGGATCCCTGGTACCTGCAGGAGCGCCGCACCCCCGCGCCTTTCCTGTGCACCTACATGGGCCGGGGCCGGGACGGGCGGCCGCCGTTCCGGTTCGTCTGGAACCGATCGGACGCGATCGCGACCAACGTGTACCTGATGCTGTCGCCCCGGCCCGTGCTGGCCGCGCGCCTGCGGGAGGACCCCGACGCCGGCCGCACGGTCCACGCCTTCCTGCAGGGGATCGGGGCGGCGGAACTGCGCGGCGAGGGCCGGGTCTACGGGGGCGGGATGGACAAGATCGAGCCGCGGGAACTGGGCCGGGTGGCGGCGACGGCGCTGGCCGATCGCTGGCCGGAACTGCGGGCTACCTGCCCCACTCCAGTTCGCGTTCCGTGAACAGCGCGTCCTTCAGGCCCTGGTTGACCTTGAACTCGCTGAGATCCAGGCGGGTCTTGTGCCCGCTGCGGTCGTCCGTGACCTCGATGACCTGGGTGCGCAGCGCCCCGCCGCCCCAGTCCTTCAGGTTCCGCAGGTCGAACGTCTTGATCTTGTTGCCGGCCTCGTCCAGGAACGTGTATCCCATCATCTGCTGGTTCTTCTTGTCCACCCGCGCGATGGCCTGGGGATACGGGGGCCGGGAGCCTCCCGCCTTCGGGGTGCACCGCAGGTACCAGAAGTCGTCGTCCTCGCGCTCGATGCGGGCCACGTAGGTCCCGGGCCACGACGTGAACGCCAGGTCGTCGTTGCTGAAGTCGGACCCGGCGAAGGACTGCCCCATGTTGTGCGCGGCCACCCGGCGCACCTTCTTGAAGCCGGGCAGGTAGGCGTACACCTTGCCGTCCTCCAGCACCATCGTCGCCATGCCCTTCAACTCGCCCGACTCGAACCGGATCAGCCGCTTCAGGCCCTTCTGGTAGATGCAGTAGACATAGGATTTCTGCGTGCCGTCGATGTCCGTGATGGTCATCGTGGTCCGCATGAACACGTCGCTCCAGCCGTTGGTCAGGCGGTCCGCCTCGACCAGGATCTCGTCGGCGGTTTTCGCGGCGGCGGCACTCGGCCCCATCGCCGACATCGCCAGCACCGCCGCCACCAGGGAAACGGGAAGCCGATGCATCGCGCTCTCCTTCGCAGCGAGTCCTTCGCCCCCCGGGAACGGGGCGAGTCCCGGCACAACGTATCACATGGCGCTGGCGAATGCAACCCTGCGGCAGGCAAGCGAAACGTGGGAAGGGGCGGAACCCGGGGGAAACGGCCCGGTCAGAAGGCCTTCTTCGTCCGCAGCTCGGCGGACTGGGCCTTCGGCATCTTGAACTCCTCGACGTTGATGTACCGGTCGAGGTTCTTCATGACGCCCTTGAAAATCAGCGCTGATCCTTCGCTTCCCTTGCCTGGATCCGCACCCGGGGGGATGATGGGGCATCGGACGGCAGGAGGGGCGCGATGCGTTGGGTGGTCTTCGCGATCCTGGTCCTGGGTGCCCACTTCTCGCTGGCCGCCGTGGCCCCGGCGCGGGCCGGCCGGGCCTGGGTAGGCTGGCCGTTCGCCGCGGACACGGAAACGACGATCCCGATGCTGGCCTCCCTGTCGCGGCCGCTGACGATCCTGCTGGGCATCCTCGGCGGCGCGGCCTTCCTGGCGGCCGCTTTCGCGACGGCCGGATGGCTGGTGCCGGCGGGGTGGTGGCCCGGCCTGGTCGTCGCGGGCGCCTCCGCTTCCGGCCTCCTGTACCTGCTCCATTTCGGCGTGCTGGCCCTGATCCCGCTGGCCATCGACGGGATCCTGCTGTGGGCGGTCCTGGCGTGGGCCTGGACCGCCTCCGTCATCGGCGCGGGATGACCCCGGCGACGCCCGCCAGCCCCGCTCTCCGTGCGGGAACATGACGCATTGCGTTATCCTGCGCGATTCCCCCTTGCCTGGAACAGGCTGATGATGCTAGGAAGGCGCCAGGATGGGGGGAATGACGCGCCGTGATTCCCGCCCGGTTCGACGCACTCGAGACGGAGCCGACCCGATGCCGACGACGCCGCGATCACTGCCCCGACACCTGGCCTCCAGGAGGATGACGAACGACGAGGCCCTGAAGAAGACGGTCCGATCGGGCCGCTCCATCCTGGCCGGATTCGCCACGTCCGAACCGACCACCTTCTACTCGTCGCTGTGGGACCACATCCGCCGCGAGAAGCTGCAGGACATCCATGTCGTCAACGGGCTGGTGCTGACCCCGTACAAGCTGTTCGTGGGCAGCGCGTTGAACCGCAAGGGCCTGTTCCACGGGTGGGCGGACGATCACTCGATGTCCCCCTTCGCCCAGTGGGCACGGACGATCAACCAGGCGACCCGCAAGTTCGACAGCCTGGCCTCCCTGATCGCGCACTACAAGCGCCTGCAGAAGCGGCGCATCGTGTTCCGGTGCGGCTTCCTCAGCCCGCCCGTCAACGGCATCATCCCGGACATCCCGATGTCCCGGATGCTGTACCCGGACTACATCGGCCGCAACACGTCCCGCATGGGCATCACGGACATGCTGTTCGTGCACTTCCCGGACGCCTTCGACGCCATGGCGATGGACGACCGCGGGAACTCGAAGACGGACCTGTTCACGCTGGTCATGACGCCGCCGGACGCGAAGGGCGACATGAGCCACGGGCCGTGCTCGGCGATGAACGCCCCGCTGCTGGAGCACGTCCTGGAGGCGTGCGACCAGGACGTGCTGCTGTACGTGAACCCGAACCTGCCGTTCACGCGCGGCTACATCGACGCGCCGAACACGATCCACGTCGATGCCTTCCGCAAGCTGTCGGCGGCGGGCCGGCTGTTCGTGGTGCCGGACGACGCGCCGGTGGCCGCGCTGCCGGCCGGGGCGTTCGACAAGCCGCTGCCGACCGAACTGGCCATCGCCCAGCACGTGGTCAACCACATCGAGGCGAACCGGGACCGCACGTGTGGCCGGGCGCTGCAGGTGGGCTTCGGCGGGACGGGCGTGCTGGCGGTGCGGGCGCTGAAGGAGTCGTCCTGGCACGGGCGCGGCTATACCGAGATGCTGGAACCGTACTCCCTGGACCTGTTCGAGTCGGGCAAGATCGCGGGGTCGCACTTCATCGAGAAGGACGGCCGCCGCACGATGCTGGACGGGAAGATGGTCTGCACGTTCACGGTGGGCATGAAGGGCGACGACTTCTGCCGGCGCATCGACAACAACCCGGCGATCATCGTGGCGCCGTCGCACCGGGTCGTCGTCCCCGAGGCGTTCTACGGCGGCATGGGTATCAACAACTGCCTGGCGATCGACTTCAACGGGCACGTGAACACGTCGGCCCGCGACAGGAACCACTACAGCGGCGTCGGCGGCGGCGCGACCATCCTGCGCGGCCTGTCCAAGGGCGGCATCAGCTACCTGTGCATGAAGTCCACCCACACGACGCCCGAGGGCGAACTGCGGTCGTCGATCTTCCCGTTCATGCCGCGAGGCACCCCGATCTGCTACATCGGGGCGGACATGATGGGCGGGCGCGAGTGCAGCCAGTCCTTCCTGGTCACCGAGCACGGCGTTGCGCAGCTGTCCGGCAGGAGCCAGTCGGAGTTCATCAAGGCGCTGATCTCGGTGGCCCACCCGCGATTCCGCGAGTTCCTGAAGCGTGCCGCGTGGCGGGAGTTCCGGGTCAAGGTCTGACGGCATATATTCTGGAGACAGGAGAGGTCCGGAACGGAACCGCCGGGGGAGGACCGCCATGTCCCCGCGTGCGATTCGGATCCTGGAGGTGCTGCACGTCCCGGTGCCGGAGGAAGGGGCGTGCCGGCCATCCGCGCCCGCGAAGCCTCCCGCCCACGTCGCCTTCCCCCGCTCGCCGGTCGCGGTCGCCCTGGACGTGCTGCTGGGCTTCCTCCTGATCGCGGTGGCGCTGGTCGTCGCGCAGGAGATGAAGGACTCGTACCTGCAATCGCGGGTGCTCAGCCGCATCGCCGCCGGCGCGACCTGGCAGGTCCAGCCGGGGGAGAGCCCGTCGATCCGGTTCCCTTCCGGGGGGCCGTACGATCGGCGGTTCGGGTATGCCGGGATGCCGTCGTTCCTGGCGCGCCTGCGGCAGGAGGGCGCGCCGATCGAGGCCCAGGCCCGATGGTCGAAAGGACTGGCCGACCTGGTGCGCGGGGGCGTGTTCGCGACCTACCGCGAGAAGGACCAGGCGGGGCTGGAGGTGCTGGACCGGCACGGGCGGCCGCTGTACCGGGCCCGGTGGCCGCAGAAGGCCTGGGCGCGGTTCGAGGACATCCCGCCCGTCGTGGTGGACGTCCTGAGGTTCATCGAGAACCGGGAACTGCTGGACCCCCGCCGCCCGCGGCACAACCCGGCGGTGGAGTGGGACCGGCTGGCGCTGGCCTTGTCGCGCACGGTCCAGCGGCACCTGGGCGGCACCACGCGGCTGTTCGGCGGCAGCACGCTGGCGACGCAGGTCGAGAAGTTCCGGCACTCGCCGGCGGGTCGCACCCGAACCGCGCGGGACAAGTGGCGGCAGATGGAGTCGGCGGCCATCCGGGCCTACCTGGACGGCCCGGTGACGCTGCCGGCCCAGCGCCGCATCGTGCTGGCTTACGTCAACACGATGCCGCTGGGGGCGGTGCCGGGGTTCGGCGAGGTGCTGGGGCTGCCGGACGGCCTGTGGGCGTGGTTCGGGCGCGACTTCGACGAGGCCGGCGCGCTGCTGCGGCGCGCGGGGCTGGCGCGGGTGGAAGGGGAGGACGCGGGCCGGGTCGGGCAGGTGTTCCGGGAGACCGTGGCGCTGCTGCTGGCGCAGCGGAGGCCGGCCTGGTACCGGGGAAGCGGGCGGGAGGCGCTGGAGCGTGCGACGGACTCGTACCTGCGCGTGCTGGCCCGCGAACGCGTGATCCCCGGCGCGTTGCGGGACCTGGCGATGACCGGCCGGCTGTCGTTCGTGAAGGCCATCGTGCCCGACCCCCCGGAAGTGGCCGGGGACCGGAAGGGGATCGACGCGGTGCGGACGTCGCTGGTCGGACTGCTGGGCCTGCCGGGGCTGCACGACCTGGACCGGCTGGACCTGCAGGTGCGATCCACGCTGGACGCCGTGCTGCAGGACTCCGTGGCGGGGACGCTGCGGTCGCTGCGGGACCCGGGGACGGTGCGGCGGCTGAAGTTGCGTCAGCCCCACCTGCTGGCGGCGGGCAGCCCGGCCGGCCTGCTGTACAGCTTCGTGCTGTACGAGCGGGACGGGGAGGCGGCGGTGCTGAGGGCGCAAACCGACGAGTTCGAGGGGCCGTTTAGCCTGCCGGACCAGATGAAGATGGAACTGGGCTCGACCGCCAAGCTGCGGACGCTGGTGTCGTACCTGGAGGTGATGGCGGAGATCGACCAGCGGCTGGCCAGGGAGGGGCGGTCCGGAGTGCGTGCGGATTCCGACCCGCTGGCGGCGTTCGTGGCCGGGTGGCGGGCGTCGCACCCGGACGGGAACCTGCCCGGGCTGCTGCAGGCGGCGCTGGACCGGACCTGTTCTGCCAGCCCGCACCAGCGCTTCCGGACGGGCGGGGGGCTGATGGAGTTCGCGAACTACCGCAAGGAGGACGACGTCCGGCGCCCCAGCGTGCGGGAGGCATTCCGGGAGTCGATCAACCTGGTCTTCGTGCGCCTGATGCGGGACGTGATCACGTCGCTGGCGGAGTCGGGCCCGTTCCCGCCGTCGCAGGTACTGAAGGACCCGGCCGACCCGCGACGCAAGGAACTGCTGGCCCGGTTCGCGGACCAGGAGGGGCGGGTGTTCCAGGAGGCGGCCTGGGCAAGGTACGGCGGGATGGACCCGGAGACGGCCGCGGAACTGCTGCTGGACGCGGCGCCGCGGGAGGTGCGTCCGATCGCGGCGGCGTACCGGGCGATCCGGCCCGACGGCGGGATCGACGGGATGGAGGCGGCGATCCGTGCAAGGCTGCCGCGCCTGGACCTGGACCCGCGGCGGCTGCGGGACTTGTGGGAGACCAGCGGCCCGCCGACGCTGGCGGACCTGCAGGACAGGGGATACGTGGCGAAGGTGCACCCGCTGACGCTGGCGACGGTGGCCTGGCGGCTGCGGCACCCGGCGGGAACGTACGCGGCGATGCTGGACGGCACCGCGGGCGCGCGCCAGGAGTCGTACCGCTGGCTGTTCGTGTCGCGGGTGAAGCAGGCGCAGGACCTGCGGATCAGGGACTCGATCGAGCGCGAGGCATTCGAGCGCCTGCACCAGCGGTGGGCCCGCGTCGGGTACCCGTTCGCGACGCTGGTCCCCTCGCTGGCCACGGCGATCGGCAGTTCGGGCGACCAGCCGCGGGCGCTGGCCGAACTGGCGGGGATCGTGCAGGCGGGCGGCATCCGGGTGCCGCTGGTGCGCGTGGAAGACCTGCGGTTCGGGCTGTGGACTCCGTACGAGACCCGGGTGGGGCGGCCCGGGACGGGCGGGGTGCGGGTGATGCGGCCCGAGGTCGCGGAGGCGGTGCAGTGCGAGATGGTTCAGGTCGTGGAGGCCGGAACGGCGCGGCGGGTCCGCGGGGCCTTCCGGAACCTGGACGGGAGGGCGTGGGAGGTCGGCGGCAAGACGGGCACGGGGGACAACCGGCGCCAGACGTTCGGGCCCGGCGGCCGGGTGACGGAGTCCCGGGTGCTGAACCGCACCGGCACGTTCGTCTTCTTCGTGGGGGACCGGTGGTTCGGCGCGCTGACGGCCCACGTGCCGGGGGCGGGCGCCGCGCGCTACCGGTTCACCAGCGCGCTTCCGGTGGAGGTGCTGCGGCACCTGGCCCCGGCGATCCTGGCTTCCGGGGATGGACACGAGACCTGCGCCGACGTAGCCTGCCTCCCATGAAAACGAGCCCCCTGCATCCCGGTCCTCTCGCGACGGTCTGCGTGTTCTGCGGCGCCCATCCCGGCCAGGATCCGGCCTTCCTGGAGGCGGCGCGCGCCTTCGGGCGGCTGCTGGCCGTCACCGGGCGACGGCTGGTCTACGGCGGCGGCCGGGCCGGCATGATGGGCGCGCTGGCCGACGCGGCGCTGGAGGCGGGCGGCGAGGTGGTGGGCGTGATCCCGCGGGCGATGGTCGATCGCGAGTGGGCCCACCCGGGCGCGTCGTCGATGCGGGTCGTCGGCACGATGCACCAGCGCAAGGCGATGATGTCCGAACTGGCCGACGGCTTCGTGGCGCTGCCCGGCGGCATCGGTACGATGGAGGAACTGTTCGAGGCATGGACCTGGGCCCAATTGGGGGTGCACGGCAAGCCCGTGGGCCTGCTGGACGCCGGGGAGTTCTTCCAGCCTCTGCTGGCGCTGGCCGACCACATGGTCCAGGCAGGCTTCCTGCTGCCCGGGGTGCGGGACCTGCTGGTCGTGGACACGGATCCCGGGCGCCTGCTGGCGCGGATGGCCGCGATGGCGGCAGCCGAGTCCCCCTGACGGTTGACGTGTCGTGCCGCCGTTTCTATCTTGGATAAGTTGCATCCAGAAAATGATTCACCGGGAGGACCCCATGGAATCGCCTTCCCGCAGCGACCTGCCCGACGGCATCGAGATCCTGGCCCCGGGCGGGCCGGACGCCGGGCGCATCCTGACCCCCGAGGCCCTGGACTTCGTCGCCGACCTGGTCCGCCGCTTCGCGTGGCGCCGAGACGAACTGATGGAGCGGCGCGCGCTGCTGCAGGGGCGCTGGGACGAGGGCTGGCGTCCCTCCTTCCTGCCCGAGACCGCCCACCTGCGGGCCGCCGACTGGACCGTGGCCCCGCTGCCGGCGGACCTGGTGGACCGGCGGGTCGAGATCACCGGCCCCGTCGACCGCAAGATGGTGATCAACGCCCTGAACTCGGGGGCGAAGGTCTTCATGGCGGACTTCGAGGACTCGACCGCCCCCACCTGGGAGAACGTCGTCACCGGCCAGGGGAACCTGTTCGACGCGGTGCGGCGCACGATCCGGTACGTGGACCCCGGCACGGGCAAGGTCTACGAACTGGCCGGGAAGACCGCGGTCCTGCTGGTTCGCCCGCGCGGCTGGCACCTGGACGAGCGGCACGTGCGCGTGGACGGCCGGCCCGTGCCCGGGGCGCTGCTGGACTTCGGGCTGTACCTGTTCCACAACGCGCGCGAACTGCTGGCGCGCGGGACCGGCCCGTACTTCTACCTGCCGAAACTGGAGGGCCACCAGGAGGCGCGGCTGTGGAACGACGTGTTCCTGCGCGCCCAGGAGCGGCTGGGGATCCCGCGGGCGACGATCAAGGCCACGGTGCTGATCGAGACGCTGCCGGCCGCCTTCGAGATGGACGAGATCCTGTACGAGCTGCGCGAGCACTCGTCGGGCCTGAACTGCGGGCGGTGGGACTACATCTTCAGCTTCATCAAGAAGCAGCGGAACGACCCGAAGGCGGTGCTGCCGGACCGGGCGCAGGTCACGATGGACCGCGGCTTCCTGAAGGCCTACGTGCAACTGCTGATCCGGACGTGCCACCGGCGCGGGGTGCACGCGATGGGCGGCATGGCGGCGCAGATCCCGATTCGTGACGACCCGGCGGCCAGCGAGGCGGCGATCGCCAAGGTGCGTGCCGACAAGCTGCGCGAGGTGACGGACGGGCACGACGGGACCTGGGTGGCCCACCCGGGCCTGGTGCCGGTGGCGATGGAGGTCTTCGACACGCACATGCCGGGGCCGAACCAGGTCGCGAACCTCCGGGAGGACGTGCAGGTCGCCCCGGCGGACCTGCTGGCGATCCCGCAGGGCGAACGGACCGAGGAGGGGCTGCGGCACGCCATCCGCGTGTCGGTGCGGTACCTGGAGTCGTGGCTGCGGGGGCAGGGGTGCGTGCCGCTGTACCACCTGATGGAGGACGCGGCGACGGCCGAGATCTGCCGCGCGCAGTCGTGGCAGTGGCTGCACCACGGCGTGGACCTGTCCGACGGCACGCCGCTGACGCCCGCGCGGTTCCAGCGGCTGCTGGACGACGAGATGCGGAAACTGCGGGAGGCGATGGGCGACGCGGCGTGGCATGCGTCGCAGTTCGTGCGGGCGCGAGGGCTGTTCGAGCGGCTGGCGACGGCGTCGCGGTTCGAGGAGTTCCTGACGCTGCCGGCCTACGGCCTGCTGGTAGGCGACGACGGCAACGTGGCCACCGCGACCGTCGCGGAGCAGGCGGCCGGGGAGGGCGAGGCGGCGAGTGCCGCGCCCTACCACCCGGACCCCAAGCGCTGGGAGGGCATCGTCCGTCCATACTCCCGGGCCGACGTCGAGCGCCTGCAGGGCACCGTCCGGATCGAGCACACGCTGGCCCGCATGGGCGCGCACCGGCTGTGGCAACTGCTGCACGAGAGACCGTACGTGAACACGCTGGGCGCGCTGTCGGGAAACCAGGCCGTGCAGTACGTGAAGGCGGGGCTGGAGGCGATCTACCTGTCGGGCTGGCAGGTCGCGGCCGATGCGAACACGGCGGGCCAGACCTACCCCGACCAGAGCCTGTACCCGGCCGACAGCGTGCCGACCCTGGTCCGGCGCATCAACCGCGCCCTGCAGCGGGCCGACCAGGTCGAGCGCAGCGAGGGACGGACCGACCGTCACTGGTTCGCGCCGATCCTGGCGGATGCCGAGGCGGGTTTCGGGGGGCCGCTGAACGCGTTCGAACTGATGAAGGCGATGATCGAGGCGGGCGCGGCCGGCGTGCACTTCGAGGACCAGTTGGCCTCCGAGAAGAAGTGCGGGCACATGGGCGGCAAGGTGCTGGTGCCGACCCGCCAGTTCCTGCGAACCCTGGCGGCCGCGCGGCTGGCGGCGGATGTGATGGACGTTCCGACCATCCTGGTGGCCCGGACCGATGCGCACGCGGCCCAGTTGATCCTGTCGGACGTGGACCCGTACGACCAGCCGTTCCTGTCCCGCGAGCGCACCCCGGAGGGCTTCCACCGGTTCAAGCCGGGCATCGCGGCCGCCGTGCACCGCGCGCTGGCCTACGCGCCGTATGCGGACCTGCTGTGGTGCGAGACGTCCACGCCCGACCTGCAGGAGGCGAGGGAGTTCGCGGAGGGCGTGCACGCGAGGTTCCCGGGCAGGATGCTGGCGTACAACTGCAGCCCGTCGTTCAACTGGAAGAAGAAGCTGGACGACGCCCAGATCGCGCGGTTCCAGCGCGAACTGGCCGCGATGGGGTACCGGTTCCAGTTCGTCACGCTGGCCGGGTACCACGCCCTGCTGCACGGGTCGTTCGAACTGGCGGCGGGGTACCGCGACCGCGGCATGGCCGCTTACACCGACCTGCAACAGGCCGAGTTCGCGTCCGAGCGCACCGGGTACACGGCGACCCGGCACCAGCGAGAGGCGGCGACCGGCTACTTCGACCTGGTCACCGAGACGGTCTCGGGGGGGACGTCCTCCACCAAGGCGCTGGAGGGGTCCACCGAGGCGGCCCAGTTCACGGACCTGGACCGCATCTTCGTGGCGCAGGACGCGACCGACGAGGAGCACGTCCACCTGAACGCGATCCTGGCCCGGCTGCGCAGGGCGGGGGAACTGCCGGCGCTGAGGTCGGCCCTGCAGGAGTTCGCGCAGGCACTGCGGGGGCACTTCGTGCGGGAGGAGTCGATGGACGGCCTGCACGGGCTGGTGGCGCGCAAGGTGCCCCGGTTCGGACCGGCCTTCGACTCGCTGGTCCGGGAGCACGAGGTGCTGCTGCGCCAGGTCGAGGACCTGGAGAAGGTGGCGGGCGACGGCGCGACCGATCGGGCGATCGAGGGGGTCGCCTCGCTGGCCGAGGCGCTGCGCCGGCACGAGGCCCGCGAGGACGAGATCGCGAAGGCCGCCCTGGCCGAGGTGATGACGCCGAAGACGTAATCCCGGCCGCCCGATTCCGGGTTTCGGGACCCCGTGCCTCCGCGTCCCGCCTGTCTTGACACGTTCCGGTTCGATAATTACGATGAAATCAGTCCTGATTGACCCCCAGCGGAGTTCGCCTGTCGGATCCGACAGGTTCGCGTTCCCGTCCCGACGCCAGGAGGCGGTCATGGCCGTGTTCAAGGATCTCGTCCCCCCCGCCGACGGCCAGCCGGTCACGCTGCGCCCGGACGGCACGCTGGACGTCCCGGACCACCCGATCCTGCCCTACATCGAGGGGGACGGGACGGGACCGGACATCTGGCGCGCGTCGGTGCGCGTGTTCGACGCCGCGGTCGAGGCGGCCTACGGCGTCCGGCGGCAGGTGCGTTGGATGGAGGTGCTGGCCGGCGAGAAGGCCTTCAACCTGGCGGGCGAGTGGCTTCCCCAGGACACGCTGACCGCGTTCCAGGAGTTCCGGGTGGGCATCAAGGGACCGCTGACCACGCCGATCGGCGGCGGCATCCGGTCGTTGAACGTCGCGCTGCGGCAGTTGCTGGACCTGTACGTGTGCCTGCGGCCGGTGCGCTACATCCCCGGCGTCCCGTCCCCCGTGAAGCATCCCGAGCGCGTGGACATGGTCGTGTTCCGCGAGAACACCGAGGACATCTACTCGGGCATCGAGTGGCCGGCGGACTCGCCGGAGGGCAGGAAGGTCCTGGACTTCCTGGTCCGCGAGATGGGCGTGAAGAAGATCCGTTTCCCGGAAACGGCCGGCATCGGCGTGAAGCCGATCAGCCGGGAGGGGTCCGAGCGCCTGGTGGAGGCGGCCATCCGGTACGCGCTGGCACACCGCCGGAAGTCCGTGAACCTGGTCCACAAGGGCAACATCATGAAGTTCACGGAGGGGGCTTTCAAGGACTGGGGCTACCGGCTGGCCGTGACGAGGTACCGCGATCGGGTCGTGACGCAGCGCGAGTCCTGGATCCTGGACAACCGGGAAAGGAACCCGGCGATGACCCCGGAGGAGAACGCGCGGGCGATCGAGCCGGGATTCCGGGACATGACCGCCGCCCAGCGAGACGCCGTCCTGCGGGAGGTGCGGGACGCGCTGGGGCTGTGGCCGACGCACGGCGACGGGAAGTGGCGGGGGATGCTGATGATCAAGGACTCCATCGCCGACGTCACGCTGCAGCAGGTGTTGACCCGCCCGGAGGAGTTCGACGTGATCGCGACGATGAACCTGAACGGCGACTACCTGTCGGACGCCCTGGCGGCGCAGGTCGGCGGCATCGGGATCGCCCCGGGCGGCAACGTCAACTACGCCACCGGGCACGCGATGTTCGAGGCCACACACGGCACGGCGCCGAAGTACGCCAACCTGGACAAGGTGAACCCGTCGTCCCTGCTGCTGTCGGGCGCCATGATGTTCCAGCACCTGGGCTGGAACGAGGCCGCGGCACTGGTGAACCGGGGCATCGAGGTCGCCATCGCCAACGGCACGGTCACGTACGACCTGGCGCGGCTGATGCGGGAGGAAGGCCGGAAGGACGTGACCGAGGTCCGCTGCAGCGAGTTCGCCGACCGCGTCATCGCGGCCATGCAGGTCGAGCGTCGGGCCTAGCCCGCGGGCTGGTGCCCGATCGCCTCCGCCACCGCGTCCCCGAATCCCGACGTCGACAGCACCTTCACGTCCGGGCGGTTCTGCCCCAGGTCCGCCGTCATGCGCCCCGACGCCAGCACCGATTCGAACGCCCGGACCAACCGTCGCGACGCGTCGTCCCAGCCGAGGTACTCGAGCATCATCGCGGCCGTCAGGATCATCGAGCCGGGGTTCGCGATGCCCCGGCCGGCGATGTCCGGCGCGGTGCCGTGCGTGGGCTCGAAGACCGCCATCCCCTGGCCGATGTTGGCGCCCGGCGCCACCCCCAGGCCCCCCACCTGCGCGGCGCACGCGTCCGACAGGTAGTCGCCGTTGATGTTGGGCGTGGCCAGGACGTCGAAGCGGGACGGGCACAGGATCAGATCCTGGAACATGGCGTCGGCGATGCGGTCGTCGACCAGCACCCGATCGGCGGGTGCGGGGGCGCCGGCCAGGTCCGCTGCCACCACGGCGCGGCCCGCGAACTCCTCGCGCACGACCTCCAGACCCCACCGCAGGAAGGCCCCCTCCGTCGCCTTCATGATGTTGCCCTTGTGGACGATCGTGACGCGCCGCAGTCCGCGGGACAGGGCGTATGCCACGGCCGCCCGCACCAGGCGGCGGGTCCGGTGCCGCGAGATGACCTTGATGCCGATGCCCGCGTCGTCCGGGATGTCGCTGCCCTGGCAGCGCAGCCAGGACGCCAGTTCCCGCTCCCGCGGGGACCCCTGTTCGAACTCGATTCCCGCGTACACGTCCTCGGTGTTCTCGCGGAAGATGACGATGTCCAGGGCATGGGGGTTCTTGACGGGCGACACGATCCCCTGGAAATAGCGCACGGGACGGACGTTGCTGTACAGGTCCAGCGCCTGCCGGAGGCTGACGTTGATCGAGCGGTGGCCGCCCCCGGTGGGGGTCATCGTGGGGCCCTTGATGGCGACGCGGTGCAGCCGGATGGTCTCGATCGTCGGCGCCGGCAGCGGGTCCAGGCCGGCGGCGATCGCCGCCTGTCCGGCGGGCACCTCCAGCCAGTCGATGGAGCGGGTGCCGCCGTAGGCGCGCTGGACCGCGGCCTGGATGGCGGGCCGCGCCGCCGCGAAGACCTCGGGGCCGATGCCGTCGCCGGGCAGCACGGGCAGCACGACGCGATCCGGGACGTGCAGGCAGCCGTTCTCGAAGCGGATCCGGGAGTGGGACATGGGCCGGCTCCTTCGTGATTGGAAAGCGCCCTGGCGGCGCCTTCCGGGTCGGGAGCGATCGTACTTCCGCGGGGGTCTTCCGGCCAGCCGGTGGACCCGATGTCCTGGCCGGGTGTAGACTTGAACGTCCAAACCCCCAGCCCGGGACCGCCGGAACCCGGGCCTGGGGTCCGCTGCTGGAAGGAGGAAAGGATGGCCTGGGAGGTCGACCTTCAGAACCCGGCGTGGCTGGGGGCCGTGATCGACCGGTACCTGTCGATGGGCGTCGTGCCCGTGGAGGGCAAGCCTCCCGCGATGCTGGCCGAGGATACCGTCCGGCTGGTGCTCCCCGACGGGCTGATCTTCGAGTCGCCCGGCCGGATGATCCGGGCCAGCGGGCCGAACGCCTTCCTGGTGCAACTGGATCGCCTTCCCGACCTGGACGTCCTGCGGAAGGCGTCCCGCATGCAGAAGCCCCTGGTGCAGGAAACGCCCGAGGCGAAGGCCGCGTCCGGGATGCCGGCCAGCACCTCCCTGGTGGACGACCTGCTGTCCACCATCAGCCCCGAGTACCTGGTGTTCAAGGAGGGCGCGGCCCAGCGGCCTTCCCAGTCGACGCCGCGTGCCACGCCGATGCCGCCTCCCGTGGAGTCCCCCGTCCCCGGGGCGTCCGCACCCGAGCCGCGCGATCCAGGGCCTCGCACGGCCGGGACTTCCTCCTCGTCGATGAAGCGCCGGGCGACCGGCGAGTGGGTGATCGAGGATCCCTCGGCCGTGCCCCCCGTCCCGCCGCCGCATTCCACGCCGCCTGCCGCGCCGCCCGTCGCGGAACCCCAGGCGCCGCAGCCTTCCCGTCCGCCTTCCTCCCCGCATTGGGGGAAGGTGCCGTCCGGCTACGTGTCCGTGCCCGAACTGCTGGAACACTCGGTCGAGGTGGACGCCGCGGCCGCCGCGGGGCGCCCCGGTTCCAGGACGCCGCCGTCGGCCTCCGGCGTGACCGGCCGGGAGACGGAATACTCGGACGTCTACGCCAAGGTGAAGGACCTGCCGCTGGGCGAGAAGCAGAAACTGGCCCGGCACGGGCGCCGGACCGTTCGGCAGATCCTGATGCGGGACCCGACCAAGACGCTGCAGCGGCTGGTGCTGACCAATCCCGACATCCTTCTGGACGAGGTGCTGGAGTACGCGAACTGGCCGGGGCTGTCGAAGGAGGCCCTGGAGTGCATCGCGCAGAACCCGACCTGGACGTCCTCGCGGATGGTGCTGCTGGCCCTGGTGAAGAACCCCTCGTCCCCCGTCGACCTGGCGGTCCGCCTGGTGCCCCGCCTGGGGCCCGCCGAGTGGCGGCTGTTGACGCGGACCGGCGTGGTCCGGACCCCGGTCACGAACGCCGCCCGGAAGTGCCTGCAGAACCAGCCCGAGTGACCCCGGGGCAGGGCAGGGCCCGTGCACGGCGGGGGGGGGGATCAGTCCTTCCGCCCGGCCAGGTAGGCCGCGACCAGGATGCTCATGCGCTTGGTGCGCGCGGTGTCGGCGCGGCTGGGCAGCAGGATCGGGATCCGCGCGCCGGCCACGATGCCCGCGTTCCAGGCCCCCGCCACGAATCGCTGCAGGGTCTTGTAGAAGACGTTCGCGGTGTTCAGGTCGGGGAAGGCCAGGCAGTCCGCGTCGCCCGCGACCTCGTCCTTCACGCCCTTGATGCGTGCGGCCTCGGCTGACGTCGCGATGTACAGGTCGTGCGGGCCCGCGACGATCGCGTCCGGGAAGGCCCCCTCCGCCGCCATCCTCGCGATCTCCGCGGCGTGCACCGTCGCCTCGATCTTCGGGTTCACCTTCTCCACGGCCGCAACGACGGAGACCTTCGGGCGGGCCACGCCCACCTTGCGGGCGGTCGCGACCAGGTTGCGGACCAGTCGCACCTTGTCGTCCAGGTCGGGGTGGATCAGGATGGCCGCGTCGGAGAACAGCAGCGGCTTGGGGTATCCGGGCATGCCGACGACCGTGACGTGGGTCAGCGTGTTCCCGTCCGGCACCAGGCCCAGGTCCTTGTCCAGCACGGCCTTCAGGTAGACCTTCGTGTCCAGCTGGCCCTTCAGGAGGAAGTCCGCCCGGCCGTCCACCACCAGGCGGACCGCGGTGCCGGCAGCGGAGGCGTCGTCGGTGGCGGGCAGCAGGTCGAACGGGGCCAGGTCCAGCCCCACGCGCGTCGCCACCGCCTCGACGGCGGCGCGATCGCCCAGCAGCGTGCCCCCGCGGACCACGCCGTCCTTCATGGCCATCGCGACGGCCTCCAGGGCCTCCTCGTTGTCCGCGCGCGGGACCGCAACCCGGCCGGGGTTGGCGCGGGCGCCCTGGAGGAACCTCTCGCCGTGCAGGAAGTCGTTCTCCACCATCGTCGCCTCCTTCGTCGCCGGGAATCGTCGCCGGCGGGACCGCGCGGAATATGTCACGGCACGGCGGGGGCGGCAAGGCGCGGATGGGGGGACGGACGACGGAATCCCGGGCGGAGGATCGCCGGGGAAGGCGGGCGATCAGGCGGGGCGCGCCTCGGCGGCATCGGGCGACAGGAAGCGCGAATGCCCCAGCCGGAACCGCGCGATGCGGGCGATCATCCACGGCGTGTAGATGCCCAGCGTGACCATCGTCAGCAGCACGCCGATCAGCAACTGCAGGAAGTAGTTCCACCCGGTGCCGTCGAATTCCGCGGACCACGGCCGGTGGTTCACGGTGAACCGGGTGTGGCCGTGGAAGTACCTCCACAGGGAGACCTGGAACCAGGGCTCATACAGGCCCAGGGTCACGAACATCAGCAGGACGCCGATCACCAGCGTCACCAGGAGTTCGCTGCCGGCCCCGTCGAACGTCGCGGTGCCCGTCTCGACGCCGTCCCGGTCCAGGCGGGTGCCCTGGTCCAGCCACTTCGAGAAGCCGACCAGGAACCAGGGCACGTAGATGCCCAGCGTCAGGATGCCGAACACCACGCCCTTCAGCAGGATCGGGAAGGCCTGCCCGCCGGTGCCCGTGAAGCGCAGGCGCCACGGGCGGCCGTCCGGGCCGGTCGCCTCGGACCCGTCGCAGACGTAGCGGAGCGTCTCCACCACGGCCCAGGGCGTGTAGATGCCCAGCGTCAGCAGGCACAGAAGCCCGTTCACCAGCATCAGGCCCAGCAGCCGGCCGCCGCCGCCGGTGAACCGGAAGCGGCACTCGCCGTCCGCGGTGTCCAGCCGGGTGTTCTCGAAAAGCCACCGGGCCACCCACACGATCGCCCAGGGGAGGAAGATGCCGAACGTCAGCATCGTCAGCAGCACCCCCCCCAGCAGGCGACCGAAGAGGCTTCCCCCGGTACCGTGGAACGACAGGCGCGTTTCCATGTCGACCTCCCTTGAAGACTGCCGGACGCCGTATTGCGAACGAGGCGGATCCTACCACGGCCGGCGGGCGGCACGGCGTTCCGGGCAGGGGTGCTTGTGCGATCGGGTTCCCGAGTCCATGATCCCCGACGGCACGCGTCCCGGGGAAGCCATGCAGAACCTGGTCCTGGTCATCGCCCTCGTCGCCGGGTTCGCCGCCTGGCGCCTGTGGAAGGGGCGGCGGCGGGCGGATCGGCCGATGGCGGCCTTCCTGGTGCTGCTGGTGGCGTCCGCGATCGCGTCGATGGCCTTCGACGTGCCCGAACTGGGCCTCGCGATCGTGGCCGTGGGGCTGGTGATCGGGGTGGTGCCCCCGTACCTGGTGCTGGCATCCCAACTGGCACGCGTCCGCGGCGAGCCCGGGCGCGCGTCCGTCCTCGCGACCCTGGCGTGGCTGCTGCAGCCGACCGCGATCCGGCGGCTGCACCGGGGGGCGTACGCCGCGATGGCCGCCGCGGCCCGGGGAAGAATCCAGCCGTCCGAGGCGATCGTGCGGCTGCGGCGGCTGGACGGCCTGGTGCCGGGCTCGGGGACCGCGCTGCTGGTCGAGGCGGCCTGCCGGGTGCATGCAGCCGCCGGGGACTGGGATTCCGTCCTGCGGGGGGTGCCGGGCGACCCGGGGCAGCCGGACGCGCTGGAGGGGCTGACGCTGGGCGCGCGCGACGCCGTCTTGCAGGCGCTGCTGGCGTCGGGACGCGTCGCCGAGGCCACGGCCGTCCTCGCGGGGATGGAGCAGGCCCTGGCGGAAGAGCGTGCGTGGCTGGCGGCCCCGGGGGACCTGGCCGAACTGCCGGAGGCGTGGCTGGACCGGTCCCGGATGAGGCTGGCGGCCGCGCTGGGCGCGGACATGGGACCGGTGCTGGCGCGGTCGTCGGTCCTGCGTGCGCTGGTGCCGGACCGGGTGCGCCGCGAGGCCTGCCGGGCCTCGGCCCTGGTCCGCGGCACGGGGCGATCGCCGGACGCGCGGGCGGTGGCCGATCGGCTGGCGGCGGTGCTGTCGCGATCCGCGCGCCTGCCGTCCTTCCTGACCAGCCTGCGCGCGCCGGCGCCGACGGTGGCCGCGGTGGCCCTGCTGAACGTGCTGGTCCTGGTGCCGGTCCTGCTGACGGGCAGCAGCTACGACGCGACGCACCTCCTGGCCGTCGGCGGTGCCTTCCCGTCGCTGGTCCGCGGTACCGAGCCCTGGCGCCTGGCCACGTCGATGTGGCTGCACGCCGGGCCCGTGCACCTGGCCCTGAACGCGCTGTTCCTGCTGCAGGCGGGCAGCATCGTCGAGCGCCTGTGCGGGGCCCGGCGGTTCCTCGCGGTCTACCTGGTGTCCGGGATCGCGGGCGGCGTGACGGCCGCCTTCGCCGGGGACGCGCAGGTGCTGGTCGGCGCCTCGGGGGCCATCAGCGGGATCTTTGCGGCGGGCGGCTGGGCCCTGTGGAGCCGGCGGCGCGAGCTGCCCGAACGGTGGTACCGGCGGAACTTCACCGCGTACACGCAGACCTTCGTGGCCAACGTGCTGCTGGGCCTGGCGCTGCCGATGGTCAGCATGTCCTCCCACGGGGGCGGGTTCGCGGCTGGCCTGCTGGCGGCGATGCTGCTGGACCGCGCATCCGCGGGCGCGTCCGCGCGGCGCCTGGGCGGCGCGGTGGTGGCGGTCCTCTGGGCGGCCTGCCTGGGGTGGGGCGTGGCCGGCGTCGCCTCCTCCTGGCAGCGGCCGTTGTCGGAGGTCGTGCCGATGCGGCCGGTGACGGTGCCCGTGGACGGGAAGAGGAACCACGGCACGGTGCGCCTGTCCCTGCCCGTCACCTGGGCCGAGGTCGGCGCCTCCGGGACGGCGTCGGGCCGGCCGGCCTGGGTCGGGTACGCCGGGCAGTTGGCGGGGCTGTCCGTGACCTGCGGGGCCGGCTGGACTCGCGAGACGGACGGCCAGGAGGTCCCGGTCGAACCCGGCGACGCGGCCGCCCTGGCCGCGGTGATCGGGGACCTGGTGGAAGCCGGGAACCCGTTGACGGTGGCGCCCGGGCCGAACGGGTTCGCGCTGGTGCGGCGGGAAGCCGCGTCCGGGGGGACCGCGATCGCGGCGCACCGCCTGTTCCCTTCGGGGGTCCTGCACCTGGAGATGTACTTCGACGCGGACGGTGACGACGAGGCCCTGCTGCCCGCCATCCTCGCGGGTGCCGACCTGGTCGAGTGCGAGACGGGTCCCTAGCCGGTGTCAACGGGGGGGCGACGTGCCGGGGTTCGACATCGTCGCGATGCTGGTGGTCGCGTCCGGCCTGGCCGGGTTCGTCGACGCCGTGGCCGGGGGCGGCGGGCTGATCCTGCTGCCCGCGCTGATGGTGGGCCTGCCTTCCTCCACGCCGATCCCGACCCTGCTGGGCACGAACAAGGTGGCCGCGCTGACCGGCACCACCGCCGCGACGTTCCAGTTCCTGAAGGCCGACCTGGTGGACTGGCGGGACCTGCTGGGGCCGGTGGTCGCCGCGATGGCCGGTTCGGCCGTGGGGGCGCACCTCGCCTACCGGATCGACCCGTCGATCCTGAAGCCCGTGATGGTGGGCCTGCTGGCCTCGATGCTGGTCTTCACGCTGCTTCGGCCCGACCACGGGAAGGTGCACGCGCCGCGCCACGGGGAGGGTACCCGCCGCGGGATCTCGGTCGGGATCGCGCTGTGCCTGGGCTTCTACGACGGAATCTTCGGGCCCGGGACCGGGTCGCTGCTGATCTTCCTGAACGTCAGCCTGCTGGGCTACGACTTCCTGCGGTCCTCCGCCCTGGCCAAGGCCGCCAACTGGGGATCGAACCTGGCCGCGATGACGCTGTTCCTGTGGAACGGGTCGTGGATCCCGGCCCTGGCGCTGGTGCTGGCCGTCGCCAACCTGCTGGGCGGCCGCCTGGGAGCCCGGCTGGCCATCGGCAAGGGCAGCGCGTGGGTGCGCTGGGTGTTCGTCGTCGTGGTGACGGCCCTGCTGGCGAGGCTGGCGTGGCAGGTGGCATCGGGCGAGTGATGCCTCTGCGCCCGGACGGTCACTTGGAATCCTGGTCCGGGCCGCCCAGGTCGGGCGCGTGGTAGTTCCGCTTCTTCAGGTACGCCACGGTCGCGACAATCGCGAAGAACCCCACCACCGCAATGATCACGTACGCCATGAGCCCTCCCGCCTGGACCCGTCCCCGACAGGTCCCGCCCCGGCGCCCCGCCTGGACCCCTCCCGTGCATCGAGGCACGGGGCCCCGGCAACGGACGCTGATTCCATGGCACGAATCCAAGTCTAGCAGAACCGCGAAGGAAAACGGAAACCGGGGCGGGAAGGGGGGTGTGCACCCTACGGGGCGATCGTGATCCTGTCGATCTTCGGGGGGGTCTTCGGGCAGTCGCGTTCGTCGCGATCGAGGGCGGCGATCTTGTCCACGACGTCCAGCCCGGCGGTGACCTTGCCGAAGTAGTTGTACTTCTTCGGCAGGCGGCCCGTCAGGTCGTTCAGGCAGATGAAGAACTGGCTGCCGTTGGTATTCGGGCCGGCGTTCGCCATCGCCAGCGCGCCGCGCACGTAGTCGCCCAGGACGGGCTCGTCCGCGAACTTGTAGCCCGGGCCGCCGGTGCCCCACTCGCCCTTCAGGGCCGGGTCCTTCGTCTTGGGGTCGCCCACCTGGATGACGAAGCCGGGGACGACGCGGTGGAACAGGATGCCGTCGTAGTAGCCCTGCTTCGCCAGCGTCAGGAAGTTCTCGACGGTCTTCGGCGCCTTGTCCGGGTACAGTTCCATCGTCATGGCGCCCAGGCTGGTTTCCATCGTCACGGTCACCGCCTTGGCGGGCTCGGGGGCCTTCGGCGCCGCGGCGGCCGCGGCGGCGGGCTCGGTCTTCGCGCTGCATGCCAGCAGGGCCAGGGCGGCGATCCCGGAAACGATCCACGACGTCTTCATGCGGTACCTCCATCCTCGGGATGCCGGCCCCAAGCGGGCCGACGCGGCGCGATCATAGCGCAATCCCGGCCGGGGCGGGACTGGCCGCCGGAATCCGGGGAAAGGGTCCGGCGGGGAGGCCGCCTCCGCTCCGGTTCCCCCCCCGCCCCTTCCCGAGTGGAGCGGGGCCTTCGCCTCCGCCGGAGCTGCC
>CALJUR010000064.1 GCA_937975765.1 uncultured Myxococcales bacterium
GCTATGTCCCGATCGACGAGTTCCTGGACGTGGACGGCAAGCTGACCCTGAAGGTTGGCGACAAGGTCCAGGTCTACGTCGAGGCCCGCGAGAACCGCGAGGGCCTGGTCGAACTGTCCCGCGAGAAGGCCGAGAAGCTGAAGATCTGGGACGAGATTTCGGCGGCCGCCGAGCGCGACGGCGTGGTGGAAGGCGTGGTCCTGTCCCGCGTCAAGGGCGGCCTGACCGTCGACATCGGCGTCAAGGCGTTCCTGCCCGGTTCGCAGATCGACCTGCGCCCGGTTCGCGGCCTGGACCGTTACATCGGCCAGAAGCTGCGCTTCAAGGTCATCAAGTTCAACCGCCGCCGCGGCAACATCGTGCTGTCGCGCCGCGCCCTGCTCGAGAAGGAGCGCGAGGAGCTCAAGTCCAAGACCCTGGCGACCCTGGCGGTCGGGCAGGTGCTGGACGGCACCGTGATGAACATCACGGAGTACGGCTGCTTCGTGGACCTGGGCGGCATCGACGGCCTGCTGCACATCACCGACATGTCCTGGGGCCGCATCAACCATCCGTCCGAGATGGTGCAGGTCGGCGACCGGGTGAAGGTCAAGGTCCTGAAGTTCGACCCGGCGACCGAGCGTGTCAGCCTGGGCATGAAGCAGATCAGCGAGGATCCGTGGATCCGCGCCGGCGAGCGCTACAACGTGGACGATCGCGTGCACGGCAAGGTCGTGTCGCTGGCCGACTACGGCGCGTTCGTGGAACTGGAAGCGGGCATCGAGGGCCTGATCCACGTCAGCGAGATGTCGTGGACCAAGAAGGTCAAGCACCCGTCGAAGATCCTCAACGTCGGCGACGACGTCGAGGCGGTCGTCCTGCAGGTCGACGCCCGCAACAAGCGGATCGCGCTGGGCCTGAAGCAGACCGAGATCAACCCCTGGAACCTGCTGCGCGAGAAGTACCCGGTCGGCACCCACGTGCAGGGCAAGGTGCGCTCGGTCACGTCGTTCGGCATCTTCGTCGGCATCGAGGAAGGCATCGACGGCCTGATCCACCTGCAGGACATCTCCTGGTCCCGCAAGATCAAGAACCCGGCCGACATGTTCAAGAAGGGCGACGAAGTCGAGGCCATCGTCCTGCACATCGACCCGGACAAGGAGCGCTTCGCCCTGGGCATCAAGCAGATGGGCGTGGATCCGTGGGAGAAGGTGCACGACAAGTACCCGATCGGCTCGATCGTCACCGGCACGGTCAGCAAGGTGCTGGACTTCGGCGCCATCGTCGAGCTGGAAGACGAGGTCGAGGGCCTGGTGCACGTGTCCGAGATCCGCACCGAGAAGGTGGACAACGTCGCCAAGGTGCTGAAGGCCGGCGACCCGATCACCGCGATGGTCATCAACCTGATCCCCGAGGAGCGCAAGCTGGGCCTGTCCATGCGGCGCCACCAGGAGGCCCAGGAGTCCGGCGACTACCAGGAGTACCTGCGCGCCCAGAAGACCACGCCGACCACGATCGGCGACCTGATCCGCGAGAAGCTGGACGTGTCGGCGCTGCCGAAGAACGCGGGCGCGGCGAAGAAGGCCGCCGAGGCCGAGGCTGCCACGGAGGCGCCTGCCGAGACGACCGAGACGGCTCCCGAGGCCGCTCCCGAGGCCGCTCCCGAGACGGCTCCCGAGGCCGCGCCGGAGGCCGCCCCCGAGGCCGCTCCCGAGACGGCTCCCGAGGCCGCCCCGGAGGCCGTCGAGGCCGCCCCCGAGGCCGTCGAGGAGAAGCCCGCCGAGTAGCGGCGATCCCGTCCCTCCCCTGACGATTCCCCCGATCTCCCCGGCCCGGAACGACCCGGGGACCGATCCGTCCCGGACGCGGCGGCGGCATGACGAACGGCGGCGAGGCTACTGCGCGACGTGCAGCGGGATCTGCATGACCTGGGCGGCGCCCGCGAACGGCGGGACCTTCACGCCCGAGGTCGATGCGCGGGCGCAGGACGCCAGTTCCGGGGTCGGGGCAGGGCGGGTGTCGAGACGGGAGACCTGCACGGTGCCGCGGGGCATCAGGTAGATGAAGACCTCGCCACCCTCGAAGTCGGGATTGCGGCCGGCCTCGGCCCGGAAGCAGCGGATCAGGCGGGGGGCCACCGTGCGCTGGACGCCGTCCAGGTCCGCCTGGCTCAGTTCGCGGCCGCCCGACACGTCCTCGGCGCCGAACGACAGGTCGACCTCCGCGGCCATCTGCACGCTGCCGGCCCCGCCGGACGACGACCCCTGGCTGGAGCCGCCGTTCCTGCCCCGTGCCGGTCGCGCCGCCTTCGGGGCCACCGGTGCGGCCGTGACCTTCGCGGGTTCGGCGATCATCGCGCGCAGGGGCACCACGTGCTCGAAATGCAGGTCCTTGTAGAAGTTCGTGGGGTAGCCGGCCAGCACGGGAGGTGGCGGCCGCAGCAGGAAGAAGGCCGCGACGCCGCCCGCGACGACCAGCCCGGCCCCGGCGAGCCACGGCAGGCGGGTCGACCACCAGTTCCCGCGATGGACCGCCTCGTGGTCCGCGGCGATCTCGGCCTGACGCGCCGCCTCGGCCGCCCGGCGATGCTGCTCCTCGATGAACAGCCGGAACCTCGGGACGTCCTGCACCCGGGTCCACTGGCGCGTGCGGCGGTTGTAGATCTCGGTCTCGGGCCGGATCTCCTTGTGCTGGATGCAGTATTCCATCTCGCTGGTCGTGAACGGGCCGTAGTCCATCCCGTCACGCTTGTACATCCAGCGGTCGAGGGCGTCGTCCTTCAGGATCGTCATCGGGTCGGAACCCCCAGGCTTCGGAGCCGGATCATGGGCGCGGTGCGGCCGCGTCGTCAAGGGTGGACGCGGGCGGCGATGCACTCGGCCAGGGCCCGCGTGGTCGCGTCCGGGTCCGGGCAGGCACCGGTCAGCCCCTCGACCGACGCGACGGGCTGGTTGCGCACCTTGCACGGGTCGATGTACCCGAACCCGCGCAGGTCCCGGCCCAGGTTCATCGCCACGCCGTGCGTCGTGATCTCCTTCGACAGGTGGTAGCCGACCGAGGCGACCTTCGCGCCGTCGACATAGGCCCCCGGGCGCTCCGGGTCCCAGTGCGCCACCACGCCCAGCCCGCGCAGGACCTCCAGCACCGCCTCCCCCGTGGCCTCCAGCAGCCGCGGCACCGTCAGTTGCAGGCGCCGCAGGTCCAGGATCGGGTACACCACCGCCTGGTCCGGGTAGTGGTAGGTCGCGCCGCCGCCGCGGTCCACCGGGAACAGGTCCACGCCCAGCCGCGAGAGCGCTTCCCGCGTCAGGTGCAACTCGCCCGCCGCCGCGCGCCGGCCCATCGTGATCACGGGCGGGTGGCGGGTCGCCAGCAGGATGCCGGAACGGTGCCCCTGCCGGACGCGGTCCGCGGCCGCGGCCTGTGCCTCCAGGCCGGTGGCATAGGGGACCAGGCCCAGCGGGACGATCTCGAAGTCGGGTGCCATCCGTTCATCCATCCCGGTCCGAGGGGGCCTTGCGGGCCTGCTTCACGTCCGACCGTCGGTGCTTTCCTTCCAGCATCCTTTCCTGGGCGCGCTTCGACCGCTTGCGCTTCTGGCGGCGGATCTTCTCGATGGCCTGCTGCCTCGCGCTGGCCAGCCCCAGCCGCTCCTCCTCGATGCGCTCCACCAGGCGCTGCCGGGCCAGGAACCGGTTCAGGGCCTGGCTGCGCGACTCGCTGCAGCGGACGGTCGTCCCCGTCGGCAGGTGCACCAGTTGCACGCAGGACGACACCTTGTTGACGTTCTGGCCGCCGGGTCCCGACGACCGCACGAACGTCTCCTCCAGGTCCTCCTCGCGCAGGCCCAGGGCCGCCATGCGGGTCTCCAGGGCCTTCTGCTTGTCCGGGCCGACCGGGAACTCGGCCATCGCGTGCCTCCTCGCCCGGCGCGACTCTCGCACGGAAGGGCGGTCGCTGTCACGGGTGGCACGCGGGCGCCGGCGCTCGCCGGGGCCGACGGCCGGCATCCGGGGCCTCGCGAGGCTTGACCGTCAAGGCCGTTTCCGAATACGCTGTCGGCGTTCCCGGCTTGGTGACAGGCTTTTCTCACGAACGAGGTGGCTCGATGCTGCTCCGCAAGAACATGATCTTTGTCATGATCGCGATCGGGGCCCTGTCCGTGGGCTGCGGCGGGGACGAGGGCGACGACAACACCGGGGACGCCACGTTCACCGGGAAACTGGTCGATTTCGCCTCCAAGACCGGCCGCAAGGGCGTGGACCTGGTCGTGCTGGACAACGACACGGGCCTGCCGCTGGACCCGGCGACGTTCCCGTCCTTCAAGTCGGGCGACGACGGCAAGATCGAACTGGACCTGCCGAAGGGCATCATGGTCGCATTCCAGGCCACCGGCCAGGAGGACGTCGCCGCGCCCGCCACGCCCATGAAGTTCCAGAAGACCTACATGTTCAACATCGACTCGGAGTCGCAGGGCAAGCGCATCTATGCCGTGAACACCATCACCTACACGACGGCGCCGATGACCGCGGGCATCCTCGTGGACAAGACCAAGGGCATCCTGGCCGGCACGATCTACTTCAAGGACCCCGCCACCGAGGAGGAGCAGTTCGTCGGGTGCGCCACCATCGAGGCCATCCCCGCGGACGGCAGCAGCACCGATCCGCAGGGCGACGTCCGATACTTCGACCCGCGGAACGACCTGCCGGCCTCCCTGGTCAACGCGCAGTTCACGACCACCGGCCTGGCGGGCACCAGCCGCTACATCATCGCGAACCTGCCCGAGGGCCAGTACAAGCTGGTCGTGAAGGTCGACGGCGTCCAGGTGAACCCCGGGGCCAACGAGGTCGTGCTGCGATCGTATCCCGACAGCATCGCCATCTCGAACATCTACGTGACCGCGCCCGGCGACGCGACGAAGAACCCGACCCCGGCGCGGGCCGAGTGCACCGTGGACGAGGCCGACCCGATGTGACCGCCGCGCCGGTCCATCCCCGAACCCGCATCCGCCGGGAGGAGTCCATGAAGCGAACTGCCTGGCTGCCTGCCGTCGTCGCGGGCATCACCGCCTTCCTGCTGCAGGGGGCACCAGCCCGCGCGGCAGACGAACCGCAACCGGTGGCCCAGGTTCCCGTCGCGCTGCCGGTGCCGCAGGTCCAGCCGCCCGCGCCCACCGATGTGACGGCCGCCGCCTTCCCCGAGGGCACCGACGTCGAGCCCGAGTGGCGCGTGTCCGCGTCGATGATGAACCAGACGGGCGTCTTCGTGTCGCGCGAAAAGACCGTCGACGCCCTGAAGTACGACGGCAACGGCAAGCCGGTGAAGGGCCAGGACCTGGTGCCGGAAAGCCACGGCGGCCATTTCGGCCGGCTGTCGATGTGCCGTTTCACCTTCCAGATGGACGCGGACTGGCGGCCGGCGAAGTGGGTGTCGGCGCACACGACCCTGCGACTGGTGCGGTCCCTGGAACTGGATGCGGACCAGGACGCGCAGGTTCCCGAGGCGGGCTACGGGTACACCGGGGACGGGAACGCCGACCTGCAGGAGAAGCGGCAGGGCTGGGCGCACGACCACTACTACTCGGAGACCCAGGTCCGCGAGTTCTACGTGAACCTGCGCCCGGCGAAATGGCTGGACCTGCGCCTGGGCCGGCAGATCGTGGCCTGGGGCGAGACCGGCAACGCCCGGCTGCTGGACGTCGTCAACCCGACCGACGCGACGTGGCACTTCGGCGCGGTGGAGTCCTACGAGGACCAGAAGATGCCGCTGTGGATGCTGCGCGTGATGGCCGACGTGCCGGCGCTGCGCGGCGGGCTGGACATCGTGTGGGTCCCGATGCTGCCGCTGGTGGAGGACGGCGAGGACACGGTCACGGTGCCGCTGACCTTCGTCGGCGCCTGGGGCCTGCCGACGTCGCCCAAGCAGATCGACGACTCGGTATCGCCCAAGAAGGTCAACAGCAAGCGCATGGTGATCCCGCACGATTTCGGCACCGACAGCCGCGTGGGATTCCGGTGGAAGGGCAGCGCGACGCAGTGGGTCAACTACTCGCTGATGTACTACTGGACCCACCAGATGAGCCCGCCGATCCCGACCTACCTCCAGCAGCCGATCAAGGACTACGACCCGGCGACGGGCAGCTACTCGTCCCGGGGTACCTACGACGTGGAACTGCACTTCCCGCGCCAGCACATCGTGGGCGTGTCGCTGGAGGGCCAGGTGCCGTTCCCGCTGGGCACGATGCTGAAGTGGGAGGCCGCTGTCGAGCCCGACCGCACCTACGCGATGACGTCGCAGGCCGGCAAGGTGGACCTGCGGCTGATGGACAACAACACGGTCGAGCAGCAGTCCTTCCAGAGCCGCCGCCTGCTGACGTTCCAGCACGCCTTCACCCTTCAGCAGCCCTTCTGGATCCGGCCGGTCAACCGCGAGGAGCCGTTCGTGCTGCTGTTCCAGTTCCAGCACACCTGCGTGCCCGGCGTGAAGGACCTGGACCTGTCCTCCGCCGTCGTCGAGGTGCCCGGGTACGACACGACGGTGGTGCAGAAGCACCAGTTCCGCATCGTCGGCGCGCTGTTCACGTCGTTCCTGAAAGGGACGATCAACCCGAAGATCGCCGTGGCGTACATCCCGCGCAGCGTGCGCCTGGCGTACGTGAACGACGGGGGCTGGGGCTTCCAGTTGAAGAAGACGTCCGGCACCTACGGAAGCGGCTTCGCCACGTTCTCCCTGGGGTTCAAGGTCCTGGACGACCTGCGGGCGACCGTGGCGTACAACCATTTCTTCGGCGACGAGCCCTACGAGGGGCTCGGCTTCTACCGGGACCGGAACGAGGTCAACTTCTCGGTGAAGTACCAGTTCTAGGCCGCGGGACCGGGGAGGGGGAACGCCATGAAGCGGACGACGACGATGACGATGATGGCGCTGGTGGCGATGCTGCTGGCGACGGGACCGGCCGGCGCGAAGGTGCGCGACGGCGAGGTGCTGGCGAAGGGGACCTGGGGGGCGCAGGTGGGCTTCGTGCCCGAGGCGGCGCCGGAAGGGTTCGTGCCGGGCACGGTGCTGGACAAGGGGAACTGCGCGTCGGTGGGCGCGTGGATCCCGGAGGGCCTGAGAACGCTGGTCGAGACGTGGGGCCTGACGATCCGGACCGCCCCGTACAGGCCGATCCACCCGTCGGCCGGCTACATCGAGGCGACGAACCGGTACGTGGGGGGCGTGAAGAAGGTCGAACCGGCCCCGACGCACTACCGGGAGAAGGCGGTGACGGGCTACATGGCCGGCCTGCCGTTCCCGGACCCGCAGGACGGGCTGGAGGTCGCCTACGACCAGGCCTACGCTTACACCGGCGACGACGGCCGGCTGTGGTTCCAGGCGATGTGGATCTCGCCGAAGCGCGGCGTCTGGAAGACCGAGGAGTGGGTGTGGAACTCGCTGAACCGGGCGATGCACCGCACCGACCTGGCGCCGCTGCCGGCGTTCCCGCGATTCGAGAAGGACGGCATCCAGTACGCGTCGATCGCCATGGCGCGCACGCCGGCCGACAAGCGCGGCACGGGGGCCCTGTACTACCGGTTCGATCAGCCGGTGGACCAGCAGGGATGGGCGTGGGTGCCATCGATGCGGCGCGACCTGAAGATGCTGTTCGGCGTGCCGGGCGTGTCCTGGAACAACAGCGACATGCTGTGGGAGGACATCCGCGGTTACTCGGGCCACCCGGAATGGTACTCGTGGACGCTGAAGGGGCGCGCAACGATCCTGGCGCCGATGCACGCCGGCGTGACGTTCGGGAAGAAGGCGGCGACGACGACGTTCGACACCGCGACGGCACCGCACTGGAACCCGCGCGTGGCCTGGGAGCCGCGCCCCGTGTACGTGCTGGAGGGCACGCCGCGCCTGGACACCGGCCTGTCGCCGCACCCGTACGGGAAGGTCGTGATGTACGTGGACGCGGAGACGTTCCTGGTGCCGCTGAAGGTGACGTACGACCGGAAGGGCAACCTGTTCCGGGTGATCGTCCACGCCTGGAACCAGTCGCCGGACCCGGATCGCCTGCCGCCCCCGCTGGCCCTGGCCCTGTCCGTGGACGTGAAGCACGGCAGCGCGACGGCCTTCGCCCCCTTCGAGTCCTCCTCGAACCTGGGCCTGTCCCAGACCGACGTCACCGAGGCGAGGCTGCGGTCGCTGGCCCAGTAGGGCGCGAGAAGTCTCCCGTGGCACTTGCTGCCGGGAAGGGATACACTTCCGCGGACCCGCGGGGGCCTTGTCCTCCGCCTCCCTTGGTTGCGCAGGAGATGGAAGCATGTCGCGCGTGATTCGGCTGGGCCTGGTGGTGCTGGCGGGGATGGCGTTCGCCACCCTCGGGTGTGGGAGCTCGGAATCGAAGGACACGACGGTGACCCCGGACGTCCCGGCCGACGTCGTCCCGGAGGTCGTCACGGAACTGCCCATGCAGGAAGTCCCCGGCGACGACGTCGCGCAGGACACGGCGACCGGCGACACTGCCGAGGTGATCGACTGGGACGCGCTGCCCCGGCTGCCCGCGGACAAGACGTTCACGAAGGACTTTGCGGCGGGCGTGGGGCGCGGCGACATCTCCCCGACCCAGCCGACCCACCTGGGCGGCTTCGGGTTCTGCATGGGCGACGAGAACGCCTGCCGATCCACGACCGGCGTGCACGACCCGCTGTACTCGTCGGCCGTCGCGATCGCCGACCCGGCCTCCAAGGAGGTCGTGATCTTCGTCGGCACGGACACGTCCGGCATGGTCCGCACCGACATCGAGGACCTGCACCAGCGCATCCAGACGGCGCTGTACCAGGAGTTCGGCGTCTTCTTCCCCGGCGAGCGCGCGATGATCGGCGCCACCCACGCGCACTCGGCCTGCGACACCGTGGGCCTGTGGGGACCGGGGTTCGGTGCCGGCCGGCAGGAGCAGTACATCGCGTTGCTGAAGGACGGGATCGTCAAGTCGGCGCGGGACGCGTACGCCAGTCTCCAGGACGTGACGCTGGACTGGGGCAAGTCGACCTACCCGAACTACGACGATGACGGCATCGTGCACGACGACGAGATCTACGTCCTGCGTGGCAAGAAGGCCGGCGGCGACACCCTGTTCACGCTGGTTCGAGGCGACGGCCATCCCACGACCTACGGGTCGGACATGCTGGCGGCGTCGGCCGACTACCCGGGCACGATGCGCAAGAAGCTGGAGGACGAACTGGGCGGCATGAACATCTTCATGAACGGCCCGATCGGCTCGGTCTACATCGAGCGCCCGTCGGAGTGCGGCCTGACCGAGGAGGCGTTCCCGGAGGGCGACCGCTGCGAGGGCGTCGGGGCCGGGTCCTACATGAAGGTCACCTGCACCGGGTACGCAGTGGCCGAGAAGGTCAAGGAGGCGCTGGCCGCGGCGACCCCGGTGGCGACCACGGGCATCTCCTTCAAGCACACCCGGTTCGAGTTCCACCCGACCAACGAGGCGCTGATGATGCTGTGCGAGTACGGCCCGCTGCCGTACGACTGGGTCGATGTCACGGACCCGGAATCGCGGATGTACTCGATCTTCTCGCTGGCCCGGGTCGGCGACCTGAACTTCCTGACGAACCCCGGCGAGTCGTTCCCGTCGTTCAGCGAGGAAGCCAAGAAGATCCTGACCGACGAGGCCGGCCTGACGAACCCGATCACGCTGGGCCTGACGCAGGACTGGATGGGCTACCTGCTGCTGGAGAAGCAGTGGCACGAGCCTTTCGCCAGCAAGCTGTCGTACCACATGAGCCTGTCGCCCGGCGACGAGGTCGAGCCGACCTTCATGGCCGCGCTGCGCGTGATGCTGGGCCTGCCCGTCCCCGCCGCCGAGTAGGGCGAGGGCCCCGTCCCCCGCCTCCTTGGTCCCCCGGCCGTTCCGCAATCGCGATCGACATCCGCGCGCACAGCGCCCTGTAGGGCGGGGGCCCCGCCCCCCGCCTTCCCGCTCTTGCACCCCGCCTTCCATCCGTGCGAAGGTACCGCCCGGGAAGTTCTCTTCCTGACTTGCGGTTCCCGGTTCGTCAGCGGAGGTCGTCATGGCTCGGCACGCGGGTTTCCAGCGGATCCTGTGCGCTGCGACGCTGGCCATCGTGGTCGGTCTCGGCGCGTGCGGGGGGGACGACGGCGGCACGCCGGACGTCGCGGACTCGCCGACCGAGGCCGCGGACGTGCCGGGCGATATCGCAGCGGACTTGCCGGGCGAACTTCCGGCCGACGTCGCGGGCGAGGTGCCGCAGGTGCACTCGGTGACCTCCGCGACGCCCATGGTCGACGGGTCCGTCCTGGCCGCGACGCACCTCGGCTGGCAGCAGGCGGACTGCGCGAAGTGCCACACCCCGACGCACGGCGGGCTTCGGCCCCCCGAGTGCGTGGTCTGCCATGGCAGCAACGGCGCCACGAACCGCCCCCTCGGGCACGCCGGCTCGGGCTGCGCGCCGTGCCACTCCTCGGCCCACGCGGATGTCGCGCCCCCGTTCGAGGCCCCGCGCGACTGCGTCTCGTGCCACCGCTTCCCGGCGTCCGACGTGTGCCCGTCCGTCCAGACCTACGACGCGGTGGTGGTCGGCGCGGGCGGCGGCGGGCTGGCGGCCGCGGCGACACTGGCCCGCGGCGGCATGAAGGTCGCCCTGGTGGAACGACATAACAAGGTCGGCGGCTACATGACCAACTTCCGCCGCGGCGACTTCCGGTTCGAGATCAGCCTGCACGCGATGGGCGGTTTCGACGAGGCCAACGCCGGCACGCGCGGGATGTTCGCCGAGCTGGGCATCCTGGACCAGGTCACCCCCGTCAAGGGCGACTTCATGTACCGAACCTTCTACCCCGGCGGCGAGACGTTCGACACGCCGGACGGCTTCGAGGCCTACCGGGACCAGTTGATCGCGAGGTTCCCGGCCGAGGCCGACGGCATCACGCGGCTGTTCGCGGACGTGCGCGAATCGACGGACGTGCTGGACGCCTACATGGCGGGCGACGACGTCTTCAACGCCTACATGCAGGCGCACCCCGAGGCGGTCGGCCGCTTCATGACCTGGGCGTACGGCAACCTGGGCGACGCGCTGCGCGAGTACGTCAAGGACGACCACCTGTTCGCGATCCTGGCGCAGTTGTCGTCCTACATCGGCGTGGAACCCGACAACCTGTCGGCGCTGTACTTCTTCATGATGTGGAACTCGTACCACCTGGGCGGCTTCTACAACTTCATCGGCGGGTCGCAGTCGATCTCGGACGCGCTGGCCGGGGTGATCGAGGCGGCCGGCGGCGAGATCCTGCTGAACACGCAGGTCACCGGGTTCACGGTGCAGGACGGCAAGGTGGTCGAGGCGAAGACGGATCGCGGCGCGTGCCTGCGGGCCGACTGGTTCGTGTCCAACGCGAACCTGCCGCAGACGGTGAAACTGGTGGGCGAGGGGAACCTGCCGGCCGACTACGTGACGCGCATCCAGGGCATGACGCCAGGGTGGTCGCTGGTGGTCGTGTACCTGGGCACCGACCAGGACTACACGCCGGAGTTCGGCGGGGCGCACGAGTTGCTGATCCAGGACGACTGGGACACGAACCGGGTCTACCAGTCGGCCACCGGCTGCGACCCGTCGAAGTCGATCCTGCTGGTCGCCAACTACTCGGTGGTGGACGCGACCGCGGCGCCGGCCGGCAAGAACGTCCTCAGCATCACCGGCACGATCAGCGACGAGTGCCAGGACCACTGGAAGTGGGGCGACCACGGCGCGTTCAAGGAGTACAAGGACGTCGTCGCCCGGACCTTCATCGACCGGGTGGAGGCCTACCTGCCGGGCTTGTCGGCGCACATCGAGGTGTACGAGGTCGCCGCGCCCCAGACGCTGCACGCCTTCACGCTGAACCCGCGCGGCACCATCTACGGCTTCCACCAGAGCCCCGAGCAGAGCCTGCTGGACCGGCCCGCGCAGGAGGTCCCCGGGCTGCAGAACCTATACCTGGCGGGCGCCTGGACGTTCCCCGGCTGCGGCCAGTCCGCGGTCATGCAGAGCGGCGTGATGGCCGCGAACAAGATCCTGTTCGCCGCCGCGGCGAAGTAGGGCGGGGCCCCCGTGCCCCGCCTCCTCGAAACCGCGGTCTCCTGACGCAGGTCGAACACCCTTGGCGGGGCACGGGGGCCCCGCCCTACATTTCGGCCAGCATCCGTCCCGCGCCCGCCCGGTTCGACGTTCCTTCCCCGCCACCCGGAACGCCCCACCGGCCTCTCGCTGGCGGTTCCCCCCCGGGTTCCGGTACGATGCTCCCAGGACCCCCGCGAGGGCTTCATGCCGCGCCTGTCCCAGGCCGCCAGCCTCCCCCGGGCGTTCCTGGCGCCCCTGACCCTTGCCGCGCTGCTGCTGGCCCCCCTGCCCGCCGCAGCCTGGAAGGACCACACCCGGACGTACGACGAGGACTGGCACATGGACCTGCAGGTCCAGACCGAGGTGCCCCTGCAGGTCGGCGGCCGCATCACCCTGGAGACCCCCTACCGGCTGCGCATCAGCACGTCGATGGGCTGGCTACCCCCGGCCTACCTGGACCTGGTCAACGTCGTGATGGTCGCCGCCGGGGCCTACAAGCAGTCCACCGCGGACCTGCTGTCCGCCTCGCTGGACGACGCCCTGATCTGGAAGATCCGGCTGGGATGGCGGCCGTTCAAGGACCACGGCTTCTACTTCGAGGCGGGGTACGCGCTGGCGACGCTGGGCGGCGGCATTGGGGCCGAGGAACTGATCACCGCGGCGACGGGCAAGAAACTGGATCCCCTGCTGGGCCTGGCCGACAAGGAGTACGACCTCGACGCCACGCTGCACATGATCGACGTGGAACTGGGCTGGATCTGGCTGGTCGCGAAGGACGCCATCTCGATCCGGCTGGAGGTCGGGTTCACGGCCACCCTGGGCGCCTCCGCGACGGTGACGCCGCGGTTCACCCCCCCTGCCGTCGCCCGCGACCAGGTCGCCGACTGGACCCGCCAGGCCGCCGACTACCTGGAACGCACCTGCCGCACGTACGTGATGACGCCTGTGATCGGCCTGGGCATCGGCTGGCGCCCGATGTAGAGTCGTCCGGGACATCCTTTTCATGCGGACGATAGGGGGGGGACATGCGACGTCTAACCCTGTGCGCGCTTCTCCTGGTGGCGGCCGTCGGTTGCGGTGGATCGGGGGGCGGAACCGGGGATCCGGGCCCGGGCGACGTCGCGGGTGACCCCGTGCCGGACGAGGCCGCCGGGGAGATCGGGCCCGGGGAGGACGGGTCTGCGGATGCCGGGGATGCCGCCGAGGTCTTCCCGGAAGCCTGGGAGGAGGTCACGAGGACGGACGCGCCATCCGACCTGGCCATCGACGTCCCGCCCACGTGCGGCACGCCCCGGCTGGAGGGCCGCCTCGCCGTGTGGCGCTTCGACGGGCAGCAGGCCGGCGACGAGATGGACCTCGTCTTCGACACGGTGGAGGCTCGGCTGTCCGTCCGCAGCGCCCCGGGGTCGCGGGAGGACGGCTGCGTGGGGGCCGTGACGCTGGACCTGCGCACCGCGGACGGATGCCGGTTGCTGGTGATGGCCGAGGGCGGCGTGCCCGGTGGCGGGTCGGGCGATGCCGGGGGATTGACCATCGCCGAGGAGGGCCTGCCCGTCACCGAGGCCCTGCTGGAAGTCGTCGGGGCCTGCGCATCGCGGCTGGGAGTGCCGGCGGACGAGTACGTCGAGGACGAACTGAAGACGAGGTTCCTGCGGGTGGACCCGAAGCGGCTCCCGGACGCGGCGGTGTCGCCGGCGTGCGTCGACGTCGCGATCGAGGTGGTGCTGTACGGCGCGTTCCGGGGGCCGTCCGGCGACCTGCGGATCGGGGTGGACTCGGCGGACGTCGGGTATCCGGTCCCGGCGGTGCTGGGCCCGGTCCCGTTCGACCTGGACCCGGACCTTCCGTGCCCCTTCGGCTGCTCGTGCGAGGGGCGGAAGTGCGGGGACGACGGCTGCGGCGGGTCGTGCGGCACCTGCAAGGACTGCGACGGGTCCGACGTCCCGTGGTGCGAATCCGGCACCTGCCCCGTCCTGTGCTGCCCGAACTGCGGGAATCGCGTTTGCGGGGACGACGGCTGCGGCGGCCTGTGCGGCACCTGCGACGGCGACACGGTGTGCGACCCGATCCAGGGCGCCTGCGTCGCGCACTGCACCGACCTTCCCGCGTCGTGGGGCCCGGCGGGCGTGGTGGCGGGCCTGGACTGCCCCGCGACGAAGGAGGTGTCCCAGGCGGCCTGCTTCGACTACACCGGCGACGGCCTGGGGGACAACGGCCTCAGGTACATGTCCGGGCAGCTGGCCGGGCCGTTCGCCGACCTGGCCGGCCGGTTCGCCGTCGCCGTGGAACCGGGGGTGTCCGACCTGACTGCCGACGGGTCGTTCGCCATCTGGCTGGTCCCGGTCGAGGCGTCGGCCGGCGGGCAGCCGGGCGAGGTGCTGGCCGACCGCCTGTGGATGTCCCCGCTGGACTGCCTTCCCCGGGTCCGGATGGCCGCGCAGTTCCAGGGCGGCGTGCTGACGGCCCACGCCGATCGCGCCGAGGTGCCGGTCCAGATGGAGGGGTTGAGCCGCCAGTACACGCCCGTGGTGGATCTGCGGCTGCGCGGCACCGTGCTGCCCGGCGGCGGTCCGGGCGGGTTCGAATTGCAGGACGGCGTCTTCGGGGCCCTGTGGCGCGTGCAGGACTACGGCGTCCTGATGGAGGCCTGGCGTGCCCAGTGCAACGCGATCCCGAAGGAGCAGTGGCCGTCGTCCTGCGACTACCTCTTCGTCACCACCGAGGGCTGGCCCTTCGACCTCGTCTGCGCGGACGACGGCACCTGCGTCCCCAAGACCTACTATTACCAGGGCAACGCCCTCTCCGCGTGCCTGACCTTCGCGCTGACCCCCGCCACGGTGGTGGGGTACCAGCCCTGAACTGGCGCCCGCAATCCCCGTCATCGGCTACAATCCGGTTCGCGGCGGGCGTTTCGCGGCGCCCCCGTCCTTGTCCGCCGGGGTGGCGAAACGGTAGACGCAGGGGACTTAAAATCCCCTGTCCGCAAGGACGTGCGGGTTCGAGCCCCGCCCCCGGCACCGCCAGTTTCCTAGCGGTTCTCCCACTTTCGTGGGCCGCCGTCAAATCGTCAGGAATAGGCAAAAATGAGCAGTTTCCCCCAACCATGATGTAGCAAACCATGTAGCAGTTCTTTAGGGTCGAAACGGCTGGAGCGACAAGGGCTGTAGGTCGTCAGGGTCCTCCCCTTGGGGCGGCAGTTGCTACATCCTTCGGGTGCATCAGATGGGCCCGGGCCCGGTAGCAGGCGCGGTACGTGATGTCCGGCGGTCCAGCAGGGACCGTCCATCCCGGCCACTTCGTCCAAAGTCTTGACAACCACCGGCAACAATCCCAACATCCCGCTTGAGGCAGCAGCTCGTCGGCCAATGCCGGTGTACCGCCTCTGACGCGTTTTTCAGCCCGTACCGAAGTGGACGCAGGCCACGCAGGACGCGTGCCCCGTCATCCAGGAGGCGCCCATGGTGCGCATGTCCATCGAGCCCATCGATCCCCCCGACGACACAGAGCTTCGCGAGATGCTGGCCCATGCCGGCGTCCCGGCCCAAGCCGCCGAGCACCTCGTACCGGCCCTCCTGGAACCCGGCTTCTACCGTCTGGGTCTAGGAGACGACGTGGAGGACGGCGACAAGGTCCGACAGTATCTGAACGAGGTGGTACGTGGCGTCGGCGGCATCTTCGCCGGCTACTTGAACTGGGAGCCCGCTTTCGTCCACGTCGTGCTGTGCTTCCTGGGGGCGCTGCCGTCGCCGTGGTGGCTGCATCACAGGTTCGGCATGACGACGCCGTTGAGCGACTTCATCTCGGTGATGGGCGACGAGCCCGCGCCCGAATGGCTGGGCCGACTGCTAGACGTGGACATTCCTAGGGCCGCAGGCCTGGTGACGGTGTACCGGATGACGGGTGGCAAGTTGAATGCCGAAGTTCTGCTGCGGCAGTGGTCGACCCGTCCGGCCGGATACCCCGCCTGGGACGCGGCGCTGGACTGGGACGTTGAGGAGAAGGGGCTGGGCTGCTGGAGGCCCGCTGACAAGACGGACCCTTCCCAGCCCTGGTTCTGGCTGCGCAACGCCCCCATGGAGGCCAAGCAGGGCGGGCACCTCAAGCACCAGATGTTCCAAGACCATGCCGTCGCCTTCGTAGAACGCACCCGGGAGGTCGACGGCCTGCGGGAGAGCCTAGCCATCGCGATGACGTTGCGCGCGGCGGCCCACGAGACCGCTTGGCGGCGCACGTCCGAGGCCATCGTCCGCAGCAGGAACGAGACCTGGCCGCTGCAGCCGCTGCGCGAAGTCCTGATGCAGGAGCTGACCGGTATGCGGGTCCGCGCGCTGGCCGAAGGCGCGTCGCCGGCGGCCATGCGCGCCTGGCTCGAGGCGGCGTCCTGGATCGCCACGCGTGTCGCCGGGGAGCCCCCCCTGCTCGGCCCCGAGCAGCAGGGGTACACGGCGGAGGTGCAGGCCCTGGTTGCTGCGGCCGGCAGGGTCCTGGGCCAGGCGCGCCAGCAGCTTCGGGCCGGCGAGGAGG
>CALJUR010000065.1 GCA_937975765.1 uncultured Myxococcales bacterium
CGCGAGAAACTGGCCCAGGAGATCGCCCTGATCGAGTCCATGGGCGTGACGATCCGGACGAACTCCCGGCTGGGACGCGACTTCACGCTGCAATCCCTGAGGGACGAGGGCTGCGAGGCCGTCTTCCTGGGCATCGGCGCGGCGAAGGGCAGCACGCTGGGCATCCCGAACGAGGATGCCGAGGGCGTCACCGAGGCGCTGTCCTTCCTGAAGGCGGCGAACCTCTCGACGGGCCTGAAGGTGGGGAAGAACGTGGCGGTCGTCGGCGGCGGCAACGCGGCCATCGACGCGGCCCGCACGGCCAAGCGCCTGGGCGCGGACAACGTGACGATCGTCTACCGCCGCCGCCGCAGCGAGATGCCGGCGTGGGAGGAGGAGATCGACGAGGCGCTGCGCGAGGGCGTGACGCTGGAGACGCTGGTCGCCCCGGTCGAGGCCAGGGTCGAGAACGGCAAGGTCGTCGGACTGGTCTGCCAGCGCATGGAACTGGGCGCCTACGACAAGTCCGGCCGCCGGCGCCCGGTGCCGATCAAGGGCCAGATCTTCACGATCCCGACCGACCAGATCGTCGCGGCGATCGGCCAGTCGGTGGACGCGGACGGCCTGTTCGGCGACCTGGAGGTCGATCGGAACCGGGACGGCACGCTGAAGGCCGACAAGATCACCGGCCGCACGTCGCTCGAGTGGCTGTACGCGGGCGGCGACGCGTCGGTGGGCCCGTCCTCGGTCGTCGAGGCCATCGCGGCCGGCGAGCGGGCAGCGGTCGCCATCGACGAAGCCCTGACGGGCGAGAAGCACGCGTTCTGGCGCGAGGACGTCCAGGTGGACACGGCGTTCGACCCGGACGCCGAGCCCACCTCGCTGCAGCGCGCCCACGAGTGCCTGCGGCCGGTGGCCGAGCGGGCGGGTTCCTTCGCCGAGGTCGAACTGACCTGGAGCGAGACCGTGGCCCGGGGCGAGGCGCGGCGCTGCCTGCGCTGCGACTATCGCGAGTCGTGCAACTGAGGCTGTAGGGCGGGGCCCCCGGCCCTGCCGCTCGCGACGAGGAGGAACGACCCATGGTGAACCTGACGATCAACAACACCCCGGTCCAGGCGCCCGACGGCTCGACGATCCTCGAGGCCGCCCGCCTGGCCGGGATCCACATCCCGACCCTGTGCTACCTGGAGGACGTGCAGGCCATCGGCGCCTGCCGCGTCTGCGTCGTCGAGGTCGAGGGTGCGCGCGCCCTGGTCCCGTCCTGCGTGGCCCCGGCCGCCGAGGGCATGAAGGTCAAGACCAACACCCGGCGCGTCCGCGACGCCCGCCGCACCGTCGTGGAACTGCTGATGAGCGACCACGCCGGCGACTGCAAGACCTGCGATCGCAACGACGACTGCGAGTTCCAGGCGCTGGCGCGCGACCTGGGCATCCGCCAGGTGTCCTGGCCCGGCGCGATGAACCCGTCCTGCAAGGACGACTCGACCCCCGCCCTGGTCCGCGACAGCGGCAAGTGCGTTCTGTGCCGCCGCTGCGTCACGGTCTGCAATGCCGTGCAGGGCGTCGGCGCCCTGTTCCCGCAGGCTCGCGGCTTCAAGACGGTCGTGGGGCCGGCGTTCGGCCGCAGCCTCGACACCGTCACCTGCGTGCAGTGCGGACAGTGCTCGGCCGTCTGCCCCGTCGGTGCCATCAGCGAGCGCGACGATACGGGCAAGGTCTGGGCCGCCCTGGAGGACCCGGTCAAGTTCGTCGTCGTGCAGACGGCGCCCGCGATCCGCGCCGCCCTGGGCGAGGAGTTCGGGTTCGCTCCCGGCACGCTGGTCACCGGCAAGATGACCGCGGCGCTGCGGCGGCTGGGCTTCCACGCGGTCTTCGACACCAACTTCACGGCCGACCTGACGATCCTCGAGGAGGGGACCGAACTGCTGATGCGCCTGAAGGCCGCCCTGGTCGGCAACGGCGAGTCGCACAAGGACGGCCACCACGCGTACGGGCCGCTGCCCCTGGCCACGTCCTGCTGCCCGGCGTGGATCAAGAACTGCGAGCACTTCCACCCGGACTTCCTGAAGAACCTGTCCACGTGCAAGTCGCCCCAGCAGATGTTCGGCGCGGCGGCCAAGACGTACTACTCTCGCACCATCGCCAAGCACCCGTCCGACATCTGCGTCGTGTCGATCATGCCGTGCACGGCCAAGAAGTACGAGGCCGAGCGGCCCGAGATGGAGGCTTCCTGGCAGCGCGACGTGGACGTGGTCCTGACCACCCGCGAACTGGCCCGGATGATCAAGGAGGCCGGCATCGACTTCGCGAACCTGCCCGACGAGCAGATGGACCAGCCGATGGGCATGAGCACCGGGGCCGCGGACATCTTCGCCAACACCGGCGGCGTCATGGAGGCCGCCCTGCGCACGGCGTACGAGATCGTGACGGGCCGCCAGTTGCCGTTCGACGGCCTGCGCGTCAAGCCGATCGAGACGCTGGAAGGCATCAAGGAAGCCGAACTGACCTTCCGGGGCGTGCAGCCCGCGTGGAATTTCCTGGAGGGCGTCACCGCCCGCGTCGCGGTCGCGCACGGACTGGCGAACGCCAACCGGCTGGTGGACCGCATCCGCAAGGGCGAGGCGACCTACCACTTCGTCGAGGTCATGTCCTGCCCCGGTGGCTGCATCGGCGGCGGCGGCCAGCCCCGCATGACCACGCAGGCGGTCCGCAAGGCGCGCATCGAGGCCATCTTCCGCGAGGACCAGGGCAAGCAGATGCGCAAGTCCCACGAGAACCCGCAGGTGCGCCAGGCGTACGAGGCGTTCTTCCAGACGCCGAACTCCGACCTGTCGCACCGTTTCCTTCACACCCAGTACTTCGGGCGAGATCGGGTGTGACGCGGGCGTTCCCGGCGTCCAGCGACCGTACCTCCTCGCTGGACGCCGGGCACCACTCCCGTCTTGGCGGGCGCGATGCGCCGCCAAGACGCCTCGCGTGGAACGGGCCGCGAAACGCGGCCGTTCACGCTCGGCCGTCGGGGTGGGTGACGGTTTCTGGAATGCAGGGCGGGGGCCCTGTCCCCCGCCTGGAGCCCGCCCGAGCACGCAGGCGGAGTCGACGGGTTCCCGCAGGGAACTCTCGACGC
>CALJUR010000066.1 GCA_937975765.1 uncultured Myxococcales bacterium
GACAGCGACCGGCCAGCACGTCCAGGTTTACGCGGTTTCTCGTGATCGGCGACATGGTGGACGCCGCCCGCACCCTGGACATCCGCGTCCTGGACCACGTTATCGTGGCCAGCGGAGGCTTCGCCAGCATCCGGGAGCAGGCGCGGGGGGAGGTGGCGTTCGGGTAGGCCCTACCCGCACCAACGATGTTCACTGCCGACATCTGGACTTGCCGGTTGGATCTGCGACGATTGGTTCATCCTCCAGGATGGAATCGCACGTGGAGAAGCTGTCAGAGGAAGACAAGAGGTTATTAGAGGATCACGTCGATGCGAACGGAAAGATCATCCCGACGCGACAGGCTTTCGAGCGAGTGACACGTGAGTATCCGACCCGTTCGCCCGCCGATCAACTCCGTTTGGCACAGGCACAGACCCTCATTGACGTCCTCGGAGGGAAACGTGCCAAGGAGTTGATGAAACCCGACGACAGCCAGTAGGGCTCGCATCATCCAGCGTCCGTCTTGACGAGGTCGCTGGTCTGGTCCATCGGACTCGCAGCGCATCTGTCGTCCTCTGCATCCCCTGAGCAGCAGCATTGATACCCGCCTGACACGACCCGCACGGCGCATACCTGTTTTCGTCCGGCAAACCTACAGGAGGTTCCCATGTCCCACGACGCCACCGTCCGCACGTTCCCCGCCCTGGTCCCCCCGGACCCGCCCCTGGACACCGCCCGGGTGGTCGCCCGCCTCGACGAGGCCACCCACGGCCACTGGACCTTCGAGGTGGACTACTACGAGGTCTACGAGAAGGAGACCGTGGTCATGGGCCGCCTGACCCTGGAGGACCGCACCCGCGTGGCCTTCGGGGGCACCCAGGCCAACGGCACCACCCCCATGGCCGAGCGCTTCCGCCTGGCCTCCCTGGACGCCCTGGTCAAGGCCGCGGCCCTGGCGGGCATCGTCGTCACCGACCCGGTGACCCAGGCCCAGGCCTCCGCGCCGCTCCCCGAGCCCCCCAGCCGGCCGGCGAGCGACGGCGGCGGCCGCATCAGCAGCAAGCAGTTGTCGTACCTGTACTCGCTGGCCCGGGACCGCGGCATCCCCCGGGACCAGGTGGTGGCCCGGTGCCTGGCCACCTACAAGAAGAAGCCGGAGTACCTGTCCAAGGCCGAGGCCAGCGCCGTCATCGAGGCGCTGAAGGAGGGTTCCCGATGAACGTCCTGCACTCCCAGCCCCCGCCCCGCGAGCGCGAGGGCCTGCACGTCTCCGTCAGCCAGGTGAAGGGCTACCAAATCTGCCCCGCCAAGTACGCCCACCGGTACGTGAAGGGCACGCCTGCCGCCCACCGCCCGGTGTCCCTGGCCTTCGGCACCGCCGTCCACGCCGCGCTGGCCACGTTCTACGAGGGCCTGATGAACGGCCGCCGTCTGCCCGTGGAGGAGATCCAGGCCGCCTTCGCGGACCGCTGGTCCGTGGAACTCCAGGACGACCTGCCCCTGCTGTTCGACGAGGGCCAGTCCGATGGCGACGTGAAGGACCAGGGCGTCGCCCTGCTGGGAGCGTTCGTGCAGCAGGGCTTCATGCCTGAGCACGTCCTGGCCGTCGAACTGCCCTTCCAGGTGGACCTGCCGGACCCCGACACCGGTGAGGTGCTGGACATCGACCTGGTCGGCGCCATCGACCTGGTGGCCACCCACCAGGGCCGCACCATCATCTGCGAGCACAAGACCGCGGCGCGGCGCTTCGCCGAGGACCGCCTGCTCTACGACTTCCAGCCCACCGCCTACCTCTACGCCGCCCGCCTCCTCCGGCTGCCGCCGGACCCCACCGCCATCTTCCAGGTGCTGCTGAAGACCAAGAAGCCCGTCGTGGACGTCATCCCCGTGACCCGCACCGCCCCCGCCCAGCTGGAGATGCTGGAGACCTTCGCTCACGTGCTGAAGGGCATCGAGGCCGGGGCCTTCCCGCGCAACCGCGGCTGGGCCTGCGCCGACTGCGAGTTCAAGACGGCGTGCGGGGGGTAGGACGGTCGGCGCCGAGCCGGGACAGGACATCCCGGCCCTCGACGTCTGCTACTTCCGGAGGGCGGCCAGCGTGTCCAGGAACTCCTTCACAGCCGGGGAGGGCCACGCGTTCGTCTCGCGGATGACGATCTGGTCCCCGTCGAGGTCGGCCCGCACATCCTGCAGGACCCTCCCGGCGAAGTCGAGGATGATCACGCCGACCCCGGGGGCGCCGGCCCTGGTCTTCACACTGCGCAGCCGCCCCAGGGGCACGGACTCGACCTCCACCTGGGCCGCGTCGCGCGTCTGGGACACGATAGCGCTGACGCGCAGGAAGTAGTGCTCGGTCAAGACGAGGGTGACCCCGAAGACCTTGGGGTCCCGGTTCATGTGGTCGTCCAGGGGGAACTCGTGGACCCCGCCGTCGTCGCCGCGCCACCGCAGGGCGTCGGACAGGCGGCGCCGGGCGCTCGGGGCCTGGTCCGCCATCTCCACCAGCCTCGCGCCGTTCGTGCCGCGGGACTGGAAGCCCGTGAAGAAGACGGTCGTCGTCGGGAGGGGCAGCAGCGCCGGCAGTAGCTTCACGATGTGCCCGCCCTCGCACATGCCCGAGCCCGCGACCACGATGCTGCCGGCCAGGTCGGGCATATCGTCACCCTTGGGCCGCCAGGCCCGGTGGCGGCGCGCCCAGTTCTTTACGATGCAGGACGGGTGGCCCTCGCGGCGGGCGTCCTTCTCAAAGCCGTGGGACGGCCCCAGCAGTTCGTCCAACAGGTTGCCGAACACCGCCTCGTCGTCGGCGTCCCCCTCCTTGAGCCCCAGGAGGCTCATGCACTTGCGGCTCCGCCAGACGGGCTTCACCGAGCGGTTCGGCATCACGGCGGTGCGCTTCAGGCCCTCCTGGTACACCCGGCTCGCCTTGTCCCCCATCGGCGCCGCGGTCACGACGGGGATGTGGCCCAGTCCCTCCGGGTCCCGGGCGGCCAGGAGCTGGAGGTCGAAGAGCACGTCCTGGTAGCGGCCCAGCGCGAAGACCGGGATGAGCAGCGTGCCGCCCTTCTCGACGACGGTCTCCCGGATGGTGTTGGCCAGGGCAGCCAGGCGGGCCTGGTAGTCCTTCTCCTGCGGGTCCCGCACGCGGCCGCCGTAGGTGGACTCCGTGACCACGTAGTCCGAGCAGTCGCGCATCGACACGCGCAGCAAGGGCTGCGCCTCACAGTCCCCCTGGTTCACGCCCTGGTCCCCCGAGAACAGGATGCGACGCTGAACGGTCTTGCCCGGCTCGTCGGTGGCCGCCTGCCAGGCCACCTCGACGGAGATCGCGCCCATCAGGTGGCTGCTGCGCATGAAGTGCAGGTAGAGGTCCTGGGCCACGGGGTGGTCGCCGACGAAAAGCCCCTTCCCGTTCGGCTCGTGGAAGTGGACCCGCGCCACGTCCTTCTCGGTGTAGGGGACGTCCCCGAGGTGGGCGGCGTCGCGCATGACGATGCGCGCCAGTTCGGCGGTCTCCCGGGACGTGTAGACGGTCCCCTTGAAGCCCCGCTTGTACAGCGCGGGGAGCATGCCGCAGTGGTCCAGGTGGCCGTGGGTCAGCACCACGAAGTCCACCTTCGCGGGGTCGAAGGGGAAGACGCCCTTGTTCCAGTCGCTGCTGTCCCCCTCGCCCTGCACCAGCCCGCAGTCGACGAGGAACAGCAGCCCCGCCTCGTCGTGCTGCATCACGTAGCAGCTGCCCGTGACGCGCCCGACCACGTTCAGGATTCGCAGTCTCATGTCAGCACCTCCAGTTGTTCGATCCGAACTAAATGCCCGGCCGAAGCCGGACGCCCTGGACGGAGGGCGGGTCGCGTGGCGACCACGTGGGGGCATTGGGCCCCCGACGCCCTGCCGAACATCACAACCAGTGCACGGCCTGCGTGCGGCTCACCTCCTTGCTCCGGACGCTGCGCGCCCGGGGCTCATCGACCTTCTCTGCCAGCGCGGCCCGCTGCGCGTACCGCAGCCACCAGAGCGCCCGCAGGAGCTTCACGCGGGGCGTCACCTGCTTCTCGCCCCCCCGCGTGTGCCGGACCTTCTCGTAGACCTTGGCGGCGATGCGCCGGACGTCCTCGTCGGGGTCCTCCTGGGACACGCGGTACAGCACGTGGTGCCCCGTACCCTCGGGGTTCGCCTGCAGGTCCTCGATGGCGCGGATGATGCCGAAGCGCCACTCGGGGCGCTGCTCCAGCGGCTCCAGCGCCTTAGCGCTGCCGCCTTCCCGGGACTTGAGGCGCCGCAGCAGGAAGGCGGCGAAGTCCACGCGGGCGGCCTCCAGCGAGGGGTCTTCCCTCTCGTCGGCCATCATCGTGTTCACGATCCAGGCCGCGGCCTGCGGAATCCAGGACAGCGCGGGCGGCGGGAGGAAGCCTTCCTCGACGTAGTAGCGCAGGTCATCACCCGTGCACGGCGCCGCGGCGGAGGCCATCAACTGCTGCACGTGCCGCAGCGCCATGGCCGAACCCTCCAGCCACCGCATGACGCGCAAGGCGGAGATGGACAGGGGGAGGTCGACCTCCTCGCCGGCCCGAAGCTGCTGGCGCGCCTGGCCCAGGACCCTGCCGGCCGCGGCAACCAGGGCCTGCACCTCCGCCCTGTACCCTTCCTGGTCGGGGCCGAGCAGGGGGGGCTCATCGGCCACCCGCGTGGAGATCCATGACGCCGCCTCGAGCCAGGCACACAGGGCCGCCGGCGACGCGCCATCGGCCAGCGCGCGGGTCCGCATGCCGGGCAGTTCCTGCATCAGTACCTCCCGAAGGGGCTGCAGCGGCCAGGTCTCGTTCCTGCTGTAGAGCATGCCCTCGGACGAACGCCGCGCGGTCTCGTGGGCCGCTGCGCGCAACGTCATCGAAATGGCCAGGCTCTCCTGCAGGCCGTCGGCCTCCCGGGCGCGTTCCACGAAGGCGCCAGCATGGTCCTGGAACGACTGGTGCTTGCCCGCCTCGGTTTCCAGGGGGGCGTTGCGCAGCCAGAACCACGGCCGCGAGGGGTCGGTCTTGTCGGCGGGCAACCGGCTGCGCGGCCCCTTCTTCTCGGCCTCCCAGTCGATGGCCTCGTCCCACGGGGGATAGATGCCAAGGGCTTCCTTCAAGTAGATCAACAGGGTCTCGGCGTTCAGCTTGCCGCCGGCCATCCGGTAGACGGTCACCAGGGCCGTGGCCCACGGCACGTCGACCTTTAGCAGGTGGCGGAGCCAGGTGGGGGCGTGCGCCGCGTCGCCGAGGGGCGAGAACGTCCCCATCATCCTGCCGCCCACCGCCCGCTGCCGGGGGCGCCACCAGTCGGCCGGGAGTTCGCCGATGAAGCACAGCACCACGTGGACGAAGGCGGGCATCCAGTTGCGGTACGCGTTGAAGATGCTTCCGACGCCGGTTACCACCTCGCCCAGGTACTGCCGAACCTGGTCGCCGTCGTCCACGTCCTCCCCCAGGCCGAGACGATGGAAGCCGGGGTCCTGGAGGGCCGGTACCAACTGTTCGGTGGCTTCGGCCGGGACGCCGGCGTGGGCCAGCATCTCGCGAAGTTCGGTGTCGTCGGGGGGATCGATGGGCTCGATGGACATACGCACCATGGGTGCCTCCTGGATGACGGGACACGCGTCCGGCGTGGCCTGCGTCCACTTCGGTACGGGCTGAAAAACGCGTCAGAGGCGGTACACCGGCATTGGCCGACGAGCTGCTGCCTCAAGCGGGATGTTCGGGCTGCTGCGGGCTGTTGTCAAGTCGTGGAGAGCTACGCGCCCCTCTTGCGCTTGGCACCAGCACGTGCGGCACCGCCGGCTGCGAGGGACACCACCTTGCCCCGGGGCTCTTCGTCCTCCTTCTCCACCACGACCGGTCCGAACACCTTCTGCACCGAGACCTGGGACACGAGGCCCTGCAGGCGGTTCCAGTCCGTATGGGCGTAGCGGCGCGCCATGGTCAGCGTGCGGTGGCCGAGGAACGTGGCGACCTCGGGCAGGGAGGCCCCGGTGGTCAGGAGGCGAGTGCCGGCGACGTGTCGCAGGTCGTGATACCGGATGCCCAGTTTCAGCTTCTTCACCACGTTCGCGAACTTGTGGGCAACCCAGTCCTTGTGGGGCGGGGTGCCATCGTCCTGCACGATGACGAACCCGTCCGGGGTGCCACGCCTTGCCTTCAGTTCCTGCATCAGATCCTGGTGGATCGGCACGCGCCGGGAGTCCCCGCTCTTCGAGTCCTCGATGATCAGCGCTGCGTTCGCGATGTCCACGTGGCGCCAGCGCAGGGCCAGCAGTTCGCCGCGCCGGCAGCCGGTGGCGATGGCCAGGCGAATGACCCACCGCAGCCACTCCGGCGACGCCTTCAGCAGCCGACGCTCGTCCTCGGGTGTCAGGACGGGCTGCCGAGCCGGCGACTCCGCGAACATCTTGATGCCGCGGAGGGGGTTGACCTCCAGGTGTCCCTGTTCGACGGCGAACGAGAGGATCTTCCGCAGGCAGGCGACCTCGCGATTCACGGTCGGGCCCGTGACCTCGTCCTTCCGGTCCCGCATGTAGGCCTCGACGCGCGCCTTGGTGATCTGGTGGAGGTTCAGGCCGCCGAAGACCGGCATCAGGTGCTTCAAGCTGAGTTCGTCCCGCTTCCACGACTCCTTGTGGTCCTCCGCCCAGGCCAGGTAGTCCTCCTGGAAGGCCGCCAGGGTGATGGCCTTGGGCTTCTTGGGCAGGCCCAGGTGCCCGCGCTCGGCGTCACTCTCCAGGTCGCGCAGGACCTCCTTGGCCACTCGCAGGCTCTTGCCGGCAGCAGTCCAGGTATCCTTGCCCTCCGACCAGATACGGACGTAGTACTGCCCCTTTCGGTAGTACAAGTGCTGCGGAAGCTTGTTGTCGGCTGCGCGATGTCGTCCCATGATGGCGTCTCCCAGACGACACAAAGATACCCCTTCCTGGGCGATTTTTGTAGATTTATTTGGGACCACGACGCTTTCGAGCGTCAGTTAGCAGAGTTACCTCTAGGTCTTAGTTACTATCAACCAACGGACTTCGGATCCGACGGTTGGGGGCCGTCCTGTGGCGGTTCGTGGCGCCCGTCCTGGCGGCCGCTGCCGCGGGAGCGCCCTTCTCCTTGGGGTGGCCGTCCGGCGGTCGAGACATCCGGCACGGGCTTCGATGACGGCTGTCGCTACGGGCGGCCGCGCACGGCAGGCCCTCCGACTCCCATCGAGTCAGGCCGCGATTTCGTCGGCCTCGACGTACTTCGCCAGGAGGTCGCCCAGCGGCACCAGGCGCATCTCCTGGCGGTCCAGCCGGATCCCCTCGCCCGCGTGGGCCTTGTAGATGACGCGATCCCCGATGGCGATCCCGTCGGCGCCGCCGGCCGGCAGGGCCCGCACGATGCCCTCGCTGGGGCGGTCCCGGGCCGTCTCGGGCAGGTACAGGCCCCCGGCGGTGCGCTCCTGCGCCTCCACCGGTTCCAGCAGGACGTGGTCGTTCATGGGTCGAAGGGTCATCGTCGCCTCCCTTGTCAGATGCCGCCCAGCCCCGGCGCCTGCGGGGCCAGTCCCAGCAGCGCGTCGATGCGGGCCTTGTCGAAACCGATGACGTAGCGGCCGTCGATGTCCAGTTGGGGCACGCCGGTCTGGCCCGTGCGGGCCTGCAGGGCCGCGGCCTCGCGGGGATCCTGCGAGACGTCGATCTCGGTGAAGGGCACGCCGCGCTGGCGCAGGTACGCCTTCACGCGGGTGCACCAGGAGCAGTGGGCGCCAGTGTAGACGGTCACGCGGTGGTCGGGCCGGGATCCGGTGCCCGCGGAGGGGGCTGGCGCCCGGGGGCCGGACAGCAGGGCCGACTCGTACTCCTCCACGGTGTTCACGCCGACCACCTGCTGGAGAACCTGGCCGTCCCGGACCTGGGCCACGGTGGGCACCAACGTCACGCCCAGGCGCGGGTGGACGTCCTTGACCCGCCCCACGTCCACCTCGAAGGCCGCCACCTCGGGGTGCCGCGCGCAGAACTCCTGGAAGCGCGGCCGGGCGGCCCGGGACCTGTCCGAGAAGTCGCCGAAGAAGGCCACCAGCGCGGCCGTCTTCAAGCCGTCCGTCGCCGCCACCAGCCCGTCGAATCCATCCACCGTCCGGAGCATCTCGTCCCCCTTGTCGTCCTCCTGAAATATGTCAGCAGAGGCATATATCGCGAGCAGACAGTAGTGCCGGCCGACCGTCTGTCAAGGGCGCTGCCTGCGGGGGATGCCGGCGGTCGGCCGGCGCGGCTACTATTCGGCTCCGGTCGAGGCCGTGGCGCTGTTCACGGGCGACCCCTCGGCCACGCCGTCCTCGACGACGCTGCACCGGCCCGCGCATAGATCTCGACCCAGCGGTGGTACACGTCGTCCCACGACGCGTCGTCCCCCCTCACCACCAGCGCCCCCGCATAGCGCGGGGACGCCGTTCGCCCGCAGCACCGCCATCAGCAGGAACGAGTACTCCGAGCACGACCCGTTGCCGCGCCGCAGGATCATCGGGGCCGCGTTCCAGCCCCCGGTCCTCATGGAATCCTCCGTTTCCGTCGGGCGATCATCGGCCTGGCGGACGTCACCGGCGCCGCGCCGCCAGGCGGATCAGCCATGCGGCGGTGACGAAAAGGCCCAGGGGCCAGGTACAGGGGGCCGGGGCCCGCCTGCCGGCCCCGCAACCGCCCTTCCCGCGGTCGATCGATGCCTCGGCCGGATCCCCCCGCAGATCCCCGGCCGGGTCGCCGATCCCCGGATCCGGGCCCGGCCGATCCTCCTTCGCATCCTCGGGCGCGTCCGCAGGAACGGCCGCATCGTCCGGGGGGGACGAATCGGTTCCCGCCGGCCCGTCCGGCGGGCCGGGATCGGGCAGCAGGCCTCCGCAGGCGCCTTCCGCGGCGCCTGCCTCCCTCGCGCACACCCCGCCCGCGCAATTCACGTCCACGATGCACCGGTCCCCGGGCGCGCCGTCGACGCCGTACCGGGCCGCCCGCACGGCCCGGCCCGCGTTCAGCCGGCCGTGACCGTACTCTTCGTTCCGGCCGTCCGCGTAGGGCAGGGCGCCGACCCGGTCCGCCGTGCCTTCCAGGATTCGGCGCACGTCCCCGGCGGACAGGTCCCTCGTCCCGTCCGCCAGGTCGGCCGACCAGACGAGGGCCGCCACGCCCGCCACCATCGGCGCCGACGACGAGGTGCCGTTGAAGTACTCGGTCACCTCGCCGGTGGCGTCCGTTTCGGGCAGGCCGTCCTTCCGGACCTCCAGCAGCAGCGCCGAGACGTAGTGCGCGCCGTTGCCCTTGTTGGCGCCGTTCCCCTGCCCGCCCGCCGACCCGGACGTGTCCAGGGTGACGATCTGCGGCCGGGAGGCGACCAGGGAGCCCCCGGGGGCCACCAGGTCGAGTTCCGGCCCGAACTGCGAGTACTCCTGCCGGACGTCGTCCGGATCCGTCGCCCCCACGGAGATCACCTCCGGCAGCGCGGCCAGGTCGTCCTGGGCGATGGGCAGGGCAAGGGCCCGCTGGGTCGATTCGTCCCAGGCCGTCTGGTTGCCGGACGAGAAGACCACCAGCGCCCCCTGGCCGTCCGGGCCCCCGTGCGTCGCCGCGTAGACGGCGGCCTCCCGCAGCGGCTCCATGGGGATCTTCGGCTTGTTGACGTTGAAGACGCCCCACGAGTTGCCGATGACCCAGGCCCCGCCGTCGGCCGCGCGGTGCAGGGCCTCGGCCGCGTTGGACAGTTCCGTCACGTGTTCGTCGCCCGGCAGGCCGGTCAGGAAACGTACGCCCATCAGCCGGCAGCCCGGGCAGATTCCGGCAACGCCGCGATCGTTGTGCAGCGCACCCAGGATGCCGGCGCAGTGGGTCCCGTGGGCGCCGGCGGCCAGCGGGCCCGGCCCGGGGTCCGGGTCCCCGTCCAGCGCGTCCCAGCCCGGCACGAAGCGGCCCGGGCCGAGATCCGGGTGCAGCGTGTCCACGCCCGTGTCGACCACGGCGGCGACCACCCGGGCATCGCCGGTCGTGAGGGCCCAGGCGCCCTCCGCGTCGATGGTGCCGGACCCGCCCGGCCGGAACGCCCATTGCCGCGGGTACCACGGATCGTCCGGCGCCCCGTGCAGGTCGACGGGGACGACGAAGTCCGGCAGCGCCCACAGCACGCCCGGCCGGTTCGCCAGGATCCGGGAGGCCCGCAGGACCCCCTCCGGCCCGTTCGCCCGGCAACGCCAGGTGGTTCGCGCCCGATCGATGGACCGCTGGGCGGTCACGCCGGCCGCCGAAGCAAGGTCCGGCGGGACGTCCCACGTCGGCTGGCGGAACCGGACCAGGAGGCCGTCGCCCAGCCGCAGCGGCCGCCGCGGGTCGTCCGTCCGGTAGGCGGCCAGGCCCGGGAGGTCCGGGGGCAGCGGATCGAGCCGTACGACGTGCCCCCCGGCATCGATGAAAGCCGCCTCGGTCCCGGGGCCGTCCGCCCCGCCCTCGACCCCTCCCCCGGCCACCGGCGGGAGTGCCGCGCCGGGAACCGCGAGGAAGGTGGTCGCCAGGGCCGGGAGGATCCGGGCCAACCCCCGGAATCCTCGCAGGGCGACCGGGAAACGAACCGCCATCGCCATCCTGCGTCGCGAGGGAACCTCCGGATTCTGGAGGTGACTGTCCCGGTCGTCAATGGCCGGGGCTGCCGGCGGACCTCTGCCGATTCTTGCAGGGGTCGACAGAGAAATGGCATAAGATGTCATAATGGGCACCCCGGGGCGGCAGTCGTCCCGGACCGAGTGGAGGGTGGGATGGCTCGCGCGGCGATGTTCGGCCTGGCGATCCTGGCCGCCGGGATGGCGGCGTGCGGCGGCGGGGGCGAGGAACCCGGAGGCGACGTGGTCTTCCCGGTCGATCTCGGGTCCTCGCCCGATCGCGAGTCCCCCGGGGATGCCGAGGAACCGGGCGACGGCCTGGTCCCGGACACGGCCGTGCAGCGGGACCTTCCCACGACGGAACTGCCCGCCCCCGACTGCGGCGTCACGCTGGACGACTACTTCGACCGGCTCCTGCTGGCCCTGGAAGGGTTCTACGCCCGCTGCAGCCCGGGGGACCGCATCAACTTCTGGCAGAACCCGCAGAACGCGCGGTGGATGCTGGAAGGACAGATCCGCCCCATGGAGGTCGGCTACCGGGTCCGCATCGACCGGGGCCGGCTGTCGCTGGACCCCGTGGTGGCCTGCACGTATCTCGGGCTGCTCGAGGACGGCGACTGCAACGCGACCCGGACGATGCGGGGCGGCCTCGTCGGCACCGCGGGGCCCGGGGAGGCCTGCGGCGTGGACGAGGAGTGTCCCGAGGGGCATTTCTGCCGCTTCCCCAACTCGACGACCTGCGAGGGTGAGTGCACGCCCCAGGTGGGCGAGGGCCAGTTGTGCGACGCGGGCGGGTGCCGGCCCGGCTTCAGTTGCCGCCTGAACGACGCCGACGAGTTCCGCTGCGTCGCGTCCTATTTCATCCGCCAGCCCGGCGACCCCTGCGACCCGGACACCGACGTGTGCGCCCGCAGTTTCTGCGACGGCAGCACGTGCCACGAACTGCCGGCCCCGGGCATCGCGTGCTCGCCGGGGTCGTACTGCCGGGACGGCTGGTGCGACCGGAACCTGGGCATCTGCAAGCCCTACATGGGCGCGGGCGGGGGCTGCGAGGCCTGGACGTCGTGCCAGGACGGAATGTACTGCCGACCGTACCCGGACGAGACGTGCGCGCCGCGGCTGGGACTGGGCCAGGCCTGCGACCCCAAGCGCAACTCGTTCGACTTCCCGGGCGTGTCGCTGGCCTGCGCCAGCGGCATGTGCGACAAGCTGGGGAACGTCTGCACCGACACGGCGCCCCCGTCGGCCTGCGAGTGATCCCCCACGCCTCCGGAGGTCGTCATGCGATGCCTCGAGGTCTTCCCGGTGATCCTGGCGATGGTCGTCCTGCCCGGGTGCGGGGGCGGCGGGACGGGAGGGCGCGACGCGGCGCCCGACGGGGCGGCAGATGCCCCGGAGGACGTCCCGGGCCTGGACGGGGGTGTCGAGGCCGGGCGGGACGCGCCGGCGGAAACCGGGAACGGCGGTACCTACCCGGCGGTTTGCCGGGGTTTCGACCAGCCGTCGGGCACCTCGTGCGCGGGGACCGGCGCCGTCGGCTGCTGCGACGAGGACGGGCGCGTGGTCTGGTGCCAGGACGGGCAGTTGTACTGCCACGACTGCGCGGCGAATCCCGAGGGCAGCCGGACCTGCGGCTGGCGGGCGGCGGGCGGGGCGGCGGGGTACGACTGCGGCGGGACGGGCGCCGACCCGACGGGCCTCTTCCCCCGGGAGTGCGGCGAGGCCTGCCTGCCGGACTGCGAGGGCCGGGAATGCGGGGCGGACGGCTGCGGCGGGTACTGCGGCACCTGCACCGCGGGGCAGGCGTGCGAGGGGGGGCGCTGCATGGACCCGGGGGCCGAGTACCCCGAGGTTTGCCGGGGTTTCCAGGAGCCCAGCGGCGGTGCCTGCCCCGACTACGTCAGCACCTACGGGTGCTGCGACGCGTCCGGACGGGTGGTCTGGTGCGATCGGGGCCGGCTGTACTGCAACGACTGCCCGCGCAACCCGGCGCCGCAGGACTCGTGCGGCTGGTTCCAGATGGAGGCCTTCCAGGGGTACGACTGCGGGGGTGACGGGGAGGACCCCTCGGGACTGGCGTTGCGGGCGTGCGGCGCGACCTGCCGGCCCGACTGCGGCGCCCGCAGGTGCGGCCCGGACGGGTGCGGCGGCCTGTGCGGGACGTGCGGAGGGGACCAGGTCTGCCTGGCCGGCGCCTGTGCGGCGGCCCCCGGCGGGGTGGTGACCGGGATCCTGAGGTACGAGGTCCTGCTGCCCCGGTACGAAGGGGCTGGCGGGGTGACCCTGGGAGCGACGGAGGTCCGGAACGCGGATCGGGTCCCGGTGGCCGTGGCGGATTCTGGCGGGGGGTTGATGGGCCGGGCCGAGGTCCGGTCCAACGGGTCCTTCCGCATCCCGCTGGAGCGGCCCCTTCAGGGCGGCGAGACCCTGCTGGTGACGGCCGGGTACGAGCCGGCCGGGATCCTGCTGGCGGCCGTGCTGAGGCCGGATCCCGTCGTGGATCCCGGGTCCTTCACCTCGCCGATGTGGGCGTGGAGCACGCCGCTGGCCGGGCTGGACGCCGGTTCGCGGACCGTCACGGTGGCGCAGGGATCGGGCGCCCTCCACGTCTACCGCATGGCGGTCCTGGGCATCGACGAGGTGCTGGAGCACCTGGCGCGGTCCACCTACGGGCTGCCGGGGCTGGCGCTGCTGTGGGCGCCGGACGCCCCCTGGAGCGTGGGGCTGGCCTTCGGCAAGGTGTCCCAGGAGATCGAGGGGGGTCCCTACCTGCCCCAGTCCATCTTCGTGGGCGGGGGAGAGGGCACCTCGGGGCCCTGGGGCGAGGCCGTCATCCTCCACGAGTTCGGGCACTACATCCAGAACAACTTCACCCGGCACGACTCGCCCGGCGGTTCCCACTTCGTCGGCGAGTTGATCTCGCCGCCCTTCGCCTGGTCCGAGGCCTTCTCGAACTTCTTCGGGATCTCCACCCAGTCCCTGCTGAAGGGAGCGCCGGACGGCCGCATGTGGCTGATCGTGGACTACGGCAAGGGGACCCGATCCTCCTGGTGGATCGACTTCGCCCTGGGTCGGAGCACGGTGGGCGAGTTCACGCCCCCGGACCTCTGGGCCTCGATGACCCAGTACCTGGACGAGATGTACCTGTCGGGGATGCTCTGGGACCTGTGGGACGGCGTCGAGTTCGCGGACGACGACGCGGACGGCACCGCCCTGGGAACCGCGCGGGTGCTGCGGGCCCTGGCGTCGGACCGGTTCCTGGACCTGGACCGCGGCGCCGCCGGGGTCGACTTCGTGGACTTCGCGGACGCCGTGCTGTGCGCCGAGCCCGGCCTGAAGGCGTCGATGACGGCCACGGTGCGGGACGTGCTGAAGTTCCCCTGGGACGGGATGCCCCTGTGTCCCGGGGCCCGTGCGGCCTCGGCTGGGCCCTGGCCAGCTGCCCCGGCGGGACCCGCGTGGGAGAGGGGGGCGGCGCGCGGGGCGTTGCCTGCGGTTCCGGGCCGGGCGGCGCCCCTGGACCTCCGGCTCGCCGGCACGACGGCGGGAGGCGACCTGGTCCTGGCCGCGACGGTGACGGGGGCCGCCGGCCTGCTGGCCGGGACGGTGCTGCGCCTGGCGCTGCCGGACGGGGCCGTGCTGGTGGAGGGCCGGGAGGTCCAGTCGCTGCCTGCCGGCCAGGGGGAATCTCCCCGGATCGTCCGCTACCGGGTGCGGGGGGCCGCCGGGCCGGTGACGGTCACGGCCGAGGCTGGCGGTCGCCGGGCGGGCGCCCGTTCCCGGGCGTCCTGGCCCCCGCCGGGCGACATCCGGTCCCCCGGGGCCGTTCCCATGCGGCCCGTCCCGCCCGTGGTGGCGGGATCGGTGCGCGTGGGCCGCGCCGTCGGTTTCTGATGTGGCCGGCGTGCCGGGAGGGCGCCGACGCAAGGAGGATTCGATGGGAGTCCCGAGCCGGTCCGCGTTCCTGGCGCTGTCCCTGGGCCTCGTGGCGGCCGGCTGCGGATCGAGCGGCGGCGCCGGCGACGAGGGCCTGCCGGGCGACGTCACGGTGTCGGACCCGGCTCCGGAGGACGCGCCGCCGGACCTCCCGGTCGACGGGTCCGGCGAGGTCGAGCCCGACGCCCCCTGCACGGAGGGCGAAGCTGCCTGCGACGGGGCCTTCACCGCGATCTGCGGGACGGGCGGCGTGCTGCGGCGCGTGGCCGACTGCGCCGCGGACGGCTGGGCCTGCGAGGGCGGACGGTGCGTGGCGACCGGCCCCGAGACCGGGTCCGAGGCCGCCTGGCGCCTGCGCCTGGACGCGCTGCGGACGGAGAACGCCCGGGCCCCCCTGGAAACGGACGCCCGGGGCGGCTGGCTTGGCGCGCCCCCGTCGCTGGATCCCGGGCCCGGCACCGGCTTCTTCCGGGTCGCGAAACTGGACGGCGCCTGGTGGCTGGTCACGCCGGAAGGGAAACCGATGCTGTCCAAGGGCGTCACGGACGTGAGCTTCCTGGGCCCGAACCTGGCGATGGACGACCTGCAGGCGGCCCTGGCCGCGAAGCACGGGTCCGAGGAGGCCTGGGCCGATGCGGCCGAGGCCCGCCTGCGCGACTGGGGCTTCAACACCGCAGGCCCCTGGAGCGGGCGGTCCGCCCTCGACCGGGTGGTGGACGCCGAACCCATCCTGGACGTCGTCCACGGGGTGCCGCGGCCAGACGGCCTGGTGATGGACGTCTTCGTGCCGGAATACCCGGACATCGTCCGGCAGATGGCGGGCGAACGCTGCACCCCCCGGAAGGACGACCCGAACCTGCTGGGGTGGTTCCTGGACAACGAGTTGTTCTGGGACCACGGGTGGCAGTCGGACAAGACCCTGCTGCGCCTGTACTTCGAGTTCCCTGCCGGCACGCCGGGACGCGCCGCGGTGCTGGCCTTCCTGCGGGAGGCGGCGGGGGATTCGCTGGAGGCGTTCAACGCCACATGGAAGGCGTCCCTGGCGTCCTGGGACGACCTGCCGTCGCTGTCCCCCGGGGCGCTGGACCCGGCCACCCCCGAGGCGGCGGCCTGGAGCGAGGCCTTCGCGTTGCGGGTGTTCGAGCGGTACGCCGGAGAGGCCGTGAAGGCCATCCGCCAGGCCGACCCGAACCACCTGGTCCTGGGCTGCCGCTTCAGCACCTGGCACTTCGACGCCCTGATGGCGGCCGCCGCCCGGCACTTCGACGTGGTGTCCCTGGCCTACTACTGGGAGACGCCGCCGGTAGACCACCTGGACCGGGCCGCCCCGGCCATCGACCGGCCCTTCCTGCTGGAGGAATGGTCCTTCAAGGGGACCGACTCGGGGTTGATGAACGTCCTGAACTTCGCCCCGGTGGTGCCGACCCAGCAGGACCGGGGCCTGGCGTATGACCGCTATGTCGAAGCGCTGGTCCGCCGGCCGTGGATCGTGGCCTGGCACTGGTACAAGTGGTTCGACAACCCGCCCCGGGAGGACAACGTCCTGGCGGGCGACAACTTCGGGCTGATGGACAAGGACGACAACCCCTACCTGCCGCTGGTCCGGATGGCTTCCGAGGTGAACCGCCGCGCCGAGTCCTGGCACCGGGAGGGCGTCCGGTGAGCCGCGGGCGCGGGGCCCGCATCCGGGACGAGGAGACCGCCATGACGAGCCTTCGTGCCGCGCTGCCGTCCCCCCTGCTTGCCGCCCTGCTGGGCTTGCCGGCGGTGATGGCGGCGTGCGGTAACGGGGACGACCCCCTGCCCGCCAACCCCTGGGACGTGACGCCCTTCGTGCGCATCGCGGCGGACGGCACCCGTGGGCTGCCCTGGCCCCGGGAGGCCGAAGACGCCGCTGCCACGGTCCGGGACGGCGATCCCGCGACCGCGTGGAAGGCCCCGTTCGAGGAACCCTCGGCGCTGGAACTGGATCTGCAGCCCTGGCAGGCGCGGCCGGTGCCGCTGCACCGGTTGTCGCTGGTCCCCGGGGGGACCGGGTCGGCGACCCTGTCGGTCGAGGTGAGGCCGTCCTGCGGGGCGGATCCCGTCACGGCGCTGTCCTGGCCGGACCCGGCCTCCCCCCTGGACCTGGGAGGGGTCGAAGGCGGCTGCGTGACGATCCGCGTTCAGCCTGCCGGAGACTTCCAGGTGGTCGCGCTGACGCTGATGGCGCGGGCCGTGCCCGATCCCCCGGTGCCGGCCCGGAAGGCGCCCGCGGTCCATCCCGGCACCGGCGTCATCGAGGCCTGGTACGGGGTGCCCTGGTCCTGGCGGGAGCGCGCGGCCCTGCTCCGTTCCCTGGCCGCGATGGGCCAGGACACCTACATCTACGCCCCCAAGCATGACCCCAACCACCGGGCGCGGTGGCGCGAGCCCTACCCGCCGGACTTCGAGGCCGCCTTCGGCGACCTGGCCGCCCTGGGCCGCGACCTGGGCGTCCGCGTCGTCTTCGGCCTGTCCCCCTTCTTCGACATGGACCTCGACAGCGAGGAAGACTACGCCATCGCCCGGGACAAGCTGCGGCGTTTCCTGGACCTGGGGGCCCAGGGGGTGGAACTGGGGGCCGACGACACCGACTTCCAGAACCAGGTCCCGGCCGACGCCACCCTGGGTCGGGCCCACGCGGCGATCCTGTCCCGCCTGCGGGCCGACCTGCAGGCCGGCCATCCCGGCACGCCGATCTGGTTCATGCCGGTGCCCTACTCCACGGCCCGGGCGGACGGCTTCGTCGACGGGAAGCCCTCGCCCATCTTCCAGGACGGTTGGGGCTACCTGCGGGCCCTGGCGGACCTGCCCCCGGACATCCGGGTGATGTGGAACGGCCTGGACACCTTCGTGGCGACGATCGCCGCCTCGAACCTGGCGCCGGTCACGGAGGCCACGGGACGCAAGCCGGTGATCTTCGACAACCTCTGGGCCAACGACGCCGGCGACGGGTTCATGGCGCGGCTGTGGATGGCGCCCCAGCAGGGGCGCGAGGACGCGGTGCTGGCGTCGTCGTCGGGGTACCTCCACAACCCGCTGATCCAGGGTGCGGTCTCCCGGGGGCGCCTGGGGACCTTCGGGCACTGGCTGTGCGCGGCGAAGGGAGGGACGGGCTGCGGCGACGCGGAGGGATACGCGGCGGCGGTGGAACTGGACGCCCGGCGCTCCCGGTCCGACCGGGCCGCGGACGAGGCCCTGCTGCGGCTGCTGCCGACGGTGTTCGACGGCCACGGCGGGGGACGGGAGTGCCGGGACCGGGTGTACGAGGCCGCCGTGGAGGCCCTGGAGGCGGACCTGGAGGGGGGCGGCGCGCCGCGGCTGGACACGGTGGCCGCGTTGCAGGGGCGCCTGGCGACGCTGGCGGGGCTGGCCTCGGAGGCCCACCACTCGGGCCTGGACGCGGACCTGGTGGACGAACTGGCCTTCCCGCTGCGCAGGACGCGGCTGGCCGGCCTGGCGGGGCTCGAGTCCCTGGCCGTGCTGTTCACGCGGCGTGCCGGGGCCGACGATGGGCCTGCCCGGGAGCGCCTGGACGGCCTGCTGTCGGAAGGCGCGCTGCAGCGCTTCGAGTGGTCGATGGGCGTTCCCGAGCGCCTCGCCGGGACGGCGGCCGCGGTGCCGGCAGGGGTGGGGGCGGGGACGGACGGGGTCCTGGCGGCGTCGGACCCGCCTCCCTGCCGGGCCGGCGAGCCCTGGGCGTGGACCCCGTTCCCGGGGGGTGCCACCGTGGCGGTATCGGGCCTGCCCGGCGCCGAGGTCCGGGAAGGCGCGGTTCGCTTCACGCCCCGTCACGACGGCCTTTACGAGGGCGTCGTCGCGGGCGTCCGGGGCGCGGCTGGGGGCGCGGCCATCGCCTTCGGGTACCGGGGGTTCCGGATCGCGTGCGGCGCGCAACGGGAGGACGAACGATGAGGGGCGTGGCCTGGGCGACCCTGGCGACGGCGGTCATGCTGGCGGCCTGCGGAACAGGCGGTGGGGCGACCGACCCGGGCGGGGGCTTCGATGTCCCCGCGGATGCGCCCGCGGATCCCGGGGCCGACGAGGGAGAACCCGGGGCCGACGCCCCGGCCGATGTCCCTGCCGACCCCGGGTCCTTCGCCGGCTCGCCGGTGCGCGTCGAGGTGATCACGTCCCCCCCGGGGCTGGTGATCCGCGATGCCGCGGGCCGCGTGATCGCGGAAACGATGCCGGGCATCCTGCGCCTGGCGAAGGTGGCCGAGACCTTCCGGTGGGACCAGGGCTTCCTGGCGGTCCACCAGGACGTGCAGACGGTGGTGGATCCCTCGGACGGCGCCGCCGAGCTGGTCGTCGGCGACGACGCCTGGTCGGTGACCCTGCGCCTGGCCGACGGCCGGGCGGTTGCGCGGCTGGACCTGGTCCCCGAGGCCACGGGCCTGCGCCTCGATCCCGTCCCGCTGCCGGACGCCGGCGACGTGGACCAGGTGTGCTTCCGCCTGCGCTGCCGGGACGGCGAGGCGTTCTACGGATTCGGCGGGCAGAACGACGCGGTGGACCACCGGGGCCACGTGATCCCCATCCGCAGCACCGAGCAGGGCCTGGGCAAGGATCCGACCGTCCCCGAGGACGTCCTGTCCTACCCGGGCCACCTGCACGACACCTACTTCCCGCTGCCCTACGCCGTGGTGGCCACGTCCGGGGCGGACGCCAGGGCCCACGGGCTGCTGCTGGAGTCGTCGTACCGCAGCCGGTTCCTGCTGTGCGCGGAAGGGGATCCCGAGGCGACCGAGATCCTGGTGGCGCTGGCGGACCTGGGCGGGCTGCGGGTTCTGGCCGGGCCGGCGCCGAAGGACGTCGTGCGGCAGTACACGGACCACCACGCCCGCCCGCAGCCGGTCCCGGACTGGGCCTTCGGGCCCTGGGTGGCGATCTTCGGGGAACCGCCCTCGGTGGCGACCCAGGCGGACCAGTTGGACGTCGAGGACATCGCCCTGTCGGCCGTCTGGCACATGGACTACCGCGAGTACGGGAACCCGGACCTGCCCGCCATGATCGCGAAGATCCGCGGCATGGGCCTGAGGGTCCTGACCTACTTCAACTCGTTCCTGGACCAGCACGACGCCGACTGGGAACGGGCCCAGGCCGAGGGCTGGCTTCCCCATCGCGAGGATGGCGCCCCCTACCTGTTCCAGTGGTACGACGTGCTGCGGTCCTTCGTGGACTTCACGGACCCGAAGGGCTGGGCGTACATGCGGGAGCGGCTGGACTTCGCCTGGGACCTGGGCCTGGACGGCTGGATGGCGGACTACGCCGAGTGGGTCATCCCGGACATGCGTTTCGACAACGGCATGACGGGCTGGCAGTACGGCAACCTCTACCCCGTGGACTGGGCCCGCATCCACCGGGACGCGCTGGACCGCAAGCGTCCGGATGGCGACGGGCTGTACTTCTCGCGGTCGGGCTTCCTGGACTCCAACCGGTACCTGTCGGTCGTCTGGGCCGGCGACCAGCAGACGGACTGGGACCTGCTGGACGGAATCGGAAGCGTGATCCCCTACGGCACGGGCCTGGGCCTGTCGGGCGTGTCGGCCTTCGGGCACGACATCGCCGGGTACACGGGCCTGGTCTCGCCGCCCTCCACGAAGGAACTGTACTTCCGGTGGACGCAACTGGGGGCCTGGTCGCCGGTCATGCGGACCCACCGGGGCAACGCCGAGGAGTACAACTGGGACTGGAACCGGGACGCCGACACCATCGCCCACTTCCGGCGGTACGCGCTGCTGCACCTGAGGATGCTGCCCTACCTGGCTGCCCTGCACGCAGAGGCAGTGGCCACGGGCACGCCCGCCATGCGGTCCGCGCTGCTGGAGTTCCCGGCGTGGGAGGGCGCCCGGGAGGCGGTGCACGACTTCCTGCTGGGACCGGCCTTCTTCGTGGCACCGGTGATCGAGGAGGGCGCGACGACCCGCCAGGTCCGCCTGCCCCCGGGGCGGTGGTGGCGGTACCCCGAGGGAACCCTGTTGGACGGCGACCGCGTCGTGACGGAGGAGGCCCCCCTGGACCGCATCCCGGTCTTCCTGCGTGCCGGCGGGGTGGCCGTCCTGCTGCCCGACACGGTGCGGCGGGCCGAGCCGGTGCCGGGGAGGCCGGAGGTGCCCGACGCCCGCACCCTGCAGACGCAGCGGCTGGAGGTGCTGGCGGGCGCCGGGGCGGACGGCACCCTGGTGCTGGCCGACGGCGGGCCGGGGGTCGAGGCGACCCGGATCACGGCCACGGTGGATGCTGCCGCCACCGCGCCATCGGCCGGGGATGCCGCGCTGCCCGCCTGCTCGACGGGGCAGGACCCCTGGGGCGACGACTGCGCGTGGACGGACGGCGCCTGGATCGTCGTCCCCCGGACCGGCCCCGGCACCGTGCGGGCCGCCGGCATGTCGGTTTCCGTCGCGGGCGGCCCGGTCGCGCGCCGGTACCGGGTCCGCCTCCCGTTCCCATTGCCTTGAAACCCGTCCCGGGGATCTCCCGCCTTGGCCTGGCCGTCGGGCCCGCCAGGGGCGTTCTGCAGGCGTCGCGCGGCGGGAGCGTTTCCGGTATATGTACGTCGCCCGGACGCTCCCCGAGAAGACGTGCCTCGGGGGGCCGCTCGAATGGAGGTAGTCATGGCATCCCGGTTCGGCAACGGTTTCCGGTTCCTGGCGGTACCGCTGGCGGCCCTGGCCTTCGCGGCCTGCGGCGGCGACGACGGCGGGCCGACGGTCCTCCCCGACCTGTCCCCGAAGGTCGACCCCTTCATCGGCACGAAGGGATACGGCAACACGGTGCCGGGGGCGATGATCCCGCGCGGCATGGTGAAACTGTCCCCGGACACCAACGGCGGCACCGGCACCATCGATGCCTACGACTGGGACCACACCCGGATCGAGGGCTTCACCCACACCCACCTGGAGGGCCCCGGCGGCAGCAACAACGGGTACAGCCAGATCCTGGTCGCCGCGATGACGGGCGCGGTCGCCACCACGCCGGCCCAGTGGTCCTCCGCATACGGCCACGACGCCGAGGAGGCCTCCCCGGGCTACTACGCCGTCACCTTGCAGGACTACGGGATCCGGGCGGAACTGACCGCCACGGCCCAGTGCGGCGTGCACCGGTACACCTTCCCGGCCTCGGACCAGGCGCGCCTGGTCGTGGACACCACCTACAACCGCGGGCAGTCCCTGGACGGCGAACTGACCCTCGTGTCGGACACCGTCGTGGAGGGCTTCGGGAAGTACCAGGTCAACCCGCTGGTCGCCATGGGCCTGGACGACACGGCCCCGGGCACCGGCGAGGCCACGGTATACCTGTCGCTGAAGGTGTCGCGGCCCTTCCTGGCCACGTCGGCCACCTTCCCGACCCAGACCGCGGTGGGCGCGCACCTGGACTTCGTGACGGCCGCCGGCGACGCGATCGAGGTCCGCGTCGGCATCTCGTACCTGTCGGTCGAGCAGGCCCGCAAGAACCGCGAGTCGCAGTGCGAGGGACGGACCTTCGAGGCGATCCGGCAGGCCGCCGTGGACGCCTGGAACCGCAAGCTGTACCGGGTCGAGGTGACGGGCGGCACCGCGGACCAGCAGACGGTCTTCTACACCGCGCTGTACCACACCTGGATGCAGCCGTCGGACTACACCGAGGACGGGAAGTTCTTCAGCGGCTGGGACCTGGTCGGCCGGGAGGTCGTGGCGGACGGCTGGCGCTACCTGTCCGACGACTGGTGCGGATGGGACACGGGCCGCGTCACGCACCCGCTGCACGCGCTGCTGGACCCCGAGTCGCGGTCCGACCTGGTGCGGTCCTACCTGCAGTCCTACCTGGACCAGGGCTGGCTGGCCAAGGCGTCCTGGAACGCGCTGGGCGACTCCCGCTGCATGACCGCGAACTTCCACTACTGCGCCATCGCGGACGCCTACGTGAAGGGCTTCCGGGACTACGACGCGGACCGGGTCTGGGAGGGGCTGGACAAGGGGTCGCGGCAGGACTCCGAGAACGCGCTGCAGGAGGGGCTGTGCGGCTACCTGGGCCAGGGGACGCCGCCGGATTACGTGGACCTGGGCTTCGTCAGCACGCAGTGCGACTACCTGCAGGGCGCCAGCATGACGCTGGAATACGCGACCAACGACGCCTGCGTGGCGAACTTCGCGGATGCGTCGGGGCGGGCGCAGGACGCGGCCTTCTACCGGCAGCGCGCCGGCAACTGGAAGAACCAGTGGGACGCCTCGACGGGCTTCCCGCGGCCGAGGAACCGCGACGGAACCTGGGTGTCGCCGTTCGACCCGGGGCAGTGGGACGCGGGCTTCTGCGAGGCCGACGCCTGGATCTACCTGTGGAGCGTGCAGCACGACGTGTGCGGGCTGGTGCAGGCGCTGGGCGGCGCGGCGGGCTTCGAATCGAAGCTGGACGAGTTCTTCACGGGCGGCCACTTCGACGTGACCAACGAGCCGGACTACCACGCGCCGTTCCTGTACGCCTACGTGGGCCAGGCCGCCAAGTCGCAAACGCTGGTGCGGGACATCCTGGCGCAGTCCTACTTCAACGGGCCGGACGGCATGCCCGGCAACGACGACGCGGGCGCCACGTCGGCCTGGATCGCGTTCGCGATGCTGGGGCTGTACCCGGTGATGCCGTCGGGGGACGGCTACGTGCTGGCCTCGCCGGTGTTCGAGAAGGCCGTGGTGCACCTGGACCCGGAGCGGCAGCAGGGCGTGGACCTGGTCATCGAGGCGCCGGGTGCGTCGGACGCGAACCGCTACGTGCAGTCGGCCACGTGGGACGACCAGCCGCTGGATCGTCCCTACCTGACCTGGGAGCAGGTCCGGCGGGGTGGTACGCTGCGCATGGTGATGGGCCCGGCGGCCTCGACGTGGGGCGCGGCCCTGTGCCCGTGAGGCGGGGGCCCGGATGCCTGTAGGGCAGGGGCCCTGTCCCCCGCCTTCCTGACAAGCGGAGGCACGATGAGGATGCGAGAGTTCCGTTCCGACACGATGACGCGGCCGTCCGCGGCGATGCGCAAGGCGATGGCCGAGGCCGAGGTCGGGGACGACGTGTGCGGCGAGGACCCGACGGTCAACCGCCTGGAGCGGACTGCGGCGGATCTGGTCGGCAAGGAGGCGGCGCTGTTCGTGCCCAGCGGGGTCTTCGGGAACCAGTGCGCGATCGCCGTGCACTGCGGTCCGGGGGACGAGGTGATCCTGTCCGAGAAGGCCCACGTGGTGGAACACGAGGCGGGGGCCGCGGCGGCCCTGGCGGGGGTGCAACTGCGGACGGTGGCGCCGGCGCGGTTCCCGTGGATCACGGCCGACGACGTGCGGCCGCGCCTGCGCGTCCATCCCGACGACATCCACGAGCCGCGGACCGCGCTGGTGTGCCTGGAGAACGCGCTGTCGGACGGCACGGTGATGCCGGTGGACGCGATGGCCGCGGTGCGGGACCTGGCGCACGCGCACGGCGTGCCGGTGCACCTGGACGGGGCGCGGATCTTCAACGCGGCGCTGGCGCTGGGCGTGGAGGCACGCGACATCGCCGCGACGTGCGACAGCGTGTCCTTCTGCCTGTCGAAGGGGCTGGGCGCGCCGATCGGCAGCCTGCTGTGCGGGACGCGGCCGTTCGTGGACCGGGCCCGGCGGCGGCGCAAGGTGATGGGTGGCGGCATGCGGCAGGTCGGCGTGCTGGCGGCCCCGGGGCTGCTGGCCCTGGCCGAGGGACGGGCGCGGCTGCCCGAGGACCATCGCCGGGCGCGCGTGCTGGCCGAGGGGCTGGCCGCGATCCCGGGCATCCGGCTGGACCCGGCCGCGGTGGTCACCAACATGGTCTACGTGCGCCTGGACCTGCCGGGCCGGTCCGAGGACGACCTGGTGGCCTTCCTGGCCGCGAAGGGCATCCGCGTATACCCGCCGCTGCCCGACGGGGTCCGCTTCGTGACCAGCCTGGAGGTGGACGACGACGACGTGGCATCCGCGATCGAGGCCGTCCGGGAGTTCGCCCGGCTGTAGCAAGGGCGGGGGCCCCGTCCCCCGCCATCGTAGGGGTGGGGCCCCGTCTCCCGCCTGTTCCCGCCCGAGCACGGAGGCGGAGTCGCTGCGGGGCATCCGGTGCAGGCCGGGCCCGTCAGCGTTCCGCGCCCACGCCGTTCAGCGCGTCGACCGCCTCCAGCACGTTCCCCACGTCGTAGAAGTCCACGGTCACGAAGCCGGGCAGGTGCGATCGTTCCTGCTGGCACTGGCGCGCGCGGTCCAGCAGGAAGGGGTTGAAGTTGACCTGTGCGGCCAGTTCCCGGGTGGCGAAGGGATCGGTCAGGAAGTGGTTCAGGATGAACAGCGGGTTCGAGGGGTCGCCCCGGTTCGGGGTGCACGTCAGGTCCGAGGGCACCCTGGCGCTCCAGTGCGTCTCGAAGGCATGGGCCCACACGTCATGGTGCCAGGCGGGCGTCCCGCCGTCCCGGTCGGTCAGCACCACCAGCCGGCGCCCGGCCTCGGCCATCTGGTCCAGCGTCGGCCAGGGCTGGCCGGCGGCTTGCGCGTGCAGGTACGGCAGCAGGTCCGCGGCCTCGAAGGCGGCGGCCACGTCGGCTCCGGACACGTACGACTCGAAGATCAGCGTCACCACGTCCTTCGGGTGCGTGTCCAGGAAGGCCTTCAGCGCGGCCAGCGCGTCGGTCAGCAGGCGGTTCCCGAAGAGGCACTCGCCGTGGCACAGGTAGACCTGCGAGGGGTCCATCCCGTCCACGCCGGGGTCCCCGTACCACAGGTCCAGCATCATGGCCCGGATGCCGTCCTGCCACTGGCGCTCCAGGGCGTGGGGCTGGTTCGGGGCGATCCAGCCGTCGTCCTCGTTGCTCATCGCGTTGTGCGTGGTGGCGAACGCGACCTGGTCGTAGCGCCGCCCGCACAGGGACTCGTGGCCGTTGCAGCCGGCCGGGACGGGGGTGTCGGGGGCGACGTCGTCCGCGTCGCCGTCGCCGGGTTCCGGGGCCGCGTCGGGTGCGGCGTCCGGGGCGGCGTCCCGGGCCGGGTCCGGGGCGGGATCGCCCGCCGGGTCCGGGGTGGCGTCCGGGGCGGGGTCGGCCGTCGCGTCGGCCTGCGGGTCCGGGGCCGCATCAGCCGCCTGGCCGGGATCGTCGACGCCCGGATCCGCCCCTTGGTCGGTGGGGACGTCCGCGCCGCTTCCGGCGCCCCCCGAGCTCGCGCACGCCAGCGTCGCCACCAGCACCGCCACCGTCCAGCCCGATTTCCCGCGTCCGGCCGTCATGCGGGAAGGATACACCGTCGCGGTCGCCGGGGACTCGCGCCTGTTGCAAACGCCCGTCTTGCCGGCCCGGGCGGGATCGTCGATGCTTGGTCCGTCCTTCCCAGGAGCCCGACATGCGATGGCCTTCCCTGGTCCCCGCCGTGTTGTTTGTCCTCCCGATCGCCTTCGCCGCGGGGGCGTGCGGGTCGGACGGAGGGAAGGACGCGGTCCCGGACGTGCCGGCGGACCTCCCTGCGGACGTGCCGGGCGAGGCCGTCGCGGAACTGCCGCCCGACGCCGATGCCGACGTCCCCGCCGACCTGCCGCCCGAGTCGCCCGGGGGCGACCTGCCCGCGACGGACGAGTCCCCCGAGGCCGCCGCCGACGCGATCGACGACGCGCCCGGGGACGCTCCGCAGGACCCCGGCCCGCCCGAGGGGCTGCCGTCGTCGCTGCCGTTCGCGTTCACCCGGCCCGACGCGGGCGAGCCGCTGACCGAGGCCGAGATCGCCGCCTTCACCCGCAAGGTCCTGGGCTTCCTGCAGCAGGTCCGGTACTTCGACTACGTCCTGTACACGACCCACGGCGTCGACGCCTCCACCGGCAAGCGGGACTGGCAGTTCTGGTACAACGAGCGCTTCCGCAAGGAAGGCGACCTGGTGACCTTCCACCACCCGGTCAACCTGAACGACGGCGGCCACAACCTGCACATCCCGATGAGCCGGGTGCTGGGCGACGCGATCGCAGCGGCGCTGGTGACCGGGGACGCGACGGCCACGCGAGCCGCCACGCAGTTGTGCAAGGGGATGTCGGCGTCGATGCTGGGCATGGTGTACGACGCGGACGACCCGCTGCCGCACCTGATGGCGAGGAACGTGGTGCCCGCCTGGAACCAGGAGTTCACGACCCACGACGGCAGGCGCAAGGCGGTGGACACCAGCGGCTGGTGGTCGGAGTACACCCGCTGGAACTGCGACCGCTTCGAATACGCGGACAACCCCCACTGGGGCGCGATGTGGGTCACGAACCTGCGGTCGAAGGACGACGTGCCGCACATCTTCCGGCTGGTGCCGATCTTGCGGTACGCGGAGCGGGACACGACGGACGCGGCCATGAAGGAGGCCTGCGGCGAGACGCTGTCGATGCTGACGGCCTTCGCGAAGGACATCGTCGATTCGGACTACCGCATCCGGACCAAGGACGAGAACGGCGAGGTGTACATCGCGGGGTACACCGGCGACCCTGAAACGGACTCGAACCAGGGCGACATCGCGACGTTCACCTGGTGGCGCGACCTGATCCCGAACGGCGAGTGCAACGCGCGCCGGGGCGCCGAGCTGATCGGGTACAGCCGCGCGGTGGCGGAGGACTGCGGCCGCGGCGAGCCGAACGAGTACGACATGCTGGCCTTCGCCGGCAACGCCTACAACAAGCGCATCTGCCGTTACTTCCACCTGGCGCACCTGGCCAACGCGCTGGCCAGCCGCGACGGGGCGGCGGAGGCGCTGATGGACGGGCTGGACCAGCGGATGGCGCAGGAGGAGGCGCTGCCCGAGGCCGAGATGAAGTACACCCCTGCCGTGTACCGCCGGGACCTGGCGCTGTACCTGGCGCAGAGCCACGCGTTCGGGTACCCGCTGACCTGGGACGAGGCGCGGATGGTCCAGGACCACTACGCGCGTGCCGTGGACCGCCTGGCGTCCTGGCCCTACTGGGACCCGTGGGCGCCGTCGGTGCCGGACGGCGAACTGGGGGCCTACCGGCCGCCGTCCTGCGAGGGCGAGGGCGACGCGCAGGCCTGCTGGTTCTCCTCGGAGGACCTGGCCCAGTTGTTCGAGACGTGCTGGTCGCCGCTGGTCAACCCCGCCGGCGCGCGGTGGGTCGACTGCGACATCGTCCGCGACCCCTCCCGCTGGGCCCGGCCCGCCCCGTGACCGCGATCGGTCGTCGCGTGACCGGGAGTGGCCGTCCCGTCCCCCGCCTCCCCGGCCCCGTGATCATCGTAGGCGTTTCCTGCAGATGTAGGGCGGGGGCCCCGTCCCCCGCCTTCTACGGGCAGATCGCGTTGACGTACCGCAGCCCCCAGTAAGGCAGCAGCCAGAAGTTCGGGGCCATCCGGGTCGCCCCGTCGCCGCCGTCGGCCACCCGGTAGGGGTTGTGGTCCCAGCGCTGGATCGGGATCTCGTCGTGCGGCGGGACCGCCTGGAATTGGGGCCGGTCGAAACGGTCGTTGACGTCCCGCAGGTAGTCCGCCCGGTGGGCGTTGTCGATCCGCCACTCGCGCAGGTCCTCGGGGTAGTCGGCCAGCGTGCGCGTGCCGTTCGCCAGCCCGGGGACGTCCGGCATGGCGGAGGCGATGACCAGCGACTTCAAAGGGTTGCGTTCACCCGTCTCGTAGGCCCAGCCCGCCATCACCTGGTCGATCCAGAACTGCCGGCGGTCGGGGTACGGCTCGTACCGGATCAGCGCCAGCAGGGCCAGGTCGGCCAGTTCGTGGTCGCAGTAGTTGACCGAGGCGCGGATGGTCCAGGTGACGACGTTCTCGTGGAACCGCACCGCCTCGCCGTAGCGGTGGTCGGTGAAGAGGGACTCGTAGGCCGCCAGGAAGCGGTCCTGCCCGGTGACGTGCCAGGCCGCCAGCATCAGGGCCAGGATCTCCTGGCCGTCCAGGTGCGCGGCGCCGCCCCATGCCTCCACGCAGGCCTCCAGCGTGTTGCCCGCGTCGGCGCAGGCCTCCAGGCCGTCCACCACGATCGGGATGCGCGACGGCGACCAGTTCCCGTGCGTCGTGGGCTGGCCGTCCAGGTCCGGCAGAGTGAAGCCGTGGTCCAGGATGTAGCCCGCCAGCGCGCCCAGGTGGTCCGCCACGAAGGCGCGCTCGGCGTCGTCCTTCGCGCACAGGTCGTAGTAGAGACTGAACCCGAACAGGTGGCCGGTGACCTCGTCCGACGAGGTATCGTCCTTCCAGTAGTACTGGTGTCCGTCCGTGAAGGTGGTCAGGTGCCAGTTGGACTGCGTGGCCTTCGACGCGAAGACCTCGCCCTCGTCGTCCCGCACGAAGGAACGGGTCACGAATCCGCGGCCCAGCCCGGCGGCGACGAAGTCGGCGGCCGGGATGTCGATCTGCAGGGCCATGTTCAGCATGGCCCGCCGGGCGGCCTGGTACCACTTGTCGTCGCCGGTCACCGCGTAGGCGTAGCAGAAGGCGCCGACGGCCTCCTGGGTCCACTGCCCGTCGTTGTCGTCGTCGCGCAGGGGGCTCGGCTGGTCGGACCAAGGGTCCGTGAAGCCGGCCCAGGCCGACACGAAGCCCTCCAGTCGCCAGAACCAGCGGTTCAACTGGCCGAACATGCGGTCGGCCTTGTCGCGCAGCAGCAGGTCCGCCTTGCGCAGACGGGACGCGCCGGCGGAGGTGGCGACCCACAGGTCCGGGGCGGTCCCGCCGGACAGCGCGATCCCTGCGGCGGCGTTCGCGGGCAGCCAGCGCCCGGACACGAAGTGGTCCGCCTTGCCGGTGCCCAGGTCCAGCAGGGAGGCCCCCGTCGCGTGCCCGACGGCGAGGAGCGTGCCGTCGTCGGACAGGTCCAGGGCCGTCACTGCGCCGGTCGGCAGGCCGCCGGGGCCGGGGGCCAGGATCGCCGGTTGCGGCGTGGCCAGCGAGGCCAGCGAGGCCGGGTCCCAAGTCGCGACCTGGTCGCCGGCGGCCGCGGCCACCCGCCCGCCCCGGATCGCCACGGCGGTCACCGGGGCGCCTGAGGCGGGGGTCCAGGCCGCCTGCCAGGTCCCGTCCTTCAGCCGGAACAGGCCCTCCGAGGTGCCCGCCCAGGCGTTGCCGTCCGGCGCGCAGGCGCCGTCGTGCACCGTGCCCGGAGGGGCCGGGCTGGCGGCGACCAGGGAACTGCCCGCGGCCACCCGCAGGGCGCCGTCCGCGATGGCCCACCCGGCCCCGTCGCAGTCGAAGACCCGGGTGACCGCCGCAGTCCCGGCGGCCCACTCCCCGTCGATCGAGCCGTCCGCCTCCAGCGCGCCGATGCCGGTCCCGCGGGCCACCCACGTGCCGCCATCCACCCGCGGCGCCAGGGCGGCGACGGTTCCCTCGCCCGGAAGGTTCGCGACCACGACGAAGGCCAGCCCGCCCGGGACCAGGTGGTACAGGCCCGACGGCGTGGCGGCCCAGGCGTGGCCGGCCGGGGCGGCGACGGCGCGCACGTCCGTGTCCGGCAGCACGTCGGCCGTGCGGAACTGCGTCACGGTGTCGACCGTCCAGGGCCCGTCGGGCTGGCACGCGGGGCGGGTGCGCACGACGAAGACCTTGGCAGGGTCGGGCGGCCCGGGGTCGGGGAGCGTCCCGTCGTCGTCGCCCACGGCATCGCCCGAGTCCCCGGGAAGGTCCGCCGGCGGCTCCGCGTCGGCCGGGGTCTCGCCGGGCCCGTCCGCTGCCTCGGCGTCCGTCCCGGCCCCGTCGGGGACCAGTTCGCCGCCTGCCTCGACGACGTCGGCGGGCAGGTCCGCGCCGTCGTCCGGGGAACCGGAGCCTCCGCCGCAGGCGACCAACCCCAGGAGCAGGAACCCGATCCTCAGCACGAACCGTCGCATGGCCTCACCCGGGTAGAGGACGGGGCGATCCTACCGCTTCCGGGACCGAATCTGTCGATTTCGCCTGCGTGCTCGGGCGAGGGCAGGCGGGGGACGGGGCCCCCGCCCTGCAAGGGATACGGCGGGTTCCGGCCACGTTGCGCCCCCGGCCCGGGCCGTGTATCATCCGCCGCCATGGAAGGCCCGACCCGCGTGCTGTTCGCCGAGAACGACGACTCGTTCTCCTGGAACGTCGTCGAGTGCCTGCCCGTGCCGCGGGAATCCGTGCGGCTGGTCCCGGGGCGCCTTCTGGCCGGGCACCCGGGCGACCTCCGGGGCGCGGACGTGCTGGTGATCGGGCCGGGGCCCACGGACCCGGTGCGGGCGGGCCTGGTCGGTCTGGTCGAGGCCGCGAACCGGGCGGGCGTGCCGGTGCTGGGCATCTGCCTGGGCCACCAGGCGCTGGGGCTGCGCTTCGGGGCCCGGCTGGTGCGGGTCCCGCCGGTGCACGGGCACGTGACGCCGGTGGCGTTCGGCCCGTCGCGATGGTTCCCGGGGTGCGAGGGCGTGCACCCGGCCATGCGGTACCACTCGCTGGCGCTGGCGGACGTGCCGCCGCCCCTGCGCGTCGTCGCAACCACCGCCGACGGGATCCCGATGGCCATCGAGCACCCGGCTCGTCCCCTGGCGGGCCTGCAGTTCCATCCCGACTCGCACGGCACGCCCGGTGGCCGCGCGATCGTGGCCGCCTTCTTCCGGGCGGCCCTGTCCGGAGGCGCGCCGTGACGCTGGCAGACCTGGACCGCCTCCCGTCCTTCGCGCTGATCGGCCCGGGCTTCGGGGACGGCGCGTGGAGCCTGCATACGCCGCTGCGGCCCGCGGGCCCGGCGGACGCCTTGCTGGCCTTCGCGTCGTTCGAGGCGCGCGGCGACGCCCCGGCGCTGTTCGCGGGCGAGGCCGTCCCGGAGGTGCCCGACGTCGCGTCGGCCGCGCCATGGGAAGGCCGGCCGGTCCTGGACCCGGCCGGGTACCCGGAGGCGGTCGAGGCGATCCGGGAGTCGATCGCGGCCGGCGACGTCTACCAGGTCAGCCTGACGGTGCGGGCCAGCCTGCCGGGCGCGGACGGGCCGTCGCTGCTGGCCGCGATGTGCCGGCGCGGCGTGCCGGCGTTCGCGGCGTGGGTCCGCCTGCCGGACGGCACCGAGTTCGTCTCCGGATCGCCCGAGACCTTCTTCGAGACGCGGGACGGCACTGTGCGCTCCGAGCCGATGAAGGGCACCGCCCCGGCCGGCGGCCAGGCCTGGCTGCGGGACAGTGCCAAGGACCGGGCCGAACTGGCGATGATCACCGATCTGGTGCGCAACGACCTGGCGCTGGCCTGCGTTCCGGGCAGCGTCCAGGTGCCGTGCGCGCGCCGCTTCCTGCATCTCCCTTACGCGGTGCAGGCCGTCAGCGACGTCACCGGCCGGCTGCGGTCGGGGGTCGGTCCGCTGGACGTGCTGGCGGCGCTGCACCCGGGCGGCTCGGTCACGGGCGCGCCCAAGGGGGCGGCCCTCGCCCGGATCCGAGCGCTGGAATCCACCCCGCGGGGGCCCTACTGCGGGGCGCTGGGGGTGCTTCGCCAGGACCGGTCGGTCTTCGCGCTGCTGATCCGGACGGCCATGCGGGGCCGGGGTGGCTGGACCTACGGCGTCGGCGGCGGGATCGTGCACGACTCGGACCCGGGCCTGGAATGGGACGAGGTACGGGTCAAGGCGGGGGCGCTGGGATGCGGTACACCACCCTGCTCGTGACGGATCGGGGGGTGCGCCTGGCGGACCTCCACCTGCGCCGGCTGGAACCGGAAGGCCCGGAGGTCGCCGACGCGTTCCGCGCCTTCGCGGCATCGGCCCCCCCGGGGGTCCATGCCCTGCTGGCCGACCACGGGGTGCTGCAGGTCCGGCCCCGCCCTCCCTCGATGCTGTTCGACGGCATGCCGGTGCGGTTCGCGACGTCGCCGCTGGCCGGAACGCCCGGGCCGATCGACAAGCCGGCCCCGCCATCGCCGTTCGACGCGGTGCGCCTGCCGGGGGTGGCGACGCTGCTGACGGACGCGGCCGGCCGCGAGATCCTGGAAGCCTGCTGCGCGGCGGTCGTGGCTTGGCAGGATGGCTGGGTGGCGCCGCTCGCGGACCGCCCGGTCGTGAGATCGGTGGCGCTGGCCGCCATGCGCGAGGCGATGCCCGTTCGGTTGGCCCCGCTGCCGACGGACTCCCGCGCGCCGCTGCTGCTTCTGAACGCCGTGGTCGGTGCGTGCGTCCCGTGCGTGCCCGGCCGCGCCGCGCCGCCGCCCGCCGCCGTCGCCGCGGTCCGCGCCGTGCTGGACCGGTTCGAACGGTGGGAAGGCGGGGCGTGGGGCCCTGCACGGCGGCGTTCCGCGAGTCGCGGACCGTGTGCCGGCAACCGAACGGGTCGGCAACAGTGAATTCAACGAGTTGTCTCGCTAATAATGGTGACTGTCCCTGAATTCGCCTGGATTCGGTGGGAAGGCGGGAGACGGGGCCCCCGCCTTACAGCGGGGCCAGGTAGGCGACGTCGGGGATCTCGCCGGCGGCGGCGGAGAAGGCGTCCGTGCGCACCTCCTCGGCGTCCGGGAAGACCTGCCGCAGGGCCTGCAGGAAGGCCGGGTTGACCTGCGGGCTCCAGACCGCCAGCACGCCGCCCGGCCGCAGCGCGTCCCGGCACCGCCGCAGCCCGTCCGGGTCGTACAGCCGCGCGTTCCCCGGCGCCGCCAGCCAGCCCGGCCCGTTGTCCACGTCCAGCAGCAGCAGGTCGAACGCGCCGGGGTGCGCCGCCAGCACGTCGAACAGGTCCCCGACCGCCGGCCGTACGCGCGGGTCCTCCACCGCGTGCCCGTTGGCCTCGGCGAAGTACCGGCGGTTCCACTCGAACACCTTCGCGCCGATCTCGGCCACCGTCACGGTCGCCACGCCCGGCAGGTCCAGCGCCGCCCGCAGCGTGTGCCCGGCCCCCAGCCCGCCCACCAGCACGTCGATCCCCGCCCCCGGCCCGCGCGGCGCAAGCCTCGCGTACCCCAGCGGCGCCAGCGACCGCTCGCTGGCGCACCCGTGCGTCGCCATCAGGAACGCCCCGTCGATGGACACCTGGTGCCCGGACTCGCCCGACTCCGCGTCGTAGCGCTCCAGCACCAGTTCCCCCAGCGGGGTCGATTCGCGGTCGATGACGGTGGTGCGCAGGCGCATCGGGGAAGGCCCCGCTCAGTTCCCGGGGGTCGCGGTTCCGGTCGCCGCCTCGCCCTTCTTCCGGGCGTCGGGCCGGTCGCGGTAGATCATCCACAGCGCGCCGGGCAGCGCGGTGAAGTCGGCGATCATCGACAGCGCGAAGGCCAGCGCGGCCAGGATCGCGAACTGCCGGATCGGCGGCAGGTCGGACAGCGCGAACGCCAGGAATCCCACCGCGTTGATCAGCGTGGCGAAGAAGATGGACCGTCCCGCGATGAAGATCGTGTGCCGCAGGCCCGCCTCGGTGCTGCCGTCCTTGCCGTTCTTCCGTTCCAGGAAGTGGTAGAAGAAGTGGATCTGGTCGTTTTCCGACGTGCCCAGCACGGTCGAGGCGATCAGGATCGTCGCCACGTTCAGCGACATCCCGGTCAGCCGCATCACGCCGAACATCACCAGGATCGCGAACAGCGACGGGATCATCGCCATGATGCGCGCCGCGCCGTTGCGGAACACCAGCAGGAACACGCTGAAGATGATTGCGACGGTCAGCGCGAACGACTCGGTCAGCGTCGGGACCAGGTTGTGCGACACCTTGGACTGCAGCCGCACCGCGCCGACCATCCGCGGCGGCTCGGTCCCCATCTCCTTCAGCGCCGGGTGCTTCTCCAGCATGCGAGCCCACAGCGTCGCCACGCGCGCGTCCAGTTCCTGCCACTGCGGGAACTCGTTGATGCGCGTGACCAGCGTGATGTGGGTCTGGGACATGTCCTTCGCGTCGACGAACCTCGCCAGCAGCGGGTCCGCCTGCACCACGGTCTCCAGGTTGTCGGCCACGTCCGCCAGTTCGTCCGGGTCGTCGGGCAGCGTGTCGCCCTTGCCGCCGATGTACCGCATCACGCGCATCACGTTGGTGACGCCCACGGCGGATCCGACCATCGGCTCCTTCTCCAGCGACTGCTGGAAGTCGTCCAGGCCCGCCAGGATCTCCGGCTGGTTCAGGCTGCCCACCTTCCCCTTCAGCCAGACCTCGGCCATCGACAGGCCGGGCATGATCTCGCCGACCCGCCGAGTGTCCTTGTACAGGTCCGACCCCGAGTTCACGTACTCGATCGGGTCCGTCAGCATCTTCATGGGGGCCACGTAGCCCGGGATCCCGAACAGCGCGACGGCGCCCGCGGCCGACAGAGCCAGCGCCAGGACCACCGTCCACCAGCGCGCCCGGTAGGTCACCGCCGGCATCCATCCCGCGGCGTGCTTGAACCACTGCGCGGCCGTCTTGCGCTCGACCTGGGTCGGCGTGTGGAACGCCTTCTGCAGCGCCGGGAACAGCGTGAACGACACCACCCACGTCAGCACCAGGCCGACGGCCAGCCACACGCCCAGTTCGCGGATCGGCCGGATCTCCGACACGTACAGCGCCGCGAAGCCGGCCGCCGACGCGAAGACCGACGCGGTGCACGGCAGGAACTTGTTCGCCAGCGAGAAGACCTGGTGCTCGTCGACGGTGCGGTCCGGCGGCTGCTCGACGTACCGGGAGTGGATGTAGACCAGGTTCGCCAGGCAGGTGACCATCACCGTCATCGGCACCAGCACCGACACGATCGAGAAGGTCCCGCCGACCATGCCGATGTAGCCGACGCACAGCGCGACGTTGACCAGCATCGAGACGACGATCGCGAACAGCGCGCGGCCCGACCGGTACAGGCCCCAGCACAGCAGGATCACGAACACGCCGAACACCGGGAACAGCCGCAGCCCGCCCGCGGCGGTCTTGTGGTTCAGGTACTGGTTGACGTACGGCTCGCCGACCTTGCGCAGCGCGGTCAGCGGGGCGGGATGCGCGACCTGGTCGGCCAGCGCCTCGTCGATCGCCTTCAGGGTCTCCTCGCGCTGCTCGGTGTCGTGCACGTCCAGCACCAGCGGCAGCCCGAAGTAGTTCTCGCCCACCAGGCCCTGCTTCCGGAACAGGTCGGTGCCGGTGGCGAACGCCTGGAACGCCCCCGGGTCCTTGACGGGGTCCGCGTCCGGCCGGGCCCGGTGGAAGATCGACAGCAGCGAGGACGACGAGACCCGCGGGATCGCGACCAGCTTCTTCTCCAGCGCGTCCACGGTCGCGATGACGTCGGGCGCGAACGGCCGCTCGGCCTCGGCGAACAGCACCACGAACTCGCCGCCGCCGAAGACCTTGCCGAAGGCCTCGGTCGCGACGTAGTCGGGGTCGTCCTTGACGATCAGCCGGTCGATGCCGTTGTCCTGGTCCACGCGGATGGCGAACGGGATGCTGACGCCCAGCAGGACGGCGTAGATCCCGATGACCCACCACCTCTTCGCGACGATGAACCGGAACACCTTCTGAAGGAACAGCTCGCTTCGATCGCTCATGCGCGCTCCATCCGGGTCGATCGGGATCGGGTCGGGTCAGTTGCCGAAACGCCCGAGGGCCGCGTCGAACGTCGCCGCGTCCACAGGCACGAAGCGGCCGATGTGCATCTCCCTGCAGACTGCGCCGCCGTCGGGGGTGCCGCACATCGGCTTCAGCGCCTTCACCAGCGCGTCCCGGTCCGCCGGGGGCAGGTCCGTCCCGAACAGCACGACCGGGATGGCCGGCAGGGCGGGCGACGAGTAGATCGCACGCAGGTCCTGCCCGCCGGTGATCTCCTTGGCCTTGGCCAGCTGCTCGTCGTCCAGGATCGTCGCCTCGCAGTCCCCGCGCAGCACGGCCTTGGCGCCGCGCAGGGCCTGGCCCACCTGCTTCAGCACGAAGTGGGACGATGCGTCCACCTGCCCGTCCAGCACCACCTTCGACAGGTACGCCGGGTAGTCGGCCAGCAGCGTCCACAGCCGCTTGCCGGCCAGGTCCGACAGCGTCCGGATGGCCGGGTCCTTGACCACGACGTGCATCCGGGGCGATACCAGTTCGGCACTCTCGACCTGCAGGATCGGCTGCAGGTTCCAGGTCTTGCGCATCTCGAAGTACAGCGGGGGGTCCATCATGCCGATGCCGGGCTTCGTGCCGGTCACGAAGGCGGTGGCCTCCTTCCGGTTGACCAGGAACGAGCCCTTCGTGGAGCCGGTGGTCCAGCCGGTCTTCCCCTCGATGTAGCGCAGGAACCGGTCGACGAACGGCTGGGCCGAGGCGGAGTCGCCGCCCAGCCGGGTCACGTGGATCGCGATGTCCTTCGGGCCGGCGGAGGCCGGCACCGCCGCCAGGATCGCCCAGAGAGCCACGGCGGCCAGCGCCGCGAACCTGCCTTTCCTCATGGGAACGTTCCTCCCTTTTTCCGGGGCGAATGATACTACCGCCCGCGCCGGACTCCTAGGACGGCACGACTCCCGGTTTCTTCGCGGGGTTGAATGCCGGGCGGGAAGTTCCTAGGATTGCGCCCAGGCGCGCGCCGGACCCCCGGCGCGGACGGCGGAGGTTCTTCGTGAAGGGCAGGATTCTCGCGACGTTGGCCGGCCTTCTGCTGCTGGGATGCGAGCCGGTCGAGGGGGCCCCCTGGGGGGCCGTGCAGTCCCCGATCGTCGGGGGGACGCCGGACAGCGGGCACCCGGCCGTGGGCGCGATCCTGATGGGCACGGACAACGGCGGCCTGTGCACGGGCACGCTGATCTCGCCGAAGGTGGTCGTGACGGCGGCGCACTGCGTGCAGGGCGACGGCGGCTGGCCGCACGTGTTCGTGCTGGGCCCGGACATGGACAGCGGTACCCAGTACGCCATCCGGGCCTACGAGGCTCACCCGGACTACGTGGCCGACGTGGACGGCACGGGCAAGACCTCCCACGACATCGCGGTCGTGGCGCTGTCGAAGACGACGACGGCGACCCCGATGCCCTACCGGACCACGACGATCGCCTCGCTGAAGGGCGCGACCATCACGTTCTCGGGCTTCGGCATCCGGTCGGTCTACAACCCGTCGCTGGTGGGCGAAAAGTACAAGGTCACGACCACGATCGGGTCCATCGAGGCGCAGGGCTTCTGGAACTACACGAACTCCAGCAATCCCAAGAACACCTGCAACGGCGACTCGGGCGGTCCGGCGTTCTACGTGGACGGCGGCGTCGAGCAGATCGTCGGGCTGGTGTCGTCCGGCGACGAGTACTGCTCGCAGGACGGCTGGAACACGCGGGTGGACGCCAACCTGGACTTCCTGTCCGACATGATCGCGAAGTACGACGGGACCGTGACGCCGCCGGTGTGCGGCAACGGGCAGTGCGAGACCGGCGAGACGACGGCGAACTGCCCCGGGGACTGCCCGGCCTCGACCACCGGCCTGTGGGACCCGTGCGATGCGAACTTCGAGTGCCCCGGCACGATGGTGTGCGTGCAGGAGGGCAGCGGCGGCCCGACGCACTGCACCTACGAGTGCGGGTCCGGGCTGGCGGCGTGCCCGACCCTGTACACCTGCTACACGATGCAGGGCGGTGGCAGCGTGTGCGTGCCGTCATGCGGGGACGGGACCTGCAACCCGGGCGAGACGGCGGCGAACTGCCCGGACGACTGCGGGTCGGCCGGCGACATCTGGGGCGAGTGCGGAACGGATTACGCGTGCCCGGGCCAGCAGTTCTGCGTGCAACTGGAGGACGACAGCCTGCGTTGCACCGTGGAGTGCACGCTGGGCGGCAGCGACTGCCCGTCCGGGTTCGAGTGCGCGGAACTGCAGGACGGTGGCGGCGCGTGCATCGAGTCGGAAACGCCGGTGGCGGAGTGCGGCAACGGGCGGTGCGAGGACGGCGAGACGACCGGGAACTGCCCGGCGGACTGCCCGGCGGTGGTGACGCCCGAGTGCGGCAACGGGCAGTGCGAGGCGGGCGAGACGGCGGAGTCCTGCCCCGGGGACTGCCCGGCGGTGGTGACGCCCGAGTGCGGCAACGGGCAGTGCGAGGCGGGCGAGACGGCGGAGTCCTGCCCCGGGGATTGCCCGGCGGTGGTGACGCCCGAGTGCGGCAACGGGCAGTGCGAGGCGGGTGAGACGGCGGAGTCCTGCCCCGGGGACTGCCCGGCGGTGGTGACGCCGGAGTGCGGTAACGGGCAGTGCGAGCAGGGCGAGACGGTCGTGACGTGCCCGGCCGACTGCCGCGTGGGCGGCCCGGTGTGCGGAAACGGGGCCTGCGAGGACGGCGAGGCCTGCGACACGTGCCTGGGGGACTGCGGCTCGTGCGACGGGAACCCCGGCGACCCGAACGACCCCGCGCACGCGCAGTCGCTGCGGTCGTCCGGCGGCGGCTGCTCGGGGACGGGCGGCGCCGGGTCGCCGGCCGGGTCCGCGCTGCTGCTGGTATTCGGCCTGGCGGGCCTGGCGGCGAACCGCCGGCGATCCCGCGCCTGAGGTCCCGGCCCCGCACCCCGCGGCCCTCGCGATGCCCGCCGGCTTGACGCTGCCTTCCCCCGATCGGTACTCTCCCGGCATGTTCCGTCTGCGAGCACCGCTGGTCCGGCCCGAGGACGTGGACGCCCTGGCGGACGCCGGGGCGGACTCGTTCTTCTGCGGCGTGGTGGACCCCCGGGACCAGGTCGAGGTCGCGTCCTCCAACCGGCGGGCCAATCCCGAGGCGAACCTGCACGGCATGGAGGCGCTGGCCGCGGCGTGCGCGAAGGCCCGCGCGCGCGGGTGCCCCGTCCACGTGGCCTTCAACGAGCACCACGTCGTGCCGTCGCACCTGCCGCGGTTCCGGCGCCGGCTGGAGCAGGCGCGCCAGGCCGGCGCGGACGGGGTCATCGTCGGCAGCCTGCCGGTGCTGGCCGAGGCGAGGCAGGTGTTCGCGAAGGGCATCGTGGCGGCCAGCGTGGCCTTCGCGGTGCGCAACGCCGCGGCGGCCCGGTTCCTGCGGGCGCGCGGCGTGGACGAGATCGTGCTGTCGCGGGACGTCGTGCCGGACGAGGCGGCCCGGCTGGCCCGCGCGTGTCCGGACGTCGAGTTCGAGGTGTTCGCGAAGAACTCCCGGTGCGGCAACATCGACGGGCTGTGCGGGTACTCGCACCACTGCCTGGACGGCATTCCGTACGACGTGGGCTGCATGGAGGTCGAGGACCGGCGCGCGCCGCGGCTGCGCCTGCACGCGTGCGCCGCGTGCCAGTTGCACCCGCTGCGGGACGTGCCGAACCTGCGGACCTTCAAGGTGGCGGGCCGGGACTTCCCGCCGGAGGGCATCGTGCGCGACGTGGCGTTCGTGCGCGCCGTGCTGGACCGGATGGCGGGGGAGCCGGACGCGGAGGCCTTCGCGGTGTGGGCGAGGGCGGAGTTCCAGCGGTGCTACGGCGCCCCCTGCGGGCGGGACTGCTACTACGAGAGGTGACCCCCTGGGCGGCATCCAGCGAGCGTGGTTCGCGCCGGCGGGGCCGGGCGGGCGGGCGATCGAGGCGGCGGCGGAAGACCTCCCGCGGCGGCTGCGGGACGGCGGCTTCGACTGGCTGTACGCGGGCCACGAGACCTGCCAGCACGGGATCCCCTCGCCCGGGGCGGTGCAGAGGGCCCGCGAGGCCGCGCGCGAGGCGGGGGTGCCGCTGACGCTGGTGCTGCCGACGCTGACCGACGCGGGATTCGAGGCGGCGCGGGCGGCGATGGACGCGCTGCCGCCGGGCACCGAGGTGGTGTTCGGCGACTACGGGCTGCTGCGGGACGTGCGGGATCGCGGGCTGGTGCCGGTGTTGGGGCGGCTGCTGACCGGCGCGCCGCGGGACCCTCGCATCCGGGCGCGCGAGCATTCCGCCGGGTCCCTGGAATGGCTGACGACGACCTCCGCGCACCTGCCCGGGTTCCAGGCGATCCTGCGGGAGGAGGGGGTGGCCCGGGTCGAATTGGACAACCTGCCGCAGGGCCTGGCGCCGCTGCCCGCGGGCGGGCTGCCCGCGACGCTGTGGGTGCCGTTCGTGCACGTGACGACGTCCCGCACCTGCGGGGGCGCCAGCGCGGCGACCTGCGGGCGCCAGGCCTGCCCGTTCGCGAGGACCCGGGTGGGAGGCGCTCCGGTGTTGCTGTGGGGCGTCTCGACGTACCACCCGAACCCCGGCCTGCCGGCCGACCCGGCGGCGCTGGGCATCGACCGGATGGTGTGGATGCCGGGGCCGGACGGGGGGGCGATGACGCCCCGGGGGCCGGAGGACGGCGAAGGGCCCGGCGGGCGCGAGGGCGATCGGGCCGACGACCTGCTGCGCGACCTGCTGGACCCGGCGGCGCGGCAGGCGATCGAGGTGCTGGGGGTGTCGCTGCTGGCGGTGTCGCTGCCCTCGAAGGACCCGACCGTGACGCTGGTGCTGGGACGCGGCGCGGCGAGGTTTCACCTGCAACTGCACGTGCCGGGCAGCGGCCGGCCGCACTACCGGGCGACGGCGCGGTTCCTGGCGGGGTACGGCGGGGACGCGGTTCCGGCGGCGCAGGTCGACGCGCTGATCGACGCGCTGGACCGTGCGGGCGCGGATCCGGAAGCGATCCGGCGCGCCGCCGGGCTTTCCACCGGGCCCCGAACGGTGTAGAGGTCCGGGGAGGCCGTGCGGAGGCTCTCGTGAAGCCCTTCATCGTGATGGAACTGCTGGCCCGGGCGCAGGCCCTGGAGGCGGTGGGGCACTCCGTCGTCCACATGGAGGTGGGCGAGCCGGACCTTCCGCCCCCGGAGGTGTGCCGGAAGGCCGCGATCGACGCGGTGCGGGAGAACCGCAACCGCTACTCGCACAGTTTCGGCCTGCCCGGGCTGCGGGAGGCCATCTCGGGGTACTACCGGGACGTCCACGGCGTCGAGGTTCCGGCCTCGCGCATCGTGGCCACCACCGGCACGTCGGGCGCGTTCCTGCTGGTGCTGGCCGCGATGTTCCGGCGCGGGGATCGCGTGGCGGTCACGGACCCGGGCTATCCCTGCTACCCCAATTTCTTCGAGGTGATGGGCCTCGAGACCGTGCGCGTGCCGGTCGACCCGGAGGACGGCTTCCGGCCGCGCCTGGACCGGCTGGACCGGGCGCTGGCCGACGGGCCCATCGCCGCGATGATCCTGACCAGTCCCTCGAACCCGACCGGGGCGATGCTGTCCCGGGACGCGTACCGGGCCGTGCTGGATCGCATCCCGCTGGTGATCTCGGACGAGATCTACCAGGGCATCGTGGTGGCGGACGGCGTCGAGGAGTTCACCGCCGCCGAACTGGGCCCGCGGGTCGTCGTGATCGACGGCTTCTCGAAGAAGTGGTCGATGACCGGCGGGCGCCTGGGCTGGGCGGTGGTCCCCGAGTCGTCGCTGGACGCGATGGCGATGCTGACGCAGAACCTGTTCATCTGTCCCCCCACGATGACCCAGCATGCCGGCGTCGCCGCGCTGTCGCCGCAGGGGATCGAGGCCGTGCGGGCGCGGCGTCCAGTCTACCGCCAGCGCGTGGACTCGGTGGTTGCCGCGGTCGAGGCGCTGGGGCTGCGGGTGCCGTGCCGTCCCCAGGGTGCGTTCTACCTGTACGTGGACGTCGGTTCGGTGACGGACGACTCGTACGCGTTCTGTTTCGACCTGCTGGAACGCGCCCACGTGGCAGTCACGCCCGGGGCGGACTTCGGGGAGCACCGGGCGGTGCGCCACGTGCGCCTGTCGCTGGCGAACTCGCTGCCGAACCTGCTGGAGGGCGTGCGGCGGATCGGCGCGTACCTCGCGGACGGCCGGCGTCAGGCCCCCCGGATCCCCCTGCCCGGGCCCGGTTTGTCCCCCGCCGAATAGGGCGCTAGACTCGACTTGCCATGATCACCCTGTCCATGCTCGCGCTGGCCGCGACCGTGATCTACCTGGGCCTGGGCCTGACCGCCCTGCGCCGGAACCCGCGATCCAGCCTGAACCGGCTGTTCGCGACGCTGTGCCTGGCGTACGGCCTGTGGGCGCTGGGCTTCGGCTTCATGTACTCGTCGCCCTCGAAGGAGGCCTGCTGGGCGTGGGACCGCGTGGCATCGCTGGGCTGGGTCTTCTTCCCGGCCCTGGTGCTGCACTGCTGCCTGGTGATGGGCCGGCGCGAGGAGTGGCTGGCCCGCCCCTGGACCTTCATCGCGATCTACCTGCCCGGCCTGGTGATGTTCGTGGGGTACCAGTTGATGGACCTGGGGACCCAGATGGACTACCAGCGCCTGCCGCTGGGATGGTCGCCGGACCCCGGCAAGATCCTGCCGTGGTTCTGGTACTACGAGTCCTACATGGTCCTGTTCATCGGGACATCGCTGGGGATCCTGGTGCGCTGGGCCCGGACGACGACGCGGACGCGGGAGAGGCGGCAGGGGCGGGCGCTGATCGCGGCGTGCATCATCGCCTTCGTGGTCAGCGTGGCCATCGACTTCGGGGTCGAGAAGGTGGTCGGCCAGCAGCTGCCGCCGCTGTCGCCGATCCTGGGGGTGATCTGGGCCGGCGGGATCGCGTGGGTGATGAGCCGGCACCGGTTGATGGAGGTGAACCCGGCCTCGGCGTCGGGGCAGATCCTGCAGAGCGTGCGGGACCTGCTGCTGCTGGTCGACGGGAAGGGGGTCGTGGTGGACGCGAACCCGCAGGCGCTGCTGACGCTGGGATACGCCCGGAACGACCTGGTCGGCGGGGCGTCGGGGCGGGTGTTCGGCGGCGACGAGAAGGCCCGCAAGGTGCTGCAGTCGACGAGGGACTTGAACACGGCGGCGTTTCCCGTGGAACTGGCCTGGCTGCGGAAGGATGGCAGCGGCGTCCCGGTCTGGCTGTGGGGCGCGCCGATCTTCGACCACGACGGGGACTGGATCGGGGCGGTGCTGGTGGGCCGGGACCTGTCCGAACGTCGGCGCGTCGAGGAGGAACTGGAGCGGGCCAGCGGGATCGAGTCGATGGGGCTGCTGGCGGGGGGCGTGGCGCACGACCTCAACAACCTGCTGGCGGGTGTGATCGGCCACCTGGAACTGGCGCGGGAGGCCGCCCCGCCGGACCCGAGGCTGCTGGGGCGGCTGGACGATGCGGAGGCCGCGGCCGACATGGCGAGGCGGCTGGCCCAGCGCCTGCTGTCGTTCCACCGGGGGGAGGCTCCGGAGCGGCGCGCCGTGGACGTGGGGCGCCTGGTGAAGGAGACGTCGGGGCTGGCGCTGCGCGGGTCGAAGGCGCGGCTGGAGATCCGGATCCCGCCGGACGTGCGGCCGGTGCTGGTGGACGAGGGGCAGTTGACCCAGGTGCTGCAGAACCTGCTGATCAACGCCCGCCAAGCCATGCCGGAGGGGGGGCGGATCACGGTCGAGGTCGAGAACCTGACGGGGGCGCCAGCGCCCGTGCCGGGAGGGGCGGAACTGGACCCGGGCGAGTACGTGTGCCTGACGGTGCGCGACGAGGGGCCGGGGTTCCCGGACGAGGTGCGGGCCCGGCTGTTCGAGCCGTTCTTCACCACGAAGGCCGGCGGGTCGGGGCTGGGGCTGGCGTCCTCGCGGTCGATCGTGCGGCGGCACGGCGGGGACATCCGGGTGTCGCCGCCGGACGGGCGCGGGGCGAAGGTGCAGGTGCTGCTGCCGGCGGCCGGCTGAGAAGGGGAATCGATGGAGAACGGGAAGGCTCCCCGATACCGCTGGGTCGTGCTGGCGGCGTTGTTCCTGTTGACGGTGGCGTCCCAGGTTCAGTGGCTGGCCAACGACAACATCGCCCGGGAGACGCAGGCGCTCTTCGGCTTCGACTCGGTGGCGCCAGTGAACCGCCTGGCCGAGGCGTACCTGCTGGTCTTCCTGTTCATGTGCATTCCCGCGTCGTGGGCCCTCTTCCGGTTCGGGACGCGGGTCGGCCTGGGCATCGGGGCGGTGCTGCTGGGGGTGGGCTCGATCGTGAAGGGCCTGGGAGCGGGCACCTACGGCGCGCTGCTGGCTGGCCAGGTCGTCCTGGCCGTGTCCCAGCCCTTCATCCTGAACGCCCCGACCGCCGTCGCCTCCAGCTGGTTCCCCGTGTCCCAGCGGGGCACGGCCGTGGGCATCGCGCTGCTGGCACAGTTCGTCGGCATGCTGCTGGCGCTGGCCATCTCGCCCTGGGCCATCGCGGTGGACGGGGTCCCGGACCCGGCCCGCATCCCGGGCCTCGTCGCGGTCTACGGGTGGGCCTGCCTGGGCGCGGCCGTGCTGTGCCTGCTGCTGATGCGGGAGGGCCCGGGGAAGGTCCAGCGGGACGCGATGGCGGACGTGCGGGGGTTCTCCAGGGGGGTGCGCCACATCCTGTCGCTGCGGGACGTCCGGCGCACCGTGCTGATGTTCTTCGTGGGCCTGGGGATCTTCAACGCGGTGCTGATCTGCATCGGCAGCATCGGGGAACTGAAGGCCCTGGACAGGCAGCAGGGAGACATGCTGGGCCCGATGGTCCTGGTGGGCGGGGTCATCGGCGCGGTGGTGCTGCCGGTCCTCAGCGACCGGTTGCGCCGGCGGAAGGCGGTGCTGGCGGCGGCTCTGGTGGGTGTGGTCCCGTCGCTGGCCGGCCTGGCGTGGTCGCAGGACTACGGCACCGCGCTGGCCTTCTCGTTCCTGGTGGGCTTCTTCGTCACGGGCGCCGGGCCCGTGGGCTTCCAGTACGCGGCCGAGGTGGGCGGGCCCTCGACCGAGTCCACGTCCCAGGGACTGATGCTGCTGGCCGGGCAGGTCAGCGGGCTGCTGTTCGCCGAGGTGATGGGGCAGGAAGGCTTCCTGTCGCCGGTGATGTGGGCATTCGTGGCGCTGGCGGCCGGGATCGCGGTGCTGTCCATGACCCTGCGCGAATCCCCGGCGTTCGCCCGGTCCGCGGAACCGTTGGAGTGACGCGGGGCCCCCCGTGCGATGGCGGGGGACGGGGCCCGGCAATACGATGGCGGGGGACGGGGCCCGGCAATACGATGGCGGGGGACGGGGCCCCCGCCCTACAGGGGGGATGTCACGGTCACGGAGGCCAGGTTCCCCCGCGCGTCGTACCGGTATTCCAGGGTGCGGTCCGCGTCCCCGGTCCGCGTCTCGTCCCGCAGGCGCCCCTCCGCGTCGTACCCGTAGGCGGCCTGCCGTCGCACCGTGAAGCCGTCCGGGCCCAGGTCCGTGCGCCCGGTCATCCGGTCGTCCTGCCAGTCCCAGCGGGTCATGGACACCGCGTTGCCCTCCCCGTCGCGCAGCGTCCGCCCGGACAGGCGCCCCTGCCCGTCGTACCACTGGTCCTCGAACTCGCGCGGCGTCCCCTGGCCGTCCTCCAGCGTGCGCCACGCCAGGCGGCCCTCGGTCCAGTCGTACCGCTCGAACGACAGGGGGGTGCCCTCGCCGTCCCGGGTCGTCCGTTCCTGCAGGAAGCCCTGCTGGTAGTCGAGGTCCACGAGCCGCAGCAGGGTGCCGTCCGGGGCCTCCACGGTCAACTGGTCCGGCAGGCCCACGGAGGGCCAGGACACCCGGGTCAGGCGGTCCACGTCCCCGTCGCCGTCCAGGTCCTCGTCGATGGCGGACAGGCGTCCCTGCGAGTCCCAGTCCAGCACGGCCTCGAACCGCGGCACGCCCTGCCGGTCGTGCAGCCGGACCCGGTCGGGCTGCTGCTGCGGGTCGTACTCGATCCCGATCGTGCCGGCGGGCGGGCTGCCGGACGGGTCCACCCCGGGCCGGCACAGCGTCGTCGCCAGGCCGTAGCAGGCGCCCAGCGTCTTCGCGGGCAGGCTGCATGCGACGAACTCCAGCGGCGAGGGCGGCTGAGGGGACGGGCCCTCGTCGCCGCAGGCCGCCGGCAGCAGCGGCAGGACCAGCAGCCACGCGAAGCGGAGCCGGGCGATCATGGCGCACCTCCGTTCAAGAGGACCGGCCCGACCGCAGCCGGCGCACCGCGCGGATCTCGTCGGCGTACTCCGGCCAGTCGCCCACGGGGGTCTCCAGGCACATGGGCAGCCGCGACAGGAACGGGTGCGTGACGATGGCCCGGATGCCCGCCTTGCCCAGTTCCCCGCGGCCGATGCGGGCGTGGCGGTCCAGGTGGCTGCCCAGCGGCTTGAGGCTGTCGTTCAGGTGCAGGCAGGCCACGCGATGCAGGCCGACGGCATCGTCGAAGCCGGCCAGGCAGTCGTCGATGCCGGCGCGGGTGCGCAGGTCGTAGCCCGACGCGAACAGGTGGCACGAGTCCAGGCAGACGCCGACCCGGTCGTCCCCGTCCAGTCCGTCCAGGATGGCCCGCAACTCGCCTGGCGTGCCGCCGATGCAGGACCCGCCGCCCGCCATGCCCTCCAGCAGCAGCCGGGCCCGGCCGTCGTAACCGGCCAGCGCGTGCCGGACGGCCGCGACGATCCGGCGCACCCCCGCCTGCACGCCCTCGCCGACGTGGGTGCCGGGGTGCACCACCACGCCGTCCGCGCCCAGCCGATCCGCGGCCCGCAGGTCCGCGTGCAGCACCTCCCGGGCGAACTCGTACGCGTGCGGGCGGGGGCTGGCGAGGTTCACGGTATAGGGGATGTGGGCGATCAGCGTCCGGACGCCCCGCGCGACCCGTCGCTCGCGCGCCTCGGCGACTTCCGCGTCCGGCACCTCGCGGCGGGCGCTGCCGCGCGGGTTGCGGGTGAAGACCTGCACGCAGGTGGCGCCGACCTTCGCGGCCAGGTCGAACGTCACGGGCAGGCCCTTCGCGATGGTGAGGTGGCAGCCGAGGTCCAGGTCCGGGGAAGGCGCGCGGGGGCGGGGCGAGGGCATCGGTCAGCCTCCATCGGCCGTCGCGCCGGGACCGGGAATCGCCTCCAGCACGGCGGTCACCGGGAAGTGGTCGGACGGCCAGCGGCCATCCCTCGAGTACTTCACCACCGAGGCGGACGCGGCCCGCAGGTGACCCGGGCCGTGCAGGATCCAGTCGATCCGGACTCCGGTGGTCTCGCCGGTGAAGCCGTGGAAGGTCCCCTCTTCCGGAACCGACAACTCCTGGAAGGCGTCCACCAGGTCGCCCCGGGTCCCCTCCCAGGTCGCCGCGCCGGTCAGGATGCGAAAGGGCTGCCCGGCCGGCCCGCCGTTGAAGTCCCCGGTCAGGAAGGACGGTCCGTCCCCCGCCACCGTCGCGATCGTCCGGACGGTCAGCGCGGCCGAGTCCTCCTGGATGCCGTCCGACTGCACGTAGTCCCAGTGGGTGTTGAACGCGAAGACCTGGAAGCCGCTGGCCCGGTGCCGCAGGAGCGCCCAGGTCAGGATGCGCGGGTAGGCCTGGGCGTCGGCGAACTTCGTGCCGATCCGGTCGGGCGTGTCGGACAGCGCGATCGTGTCGGTGGCCACCGCCTCGAACAGGTCGTCCCGGTACAGGATCGCGCTGTACTCGTCCCATTCGCTGTCGGGGGACCGGGACCGGCCGACCCAGGCGAATCCCGGCAACCGTGCCGCCAGTTCGTCCAGCTGGAACTTCCAGCCCTCCTGGGTGCCCACGACCCAGGCATCCGTCTCCCGGATCGCCGCGGCGCACAGGTCGACGCGGTTCTCCCAGGCGTTCTGGTCGGTGTCCCCGAAGGCGGTGCGCAGGTTGAAGGACATCACGGCCAGCGGCGGCATCGCGGCGGGGACGTCGGGGGCCGCCTCGTTCGGGGCGTCCGCGGCGGTCTCGTCCGGCGCGGCGTCGCCCGGCGTCTCGTGCCGTTCCGCGTCGCAGCCGGGGGAAGGGAGCGCCAGGACCAGCAGTACTGCCAGCCGGAACCAGGGAGAAGCATTGCCCAAGGGGACCTCCGCGTCCGGGGCCGTCCGCACGAGGCCACATCCTATCGCGATCGGGTCGCGGATGCAGGCTTGCGGCATCCCCGCGCCCGGGGATCAAGGACCCGGGGGCGTCCCCGGGCCGGGCGGGCGGGGGGGCTTGGCGTGCCGGGCGGACAGCGTGGCCTCCCGGGCGGCCCGGACGTGGTCGTCGACGGCGGCCCGCGGGACGTCCAGGCGCTCCAGCACGCGGGCCAGCATCTCGATCCCGGCCTCGACCTCCTCGGCGACGACCTCGGTGGCTCCCAGGGCCAGCAGGGCCGGTCGATCGCCCAGGTAGTGGGAACGGGCGAAGACGGGCGTGTCCGGGGCGTGCCGGTGCACGGCGGCCACCACGCGGCGGATGGCCGGGTAGTCGTTGATCAGCACCGCGACGGCGCGGGCCCGCTCCACCCGGGCATGTGCCAGCGCGACGGAACTGGTGGCGTCGGCGTACGTGATGTGCGGGAGGCCCTCGGCCCGGGCCGCGCGCACGGTGGCCGCGTTCAGTTCCAGGACCTCGCAGGGGACGTCCGACGCCCTCAGGGCATCCACCAGGACCCTCCCGGCCAGCCCGTACCCGATCACGACCACGTGGCCGTCGTGGAACGCATCGTTCGCGATGGCCTCGGGCCTCGTGGCGAACAGCCGGTCCAGTGGACGCAGCAGCCGGGCGGCGGCGTCCAGCCGGGGCGCCGCGCGGACCACCAGGGGGGCGACGAACATGCTCAGCACGCCGGCCGCCAGCAGCGCGCGGGACTCGTCCGGCGTCAGCAGGCCCGCCCCCAATCCCAGGCCCGCCAGCACGAAGCCGAACTCCCCGAACTGCGCCAGGTCCGCCCCCGCCACCGCGGCCACCCGCGACGGAACGCGCATCAGCAGGGCCGCCAGCGAGGCCAGGATCGCCTTCCCGGGCAGCAGGGCCGCCAGCAGCAGGCCCACCGCCAGCGGCTGTTGCGCCAGCACCCGCACGTCGAACAGCGACCCCAGCGACACGAAGAAGAGGCTGGTCAGCACGCTGCGCAGCGACAGCACGTCACCCAGGGCCCGGTGCGCATAGTCGGTCCCGGCCACGACCAGGCCGGCCAGGAAGGCGCCCAGCGCCAGAGACAGCCCGGCCAGCGAGGTCAGCCACGCCGTCCCGATGCAGATCGCGACCACGGCCATCAGGAAGGCCTCGCGGCTGCGCGTCGCGTCCACCCGGGCCAGCAGCCGCGGCACGGCCAGCCGGGACAGCAGCACGGCACCCGCGACGACGGCCACGGCCTTGCCCAGCGCCCACGCGATCCCGGACACGGACAGGCTGCTGTCGCCGCCGCCCAGCACCGGCACCAGCAGGCCCATCGGAACGAAGACCAGGTCCTGGAAGACCAGCGTGGCCAGCACGAACCGCCCGTGGGGGGCGTCCACCTCGTGCCGCTCGGACAGGACCTGCAGCACGATGGCGGTCGAGGACAGGGCCAGCACGAAACCCAGGAAGACGCCACGCGAAACGGGTTCCCCCAGCAGCACCCCCACCGCGACGCAGGCGGCGACGGTCAGGCCCACCTGGAGGCCGCCGCCGCCGGCCACCAGGCGGGCGATGCGGCGCAGCCGGTCAGGGGTGACCTCCAGGCCGATCGTGAACAGCAGCAGCACGACACCGACGTCCGCCAGCACTCGCAGCGTCGCGTCGTCGTCCACCAGCCGCAGGCCGTAGGGACCCACGATGGCCCCGGCCACCAGCAGGCCGGTGACGGTGGGCAGGCGCAGCCGTGCCAGCAGCAGCACCGCGCCGACCGCCACCCCGGCCACCAGGGCCAGGTCGCGAAGGAAGGGGACGTCCTCCATGGCGATAACGGTAGCACGAACGTCCCTCCCGCGAGCGCGGAATGCCCGCGCTGCCGGCCGCTTGCACCCCTCCCCGCGGCGGGCCTACACTGGCCCCGAATCCCGCAGGGAGTCGCGCGTGGTCCCGGTGCTGTCCCATGGCCGGCTGGACGGGGTGCTGCAAAAGGATGCGTCCGAGGTGCCCGAACTGGTGGCGGCGGCCGTGCTGGGGACCTGCCGGTACCTGGCCGACCCTGCGCGGGTGCTGGTGCCGTTCCTGGGCCGGGCCCGGTTCGAAGGGGCGGGCCGGTGCCTTTCGGAGCGGATGGCCGGCGTCGCGGCGGCGGAGGTGGCGATGTGGCCGCCGGCACCGGGGGTGGACGCCGGCGGTGCGCCGCCGACGGACGGCGACGGCTGGGCGGACGAGGATGGCGCCCCCGTTCCTGCCCCCGACGCGGTGGTCACGCTGCACCGGCCCGGGAGGCCCGCGGACTGGGTGGTGGTCGAGGCGGTCGGCCCGGACGGCCGGCTGTCCGGTGCCCGTGGCGACGAGGACCCCGGGGCCCGGCTGGCGGCCTACTGGCGCGCGGCTCGCGATGCTGCGGGTCCCGGTGGAACGCCGCTGGCGATCGTGCTGGTCGGGACCGGGTGGTCCGTTCCGGGCACGCTGTTCTCGTGGACGCGCGATGCCCTGCGCCGGCGGGACGAGCCCCCGGCGCCGGTGTACGGGCTGTCGTGGAGGTCCTTCGCCGGTTGCGCGGCGGACGTCTCCCCGCCGCCGCGGATCCTGTCCGACCTGCTGGACCTGCTGGAAGGCGCCTGGGGCCTGGCCGAGGTGCAGGTCGCACCGTGGCCTGCCGCGCCGTCCCTCCCGGTGGCGTTCCGTCCTGCGCACGCGTGCCGGTGGCCCCCGGCGCCAGTCGGACTGCCACCGCTTCCCTTCCTTCCCGGAGGTGCCCGATGAGCGACAGCGCCGCCATGGCGTCCGCCTTCCGCTACGTGGCCGACACGCTGCGCGCGGCCTCGACGATGCTGCAGGCGGCGGACCCCTCCCTGGGAGACCTGGGCTGGGTCCGTTATGACTGGGACAACACCTGGCCGCTGGATCGCGACCGGCGCCTGCACCCCTCCCGGCGCGAGCGCCTGCTGCCGTTCCTGCTGTTCCGCTCGTACCACCGTCCGGACCGGATGGAGGAGGAGGTGTTGTCGGTGGTCGTCGTGCCGTGGATGCCCGACCGGGCGGGATTCCGGGAGGCGGCCCTGCTGGCGTCGTACATGCCGGTACGGGACGTCCCGGACGAGATCTTTCCCGTCGCCGCGCTGCAGGCCTGGGACCGCCAGGCACCGCTGGACGGTGCGGCCCGGCGCCTGGGCGGGGACATCGATCCGGACGGCTGGACCGAGGCCTGCCAGGGGGTCTTCGAGAAGGTGACGGGGAGGCGCGTGGTCGGCGCGGGGGTGCCGCTGATGGACGTTCGCACCACGGACGACCTGCTGGCCGTCGTGCGTTCGGTGCTGGCCCACCCGGACGTCACGGCCGGCCCCGCCGAGGGTGCCTGACGACCCGGCCCGCCCTCCTTGTCCCGTCAGTCCTCCGGCAGCGGCCGGCCCAGGGCCTCCTCGATCTCCGCCTCGATCGCGGCCCGCATGGCAGCCGGGTCCTCCGCCCCGGGCAGGCCGGCCCTCGAAGCCGCATCCGGGAACGCGATCGACAGGCGGCGCAGGCCTCCCGCGACGGTCCGCCACGCCAGCGCCCCCATCGCCTCGAAGCGCCAGCAGGCCGACGACAGCCGTCGCGCGGTCGCCGGTCCCAGCAGGCGGTCCTCGCGAGACGCCGCCTGGGCTGCGTTCGCGGCGTCCCCCCGCAGGTCGATCTCCAGTTCCACCCAGGCCAGCGCGTCGTCCACGAACCGCAGCGATCCCTGGCGCAGCGGGCCGAACGGCGACGGCCCGGCCCCCAGGCGAACGGTCGCGAAGGAGGCCGGCGCGCCCGCCGGGCGGTCGATCGCGACGGCGGGCAGCACCTCGAAGGGCGTGCCCCACTCCTCCAGGCGCCTCGCGGCCTCGCGGCAGGACATCGACGGCCGCAGCCCCGCGATGGACGACGGCTCGGGCAGCGACGGGCGAGGGCCCCGGGGCCGCCCCAGCACGATCGCCCAGAAGGCCAGCAGCAGCAGGATGGCGACCCCCTTCAGGAATCCGCGGGCCATCGCGTGCGGTTTCATCGGCAGCGCTCCGTGTCGAAGGGCTTGCGCGTGCGAGGGTCGATGCGATCCAGCCGGTTCAGTTCGTCGGCCAGGTCGCACCCGTCGATCGCGAAGGGTCGATCCGGGCGCGCCGAGGCCCACCATCCGCCCCGGTGACGCAGGTTGAAGGCGGACCCGTCCAGGTGGGCGCCCGAGTCCCGGGCCAGTTGCAGCAGCAGGTCCCGGTACAACTGGTTCTCGGTCGGCAACCGGCCCGGCCGGGCGCGCCGGATGGATTCCCGGGCCTGCAGCAGGGCCGAGGTCGTCGAAGCCCCGTTCACCTGGAGGCGCAGTCTTTCGTACCGTTCCCCGACCGCGGCCGCGGCGGCCCGCTGCTGGTCGTCCAGTCGTCGCGCCAGGGCCGCCGTGATCCCCGGTCCCGGGTCCGCCGCGGCGGCCTCGACCAGCATTCCGGCCAGCAGCGAGGCGAACCGCCCGCCCGTCCCGAACAGCAGCGCGGACAGGCTGCCGGCCCGCGCGGTCGCCGCCTTCAACTCCCGGATCCCCGCGCCTGCGAAGGCTGCGAACCGGCCCGCGGCCCGTCCCATCTGGTCCCGGGTCGCCCCGACGGCGGCGGTGGTGTCCGCGTACCAGCGGTGCAGTTCGTCCCGCGCGGCCTCGCGCTCCTCCGGGAAGGGGGCCTCGGAGGGGTCGATCGGGCGGGGCGCCGACAGGGGTTGCCCGGTGAAGAACGCGGCGCTGCAGGCCCCGTTTGCGCCGGCGTACCCGTCGTCCGCCTCGACGGAACGTGCCGGGGCACGGGGGCTCAGCGCAGCCGCCCCGTCGCGGTACGACATCGTGGCGACGCGGGCCCGCAGCGCGTCGCGACTCGCGACGGGCGCGCCGGGCCGGGAGCGCGCGGCCCGCTGCAGGGGCTGCGCGTGGTGCTGCCGCGGGCCGACGGTCATCCCTGAACTCCCAGGTCGCCGGGGGATCATCGACGGATCCCCCCGGGTGTTTCGCGGGCCGCATTCGTCCTACAATGGCGGCCTCCGGCCACGAGGCAGCCCGATGTTCGACCACCTGCTGTCCCCCGCGTCCCGCGCCCTGCGCGACGAGGTGCGCGAGTTCGTCAAGTCGGTGCCGAAGGACCTGATCCTGGCCATGGACCGCGACGAGGTGCAGTTCCCCAGGGAGTTCCTGGCGGAGGCGGGGCGCCGCAACCTGATGGGAGTGCGCTATCCGCGCGAGTGGGGCGGCCGCGGCATGACCTGGATGGACACCTGCATGGTCATGGAGGAGGTCGGCGTCCTGGGATACATCTTCGCCTGCACCTTCGGCGTCGGCGCGGAACTGGTGTGCGACGCGATCGTGCTGCACGGCACGGACGAACAGAAGGACCGCTACGTCCGGCCCCTGCTGGCCGGGAGGAAGTTCGCCGCCGAGTGCCTGACCGAGCCCCGCGGCGGGTCCGACTTCTTCGGTGCGACCACCCGTGCGGTACGGGATGGCGACCACTGGATCCTCAGCGGGGCCAAGCGCTTCATCGTGGGCGGAACCGCGGCCGACTACTTCCTGGTGTACGCGAAGACCGACCCGGACGCCCATCCCGCGAAGTCGATGACGTGCTTCCTGGTCGATCGTGGTCCCGGCGTCGAGACGGACTACCGGTACGGCCTGATGGGCTGCCGCGGCGGCGGCACGGCCCGGGTGCGGTTCCACGACGTGGTCGTGCCGCACGCGAACGTGCTGGGGCGCGTGAACGGCGCGACCGACGTCTTCTACCCGATGATGATCCCGGAGCGGCTGGGCACCGCGGCGATGACGGTCGGGGCGGCACGGCCGGCGCTGGAGATCGCGACCCGGTACACGCGGAAGCGGCGGGCCTTCGGCAGGCCGATCAAGGAGTTCGAGGGCGTCTCGTTCCAGGTGGCCGAGGCGCTGACGCTGCTGGACGCCAGCCGGGCGATGTGCTGGATCACCGCCCAGGCGGTGGATTCCGGCGACCACCCGAACCGGGTCCGGCGGCTGGTCAGCGAAACGAAGAAGTTCGTCACCGAGTCCTGCCAGCAGGTTGCGCGCAACGCGCTGCAGGTGATGGGCGGCATCGGGTACACCAGCGTCTACCCGGTCGAGCGCATCGTGCGCGACCTGGCGCTGGCCAGCGTGTGGACCGGAACCAGCGAGATCATGAGCCTGATCGTCGGGACCGAGTGGTACAAGGAGCACGAGGCGATGGAGGCTGCCGGCGCGACCCGGGACCCCGAGCCCGACGCCGAGCGCGCGGGCGACCTGGACGAGAAGGACTACGGCTGACCGATCTGGGCGGGGGCCCTGTCCCCCGCCTGCAGCCCGCCCGAGCACGGAGGCGGAGTCGATGGGTTTCGGAAGGAAACTCT
>CALJUR010000067.1 GCA_937975765.1 uncultured Myxococcales bacterium
CTCAACACCCCGTCGATCCTACGCTTGGACTATTTCCCGACAGGCTCCTAGGGGCCCCAGGCGGTCGATCCCGCGCCACCCCTTGCGCCGGGCCGGCGAACCGCTACAATCCCGTCAACTTGCCGTTCGGGGGATCCCGTGAAGATCCTGCGTTGCATTTTCGTCGCCTCGCTGATCGCGCTTCCTGTCGCCGCCGGGTGCGGCGGTTCGTCGGGGAAGGAGGACGCCGCCATCGGCGACGTGCCGCACTCCGAGATCGGGTACCCGGACGGGGAGGAGCCCTCCGGGGACGCCCTGGACGAGACCGAGACGGCCGGAGAGGTCGCAGGCGACGTCGACCTGGACGGCGCCGACGTCGTCCCGTGCTCCAACCAGCCGTCGGTGTACGGCTTCCTGGACCAGTGCGACGGCATCGTGCTGGACCAGAACACGGGCCTGCTGTGGCAGAGGGGCTACCAGTCCTTCTCGACGCTGGACAACGCGCGCGCCTCCTGCAACGCGGCCCGCGACCGCAACCTGCTGGGCTGGCGCCTGCCGACCATCGACGAACTGCGCGGGCTGGTCCGGGGCTGCCCGGCCACCGAGCCGGCCGGCGCCTGCCCGGTCCACTCCGACTCGACCAGCGACAGCGCCGCGACCTCCGCGTGCACGAACGGCTGCGGGATCAACCAGGGGCCGGTCGAGAAGCCCGGCGACCCGGCGAAGAAGTGCTACATGGACGCGACGTTCGAGTGGCAGTGCCACCTGTTCGTGTCGAACTCGCAGGTGACGACATCGGGCGGCAAGCGGTCCTGGTACCTCACGTTCTACGACGCGGCGGTCAACGTCCCGCCCAGCCCCACCGCCCCGCTGAACGGATTCTACCGCTGCGTGCACGACCCGGTCCCGGCGAACTGACCGGCATCCAGTGCGCCCGAGACGACTCCGCCTCCGTCGGGAGTTTCCTGCGGAAATCCATCGACTCCGCCTCCTTCCCGACCCGTTCTACCTTGCCGGGTGGTTTCCTAGGCCTTCCCTCGCAGCCACGCCTCGGCCAGCAGCAGCAGCAGCACGCCCACCAGCAGCGGAGGCAGCAGCGGCAGGTGCCTGGTGGCCGGAACCGGGCCTTCGTCCCGGCCCGGCGTGGCCGCGCGAGACAGCAGCGAGGGTGCATCCGACCCGCGACGCAACGTGCTTTCCACCGGGTCGGGATTGACGACGAACGCCTCGGATCGCACCGGGTCGGGCCGCCCGGCCCGCACCAGGTCCACCCGGTAGATCCCGGGCACCGAGGTCCCTTCGAACGCTCCCGACACTGCCAGGGTCACGGGTGCGCCCGATGGCGGTCGCACCTGGGCCCGGTCGGCATCCGGCGGGATCTCGACATGGCGGGGCTCGCCGACACGCACCGCGCCGGCCGGCCTGGGCCCGCCCGCGTCCCGCAGGTAGGAGAAGGCGGTTCGCAGGAACGGCGCGAAGGCCGGCCGCAGCGGCAGGTCCGTCCAGTCCCGGTCCAGGCTCGACAGCCACGCCAGCACCGTCCCGCGACCCAGCCGGCGATCGACCAGCACGGGGACACCGGACGCCAGCGAGGCCAGGACCCGGGCCCCCGGGGCCCACCCGTCCTCCAGCAGCGCCACGCGTCCCACCCGGGCCGCCGCCAGCGCATCGCCCAGTTCGCCGATGGCCGGGTGGGAAGCGTCCGCCCGCACGATCCCCCCCGCGGTCCCGGCAGGCGTTCCGTCCAGGTCCATCACCCGCCTGAGGGGTGCCGGCAGCAGGCCCTTGAGGTCGCCGGCCCAGGCCTCCGAGTCGGCACGGGAGCCGGCCGCCAGCAGCAGGCCGCCCCCGGCCGCCACGAAGTCCGCAAGGGCCCGGGCCCGATCCTCCGACAGTTCGCCGGGGTTCAGCAGCCCAACCGTCCCGACCGCTGCCAGGTGCAGCGGCGACAGTTCGTCCAGCCGGACCTGGGAGACCAGGAAGCCCGGGCTGCCGGCCACGCGCAGCGACAGGGCCCGCGACGCGAAGAAGGCCGCGCCCTGGCCGGGGTTGCGGGACGGCGCACCGTCGACCAGCAGCACCGCGTCCCGGTCCTGCGGGGCCAGCGAGAACCAGCGCACGTCGTCGTCCGGCAGGTCGTCCGGCGGCAACCGGGCCTCCCCCACGCGGACGCCCTCGGGCACCTCCAGCAGGAAGTCCCCCGTGCAGCGGGCGAGGGGCCCGCATTCCAGGCGACGCGCGGTCGCCGACTCCCCGGCTCGCACCGACAGGACCTCCGACATCGGCTCGGCCGCGCCGTTCTCGACGGTCACCCGTACCCGGACACGGCCCGGCGAAGGGTCCGCCGCGGGCTCGGTCGCGACGTCCACCACCGCCAGGTTGCGAAGGGGGCCCGACGGCGACACGTCCACGGGGACGATGCCGATGCCGGCCGTCTCCCCGGCCGACGGGAAGCCGTCGACCTCCGGGTCGAGGAAGTCGGAGATCACCACGACGCGACGGTCGCGCTGGGGGCTGGCCCGGACGCGGGCCACGGCGGCACGGATGGCCGCGGGCAGGTCGCTTCGGGCCCGGGTCGCAGACAGCCCCTCGACGTACCGGATCGCGCGCACGGCGTCCCAGCCCTCGGCATCGTCGGGGACCAGCACGACCGGCCGGGCCGCGCGCACCACGAACGCAACGGATTCCGCGGGCAGTTCCTTCAGGGCACGGATGGCGGTCTCCCGGGCCCGGTCCCACGACGAACCGGCCTCCCCGGACAGGCGCATCGACAGCGAGTCGTCCAGCACGATCGCGGCCGCCACGGGCCGCTCGCCCGACCCGCCGGCGGCCGGCACCTCCAGGAAGGGCCGCGAGAACATCAGGGCCAGCGTCGCGACGATCAGCGCCCGGACCACCAGCAGGACCACGTGGACCAGGCGCAGCCGGCGGGTCTCGCCCTTCCCGTGCAGCACCAGGTGCATCACGGCGTCCAGGGCGACCACCGGGGCGGTCCGCCGAAGGTACCAGTGCAGCAGCAGCGGCACCGCCACCCCCAGCAACCCCAGCAGCAGCCATGGCGACTCGAAGCCCACGCGCCCCCGCTAGACCGTGCGCCGGTGCCGACCGGCCTCCACGGATCGAATCACCTCGGCGGCCTCGACGTGCGGCGGCCGCTGCATGGGAACCGGGCAGTAGAAGACCCGTGCGTCGTGGCACGCCGAGCGCACCTGCCCGACGAACCCCTCCACGGCCTGCAGGTACCGCCGTCGCAGCGCCCGCGCGTCCAGCAGCGCCGACTCGCCCGACTCCTCGCTGCGGAACACCACGGTCCCCTGGAACGGGAAGGTCCTCTCCTCCTGCGACAGCACGTGCAGCAGCATCACGGCGTGGCCGCGGGCCGCCAGGATCCCCAGCACGTCCACCAACGGGGCGACCGGCGCCAGAAGGTCCGAGGCCAGCACGACGACGCCCTTCCGGCGCGCGCGGGACAGGACCTCCCGCAGCGTCCGCTCCAGCACCGTCGCACCCGCGGGTCGCGCCCGCCCCAGCAGTCCCAGGATCTCGTTCAGGTGCGACGGGACGCTGCGGGCCGCGCAGGTCGCAGGTCGCCGCTCGGAAGCGACCGCCAGGCCGACTTCGTCCCCCTGGCGCAGCAGCACGTAAGCCATCCCGGCCGCCACGGACGCGGCGTGCCGGAACTTCGAGTCGGGGATCGGCGCCGCCATGGACCCGGAGGCGTCCACCACGATGTGCGCGGTCAGGTTGGTCTCGTCCAGGTAGCGGCGCACGTACAGCTTGTCCGAGCGTGCATAGACCTTCCAGTCGATACCCCGGGGGTCGTCCCCGAAGGCGTAGCCCTTCAGGTCCGAGAACTCCAGGCTCTGTCCCAGATGCGACGATGCGTGGACGCCCGAGACGCGCCCCTCGGCCGCGATCCGCGGGCGGAACCGCAGTCCGCCCAGCGCCGTGCGGGCCTCGTCGGACAGAAGCCGGGACCCGTCGGACATCGCCAGGTCACTCCTGCGGCAGCAGGCCGCGGACGACGTCCACGGCCGTCACGCGCTCGGCCTCGGCGTGGAAGTTCACGACGACGCGGTGGGCCAGCACCGGCACCGCCAGGTTCCTCACGTGCTCCGGCTCGACCGCGAACTGCCCTCGCAGCAGCGCCAGCGCCTTGGCCGCCAGCACCAGGTGCTGCGCGGCACGCGGCCCGGCCCCCCACGAGACGAAGTCCTTCACCGCGACCGTGGCCGACGGGTCGGCCGGACGGGTGCGCCGGACCAGCGACACCGCCTCCCTCACCACGTAGTCGGGGGTCGGCATGCGCCGGACCAGCGCCTGGAGTTCCAGGGCGACCTGGGGCGTCAGCACCCGCTGCACCGCCACCGGTGCCGGCCCGGTCGTCTGGCGCACCACCCGCACCTCGTCCTCGATCCCGGGGTAGTCCATCCGGACCGCCAGCATGAACCGGTCCAACTGGGCCTCGGGCAGCGGGTAGGTGCCCTCCTGCTCGATGGGGTTCTGGGTCGCGAAGACGGTGAACGGCTCGGGCAGGGCGTAGGTGACGCCGGCCACGGTGACCCGGTGCTCCTGCATCGCCTCCAGCAGCGCGGATTGCGTCTTGGGCGGGGTGCGGTTGATCTCGTCGGCCAGCAGCAGGTTCGCGAATACCGGCCCCTTGGCGAACCGGAACGCGCGGTGGCCGGTCGCTCGATCCTCTTCCAGCAGTTCGGTGCCGGTCACGTCGGACGGCATCAGGTCGGGCGTGAACTGGATGCGCGCGAAGGACAGGTCAATGCACTGGGCCAGCGTGGACACCAGCGACGTCTTGGCCAGGCCGGGCACGCCGATCAGCAGCCCGTGCCCGCCGGCCACCAGCGCCACCAGCAGCCGCTCCACCGCCTCGTCCTGCCCGATGATGCGGCAGCCCACCTCCGCCGCGATCCGCTCCCAGGCCTCGCGCGCCAGCCGGACCTGCTGCTCCTCGTCCAGCACCGCCGCCCGAGCATCGGTCTCCACGATCACCTCCACGCCCCCGCCAGGCGCTGCTCCCGCTCGGCCAGATCCGCTCGCCCCGTCGCGCCGAAGACCCTCGCCAGGGCCTCGTGCGTCTCCGGGTCCCACGGGTCCGACCGCACCGCGGTCATCAGCGGCATCTCGGCCTCCCCGAACCGCCCCTGCCGGGCCAGGGCGCGTCCCCGCTCCCGGGCCAGGTAGGGGAATTCCTCCTCGTCCAGCACCGCCGCGTCCAGCACCGCCAGCGCCGCGTCGGGCGTCCCCGCGTCCACCAGCACGCCGGCCAGCCGCCCCACGACGGCCGGGTGCGGCCGCGGCATCGACTCGGCCACGGCCCGGAACTTCCCGGCCGCCGCCGCGGGCCGCCCCGACAGGCGCAGCATGTCGCCCAGCCGGAACTGCGCCAGTGCCTCCGGGGTCATCTCCGGCGACGGGTCCGCCGCCGTTTCCAGCAGCAGGGTCCCCGCAGGACGCGGTGACGACGGGTCCGCGGGCATCCCCTGGCGAACCAGCCCGGCCAGCCAGTCCGAGCGCAGTTCCTGCAGCGTCCGGCCGGTGGCGCGCAGCACCGCGATGTCCTCGTCGCCCGCGGCCAGTTCGTCCAGCAGGCGCCCCAGCACCGACGCCCCGTGCGAGTCCATCAGCCAGGACGCGAACGACGACAACTGGGCGAAGGCCAGCGCGGTATCCTCGGGCCGGGCCATCCGCGCCAGGCTGTTCCTGAACGACGAGAAGGGCAGCAGCCGCCCCCGGGCCACGGCGTCCGCCAGCAGTTCACCCAGCGTGCGGTGCACGCGTCCCGGCGGTGCCCCGCGCCACGTCGCCTCCAGCGCCTTGGCCATCCCTTCCTGCAGCCACAGCGGCACCCGGTCGCCCGCCCGCACCGTCATCAGGTAGTGGGCCAGTTCGTGCGCCAGCGTGTCCGCGTAGGGGTAGCCGCGCGGCAGCCGCGACGGCGACACCATCGCGATCCGGTTGAAGACGCAGGCCGCGACCGCCCCCGACGCGTCCAGGTCCGAGCGGCCCAGGCCGGTCACCGCCGACAGGTCGTCGAAGGTGGGCAGCAGCAGCACCCGGATCGGGAATCGGACCGCCACCGGGATGCGCGCCGACAGTTCCTCGAACGCCGCGTCGGCCGCCTCCAGCAGGTAGGGCAGCGCGGCCTCGTCCGGGCCGGGCCGGTACGCCACATGGAACCGGCCGGCCGGGGACGACGTGACGGCCAGGTCGCGCGTCGCCTCGCGGGTCGCGCGGGCGATGGACCGCAGAACCGCCGCCTCCGCGCCCGTCGCACGCGACAGGACCTCCTCGGCCCGGGTGGCGTCGCCCTCCAGCAGGTACAGCATCCCCCAGTGCAGCGGCAGCTCGCGGCGGGGCACCCCCTCCAGGCCCCTCTGCAGCAGGGTGCGCGCGGTCCTGACGTCCCAGGCCGAGAAGGCGGCGGCAAGGCGCGGGCCGTCGGCGGCCTGCACGTGCGGCGGCACCAGCACGCCGAGGAGGGCCAGCAGCGCGGCGCGGCGTGTCCAGGGGCTCATCACGGCGCTCACTCTGCGACCCTTCGGCTCGAATTGCAAGCGAGGACGGTATGCTACAATTCTGCAGGCCGACTGTCGAGGGAGCCATGGGAACCCGACCCACCCGTCGGAAGACCGCCGAGCGCCCGAAGGGGACCCGGGAACCCCGGGGCCTGGAAGAGGAACTGCTGCAGCGCTACTCGCAGGCCGGCACGGCCCTGCTGGCCGACGAGGCCCCGAGGCGCCTGGACCCCACGCTGCGCGCCGAGATGGAAACCATCACCGGCGCCGACCTGTCGGACGTCCGCCTGCACACCGGCGGCGAGGCCCGCAGGATGGCCCGGTCGATGGGCGCCCGCGCCTTCGCCACCGGCCCGTCGGACGTCTTCTTCGGCCCGGGCGGGTTCGACCCCGGCAGCCCCCGGGGCAAGTCGCTGCTGGCCCACGAACTGACCCACGTGGCCGAGGGAGAGAGCGGGATGGCCCGGGTGCCCCGCATGCCCGAGCGCGAGAAACTGGAGATCCGCGCCCGTCGCGTCGAGGAGATGGTGCTGGCAAAGGAGGAGGCCGCGAAGGCCCGGCCCGACGAGAAGCAGAAGGAACCGGCGACGCTGCAACTCCCCGAGGCGGGCGGCGGGTCCCGAACCCCGGTCCCGAGGAAGGTCCCGGTCGACAAGGCGGCCCTGGAGGAGAAGGTCTGGCAGCGCCTCTCCCGCGAGATGAAGCGCCAGCGCGAGCGCACCGGCCACCTCTGACCGCCCCCCGCTCCCCTCCAGCCGACGCGCCTTCGTGCGGCCCCGCGCCCCTGTCCGATTGCGTCGGCGCACTTCCGTTGCTATCTTGTCGCGCGGCTTTGCGAGGCCGGTGCGTCGATGCTGAAGTTCCTGCTGTTCCTGGGCGGCCTGATCTTCTTCCACGAACTGGGGCACTTCCTGGCCGCCCGGGCGGTCGGGGTCACGGTCCTGCGCTTCTCGATCGGGTTCGGCCCGAAGCTGCTGGGATTCAAGCGCGGCGTGACGGAATACTGGCTGTCGGCCATCCCTCTGGGCGGCTACGTCAAGATGGCGGGCGACGACCCCGAGAACCCGCCGGCCGCGGAGGAGCGCCGCAAGGGCTTCCTGACCACCGACCTGTGGCGGAAGACGCTGATCGTCCTGGCAGGGCCCGTGTTCAACCTGGTGCTGCCGCTGCTGATCTTCGTGCCGCTGCACGCCTCGGAATCGACGCTGATGCCGTCGGTGATCGGCACCGTGGCCGTGGACGAGCCGGCCTGGCAGGGCGGCATCCGGCCCGGCGACCGCGTGACGGGGGTCGGCGATCGCGACATCCGGTACTGGTGGGAACTGGTGGACGCCATCTCGGCGTCCCCGGACCAGCCGATCGAGGTGCGGGTGGATCGCGACGGCCGCCCGATGGCAATGACCGTGACGCCCAAGGCCGTCGAGATGGCGGGCTTCAAGGAACTGGGGATCGCCAGCACGGTGGGCCGCATCGAGGTCGCGCCGGAACGGACGCTGCCGGTGCTGCGGGTCACGCCGGGCAGCCCGGCCGCGATCGCGGGGCTGCAGACCTTCGACGCGGTGCTGTCGGTGGACGGGAAGGAGACGCGCTCGTTCGCGGACGTGGCCGCCGCCATCGAGGCCGCGAGGGCGCGCTCGGTCGCCCTGGTCGTGGCCCCGACGCGGGCCGACGACCACCGGCCGGGCGCCTCCCGCAACGTCACCCTGGGCCCGCTGGGCCAGGAGGCGTCGGCCGGCGTGGACGACGGGGCGCTGGTGGTCTCGGCGATCGAGGCGAACACCCCCGCGACCCGGGCGGGCCTGAAGGCCGGCGACCGCATCGTGTCGATGGACGGCACGGCCTACTCCGACTGGGCCTTCCTGGTCCAGGCGATGGCGCGGGACCCGTCGCTGACCCGCCGGCTGGAGGTCGAGCGCGAAGGGCAGGTGCTGGAGACGACAATCACGCTGGCGAACCCCGCCTGGGAGCCGGGCGCGGCCGTGCCCCGGTACGTCCCGACGGGCGCTTCCTGCCGGCGCGCGGCGGTCGAGCCCGACGAGATCCCCAACGAGGACCGGGTCCGGTACGCCCTCCACCGCTCCTGGGACCGCACCTCCGAGATCCTGGTCGTCACCGCGGCCGGCATCGCCGGGCTGGTGACCGGCAGGGTGTCGGTGCGCGAGATGGGCGGGCCGATCATGATCTACGACATCGCGGCATCGGCGCGCGGCGCGGAGGAGTTCCTGGCCCGGCTGGCGTGGCTGTCGATGAGCCTGGGCCTGCTGAACCTGCTGCCGATCCCGGTGCTGGACGGCGGGCACCTGGTGATCTTCGCCATCGAGACCGCCACCCGCCGGCCGATGGGGCGCAGGGGCCGCACGATCGCGTCGTGGTTCGGGCTGGCCTTCCTGCTGGCGCTGATGGTCGTCGTGTTCGCGAACGACATCGAGCGGAAGTGGGGCGTGCTGTCGCGCTTCACCGGGCAGTAGGCCCGGGAAGGCGAGGGGGGATCCATGAAGGTGGAGCCGCGGGCGCACCCGGTCGTGCTGGGGTGCGACACCTCGACGACGGTGGGGACCGTGGCGCTGGTCGAGGGCGACCGGGTGACGGCCGAACTGGTCCTGCAGACCCCCGGCAGCACCAGCCGCCGCCTGGCGACCGACATGCGGGACATCCTGTCCGCCCGCGGGCTGCAGCCGTCCGACCTGGACCTGCTGGTGGCCTCGGTCGGGCCCGGGTCGTTCACCGGCGTGCGCATCACGCTGGCGGCGATGAAGGGGCTGGCCTTCGCCCTGGGCAGGCCGCTGGTTTGCGTTCCTTCGCTGGACGCGCTGGCACGGCCCCTGCTGGGGCGCGGCGCGGTGGTGCTGGCGGCGCTGGACGCCCGGCGGTCGGAACTGTACGCCGCGGCCTTCGCCCCGGACGGCGCCCCGCTGCTGGAGGCGACCGCCATCGCGCCGCGGGCTGCCGCCGAGGCCCTCCGCGACGCCTGCCTCGGCCTGCCGATCGTCGGCGTCGGGGAGGGCGTGCTGGCCTACCGGGACGCGCTGGCCGGCGCGCTGGGGGATCGCCTGCAGATCGCGGCCGCGCCGGACCACGCGATCCGCGCGTCGGTGCTGATCCAGGTCGCCCTGGAGCGCGGCCTGCCCCCCACCCCCGCGGCCGACGCGGAACCCCTGTACCTGCGCCGATCCGAGGCCGAGGTTCTGCGGGACGCCCGCGCCTCGAACGGGTGACCCCTCCGGGTTTCTTCTCCCTTTTCCCGCAGGCTTGATATCCTCCGCCTCCGACAGGAGGTGCCTCGTGGAAGGGCAACCCGCGAACGTTCCGCAGACCGCTCCCCGCTTCGCCGAACCGGAGTTCTACCGGCAACTGGGCCTGAAGTGCGGGATCGAGATGCACCGGCAGGTCTTCACCACCCACAAACTGTTCTGCCGCTGCCCGGTCAAGCCATACAGCGACGAGTTCCACGCCGAGATCCTGCGGCACATGCGCCCGACGCTGTCGGAACTGGGCGAGTACGACCCGACGGCGCTGATGGAATTCAAGACGAAGAAGGAGATCGTCTACCGGCTGAACCGAGAGACGGTCTGCACCTACGAGATGGACGACGCGCCGCCGTTCGGGCTGAACCGCGAGGCCCTGGACCGCGCCCTCGTCATCGGCATGATGCTGAACCTGAACCTCGTCGACGAGATCCACATCGCCCGCAAGCAGTACCTGGACGGGTCGATCCCGACGGGCTTCCAGCGGACCTGCATCATCGGCGTCAACGGCTGGATCCGGGTGGACGGGCGCCGCATCGGCATCCGGCAACTGGGCCTGGAGGAGGACGCCTGCCGCGAAGCGTCGGACCACGGCCACCGGCGCACCTACATCACCGACCGGCTGTCGATCCCGCTGATCGAGATCGTCACGGAAGCCGAGATGCACACCCCCGAGGACGCAGCCCGGGTCGGCAACGCGATCCGCCGGCTGTGCCACCTGTCGGGACAGGTCCGGACCGGCCACGGGCGCGCCCGGCAGGACGTCAACGTGTCCGTCGCGGGCGGCGACCGCGTCGAGATCAAGGGCGTGTCGTCGCTGCGGCAGCTGCCGGCTCTGGTGCACTTCGAGGCGCTGCGGCAGAAGGCGCTGCTGGACCTGCGCGAGGCGGCGCGGCACCGCGGCATCACGGCGAACGACTTCGACACCGAGATGGACGTGACCGCCCAGGCGAAGAGGTTCCCCCACCCGGCCTTCCGGCTGGCGTGGGGCGGCGGCATGGTGGCGCGTGCCATCGTGCTGCGCAACTGCTCGGGCCTGCTGTCGTTCCCGACGGCGCCGCAGCGCACGTTCGGGCACGAGATCTCCGACCGCGTCAGGGTCATCGCCTGCATCGACCGCGTCCCGAACCTGGCGCACTCGGACTGCCCCGAGTCGTTCACGCTGGCCACGCTGTTCGACGAGGTGCGCCGCGCGACGAAGACCGGCGCCAAGGACGCCATCGTCGTCGTGGCCGGGCCCGCCGCCGACGTGACCACCGCCATGGGCGAGGTCCGCATCCGCATGCGCGAGGCGCTGGCCGGCGTGCCGCGCGAGACCCGCAAGTCGCTGCCCGGCGGGGCCACCTGCTTCGAACGGATGCTGCCCGGCCCCGACCGGATGTACCCGGACACCGACCTGCCGCCGATCGTGCTGGAGGAGGAGCGCTTCGAGCGGGCGCGCGGCCGCCAGCCCGAGCCGCTGTGGGAGAAGGAGGAGCGGTACGGCGCGATGGGCCTGTCGAAGGAGCAGGTCGGACGCCTGTTCACGACCGACGCCTACGCGACGTTCGAGGCGGCGCGAGGGAAGGTCGCGGTGAAGCCGACCGTGCTGGCCCACCTGCTGCTGGACTGGGTGCCTCACCTGAAGGCGAAGGGCTGCGACGTATCGGGCCTGGACGCGGACCGGCTGGCGGAGCTGCTGTGCTGCCGCGGGGAGGACTCGATCGACCAGAAGGCCGCGAAGGCGATCGTGGCGACGGCCGTGGGCCACCGGCCGCTGTACCTGTCGAAGCCGGACCCGCGGGCCGCGGCGGAAGGGGGGCGGGCATGAGCGCGACGAACGGGAGCGATCGCTTCAAGGGGTACCGCGGCGCCGGGCTGGAACTGCTGCAGCGGCTGGACGTGGGCGTCTGGGAGGAGGTCGACGTCAAGACCACCCGCGGCGTCTACCAGGGCATCGTGCTGCCCCGCAGCGAGACGGCCGGCGACCAGCACATCGTGCTGAAACTGGAGACCGGGTACAACATCGGCATTGCCGCCAGCACCGTCACCGAGTTCGTCAGCCGGGGCCGCCGCGAGGCGCACTACCAGATCCCGGAACGCGAGTTCCCGTACGACCAGGCGAAGCCGACGGTCAAGCTGCTGGGCACGGGCGGAACCATCGCGTCCCGGCTGGACTACCGCACCGGCGCGGTCATCCCGGCGTTCTCGCCCGGCGAGTTGTACGGGTCGGTGCCCGAGCTGGCCGACATCTGCAACATCAAGACCGAGAAGCTGTACGCCGTGTTCAGCGAGAACATGGGCCCGGAACAGTACATCGGCCTGGCGAAGGCGGTGGCGCGGTCGATCGAGGAGGGCGCGGACGGCATCGTCATCGGGCACGGCACCGACACGATGCACCACACCGCGGCGATCCTGTCGTTCATGGTGCAGGACCCGCCCGTGCCGATCGTGATGGTCGGGTCGCAGCGATCCTCCGACCGGCCGTCCTCCGACGCGGCGCTGAACCTGATGCACGCGACCCGCACCGCCGGCCACAGCGACATCGCCGAGGTGATGGTCTGCATGTTCGGGCCGACGTCCGACCAGTACGGCCTGCTGCACCGCGGCACGCGCGTCCGCAAGATGCACTCGTCGTTCAGATCCACCTTCCGGACCATCGGCGACATCCCGGTGGCGACGGTGTCCCGGGACGCGGTGAACCCGCTGCGGCCGGACTACCGGCGGCGCGACAGGAGCCGCAAGGTCAAGCTGGACGCGGTGTACGACGATCGCGCGACCATCCTGTACTACTACCCCGGTATGAAACCCGACCTGATCGACGGGCTGGTCGAGAACGGCTACCGCGGCATCGTCATCGCGGGCACCGGCCTGGGCCATGTGAACAAGCCGCTGTACCCGGCCATCCGGCGGGCCATCGCGAAGGGCGTGCACATCTACATGACGGTCCAGACGCTGTGGGGCTACGTGCAGATGTACGTGTACGACACGGGGCGCGACCTGATGGAGATGGGGATCGTGCCGGCCGGCGACATGCTGCCCGAGGTGGCGTTCATGAAACTGGGCTGGGCGCTGGCGCATACCGACGACCGCGAGGAGATCCGGCGCATGATGCTGACGCCGGTCGCGGGGGAGATCACGGAACGCGAGCCGCCGGATTCCTACCTGGTCCTGCAGGGCGGCCTGCCCGAGGTCGAGGCCTTCATGAAGAGCCACCGCATGTGACGTGATCCGAGGAGGCGGGGGACGGGGCCCCCGCCCTACAACCCCAGGCAGCACCAGCGTTTCTTGCGGTTCACGAACAGGTTTCGAGGAAGGTCCCTGCGGCTGAATGTAGGGCGGGGGCCCCGTCCCCCGCCAACGCAGGGCGGGCCTCCCCTACCGCACGCCGGCGATCGACAGGGCGGACTCGAGGGCCTCGCGGGTGGCCCGGGACGCCTTCACCAGCGGCAGCCGGACGTCGTCCCGGCACATCCCCAGGATCGCGGCCGCGGCCTTCACGGGCGCGGGGCTGGACTCGAGGAACAGCGCCGTGTACAGCGCGGACAGGCTGCGGTCGATCTCGGCCGCCTCCCGGACGCGGCGGTCCTGGAACGCCTGCCACAGTTCGACCATCTGCCGCGGGGCCACGTTGGACGCGACCGACACGACGCCGCACGCCCCGACGGCCAGGCTGGGCAGGAACAGCCCGTCGTCGCCCGACAGCACCCGGAAGTCGGCCGGGGCCGCGGCGACGATCTCGCGCACCGGCCCCACGCTGCCCGACGCCTCCTTGATGCCGACGATGCCCGGGACGCCCGACAGCGCCGCCACCGTGCGCGGCAGCAGGTTCACGCCGGTGCGCCCCGGCACGTTGTACAGCACCACCGGCAGCCCTCCCGCGTCGGCCACCCGGCGGAAATGCTCGATCAGGCCCTCCTGCTGAGGCCGGTTGTAGTACGGCGTCACCACCAGCGCGCCGTCCGCCCCCAGCGTCTTCGCCCGGACCGTCTCCTCGATCGTGGTGCGCGTGCAGTTCGTCCCGGTGCCGACCCACACCGGGATGCGCCCCGCGACGACCTCGACGACCGTGCGCACGACCGCGTCCCGCTCGGCCTCCGTCATCGTCGCCGGCTCGCCGGTGGTCCCGCAGGCCACCACGCCGTGCACGCCCGCCGCGACCTGCGCCCGGACCAGGTCGGCCAGCGCGGGCAGGTCCACGCGGTCCCCGTCGAACGGGGTGATCAGCGCCGTCACGACCCCCGACAGCCGCTTCACGGTTCCCTCCCCCTGCGGCAGGTCGCGATGCCTTCCTCGATCGCCATCCGGACCTCCAGGCCCTCCTCGTGGCCCAGCGAATCGACCAGCACCGAGCACGCCCTCTCGTCGCCCGTCTCGCCCAGCGCGCGGCCCGCGCCGGCCCTCAGCACCGGGTCCGGGTCCTTCAGCCACGGCAGCAGGTCGTCCACGGCCCGCGCCCCCTGGATCCGCGCCAGCGACACCATCACGACCGCCCTCAACGAGGACGGCTCCTCGCGGTTCGGCACCATCGACACCAGCACCGCGCGCGTCCTCTCGGACGGGTAGGACACCAGCGCACGGGCGGCCCGCACCCGCAGTTCCGCGTCGATCTTCCGGGCGACCAGCAGGTCCACCAAAATGCGCCCGACCTCCCCGCCGGCCACGGACAGTTCGGCGCGGGTGGGGTTCGCCTTGGCCCGCAGCACGCGCACGACGTCCTCGACGCGGTCGGCAGCGGGCGGCACGGCGCGGGCGGGGGCGGCATCGACCAGCAGCAGCGACAGGGCCAGGACCGGGGGCAGGCAGCGGGAGACCGTGCGCAGGGCCTTCGACATCATCGCTTCTTCCGCGCCTTCTGGCGCTGCTTGCGGGCCGCCTTCTCCTTCTTGCGGCGCCGCTCCTTCTCGGCCGGCGACAGGCGCATCTGGCCGTAGCCCGCGCCCCAGCCGCCCGACGGGGCCTGCTGGGCGGGCATCAGGTCCGACACGTCCTCGCCGCGCGACTTGGCCAGGTCCAGGGCCTCCTTGAACCCGGGCAGGCGCGACAGCAGTGACGGCTGCTTGCCGACGCGCTTCATCACCTCGCGCATCGTCTCGAAGCGGGCCAGCAGGTCCTTGACCTCGGCGGGCTTGCGGCCCGAGCCCTTCGCGATGCGCTTCATGCGGCTGTCGTTGATGGTCTCGGGCTTCTGGCGCTCGCCCGGCGTCATCGAGTGGATCATCGCCTCGATCCGGCCCAGCACCTTCTCGTCCACGGCGGCGCCCTCGGGCACCATCTCGTGGAAGAACGGCAGTTTCTCCAGCGTGTCCCGCAGCGACCCCATCTTCTGGATGGCGCGGATCTGCTCCAGGAACTGGACCAGGTTGAACTGGCCCTTCAGCAGCTGGATGGCGTCCTCTTCCGCCTTCTCCTGGTCGACGACCTTCTCGAAGTCCTTGACCAGGCCGACCACGTCTCCGAAGCCCAGGATGCGGGACGCGATGCCGTCGGGGCGGAAGGGCTCGATCTTGCCCAGGTCCTCGCCCATGCCGACGTAGACGATGGGCTTGCCGGTGACGGCCCGGACCGACAGCGCGGCGCCGCCTCGGGCGTCGCCGTCCATCTTGGTCATCACGACGCCGGTCAGGTCCAGGCGCTTGTCGAACTCGGACGCCATGCGGACGGCGTCCTGGCCGATCATCGCGTCCACGACCAGGAAGATGTTCCTCGGGTTCGTGCGCGCCTTGATCTGCGACAGTTCCTGCATCAGGGGCTCGTCGATCGCCAGGCGGCCGGCGGTGTCGAAGATGACCAGGTCGCGCTTTTCGTGGATCGCCTGCTTCATCGCCTCGGCGCACAGGTCCGGCGGCTGCACCCCGGGGCGATGGAAGACGGGGATGCCCAGGCGCTCGCCCAGGACCTTCAACTGGTCCACGGCGGCGGGGCGGTAGATGTCGGCGGCGACCAGCATCGGCTTGTGCTTGCCTTCCTTCATCAGGCCGGCGATCTTGGCCGCGGTCGTCGTCTTTCCGGTGCCGTGCAGGCCCACCATCATGACGGCGGTGACCTTGCCGGCCGGCTCGAACTCGATCTGGCGGTCGCCCTCGCCCATCAGGGCGATCAACTGGTCGTGGCACAGCTTGACGAAGTGCTCGGCGGGCGTGACCTGGACCTTCTTGCCGTCGGTCTTGGCGGCCAGGCGGACGACCTCGCCCACCGCCTCGGTCTTCACGCGCTCCAGGAAGGCGTTGACGACCGGCAGCGCGACGTCGGCCTCCAGCAGGGACACGCGGATGTCCCGCAGGGCCTCCTCGATCGCCGACTCGGTGATGACCGCCTTGCCGGACAGCCGGGCCCGGGCATTCCTGAATCCCTTCGTGAGGATCTCGAACATCGCCGTCCACGCTCCGCAAAGAGGAATCCCGGCGTAGGCTTATACGGGACCGGGGCCGATCCGTCAAGGCGCGACGCGCCCGCGCGAGGAACGGGGACGACTCCCGAAAAGAGGGACAGCCTCCATTTTCGGGGCCTCCGTCATCCACGGCCCGTCCCGAAAAGAGGGACAGCCTCCATTTTCGGGGCCTCCGTCATCCACGGCCCGGGGGAGGAGGACTCCCACGGAGGCGCGGGTCGGGAAGGGCGGCCCCGGATCGGGACGGTTATCCGGGAAGGGGTCCGACGGGGAGGCCGACTCCGCTCCGGGCCCCCTCCGCGGATGGGCGCGCATCCCCGACCGGCCCCGACCGCCCGGAAATGCGAGGCTGTCCCTCTTTTCGACTAGAATCCGGCCGTGGCGACGCTGGACATCGACGGCACCCGGACGGCTCGCGGGCGGATCGCGGCGGTCGGGCTGGACCGCCTGGCGATCCTGCTGGTCTTCGTGACGCAGGCCGGAGTCTTCCCGTTCTTCCCCGGCCTGCACTCGGCCAACGAACTGTCGCGCCTGTACACCGCCTACGCGCTGGTCGACGGCGACCTGGAGATCGGCCCGTCCATGGCCCGCTTCGGGGACATCGGCGACAAGTCCAGGGTCGCGGACTCGTACTTCTCGGACAAGCCGCCGGGCACCGCCTTCCTGGCCGCGCCGGGGATCTGGCTGCGGCAGGCGCTGGGCGGCGACCGGGACCCGGCGGCCGACCTGCGCATCGCGCGCCTGCTGACCGGGGTCCTGCCCACGCTGATCCTGCTGGTGCTGCTGCGGATCGAGCTGTCCGAGCGGGGCGTGCCGGCGCCGAGCCGGGCGCTGGCCCTGGCGACGTACGGCCTGGGCACGCTGGGCTTCACCTACAGCGTGCTGTACTACGGCCACCAGCTGGTCGCGGTGCTGGTCTACGCGACGTGGTTCCTGCTGCGACGGCCGGAGGTGTCGCCGGGGCGCGCTGCGGGCGTGGGCTTCCTGGCCGCGGCTTGCGTCGCGGCGGAGTACCAGTCCGCGGTCTACCTGCTGCCGCTGGCGGTCGTCTTCCTGCTGCGGGCCCGGCCGCTCTTCCCGGCGATCGCCGCGGCGGTGGCCGGCGCGCTGCCTCCCCTGGCGGCCCTGGGGGCCTTCCACGCGGCGGCCTTCGGCGCCCCGTGGCGGACCGGCTACTCCTACGTCGCGAACCCGTTCTTCGCGTCGGTGCACGCGCAGGGGTTCATGGGGATCGCCGCGCCGCGGCTGCAGCCTTTTGCCGGCAGCCTGTTCCCGCCCTGCAAGGGGCTGTTCGCCTGGTCGCCCTTCCTGGCGCTGGGGTTCGGCGGGCTGGTGTCCTACGCCCGCACTGCCCGGTGGCAGGACGCCTTGCTGCGGGTCGTGCAGGTCCTGCTGCCGATCCTGTTCGTGTCGTCGATGGTCTACTGGGACGGCGGCTGGACCGTCTCCCAGCGCCACCTGACGCCGCTGGTGCCGTTCCTGGTCGCGCCGGCGGCGCTGTGGATCCACCGGTCGCGCACCGCGGCCGCGATCGCCCCGGGGCTGGCCGCCGCGTCGGTGATGATGACCGGCCTGGCGACGGTCGTGTTCCCGCACCTGCCCGAGAGCTGGGCGAACCCCTTCCACGACCTGGTGGTCCCTCTGGCCTCCGGGGGCTGCTTCGTTCAGGTCGGACCCCTGGGGTGGCTGCCTTCGCTGCCGGCCCTGGCCGTGCTGGCGGGGCTGTTCCTGCTGCTGGCGATCGCGTCGGTCGCGTTCCGGGACGGCCGGCTGCCCGGCAAGGCGCTGGCCGTGGTGCTGATGGTGGCAATCCCGCTGGCGTGGTTCGACGGCACGTCGCGCGTCGCCCGCAAGCCCGCCGCGCAGGCGACCGCGGACCGCGCCTTCTTCGTGGACCAGTGCCAGTCGGCCTCGCGCCGGCTGGCCCCGCCGGATCCTCCCCCGCCGGCGCTCAGGCCGACTCGACGACCTCCAGGACCCTCGACCCGGCCGTGACCGGCGCCGCGCCCAGCACGTAGGCCTCCCGGACCAGCGCCGCCGCCTCGCTCTCGTTCGCCCCGTCGTTCACGTGCAGCGTGACCAGCGGATCGCCGGCCCACACGCCCGACCCCAGCCGCGCCCGCACCCGCAGCCCGACCGCCGGGTCGATCGCGTCCTCCTTGCGCCGCCGGCCGCCGCCCAGCACCAGCGCGGCCAGTCCGACCCTCTCGCAGTCGATCGCCTGCACGACGCCGTCCCGCGGCGCCGGCACGTCCACCGTCCTCGCCGCCTGCGGCAGTCGCGACGGATCGTCGGCCACCGCCGGGTCGCCGCCGTGGAACGCCACCATGCGCCGGAACGCCTGCAGCCCCGACCCGTCGTCGATCGCCCGCCGGATGCGCGCCTCGCCCTCGGCCTGCGTCGCCGCCGCTCCGCCCAGCACCAGCATCCGGCCGCCCAGGGTCACCACCAGTTCGACCGTGTCTTCCGGCCCGACGCCGCGCAGCACCTCGACGGACTCCTCGATCTCCAGCGCGTTGCCCACCGCCCAGCCGATCGGCTGGTTCATGTCGGTCAGGAACGCGACGGTGCGCACGCCGGACCGGTTCCCCAGCCCGACCAGCGTGCGGGCCAGTTCCCGGGCGCGGTCCAGGGTCTTCATGAAGGCGCCCGACCCGACCTTCACGTCCAGCACCAGCCCCGAGATCCCCTCGGCCAGCTTCTTGCTGAGGATGGACGCGGCGATCAGCGGGATGGACTCGACGGTGCCGGTGACGTCCCGCAGCGCATACAGGCGCTTGTCCGCGGGCACGATCGACTCGGTCTGGCCGATCATGCACGCGCCGACGGTGGCCACGCCCTCGACGAACCGCGCCGGGGCCAGGCCGGTCCGGAATCCCGGGATGGACTCCAGCTTGTCCAGCGTGCCGCCCGTGTGCCCCAGGCCCCGGCCCGAGATCATCGGCACCCGCACGCCGCACGCGGCGACCAGCGGCGCCAGCGGGATGCTGACCTTGTCGCCGACCCCGCCGGTCGAGTGCTTGTCCACCTTGCCGCCGGGGACGCCCGACAGGTCGAACACGTCGCCCGAGTGCAGCATCGCCTGCGTCCAGGCCACCAGTTCCGCGTCGTCCAGGCCGCGGAAGTACACCGCCATCAGCAGGGCCGCGGCCTGGTAGTCCGGGACCTCGCCGGCGACGAGGCCGGAGATCACCTCGCGGATCGTGGCCTCGTCCAGGGTGCCCCCGTCGCGCTTGCGCCGGATCACTTCCGCCATCAGCACGGGTCGCCTCCTGCCTTCGGGAAAAGGACGGTCCGGGGGGTCACGACACCGGGCGGCCGGCGATCGGCCTCGCCAACAGCACGACCCTCCCCTCCTTGACGACCACCGAGAACGTCACGTCGGGCACGCCCAGCTTCTCGGCCTGGGCCTGGCGCTGCTTGTCGATGCTGGTCCGGAACACCGGTTCCGTGATGCCCTCGACCGACAGGCCCAGCGAGGACCGCGCGGCGATGTAGTCGTCGTACAGCCGGTGCAGCGGGTCGTCCGCTGCCGGCGCGGGCGCGCCGGGCGGTTCGGGCGCCTTCGTCGCGGGGGCGGAGCCGGCGGTGGCCCCGGTCCCCGGACCCGGCGCGGCGGCACGATCGGGCGCGGCGGCCGAGGCGTAGCCTGCCTCCCGCCGCATCGACTCGCGGGTGATCTTGCCTTCCTCCAGTTCCCGCATGATGCGGTCCCAGTACACCGCCATCGTGCGGTATCGCTGCAGCAGGGCCTGGAACCGGAACTTGTGCACGGCGCGGCGGGCGTCGTTCAGCGGGGTCAGCCGGATGAACTTCTCCAGCTGGTCGCGCTCGAACAGCGGCGGCAGCTTCTCCAGGCCCAGGAAGAAGCCCTGGTACCGGACCCGCAGCTTCTCGATCCGGGTCGTCAGGTCGCCCAGGTCGTTGTCCAGATCCTTGTCGGTGACCGCCACGGCCTACCCCTTCGCCAGTTCCCCGCGCAGGTGCCCGACCAGGTCGTCGAAGGCCACGGACGCCTGTTCGCCCGTCGCCAGGTCCTTCAGCGCCACCCGGCGTTCCGCGGCCTCGGCCTCCCCCAGGAGGATCGCACGGTTCGCGCCTCGTCGCACCGCGTACTCGATCTGCTTCTTCAGGCGCGCCGCCGGGTCGGGCACGGACTCGGCCCGGATCCCCGCCCGGCGCAGGTCCGCGACCAGCCGCATCCCGTCGGCCAGCACCGTCTCTCCCAGCATGCACAGCACGACCTGCGGCCCGGTGGCCCCGGTCGGCGCGCACCCCAGTTCGGCCAGCGCCGCGAACAGCCGGTCCACGCCGATGCTGATCCCGACGCACGGGATCGCCGGGACGCCGTAGGTCTCCAGCAGCGTGTCGTACCGGCCGCCGCTCATCACCGACCCGACGGACGGCAGGTCCGGCAGGGTCGTCTCGTAGACGGTGCCGGTGTAGTAGTCCAGCCCGCGGGCAATCCGCAGGTCCAGCCCGACCCGGTCCGCGAACCCCATCGCCGCCAGCACGTCCAGCACCTTGCGCAGGTGGGCGACGGCCTGTGCGACCGCGGGGTCCTGCGACCCCTCCAGCCGTTCCAGCACGGCCGGGTCGCGCCCGTCACCCAGCAGGTCCAGCAGCCGCTCGGCGCGTGGGAGGCCGACGCCGGGGATCTCGCACAGCAGGTCCCGCACCGGGCCGGGCCCGATCTTCTCCAGCTTGTCGATGGTCCGCAGGATCGCGACGTGGGCCTCGGGTTCCGTCACGCCGGCCTCGGTCAGGATCGCGTTCAGGACGCCGCGGTGCCCGATCCGCACGACGAACCGCTGCAGCCCCAACCCCTGCAGCGCCAGGATCCCCGCGGCGATGCAGTCCGCGTCCGCCAGCGGCGAGGCCGACCCGACGATGTCCGCGTCGTACTGCATGAACTCGCGGAAACGCCCGTGCGCGGGCTTCTCGGCGCGCCACACGGTGCCGGTCTGGTACCGCCGGAACGGGCGCGGCAGGTCCCTGTACTGGGCCACGACGCGGGCCAGCGGCACCGTCAGGTCATAGCGCAGCGCGACGTCCCGGTCCCCGTTGTCCCGGAACCGGTACAGCAGCTTCTCGCCCTCCTCTCCGTACTTGCCCAGCAGGATGTCCGCGTACTCGATGGCGGGGGTGGACAGCGGCGCGAAGCCGCACGCCTCGAAGGCCCGCGTGATCGCGTCCAGCATGGCCTGGCGGCCCGCCTGCTCGGCGGGCAGGAAATCCCGGAATCCCTTCAGCAACCGAGGTTCGACCGTTCCCACGTCCGCGATGCTCCCGGCTCGTCGACGGGCCGCATTCTACCACGGCCCCCCGCCCGCGCCCCACCCCCTGCCGGGAGTCCGTCGCGGCCCGTCCCGGCCCGCAGGATCCCGACGGCCCGTCCCGGTCCCGGTACCAGGGACCCGGCGGCCGCCTCCCTTGCGGCAGCCCAGGCGACGGTGTAGATCCCGGCCATGAGGTCGCGAATCCCCACCTGCGGGCTGACCCTGCTGGCCATGGCCGCCAGCCTCGCCTGCGCGAAGGCGCCGCCCCCGGGCGAGGCCGCGAACCGGCCCGTGGCACTGGCCGGCCTGAAGGTGGAGATCGTCGCGGCCGACGACGGAGCGACCCCGGAGGACTGCCCCGCGCTGGCCGGCACGCTCCTGGCGCTGCTGGCCGGCCTGGACCTGCCCGCGGACGCGCGGCCGGTCCTGGTGCTGGCCGTGGGCTGCGAGTCGGAAGGGGCCGAACTGACGGTATCGGCGGCCGCCACGCTGGACCTGGCCACCCCGGGCCACCCCGACGAGACGTTCGACGGTGCCGGTATCGCGACCTGCCAGGGCTGCGGTGGCGGGAAGTCCCGGCTGGCCGTCCTGCTGGCGCTCGGAAGCGCCGTCCGGCAGGCCCTGGACCTCGCCCTCGGGCAGGCGCGGGTGGCCCGGCTGCCGGACCAGGATCTCGTCGCGATCCTGTCCCGGCCGGGCGCGCAGGCCCGGTCGATCCTGCTGGCCGCCCTGGAGGAGGCCGCGATGCGACGCCTCGAGGACGCTCTGGCCCCCGCCGAGGCGCTGCTGCAGTCGCAGGACGACGAGGTGGCGCTGAGGGCCGTGGGCGTGCTGTCCCGCCTGCAGGACGCCGCCGCCCTGAAGGCGCTGGGCCGGGCGGCCCTGACCTCCCGGCCCGAGATCCCCTTCGCGGCGGTGCGCGCGATGGCCGACATCGACAGCCCCGAGACGGCGCGCGCCCTGGAACTGGTCGCCGGGCAGGCCACCGACCCCGTGCTGGTCCGCGAGGTCGCGGAACTGCTGCACGAGGTGGCCGGCGAGGGCCACGACTGACCTCCCGGCCTCTCTCCGCGGACCTTCCCGCCCCCGTCCCCCCGGGCCTTCCCGACCGAACCTTGATCCCCGGCCGAATCGGGGCGATCCTTCGGCGGGCCCCAAGCGAGGGAAGGAACCCGCCGTGCACCCGAACCCGATCGACCTGACCCGCCCCCGTCGCTTCCATCTGCTGGGCATCGGCGGCGTCGGCGTCAGCGCGGTGGCGCGCCTGCTGCTGCAGCGAGGATTCCCGGTCTCCGGGTCCGACGTGCGGGAGTCGTCCATCACCCGGGCCCTGCGGGACGAGGGCGCCACCGTGACCATCGGCCATTCCTCCGCCAACCTGGCCGGGGCGGACGTGGTCGTCGTGTCCACCGCCATCCCCGAGACGAACCCCGAACTGGTCGCCGCGCGGCAGGCCGGCCTCCCGGTCGTGCACCGGTCGGTGGTGCTGGGCGCCCTGATGCAGGGCCGCCGGTCCATCGGCGTCACCGGCACCAACGGCAAGGGGTCCGTGTCGTCGCTGGTCGCCTTCCTGCTGGACCGCGCCGGCCTGCACCCCTCCTTCGCGATCGGCGCGATGCTGCTGGACTTCGGCACCAACGCCCGCGAGGCGGCCGGCGCGCACCTGGTCTGCGAACTGGACGAGTCCGACGGCTCCTTCGAGAACACCCGGCCGGACCGGCTGGTGATCAACAACCTGGAAGCGGATCACCTGAACTACTACAAGGACCTGGAAGGCCTGCTGCGGCACTTCGCGGCCTACCTGTCGCGGCCCGGCTCGCCCCCCCTGCTGCACGCGTGCGGCGACGACGCCAACTGCCGCGAGATCCTGCGGCGCGCGGGGCGCACGGCGATCACCTTCGGTCGCGGCGAGGGATGCGACTACCGCATGACCTCGCTGCGCCTGGTCGGCTTCGGGTCGCGCTTCACCGTGTCGGGCCCGCGCGGCGACCTCGGCGAGTTCGCGCTGGAACTGCCCGGCGAGTACAACGCGCTGAACGCGGTGGCGGCGCTGTCGGTGGCCCTGGAGGAGGGCGCGGACGTCGAGGCGTGCCGGGCCGCGCTGCCGTCGTTCCGGGGGCTGGAGAACCGCTTCACGCTGGTGCGGGCGGGCCGCCACCTGGTGGTCAAGGACTACATCTCTCACCCGGCCGGCATCCGCGCCGTGCTGGCGGGGGCGCGGGCCTTCGCGAAGGCGCGCGTCGTCGCGGTGTTCAAGCCCTACCGGTTCACGATGATCCACTACCTGGGCGACGAGTACCGGACGGCCTTCGCGGACGCGGACCTGACGCTGGTCACCGAACTGTACACGGCGGGCGAGGTGCCGATCCCCGGCGTGGACGCACCCTGGCTGGTCGAGAAGATCCGATCGAACGGGTCCGAGGTGGTTTTCGTGCCGCGGATGGAGGACCTGCTGCCGGCGTTGAAGGACCGGCTGCGGGACGACGACACCGTGATCTTCTTCGGCGGCGACGACCTGTTCGCGCTGGCGGACCGGTTCGCGGCGCTGGTCGGGCCGGCGGCCTGAAGGGGGGGGCGATGCGGATCGAAGGCGCCGGCTTCAGCGTCCTGGGCATGGGCAAGAGCGGCATCGCGGCCGCGAACCTGCTGGCGCGCCTGGGCGGCGACGTGCTGCTGTCGGACGGGAAGGACTCGCCCGAGTTGCGCGCGAAGGCCGAGCAGCGCGTGGACTACCGCGTCCAGACCGTCCTCGGGCGGGAGACGGTGCGGCAGGGCGACGTGGCGGTGCTGTCGCCGGGCATCCCGCCCGCGGCGCGCGCCTTCCGGGACGCGTACCGGCTGGCGTCCGAGGTGATCGGCGAGGTCGAGTTGTTCTACCGGCTGTTCCCGGGGCGCATCCTGGCGATCACGGGCACGGACGGGAAGAGCACGACGACCACGCTGGCGACGCACCTGCTGAACGAGGCGGGCATCCGGGCGCATGCCGCCGGGAACCTGGGCAACCCGGTGTGCGACCTGGTCGGCGCGGTGGGGGACGACGACGTGGTGGTGGCCGAGGTCTCCTGCTACCAGTTGCTGACGACCATGCGCTTCCGGCCGCAGGTCGCGCTGGTGACCAACCTGGCCGAGGACCACCTGGAGCACCACGGGTCGTTCGCGGCCTACGTGGCGGCCAAGGCACGGGTGATCCAGCGGCAGGCCCACGGCGACGTGTTCGTGCGCAACCTGGACGACCCCTGCCTGGCATCCTGGCTGCGGCCCGAGGACCCCTGGACGCGCGACAACGGCCAGCACGTGCGGGACATCTCGCGGTCCGGGCCGGTGGCGGACGGGGCCTTCCTGCTGGACGGCGGGCTGCACCTGGCTCGGGACGGGCACGAGGTCCGGGTCGCGGACCGCGGGCAGTTCCCCCTGCCGGGCGAGCACAACACCGAGAACCTGCTGCTGGCGCTGGCCGCCGCGAACTCGATGGGCGCGGACGCGGTGGGCCTGGCGAAGGGGCTGGCGACCTACCGCGGCCTGCCGCACCGGATCGAGCGGGTGCGGGTGCTGGACGGCGTCACCTTCTTCAACGACTCCAAGGCGACCAACCCGCACGCGGCGATCACGGCTCTCAGGGCGTTCGATCGGCCGGTCGTGCTGATCGCGGGCGGCTTCGAGAAGGGGCTGCCGCTGTCGGACCTGTCCGTCGAGGTGGAGCGCCGCTGCCAGGCGGTGGTGCTGACGGGCGACAGCGCGGACCGGATGAGACGGGAACTCCCGCGGTCGGTGCCGTCGGAAATCGTGGACGACCTGGAGTTCGCCGTGATCCGGGCGCTGGAACTGGCCCGCCCGGACGGCATCGTGCTGTTCTCGCCGGCCGCCTCGTCGTTCGACCGGTACACGTCGTTCGAGGAGCGCGGCGACCGCTTCCGCGAGATCGTCCAGGCCCTGTGATCACCCGCCCTCGCCGCCGTCCCTGCGACGCCGACCGCGGAACCACTCCAGGCGCTCGCGCATCGTCTTCTCGTACCCCTGGCCCTCCGGATCGTAGAACCGCCGCCCCGCCAGCGCCCGCGGCAGGTACTCCGCGTCCACGAACGCATCCGGGTGGTCGTGCGGGTAGTCGTACCCCTGGCCGTACCCCAGTTCGGCCATGCCCTTCGCCGGCGCGTTGCGCAGGTGCATCGGCACCTCCAGGCTGCCGGTGTCGTGCACGGCCTTCCTCGCCGCCTTCAGGGCCAGGTAGGACGCGTTGGACTTCGGCGCGCACGCCAGGTAGGTCACCGCCTGGGCCATCGGGATCGCCGCCTCGGGCAGGCCCAGGTACTCGAACGCATCCTTCGCCGCCACCGCCACCTGCAGCGCCCGCGGGTCCGCGTTGCCGACGTCCTCGGCCGCGAAGATGACCATCCGGCGGCACACGAAGGCGGGGTCCTCCCCGCCCTCCAGCATGCGGGCCATGTAGTACATCGCCGCGTCCGGGTCGCTGCCGCGCAGGCTCTTGATGAACGCGCTGACGATGTTGTAGTGCTCCTCGTAGGCCCGGTCGTAGCGCAGCGCCGGACCGGACCGAACCGACTCCATCACGGAATCGTCGACCCGCGGAAGGCCCCGTCGCGCGGCATACTCGACCGCGGCCTCCAGCAGGTTCAGCATCCGGCGCCCGTCCCCGTCCGCCGCCCGCGCCAACGCGGACAGCGTCGCGTCCGTCACTTCGACACCCCGTCCCGCCAGGCCCCGCTCGCCGTCCTGCAGCGCGCGCCGGGCCACCGCGACCAGCGCGTCCTGCGACAGCGGCAGCAGCCGCACCACCCGGCACCGGGACAGCAGCGGCGACGTCACCTCGAAGAAGGGGTTCTCGGTCGTGGCGCCGACCAGCGTGATCGTCCCGTTCTCGACGTGCGGCAGGAAGGCGTCCTGCTGGGCCTTGTTGAAACGGTGGATCTCGTCCACGAACAGCAGCGTCTTGCGGCCCTCGCGCGCCCACAACGCCCGGGCCTCGGCCACGACCTCGCGGACCTCCTTGACGCCGGACAGGACCGCCGAGAACGGCACGAACCGCGACCGGGTCCGGCCGGCGATGACCCGGGCCAGCGACGTCTTGCCGCAGCCGGGAGGGCCCCACAGGATCAGCGACGGCAGCGCGTCCGCCTCGATGGCCTCGCGAAGGAAGCCGCCCTCGTGCAGCGCCTCGGCCTGCCCGACCACCTCGTCCAGCGACGCCGGCCGCACCCGTTCCGCCAGCGGTTCCCGGCCCGGGGGCTTCCCGCCCGGCCGCCTCCCTCCCGCGTCGTGCGGTTCCGGCCCGTCCGCGGCGGCCTCGTCCCCGGCCGTCGTCGCCCCGTCGTCCCCGGCGTCCGCCATCCCGGCGAACAGGTCGTCCTGTCCCTGCTTTCCCAAGCCTTCTTCCCCCGCACGCATCGGCTCGGTGCGGAACGGACCGCACATCGCCTTTGACACCGGTCCGCGATTCTATTACAAGGAAACCCCGGCGGCCCCAGGGTTGGTTCCGCCCCGGCGTCCTCCGGGTCTTTCCCTGCGGAGGAGCGCCATGCGCCTGCTGGATTCCGAGCCCGTCCTCACCTTCGATGACGTCCTGCTGGTCCCGAACTACAGCGAGGTCCTGCCCAAGGACGTCCGGCTGGAGACGCACGTCTCCCGCAGCATCCGGCTGAACATCCCGCTGCTGGCGGCCGCAATGGACACCGTCACCGAGGCCGAGACCGCCATCGCGCTGGCGCGGCAGGGGGGCATCGGCGTCATCCACAAGAACCTGTCCATCGAGGACCAGGCCCGCGAGGTCGAGCGGGTCAAGAAGTCCGAGAGCAAGGTGATCGAGAACCCGGTGACGGTCGGCCCGGACCAGCCGCTGTCGAAGGCGGTCGAGGTGATGAAGCGCCACCGGATCTCCGGCCTGCCCGTGCTGCACGACGGCCTGCTGGTCGGCATCCTGACCAGCCGGGACCTGCAGTTCGAGGACGACGACACGAAGCCGGTCGCGGCCGTGATGACCCGCAACGTGATCACCGGTCCCGAGGGCATCAACTGGGAGCAGGCGATCGAGATCCTGCACAAGCACCGCATCGAGAAGCTGCCCATCGTGGACGCGAAGGGGAAGTTGAAGGCGCTGATCACGCTGAAGGACATCGAGAAGGGCCAGAACTTCCCGAACGCCGCCAAGGACTCCCGCGGACGCCTGCTGGCGGCGGCGGCGGTGGGCGTCGGGGCCCAGGGCGTGCGCCGGGCGGCGGCACTGGTCGAGGCGGGCGTGGACCTGCTGTGCGTGGACACCGCGCACGGGCACTCGAAGGGCGTGCTGGACGCCGTCCGGGAGATCAAGGCGGCGTTCCCGAACGTCGACGTGTCCGCGGGCAACGTGGCGACCCCCGAGGCGGTTCAGGCGCTGGCGGATGCCGGGGCCGACGCGGTCAAGGTGGGCATCGGGCCCGGCTCGATCTGCACCACGCGCGTCGTGTCCGGCGTGGGCGTGCCGCAGATCGGCGCCATCACCCGGTGCGCGGCCGAGGCCCGCAAGCACGGCCTGCCGGTGATCGCGGACGGCGGCATCAAGTATTCCGGCGACGTGGTGAAGGCGCTGGCGTGCGGCGCGGACGCGGTGATGGTCGGCAACCTGCTGGCCGGCACCGAGGAGTCACCCGGCGAGGTGGTGTTCTACCAGGGCCGCTCGTACAAGGTGTACCGCGGCATGGGCAGCCTGGCGGCCATGCGCGCCGGGTCGCGCGACCGCTACTTCCAGGACGACTACGAGCCGGAGAAACTGGTCCCGGAGGGCATCGAGGGGCGCGTCCCCTTCAAGGGCCCCCTGGCCAAGGTGGTCTACCAGCTGATGGGCGGCCTGCGGTCCGGCATGGGCTACAGCGGCGCCCGCGACATCGCCGACCTGCACGAGAAGGCCGTCTTCGTGCGGATCACCGACTCCGGCCTGCGCGAATCGCACGTGCACGACGTGCAGATCACCGAGGAGCCTCCGAACTACAATCCGCGCTGACGGCGACGGCGCCTGACGGCGCCGGCGTCCGCAGCGCGGATTCCCTCGCGTGCACCGGTCGCTTCGCGCCGGTGACGCTCGGTCGCGCGGCGCAATTCAGGAATTCGGGGACAGTCACCATAATTGAACACGTAGGTACCGAATAACTTTATCTTTGTTTCCGCCGGAGCAACAGAAGGGGGACAGAGCAGGGCAGAGGTCGGGCGGCTCAGTTCGCGGGGGCGACGGCACGCCGCTTCCGGGCCTTCGACCGATCGGGCAGGGGCAACGGGATGCCTTCGGGCAGGATCTCGTCCAGCGTGTGGCGGTTCAGGACGCCGAGGATGGCATCCTGCAGTTCCTGCCAGACGACGTGGACCTTGCAGTGCTCGACGAACCGGCACTCGGTCGGGTACATCAGGCACACGTTGACCGACAGCGGGCCTTCCATCGCCAGGAAGACGTCCACCATCTTGATCTGGGCGGCAGGGCGACCCAGCCGGTAGCCGCCGGTCTTGCCGCAGGCGGAGTGCACCAGGCCGGCCTGCGTCAGGTGCTGCATCACCTTCGCCAGGAACTGCACCGGCATCTCCTCGGCCTGCGCGATCTCCTGGATCGAGAACCAGCGTTCCTCCTTGCGGGACGCCAGGAAACGCAGCGCGCGATACGCGTATTCGGTCGCGCGGGTCAGTCGCATCGGGAACCTCCGGGTCAAACCCGCGCGCAAGATACCGGTTTCGATCCGGCCGGTCAACCTCAGGACACCCATTTCCTTGCAATATGTTCGCGCACTTGTACCATCACCATCTTCATCCGGCTTGTCGGATTTTCCAACACTATGGAACCCGCGCGCCGGATCGGCTATACCTGCCGCCCGGAGGCGGGATGGGACAGGATGTCATCGTTGTGGGTGGCGGGCACGCGGGCGTCGAGGCGGCCCTGGCTGCCTCCCGGCTGGGCGCAAGGGTCGCCCTCGTCACGCAGGACGCCTCCGCGATCGGCCGGATGTCGTGCAACCCCTCGGTCGGCGGGATCGGGAAGGGCCACCTGGTCCGGGAGATCGACGCCCTGGGCGGCGAGATGGGGCGCGCGGCCGACGCCGTCTCGATCCACGCCCGCGTGCTGAACACGCAGAAGGGCCCTGCCGTCCGGGCCACCCGCGTCCAGTGCGACCGCCGCCTGTACAACCTCCGGATGGTCCTGGCCACCCGGGATGCCCGAAACGTCCAGGTCGTGCCGGGCGAGGCCCGCGGGCTGGTCGTTCGCGAGGGCGCCGTACGTGCCGTCACGCTGCAGGACGGCCGGCAGGTCGAGGCGGCATCGGTGGTGCTGACCTGCGGGACCTTCCTGTGCGGGCTGCTGCACTTCGGCCCGGAGCAGCGGCCCGGCGGCCGGATCCACGAGGCGCCCTCCGTCGGCCTGTCCGACGCCCTGGCGGGGCTGGGCCTGCCGATCGGACGCCTGAAGACGGGCACGCCACCCCGCCTGCTGGCCGCCAGCCTGGACCTTTCGGCCACGACCCCGCAGGAGTCCGACCCGCTGGCCGCCCCCTTCAGCCTGTGGCCGGACGGCACCACCCCGCTGCCGCGCCGTGCCTGCCACATCACCTGGACCGGCGACGCCTGCCACGCGGTCATCCGTGCCAACCTGCACCGCGCCCCGCTGTTCTCCGGGCAGATTCGGGGCCGCGGGCCGCGCTACTGCCCTTCGCTGGAGGACAAGGTCGTCCGCTTCCCGCATCACGACCGGCACCAGGTCTTCCTGGAACCGGAGGGCCTGGACAGCCCCGAGGTCTACCCGAACGGCCTGGCCACCAGCCTGCCCCTGGACGTGCAGGAGGACTTCGTGCATGCCATCCCGGGGCTGGAGCGCGCCGTGATCACCCAGCCGGGCTACGCGGTCGAGTACGACTTCGTGGACCCGCGCGAGGTGGACGGTTCGCTGCGGGCGCACCGGGTCCGCGGGCTGTTCCTGGCCGGGCAGATGCTGGGCACGACCGGATACGAGGAAGCCGCCGCGCTGGGGCTGCTGGCCGGCGCCAACGCGGCGCTGGCGGTCCGGGGCGAGCCCCCGCTGGTGCTGTCGAGGGCCGACGGCTACCTGGGCGTCATGGTGGACGACCTGACGACCCGCGGCGTCACGGAACCCTACCGGATGTTCACGTCGCGAGCCGAGTTCCGGCTGAGCCTGCGGGAGGACAACGCGCACGACCGGCTGTCCCCGCTGGCCGCCCGCATCGGCCTGCTGCCCCGGGGACGCGCCGCCGATGCCGGTGCCCGCACGGCCCGCATCGCCTCGGCCGAAGCCGTGCTGGACCGGGTGCGCGTGCGGCCGGACGACCTGCCCCCGGGCACCCCCTCGCCGCCGGACGGCCTGACGCTGCGGGAGTGGCTGAAGCGCCCCGGCACGGACCCCGGCGACGCGGTGCCGCACGACCCCTCGGGCGCCCTGAAGGCCCTGGCCGCGGCGGAACTGGCCGCGCTGGCGATCCGGGTCCGGTACGCGGGCTACATCGCCCGCGAGGCGGCCGAGGTCCAGCGGTTCCGGGCGTTCGACGGGTTGTCGCTGCCTCCCGACATCGACTTCGATGCCCTGCCGGGCCTGTCGCTGGAGGTGCGCGAGCGCCTGTCCCGCGCCCGCCCCGCCACGCTGGGCGCGGCCAGCCGCATGGAGGGCGTCACGCCTGCCGCGGTGTCCGCGCTGCTGCTGCACGTGCGGGGACCGGTGCACGGGCGGGCGGGCTGACGGGTCGGGTTCCTACGGGGCCGGGGCCGGCGCGGGGGCTTCGCCGGCTTTCGCAGGAGCCTCCGTCGGGGACGGCACGGCGCGGACGGGCGGGGAGGCCGCGGGAGCCGTCTTGCCGGGCGGTTCCCCGCCGCCGTTGACCTGCGGTTCCTTCGGCAGTTCGCGCGGCATTCCCTCGGGGACCAGCAGCGACGGGTCCACCGCCGGGTACGCGTACGCGCCCTCCTGGGGGTACCAGAACAGCGGCAGGTACGGCGCCGCCTCGGCCACCTGGGCCTCGTCCAGGACGTTCATCTCCTTCCACAGGCGGACCAGGATGCCCCGCATCCGCTCGACCCACCACTTGTTGAACCGGCGCTTCTCGTACACGCCGTAGGCATACGTGGGGGCCGGCTTGGTCGCCATCAGGAACGCGCCCTCCAGCGGAGTCAGGTCCCTCGCGGCCTTGTTGAAGTAGGCCGCGGCCGCGCCCTGGAGGCCGTAGATCCGCTTCCCGTACTCGATGCAGTTCAGGTACAGTTCGAGGATGCGCTCCTTCGTCAGGCGGCGCTCCATCTGCCAGACGATGATCGCCTCCTCCAGCTTGCGCGACAGGGTCTTCTCGCGCGAGAGGAAGAGGTTCTTGACCAGCTGCTGGCTGATCGTGCTGCCGCCGTAGACGTACCAGCCCTTGTCCAGGTTCAGCACGATCGCCCGCTTGATCAGGCCCAGCTTGAACCCCTGGTGCTTGAAGAAGCCCATGTCCTCGGTGGCCAGCGCCGCCTGCCACACCGGCACCGGCACCTCCTCCAGCGGCACGAAGGACGAGGTGCCCGGCCCCACCTCGATCGCCGGCGCGTCCAGTTCCTCGTCGGCCGGGATCACGTGCACGAACGGCTCGTCCAGCGCCTTGAGGTTCGCGTGCCGGCCCAGCGTCCGCGCGTCGCACGCCTCGAAGTCGCCATCGACCGCCAGGCTGGCCCCCTTCACGATCGTCTTCCCCTCGGGCCCGCCCGGCCGGATCTCCAGCCCGGCCAGGTCGACCGACAGTTTCAGGTCGAACTCCAGCGACCCGTCGAACGACATGCCCTGCAGCCGGGGCACCATCACCGGGGGGATGGCCGACGCGATCCACTGGCACGGCTGCCGCGGGATCGTGAACCGCACCGAAACCTTCGGCTTCGCGTGGAACCCGTCGACCCCCACCTCGCCCGAGAAGGTGGCCCGGCCGACCGTCAGCGGGTCCACGACCAGCCGGGCGGTCTCGCGATCCAGGTCCAGTTCGCCGCGCAGGATGGCCGAGAAGGCCAGGTCCGTCACGGGGACCAGGCAGATCTTGGTCCAGAAGTACGACAGCCGGGACCCCTCGATCCGGCCGTTCGCGGTGAATCGCGTCCCGTCACCCTCGACCGACAGGTCCAGGTCGATGTCGGCGCCCGGCCAGGGCAGCACGTGCGGGTCCGCCAGGCTCAGCGCCTGCACCGCCAGCGGCCCCGACAGCCGGAGCGCCCCGTCCGACAGCCGTTCGCCGGCCCCCAGGCGGACCTGGCCCGAGAACCTGGACGACGCGCCCGCGCCCAGCGCCGTTCCGCCGGACACCCGCGCCAGCATCCCGCCGTCCGGGTGACGGTCCAGGTCGATGGACACGCCCTCCAGCACCAGCGCGGACCACGCCCCGCGCGCCGGTGTCAGCCGCGCCCGGGCGTCGCGGATCGCCACGGACTGCAGCGCCCTGCGCAGCGCCTGGCGGCCTCCCGTCAGCGCCAGTGCGGCGTCTTCCAACTCGATCCGAACCTCGCCCGCCACCACCGGGCCCGCCGCCGGGAACCAGCGGGCCACTGCCGCGGGGAGCAGCGCCGTGGCATCCTCGGAGCGCAAGCCCTTCAGCGTGACCTTCAGGTGGCCGGTCTTCCGGTCCAGGTCGATGCCCGCCCCTTCCGCAGACGCCGCCAGCGGGGCGGCGGCCCCCAGGATCCGGGTCCACTCCAGCGGGGCATCGGACTCCATGCTGGCGTAAGCGATCCGGGCCGCGTCGTACGTGGCCACGCCGCGGATCGGGGTCGGGTTCGCCGACAGCCCCTGGGCCGTCCCGGCCAGGTCGGCCTCCAGCGTCCCGGCGTCCCGCCGCACGACCAGGTCCACCCCGGCCAGCCGCGCCACCGGTGCCGGGTCGCTCCCCTGCAGGAACAGGACCGTCCCGTCCCGCACCTCGACCCGGGGCATCGACGCGGCGGACGGCCCGCCCGGGGCCCCCGCGGAGGGTCCGCGACGCGCCCGCCAGCGAGCCAGACCGTCCCGCAGGTCCTTCAGGTCCGCAAGACGGGTGCCCTCCAGCCGCACCACCAGGGTCGGCCGGTCCAGCACGACCCGGTCCGGAAGGCGCTTCCCCTTCAGGAGGTCCCACGGCGAAAACCCCAGGCGCAACTCGGGCACCTGCAGCGTGTCCGGCCCGTTCCCGAGCCCCGGCAGGCGCATCCCCCGGAGGACGATCTCCTCGGTCAGCCCGGCGGACAGGTCCCCGAGAACCACCTTGCGCTGGAGCGCCTCGGACAGGGGGGCCAGGCGGGAATCCAGTTCGGACCGGGCGATCCGTACCACGAGGGGGCGGACGGCCAGCAGGGTCGCGACGACCAGCAGGATCGTCGCCGCCGCCGCGATGCCAGCCACCCACGGCCATCGCCGGCCGCGGGTCCCGTTCCCCCGGGAGGGGGACGCCGGGCGTTCCATCGTCGCCTCCAGCCGCGGCCCGCGCGGGGCCCCGGAAAGACGCGCGGATACTAGCACGGAAAGAGGCCTCGCGGACCCCCGCCGCGACGCGCTGCGGCCCGCCCCGCAACTGCGCTAGAATCGGCCGAACCCCGGAGTCGCGATGAACCCCGCCTCCCGCTCCAAAGCCTCCCTGGTGCTGGCACTGGCCGCGGGCGGCTGCATCATGGCCTGGCGGATGGGCGGCCCCGAGCCTGCCCTGTGGCTGGACACCATCGGCGACCAGAAGCTGGTGACCGACTGCCTGGACGCGGGCCATTGCCGCTTCGAGGGCATGCACGCCTCGGTTCCGGGGATCCGCGTGGCCACCGGGTGGGCCACCGCGCGCACCCTCCTGGATCACCTCGGGATCTCCCCCACGCAGGTCCACCAGGGCATCAACGTGCTGGAGGGGCTCGTGGTCCCGCTGGCGGGACTGGCCGGGCTGGAGGTCGCGGGCCCCGGGGCGGCGCTTCTCTCCGCCCTGGCATCGGGCCTGCTGCTGCACCAGCTGGACCTGCAGCACGGGGTGCTCTACAACAGCCGTCCCGTACCGTTCGCCGGTGCCCTCTTCCTGCTGCTGGCCCTCCAGGCCGTCCGCCGGCGCAGCGTCCTGGCACTGGTCCTGGCCTCGACGATGGCCGCCGTCACCGCCAACGTGCACCCCGTGAACGGCTTCCTGGGCCTGTCCGCGATCGGCTGCGGCCTGCTGTTCCCGGCGCGACGGCTGCGCATGGCCGGCCTGGCCCTGGCAGCCTTCGCGATCGCCCTGTTCGCCGGGGCGCCCTGGATGTGGGTCGCGAACCTGCGACTGCTGTTCGTCGAGGGAGGTTTCCGGCCGCACGGGGCCCAGGGCGGGGACATCCTGACCGGCGACCTGCTGCCGTGGATGGCGGTCGGCATGGCGGGGGTCGCGTGCCTGGTGCTGCGGCCCGGCCGGGACCCGTCCCGGCGCCGCGACGCCGCGGCGGTTCTGGCGACGCTGGCGCCGATGGCGCTGGTGTTCCTGGCGTCCGTCCTCACCCGCGCCGTCCCGATGTCCGACAAGTACCTGGCCGCGCTGGTCGGCCCGATCGCGCTGGCCCTCGGCTGGCCGGCGGCCCAGGCCTTCGGGGCCCTGCTGGACCGGACGGCCCTCCGCACCAGGCTCCAGGCCCTCCCCCCGCGGCTGCGCAACGCCGCCGTCATCGCCGGCCCCTGGGCGGTCGCCGCCGCGATCGCCCTGATGCCCGCGGACCCGCGCGTGCCCCGGGGATCCGGCGGGTACGTGGGACCGGCCACGCTCACGCTTCCCGACGTTTCGGCCCTGGCCGACCGGCTCCGCGACCTGCCCGGGTGGGGCCAGGCGCGCCTCTTCCGCGCCCTGGGCCATCCCGCCGCGGGCGACATCCTGGCCTTTCTCCAGCTTCTGCCCCCTCTTCCGGACGTCCCGGACGACCCGGACGACCGCGCGCGCCTGCTGGTGCTGAAGGTCCCCGGGGACCGGGTTCCCGCCACGCTCCCCGCCGGCTGGTTCGAGGTCCGGCGCCGCGGCGGCATGGCCCTGGTCGCCGCCCCGATCGACGGCTGGATCGACTGGCACCGCTTCAAGGCATGCTCCCTCCCCCCGCCATCCCCCGGCGACGACGGCTGCCGCGACCTCCGGTACGTGCCGGACCCGGATGCGCCCTCGCCGGTCCCGCTGGGGATGCCGGTCCTGCCGTCGGGGACGCCCGCGACGCTGCAACTGCGCCTGGACCTCCGGGTCCCGCCGGCCCCCGCCGAGCACGTCGTGGTCCTCCCCCCGATCGCCGGCCTGTGCCCGGGTCGCGTCGTGGAGGTCGAAGGCGCGCGCCACGAGATGTCCGGGGACGGCACCCGGGTCCGGCTGCTGGGCGCCGGGGCCGACGGTTCCGACGGCCGGATGACCGTCCGGTGGGACCTCGACGGCCGCCCCGACCAGACCTGCTTCTACGACGGGTTCCCGCCGCTGCTGTTGGAGGGGACCCCGGAGGAGGTCGATACGCTGCTGGCGATGCTGGCCCGGACGCGGGTCGCGGCCGGAGGTGCCCCGTGAGCCGCCGCGCCGCATTTCCCGCGCTGCTGGCGGTGCTGGCCATGCTGCCCGCGCCCCTCGCCCTCGCGCAGGCGCGGCCCTGCCCGCCCGGGACCCGGGTGCTGCGGCAGGACGCCGCGGGGTCCCTGCTCCCCGCCGCGTCCCGCGTCACGCTCCCCGGGGGCATGCACCTGGACGGCATCGGGGTCGGCGCCCGCGAGATCGAACTCCGGCTGTCCTCCCCCGACGGATTCCGCTGCACGGCGAGCCTGGTCGCCCCCGATCGGCCCGGCGCCGCCACGCACCGTCGCTGGCTGGCCCTGGCGCCCTCCGGGGACCCGCGCTGCCGGGACGCCGGGGACCTCCTGCTGGCTGCGATCGACGATGCCCTGCCCGGCAGCCCGTGGGTCGAGTGCCGGGCGGACGTCCCCGCGACCGAGGCCCTTGCCCTCCCTGCAGGATCCGGGACGTCCCGCCCGCTGGTGCTGGCCGTCGGCGCGCTGGGACTGCTTCTGGCAGGCATCGGCCTCGTCGCGGCGATCGTCCTGTCCTTCCGCCGGGAAGAGGATTGAAGCGAGCCCCTATGCCGGGTCCTGCGACACGCGGCTGCCGGGCGGGACCCCGTGCGTCAGCCACACGTTGCCGCCCACCGTCGAGCCGCGCCCGATCGTGATCCGCCCCAGCACGGTGGCGCCCGAGTACAGGATCACGTCGTCCTCGACGATCGGGTGGCGCGGGATCCCCTTGATCGGGTGGCCGCCCTCGTCCAGCGGGAACGACTTCGCCCCCAGCGTCACGCCCTGGTAGATGCGCACGTTGTTGCCGATCACGCACGTCTCGCCGATGACGACGCCGGTGCCGTGGTCGATGAAGAACCGTTCCCCGATGGTCGCCCCGGGGTGGATGTCGATCCCGGTCAGCGAGTGGGCGTGCTCGGTGATGATGCGCGGGATCAGCGGCACCCCCAGCACGAACAGTTCGTGCGCCAGGCGCTGGAAGGTGACGGCCAGGATGCCCGGGTAGCAGAAGATCGCCTCGTCCGGGCAGGTCGCCGCCGGGTCGCCCTCCCAGGCCGCCTGCACGTCGGTCGCCAGCAGGCGCCTCACCTCCGGCAGCCGGGCCAGGAACGCCTTCGTGACCTCGTCCGCCCGGCGCTCGCACGCGCTGCAGTCGTCCTGCACGACGCAGCCCGTGAAGCACAGTCCCCGCTTGACCTGCTCGCGCAGCACCCCTGCCGCCCGGTCCAGCGTCGCCCCCACGTGGAACCGCAGGCTCTCGCGGCGGATGTCCGGCGCGCCCACGTACCCGGGGAACAGCACCGCCCGCAGGTCCTCGACGGCATCCACCAGCGCCGCCCGGCACGGCAGCACCCGCGGCCTGTCGCCGTTCCCGTCGATGCGCGCCAGCCCGTCGTGGGCATCGCACAGCGCCTGGGCGACCTGCTCCAGCGTCGCCGGCGGCACGGCCCCTGCGGTCTTCCCGTTCCCTTCCTGCTGCATCCCCCCCTCCTCCGGACCCGGGTCGTCCCGGCATGCCGGACCCGGCACGCCAGTCTACCCCGCGCGTCCTCCCGGCGCGAATCCCCCTGCCGCGAACGGCCGCCGGGACTCGCGAATCCCCGGTCCCGCCTCGATTCCCCGCCCGCGGGCTGGCCGCCGCCCGGACCCGGGTGGTATCCTCCGCGCATGAAACACCGCATCTCGGTCGCGTTCCTGTGGCACATGCACCAGCCCCCGTACGAGGAGCCCCATTCCGGCCTGTTCCTGCTGCCCTGGACCTACCTGCACGGCACCAAGGACTATTTCGACATGGGCGAGGTCGCTTCGCGCCACCCGAAGATGCGGCTGGTCGTGAACTTCACGCCCAGCCTGCTGGAGGGCCTGCAACGCTATGCCGAGGGCGGCCCCGTGCCGGACCAGACCCTGCTGGTGATGTGCAAGGACCCGGCGCGACTGACCCCGTCGGACCGCGAGTTCCTGCTGCGCACCTGCTTCGGCGTGAACCACGCCACGATGATGTCCCGCTTCCCGCGCTATGGCCGGCTGTTCGACCAGTTGCATGCCGGGCCGGGCGCCGGGCCGACGGGCGACCGGTTCTCCCCGCAGGATTTCCTGGACCTGGTCGTGCTGTACCTGCTGGTCTGGTGCGGGCCGACGCTGCAGAAGGACCCGCGCGTCGCCGCGATCGCCGCGAAGGGGCAGGACTTCACCGCGCAGGACCGCGAGGACCTGCTGGCCATCGGGCGCGAGTTCCTGGGCCGGATCGTGCCGCTGTATCGCGACCTCGCGGCCTCGGGCCAGGTCGAGTTGTCCACCACGCCCCACAACCACCCGATCCTGCCGCTGCTGTGCTCGACGCAGGCCGCCGTGGAGGCCAACCCCGCGACGCGCCTCCCCTGGGCCCGCGTGCAGGCTCCCGAGGAGGCCGAGCGGCAGATCGACCAGGGCCTGGCCCGGTTCCAGCAGGCCTTCGGCCACCCCGCCCGGGGCATGTGGCCGGCCGAGGGCGCCGTCTCCGAGAGCGCGGTCCGGCTGATCGGGTCCCGCGGCCTGCGCTGGATCTGCACCGACGAGGAGATCCTGCGCCGCTCGCTGGGCGGCTCGATGACGTCCGCCGAGCGCATGCGGCCGCACGCATTCAACGGCGTCTCGATCTTCTTCCGGGATCACTTCCTGTCCGACCAGATCGGCTTCGTCTACAGCCGGTGGCCGCGCGACAAGGCGGTCAAGGCGTTCCTGCAGGAACTGCGGCACCGCGCGGAGGCCGCGCAGGACGGGAAGGCCATCGTCGTCGTGGCGCTGGACGGCGAGAACGCCTGGGAACACTACGCGGACGGCGGATACCCGTTCCTGGACGCGCTGTACGGGGCCCTGTGCCGCTCCGACTTCGCCCGGCCGGTCACGTTCGGCGAGTACCTGGACCGGCACGGACCCGGCGAGCCGCTGGACATGCTGGCCACCGGCTCCTGGATCGACGGGAACCTGAACACCTGGATCGGCGACCCCGTGAAGAACCGGGCCTGGGCGTTCCTGGCCGAGGCGCTGGAGGCGGCCTCGGACACGTCCGCCCTGCCCCCGGACAAGTCCGACCGCGTGCGGCGGCTGCTGATGCGGGCCGAGGCCTCCGACTGGTTCTGGTGGTTTGGCGCCGGGCACTCGTCGATCCACGAGCGGGAGTTCGACTACCTGTTCCGGCAGAACCTGCGGGCGATCTACGAGGAACTGGGCCTCAGGCCCCCTGACCACCTGGACCGTCCCGTCGAGCCCGACCGCTCGACCGTCCCGGTGCACCCGCCGACCGCCCGGATCTCCCCGGCGATCAACGGGTACAAGGACAGCTACTACAAGTGGATCGGCGCGGGGTCGTGCCAGTTCCAGCAGGGCTCCCTCCACCGGCTGCAGCCGCTGGTGTCGGGGGTCCGCTTCGGGTTCGACCTCCAGCATTTCTACCTGCGCGTGGACGGCTTCCGACCGATGGAGGAACTGCTGAAGTCGGGCGACTGGGTGCTGGTCAACGTGTCCCGCCCCGAGTCGCTGTGCGTGCGGGTCCGGCGCGAGGACGGCGGGCTGGCCGTCGAGTCGCAGGCGCTGGACGGCACCTTCGCGCCCCTGCCCGGGGCCCGCGCCGCCGTGGGCGACGTGCTGGAACTGGCGCTGCCGCTGGACCTCTTCCCGCCCTGGCACGACGCCCGGGCCCCGTTTGCGATCGAGTTCCACCTTGTGCTAGGAAGTGCCGACCTTTCGGACGAGAGGTTCCCCTGGGACGCCGTGATCGACGTGACGTGCGACCCCGTGGGCATCGAGCGTTCGAACTGGTTCGTGTGACCTCCGGGAGGGCCTGATGCCCGAGCTCCGCCTCGACCCCGTCCAGAAGCGATGGGTCATCATCGCGACCGAGCGTGCCAGCCGGCCGCAGGAATTCACAGTGGCCCGCGGCCAGCCGGCCTCGGGCACGGATACGTGCCCCTTCTGCGCCGGCCACGAGGAATCGACGCCGCCCCAGATCCACGCGTTCCCGGACCCCGCCAACCCTTCCGCCTGGAAGGTCCGGGTCGTCGCCAACAAGTTCCCGGCCCTGCGGATCGAGGGCGAACTGGAGCGCGCCGCGGTGGGCCAGTACGACCGCATGAACGGCGTCGGCGCGCACGAGGTGATCGTCGAAACGCCGCACCACGACATGGACCTGTCGGACCTGCCCGTCGAGGACGTGGCCGCGGTGCTGCGGATGTATCGCGAGCGGATCATCGACCTCCAGCGCGACGTCCGGTTCCGCTACATCCTGATCTTCCGCAACCGGGGAGCCGCCGCCGGCGCGTCGCTCCCGCACCCCCATTCGCAGTTGATCGCCACCCCGATCACGCCGCGCACAGTCACGGTCGAGTTGCAGAGCGCCCGCGACCACTACGCGCTGAAGGAGCGGTGCATCTTCTGCGACATCATCGCGCAGGAACTGGGCAACCAGTCCCGCATCGTGACGAAGGACGCGGACTTCGTGACGTGGTGCCCGTACGCCTCGCGGTTCCCGTTCGAGATGTGCGTGGCGCCGCTGCACCACAACGCCGACTTCGCATCGCAGGACGACGGCCGCCTGTTCAGCCTGGCCCGGCACCTGCGCGAGGTCATCCGGCGCATGAAGGCCAGCCTGGACGACCCGCCGTACAACTTCCTGCTGCACACGGCGCCGTCGTACCACCTGCTGAACCGCCGGCCCGGCTACTGGTCCACGATCGAGCAGGACTGGCACTGGCACATCGAGATCCTGCCGCGCCTGACCCGCACCGCCGGCTTCGAGTGGGGCAGCGGCTTCTACATCAACCCGACCCCGCCCGAGGACGCGGCCCGCTTCCTGCGCGAGGTCCGCTTCCCCGCCGGCTGACGGCCCCAGCCCCAGGCACGCAGGCAAGGTCGCCTCGGGCACACTCGATATAGGGCGGGGGTCCCGTCCCCCGCCGCCCCGGACCCGCCACCATCGCCGGCACCGCCCGGGACTTGTAGGGCGGGGGCCCCGTCCCCCGCCAGCCCGCAGGAGGCCCTCCCTTCCCGCTGGCCACGCAGGGCCGCTCCCGGTACACTCCCGTCGATGGTGCGGCACGTCGACATCAAGCTGTCCTACGCCTGCAACAATGCGTGCGTGCACTGCGTCATCGCCGACCAGCGCGACGCGGCGATGTCCGTGCGGGGACGCGACTGGCGCTCCGCTGCCGAGGTGGTCGCCGAACTGCGCGACGCAGCCGCCCGGGGCTTCACGCTGGTGACCTTCACGGGCGGCGAGCCGACGATCCGCAAGGACCTGCACGCGCTGGTCCTGGCCGCCCGGTCGATGGGGCTGTCGGTCGGCCTCCAGACCAACGGCCGCATGCTGGCGCTCCCCGCGGTGCGCGAACGGCTGCTGGGACAGGGCGTCCGGTTCGTCGTCGCGGTGCACGGACCCGACGCGGCCGTCCACGACGCCGTCACGCGAGCGCCCGGCTCGTTCGACCAGACCCTGGCCGGGATCCGGGGGCTGCTGGCCGCGGGCGAGAAGGTGACGATCAAGACCGTGATGTCTCGGCTGAACGTGCCGCACCTGCCGGCGCTGGCGGCGCGGCTGGCCGACGAGGGGGCGCGCCGCTTCAACCTGACCTTCCCGCACGCGCTGGGCAACGCCCGCCGGGAGTTCGAGGCCGTCGTGCCGCGGTATTTCGAGGCGATGCCTTTCGTGCACGCCGCGCTGGACCTGCTGGAGGCACGCGGCTGCGACGCCGTCACCGAGGCGATCCCTCCCTGCCTGCTGGGCCGGCGGGCCTCCCAGGCGTCCGAAGCGACCTACCGGGAACGTTTCCTCAGCGAAGTCCGCCAGTTGGACCAGGACGCCCGCGACTGGTCCCGGGACCGTGCCGCCCTGGGCAAGGTCCACCCCCCCGAGTGCCGTGGCTGCCGGCTGCTGGGGGGATGCGAGGGAGTGTGGCGGGAGTACGTCGAAGCCTACGGCGGCGCGGAGTTCCTGCCCCGGGAAGTTTGACGCGACACCCCCGGTTCAAGTACCCTTTCGAGCATGATCCGCGCGCCGATCTACCGGGTCCGGACGGACGTCGTGCACCGATCCCTGGGCGACGAGCACTACCTGCTCTCCGCCGACGGTGCGTTCCACTCCGTGTCCGACCCGGTCGGGGCCTTCGTCCTGGACCTCCTGGAGGACCCGCCGGGGCTGTCGCTGGAAGCGATCGTCCAGGCGGTCCGCCTGGCGTTCGAGGTCGGGGAGGCGGACGTGGAATCCGACGTCCGGACCTTCCTGGAGTCCCTGGTCGCCCGGGAGGTTCTCGAACGGTTCGCGGGGGAGGGGGAAACATGAGCCGCACGTCCACGGGTCTTCTGCCGGGCCTGGTCGTCGTCGCCTTCGCGGCCTGCGCCGGCGGAGGACACGTCCAGATCGAGGGGATGGACGTGATCCCCGACGGGGACGCCGCGGACGCGGACACCGGCGAGGCCACCGAGGAGATCGGGGACGCGCCGGACGCCGACGCGCCGGAAGGGGAAATCGCCCAGCCCCCCTCGCTGGAGATGGTGTTCCAGACGGCCACGGGCCCGAAGGGGCGGGACACCGACACCGTCTCGCTGGCGCTGGCGGACGAACCCGAGGCGTGGCTGCAGACCCCCGGCTTCCAGATGGACGTCGCCATCCTGACGACGGGTCTGGAGGACGGCGGGGACGTTCGGCTGTACGTGGCCGGCAACCTGGTCGCCACCGCGCAGGCGGGGGTCGATCCCCTCACCGGCGCGGGCACCGCGACCTTTGCGGGCGTCACGCTGACCCACAACCCGGCGGGGTACGAGGTGCGGGCCGAGGCCGTCGGCCAGCAGGGGCAGCAGGCCCAGGTCGCGAAGACCGTGAAGGTCGACATCGGCACCTGCGGCATCGCCCTGACCCCGACCAACAACGCCTGCGTCCTGGCGGACGCCGACCCGACGACCGAGGGCCTGCAGGTGGTCTTCGCCGTCTCGAACCCCGATCGGACGTGCACCACGGCGGTCCTGAAGGTCACGTCGGGGGGCACGACGACGGCGACGGAACCGGCCGCGCTGGACGCCTCGGGCGCCGCGCAGGTGACGGTGACGCTGCTGGACCACACCGACGACGTGGATGGCGTCGTCGTGCAGGTCGTGGCCGAAGTGTCGGACTCGGAGCACGCGGACCGGACGGCCGCCACCGCGGCCCTGGACTTCACGCTGGACCTGGCCGATCCCGTGCTGGCGATCACCTCGCCGGCGAAGGCCCTGCTGACGCTGAAGGACGACAAGGACAGCGACCCGTCCAACGGGCTGACGCTCGACGCGGCCGGCACGGCGGCCGGCACCAGCGGCTCGCTGGAGGTCACGCTGAACGGCGCGCCGGCGGGAACGCCGTTGCCGGAACCGGACGGCACGTGGCGCGTGCCGGACCTGGCGCTCCTGGCCGACGGCGGGTACGTGGTGGCCGCCACCGGCAGGGATGCCTGCGGCCGCACCGGCCATGCCGAGTTCCCCTTCCAGGCCAGGGTCACCCAGGCCACGCTGGTGCTGGTCTCCCCGACGGCGGGGGCGGTGCTGCTGGCGAAGGACGACGGCAACGCCGCCACGCCGCTGGTGTACGAGACCACCGTGCAGGTGCAGGGCGACGCGGTCGAGGCGGGCACGACGCTGACCGCGCGGTGCCGCGAGAACCGCGTCGGTGCGACCGAGGTGGCCGTGGGCAGCCTGGCGGTCCAGACCCCGGCCCGGGACAGCCTGTACCCGATCCCGGTGGCGCTGCCGGTGCAGGTGCTGACCTCCCTGGTCAGTTGCCGGGTCTCCGACGACGCGGCCAACCCCTCGACCTCCGGCGACGTGGCGTTCGTGGTGGGCCTGCCCGCCCCGGACCTGCGCATCCTCAAGCCGGTCGCCGGCGCGTTCGTCACGAAGACCCGCCTGGACGTCGCGATCGCGGCCACGAACCTGGACTACGTGGTGCCCGAGGTGCGGGTGCTGGACGGCACCGGCACCGAGGCGCTGTCGTTCACGCCGCCCGCCCCGATCCGGAACGGCGGGCTGTCCTTCGCGCTGCCGCTGGCGGTGGGCGGCCAGCCCCTGGCCGACGGCCTGTGGACCCTCGACGTCCAGGCCTCCGACGGCTTCGGCAACCGCGCGGCGGACACCCCCGCAAGCATCCCGCAGGCGGCGTTCACGCTGGACACCGCCGCGCCCGAGGTGCAGATCACCGCGCCGGCGGCGGACACGCTGGACCCGGGGACGAACCCCGGCGACGCCGACCAGGATGCCGCGCAGCCGGGCTACCAGGCGACGGTCGGGGTCGCCGTCACCTCCGGCGACGGTGCCGGGACCAAGGTCTGCCTGGCGGTCAACGGCGACCGGACCTGCCGCACGCTGGCCACGGGCGAGACCACCGCCACCTTCACCGGGGTGACGCTGGTCCCGGGGGCGAACGACCTGTCCGCGCAGGCCACCGACCCGGCCGGCAACACCGGCGCATCCGCCACCCGGACGATCACCCTGGTGCTGCCCGGCCCGCGCGTCCGCATCGTCACCCCCGACCGCAACGGCCCCGTCGCGGTGCTGCCGTTCGACCTGGTCGTGAAGGTCACCGACGCCTCGGACGCCGCGCAGGCCGGCGCGCCCGTCACCGTCTCGGTCAACGGCACGGGCACCTACGGCGGGACCACCGACGCGAACGGCACGGCCACCTTCCCGGTCGCCACGCTGTCCGAGACGGGCGACACCTTCATCGCCCGCGCCACCGTGGGCGGCATCGAGGGCGTCTCGGCACCGCGCGTCCTCTCGTTCAAGGCGGGCCAGCCGGTCCTCTCGTTCCGGGTCCCGACGAACGAGGACGTGATCAACGCGTCCTATGCCGCCTGCGCCGCGGGCCAGACCAACTGCCTGCTGGACGTGCTGCTGGACGCGCAGGACATCGAGGACGGGTCGGCCGGCGAGCTGACCGTCACCTGCCTCTCCTCGACCGCGAAGGTCGCGGGCTTCGTCTCCGGCAGCACGCTGACCTTCCCGGACGTCGTGCTGTACGACCAGCGGCCCTGCACCCTGACGGCGACCGCGACGGACCTGGCGAACCAGACCGTCACCGCCGGCCCGATCTCGGTGCGCGTCGACCGCACGGTGCCGCGGATCACCCGGTTCTCCAGCCCCGACCCGCTGGTGGGCGCCCTGACCTACGCGTACGACGAGGACAAGGTCGCCCCGGGCCTGCAGTTCACCTTCAAGGCCTACGTCACCGGCCTGAAGGCCGGCAGCGTCGTCGCGTTGTCCTACGGCCTCGACGGCGGTGCGATGACCGACGTGACGGCCACGCTGGGCGTGGATGCTCCCGACGGGATCGAAAAGGAGGTCTCGTTCCCGCAGGTGACGCTGCAGAACGGCCTGTATACCCTGCTGGCGTCCGTGACCGACGAGTCCGGCAACCACGGCCAACTGTCGCGGGTGGTGCAGGTCGTCGTGGACCAGCCCGTGCTGCGGCTGGTGTCCCCCGTCTTCGTGGACCGCGTCGCGTGCACCACCTCCGCGACCTGCCCGCCGGGCGCCGTGTGCGCCGAGGGCTTCTGCGCGACGCCGTGGGCCGCCTCCACCGCGAAGAACCTGATCGTTTCCGTCACGTCGCTGCCGTCGGGCAGCGGCAACCTGCGCGTCTGCAGCAACCGGGCCGGGCTGTCCGGCACGCCATGCAGCACCACCGGCTACCGGCAGGTCGCGCTGGCGTCCTCCTCCGGCGAGGGCAACGTGACGGTCCCCGTGACCGGCCTCGTCGACGGCTCGTACAGGTTCGTAGCCGAGGGCCTGCTGGCGTCGGGCCAGCCCTGGGTCTCGACCGCCGACAGCCCGAACGCGACCGAGCGTTTCCGCCACGTCTACCAGGACACGGTCGCGCCCGAAATCACGGCGATCTCGTCACCGTCCGACACGCTGCCGCCGGCGGGCGTGCTGAACGCCGCCGAGCAGGTCGCCGCCGGCACGTTCTCGATCCGCGTCGTCGCCTCCGAGGCCGGCCGGCTGGTCCTCGTGCAAAACGGCGCGGACGGGACGTCGTCGGACGCCTTCCCGGGCGACATGACCCTGGACGCCGTGCTGCGCGAGGGCGCGAACGAGGTGCACGCGCGCGTCACCGACCTGGTCGGCAACGTCAGCGTCCAGCCGCCCGATGCGGGCGTGACCTACTACCGCCCGACCGTGGACACCGTCGCCCCCACGCTGGCGTTCGACCACCCCGCCTCCCCCGCCCTGAAGGCCGGCGAGTCCCGGGACATCGTCGTATCGTCGGACGCGATCGGCCGGACCGTGACCCTGCTGGATCTTGGCGCGCCGAAGGGCACCGCCACCGTCGCACTGGACGGAACCGCCACCTTCGCGTACGCGTCCCTGCCCGTGCTGACCGACGGGGACCACGAACTGGAGGCCCGCGTGGACGACGAGGCCGGGAACCCCGCCGCGGCCACGCAGGCGGTCCATGTGGACACCGGCGTCCCAGGCGCCCTCATCGCCGCCCCGCTGGACGGCGCGGTGCTGGCGGACGCCGACGATGCCCGGCCCGGCCTGCCCGGCTTCCAGATCGAGGTTTCGTTCGGGTCGCCCAGCCTGGACGCCTCGTCCTGGCAGGTCCAGTTGGCGGCCAACTGCGACGCGACTTTCACGACCTGCGACGCCCCGGCGCGGATCGCCCAGGGAGCCATCACCGTCCCGGGCGGCCTCGAGCCCTCCCTGTTCCCGACGCTGCCCGCCGCGGCGACGCCCTACTACAAGGTCATCGTCGTGGTCTCGGACGGCGTGGGCAACCTCGGCTCGGCCACCGCGAACGTCACCGTGAACCTGCTGGAGTGCCAGGTCGGCCTGTCCGGCATCGGGACGGGCACCTTCATCAACAACCAGTCCTGCCCGGCTCCCGGCACCGACTGCGCGACCGCCACGCTGACCGTCACCGTGACCGTGTCGACGGCCTGCGGGGCGGTCGACACGGTGCGGCTGCTGCAGTCCGGCATGGAACCGCAGGAACTGCCGCTGACCGGCCAGTCGGCGCAGTTCACGGCGACCGTGACCGACGACACGACGCCGACGTTCGAGGCGCGCGCCTTCGAGGGCGGCAGCCAGTCCGGCTCATCGGGCGTCCTGCCACGGACCGTCGACCTGTCCGACCCGATCGTGGCCTTCACCTACCCGGTGGCCGGCTCGAACAACCACTGGGGCCTGAAGAACGACGGCAACAGCGTCGCCCCCGGCCTGCAGCGGTCGCTGATCGTCGAGGCCTCGGACACGAACCTCGCCGGCGGACAGGTCTCGTCGCTGACCTACGGCGGGTCCGCGCTGCCGCCGACGAACCTGTCGCTGCCTTACGCGCTGGCGGCGACGCCGGCGTCGGTCAACTTCTCGGTGACCTTCGCGGACCAGACCTCCGGCACCACGACCGTCACCGTGGCCGACGCCGCGGGCAACGAGGCATCCTCCTCGTTCACGCTGAAGGCCGACCTCCAGGCGCCTGCCGCGCCGACCCTGCAGGCCCTGGTCGCCGACCCTCGCCGCCCGGCCGTCACCCTCGACTGGAGCGCCGTCGGCGACAACGGGACCTCGGGCGGGGCCGCCACGTCCTACGACATCCGGTACTCCCCGGTACCCATCACGACCGAGGCGGCCTTCAACGCCGCCTGCAGGGCGTCCGGCCTCGCCTACGACGCGGCCTACCCGGCTCCCGCCGCGCCCGGTTCCGGCGAGACGTACACGGTCACCGGGCCGGACATCCGGGACCCGGCCGTCACCGAGAGCGGCACCCCGTGCAGGTTCGTCGCCGGCACGAACCCGTCGGAAACGAACTACGCCTTCGCCGTCCGGGCCATCGACGCGGTCGGCAATCCCTCGCCCTTCTCCACGGCCAGCGTGGCGGACGTCGACCTGGCCCTGCGCTACGCGCTGATCTCCGGCACCGGCACGCCCTACGGCGACCCGCTGCTGAACAAGCGCGTCGCCTCCGTGGGCGACCTGGACGGCGACGGCCAGGGCGACGTCGCGGTGGGCGGCGGCACCGGCACGATGGGCGACACGTTCTGCGTCGTGTACGGCAACTCGACCGGCACCGGGAAGACCGTCCCGGACCTGGAGATCTCGTCCGCCACCGGGGCCCGCCACCTGTGCCTGACCGGTACCTCCGGCAGCTACTTCGGCGTGCCCGTCGCGGAGGCAGGCGACGTGAACGGCGACGGCGTGGGCGACCTGCTGGTCGGCGAGGGCAAGTCCGCGGCGCAGGCCGTCAAGGTCTGGTTCGGCGTGGCGGGCGGGCCCCTGGCGGCCGCGCCCAACCTGGCGATCACCGGCAGCACCTCCAACGTGAACTCCGTGTCGATGGCCGGCGCCGGGGACTTCGACGGCGACGGGGTGGACGACCTGCTGATCGGATCGCGCAGCGAGAGCAAGGTCTTCGTGGTGCCCGGCAACTCGACCTGGACGGCCGCCACCTCGCTGGCCATCGACCTGCAGAGCGCCACCGACCGGGCGACCTACGGCATCGTCACGATGGTGATGGCCGGCGGCGACGCGACCACGCGCTTCGGCTTCCGGTTGGCCTTCGTGGGAGACCTGGACGGCGACGGGAAGGACGAGGCGGCGGTCGCGACCTACGCGGTCCCGTCGCAGGTGCTGGTCTTCCAGGGCCGGGCGCTGCCCGGCGACAGCACGATCAGCGTGGCGGCAACGTCCGGCGGCACCGACGACGCGACCGTGGTCCGGCTGGCTCCCGACGCGCCGAACTCCGCGGGCAGCTTCGGCAACACCGCGCTGGCGGGCGTGCAGGATCTGGACCGGGACGGCACGCCGGACATCGTCGTCACCCACGCCTCCGCGGGCGCCCTGGCCGGGTCGAAGACGGTCTACATGTTCCGCGGCGGCTACCTGAAGACGCGCTTCGGGCAGACCGTGCAGGTGCTGGCCACGTCCGGAACGGGCAACGGCATCGTGCAGAACGAGAGGGGTTTCGTGATCTCGGGCGTCTACGACATCGCGCTGCCGATCGGGAACTTCGACAACGACCCGGACGGCACGCCCGAACTGGCGTACATCATCCCGACGTCCGGCGCCCACGGCAAGGTGTTCATCCGCCGCAACGCGAGGAACCCGTCGGGCGCGTTCCCGTACGGGACGATGCCCTACGAGGCGCCGGTCCTGGTCGATCCGCTTGACCCGACGGGGGTCCGGTTCGGATACTTCGGTGCGATCCCCGTCGGCGACTTCAACGGGGACGGGTTCCCGGACCTCCTCGTCGGCACGGACGGGGCCGGGTATGCGATGATCGTGTACTAGGTACGGAGGTCCCATGAACCGTCAGGAATCGCCGTCCGATCGGCCCGCGACGCCCGAGGAGGCCCGCGCGCCCAGGCGGTCATACCAGGCGCCCGTCGTCCGCACCGAGCCCCTGGCCGAGCCCGTCGTCCTGGCATCGTCCACCGGATGCGGCGACGGCATCGACGAGGCGAACGAGTGCGGCTTCGCGGGGTGACGTGGAACTCCAGGTCGGCCCGATCCGCCTGATCCTGGCCCCGGCCACGCCACGGCTGCACCGTGCCGCCGAGTCCGTCGCCGCGCGCTGGCCTGTGCAGGCCGACACTGCCTCGATCCCCGCCCGCGTGACCACCCGGATCCGGCTGTACGAGCAGGCAGGCAGGCTGCCGAGGGTGCGCGCCGAGGTCCAGTCGGGCGACCCGGCCGCGGGCTCCTGGCGCATGGGGCAGGACCCCCTGTGGGTGGCCCAGGGGGAGGGGCTGGCCTTGGTGACGGTCCGGCTGATCGCCGAACCGGACCCGATCGCGCCGGCCTACGGCCTGCGGCAGTTCCTGCGGGCCTTCCTGACCGAGGCGACGCTGGTGCTGGGCGGCCTGCCGCTGCATGCCGCGTCGGCGGCCCGGGACGGCCGCGCCTACGTCTTCCTCGCGCCCTCCGGCGGGGGCAAGACGACGCTGGCCCGGCGGTATGCGGAGGACGGCCTTCTGTCCGACGACACCGCGTTCGTGGTCCCCGGGCCGCATGGACCGTGGGTGGTGCCTTCGCCCTTCCCGGGGCGCGAAGGGCTTGCGGCGTCGGGGGCGGCGGCACCGCTGGCCCGGCTGGTGGACCTGGTCAAGGGGGTGCCCGCGGAGGTCCGGCCCCTGCCGCGGGCCGACGGCGTCGCCCGGCTGGTGCTGCGGGCCAAGGTTCCCGGGCACCGCCTCGCGATCCGCGAACGCGTGCTGGACGCGGCGATCCACCTCGCAACGGTGCCCGGCGTGCTCCGGATGGGGCTGCCGCCGGACCGCTCGCCGTGGTCGCTGCTGGGCGTGCCATGAACGACCCTCGACCGGCCCTGCGCGCGATGGAGGACCGCTACGCGGCCCGGGAACGCCTGTTCCTGCTGCACCTGGACCTGACCTGGCGATGCCCCCTGGCGTGCCCCCACTGCTACCTCCCGTCCCGTGCGTCGGACGAACTGGACACCGGCGCGTGGCTGGACCTGATGGACCAGGCGCGCCGCCTGGAGGTCGCCCAGGTGGTGCTGTCCGGGGGCGAACCGATGCTGCGATCGGACTTCGCGACGCTGCTGCACGCGGCCCGGGACCGCGGCTTCGCGGTGCTGGTCAAGACGACCGGCCTGGACCTGGAGGATCGGGACGCCGATCGGTTCGCCCGTCTGGGCTGGGTGTTCGTGGACCTCAGCCTGCACTCGCTGGACCCCGCGGCGCACGACGCCTTCGTCGGGCTTCCGGGGGCCTGGCACCGGACGGTGCGCGCGATCGATGCCCTGAGCGCCCGCGGCGTCCACGTCCGCATCGCCCGCAACCTGGTCGCCGGGATGGCGGACGACGGCGGCGCCTTGCGGGCCTGGGCGGACGACCGGGGGATTCGCATCGTCGAGACCACGACCCTGCTGCGACGGCGCGACGGGACCCGGCCTGCCCGGGACGACCTGCCCGAGCCCCAGCGGGTGGAAGCGGTCGCCCGCCTGCTGGCCCTGCGAACGTCGCGCCGCCCGCGGCAGCCCGCGCCCGACGCGCCGCCCTGCCAGGCCGGCCGGACCCGCCTGTACGTCTCCCCGTCGGGCGAGGTCGCGCCCTGCGTCGCGTGGCCCCGGGCACTGGGCCGCCTGCCGGTCGACGACCTCGCCGGGATCCTGGTCTCGGATGCGCTGGCCTCCGTGCGGGCGATGCGGGCCGGGGACCGCTCCGGCTGCCGTGGATGCGAACTGCGGGCCGTCTGCGACTTCTGCCCCGGCCAGGCCGAGATCGAGACGGGAAGGCCCGATGCCCCCTACGACGCCGCGTGCACCCGGGCGCGCGTGCTGGCCGAGGCCCTGCGCCGCGTGGAGGATCGCGAAGGAGGCGTGCCGTGAAACGCACGCAAGGACCGCCCGCCTCTTCGCTTCGCGAGCGGCTTTCGCACGGGGGCCCGGTTCGCATCGCCGTGCACGGTTTCAGCCTGCTGCCGGCGATCCCGCCGGGAGCGCGCCTGGAGGTGGTCCCGGCCGGCCCGGCGGGCCCCGGGGCCGGCGACCTGGTCGTCGTCGAGATCGGCGGCATGCCCGTATGCCACCTCCTCGCCTCCGCCCCCTCCCCGGACGCACCGTGGATCACCCGGGGACTGTGGGCAGCGGCTCCCGATCCCCCCGTTCCCCCGGAAGCCCTCCTTGCCGTGGTCTCGCACCTCGATGCCATCGGCCTGCGGATCCCCGTGACCGGCCGGCCGTTCCGGGCCTGGCTGGCCGCATGCCGCGCGGCCGCTCCCGCGATCCGCCTGGCCCGCCAGCTCGCCTGGCCCCTGGTACCGGTGTCCCTGCGGAGGCGGCTGCGACGCGGCCTCGATCGGGAGCGGACATGACGCGGGATCGGCTGCGATTCGCCCCGCCCCGGCTGCCCGGCTCGCCGGACCTTGACTGGGTCCTGCTGCGCGCCTTCGCCCCGCCGGGCCATCCCGCCCCCGCACCGTCGTCTACCGCGTCGGTGATGGACACCGCCCTCCGGCTGGAGTTGCTGGGCCGGATCGCATCCCGCCAGCCTCCCGCGCTGCTGGCCTGCGAACTCGGACCCGGTGCGCGCGACGCGGCCCTCGACCATCGCCGCCGCGTGGCAGCCGGCGTGCTGCGGGTGCTGCGGACGGCCGGCCAGGTCCTGGGAGTGGCCCGCGCGGCGGGGATCCCGGTCGCGTTCCTGAAGGGAACCGCGCTGCACCTGGGCCGGCATGCCCAGGTCGCGGCCCGCCCCGTCTCCGATTGCGACGTGCTGGCGCCGTCCGACCGGGCCGAGGACCTCCAGCGCGCCCTGCGGGCCGCCGGATTCTCCCCGCGCGAGGAGACCCGATCGACCCACCACCTGGCCCCGCTGGGCCGCGACGACGACCCGTGGATCGAGGTCCACATGGAGATCCCGGGCTGCATCCTGCCGGGGACCCCCGGTCCGCTGACGTTCCAGGCGCTCCAGGGGTCGGGCCAGCTGGTTCCCGTGGACGGCCCGGGTGGTCCGTTCCTGCTGCCGACACCGTCCGTGCTGGCCGCCCACGCACTGGTGCACGGCGTGGAGGACCACGGCTTCGGCGCTGATCGCTATCCCCCGTTCCGGATGCCGTGCGACCTGGCCGACCTGCTGGGTCCCCGCGCCGGGGAGCCCGCCTGCCACGTCGAGGTCTCCTCCCGGGTCGGACCGGATGTCGCCCCCGTCGAGGTCGCGGCCGCCCTGGACCTGCTGGCCCGCCTGCTGGCTGGCGACCCTCCCCGGCCCGGCGACACCACCCCGTCCTCGCGCCTGCTGGCCCATTGCGTCGCGGGCGCCCTGCGGGCCGACTACCGGGACGCGCTGCGCCTGCGCCAGGTCGCCTTCCTGCTGGGGCACCGGCCCCTGCGGGTCCTTCGCGGCAAGCTGTGGCACCGCCTGTCCGACGTCCGGGCGAGGCCGGGTCCCGCCCGTGCCGGTTCCGCCCTGGCCCTGCTGGCCCGGATGGTCCGGGCGGACCTCCGCATCCGCCTTCGTTCCTGGCTTGTCCGGGAGGATTGAGGCAGGGTGGGGCAGGGCATCGCCCTACCGGGTGCCCGATCGCAGCGTGAACCGCGTCACCTCGGGCGCCGCGAACACCCGGACCGGCGGACCCCAGTAGCCCGTCCCGCGCGAAACGTACACGCGGGTGCCGCCGACCGCATGCATCCCCTGCACGAACGGGTAGGCGATCCGGTTCAGCAACTGGAACGGCGGCAACTGTCCCCCGTGGGTGTGCCCGCACAGCGCCAGGTCCACCCCCAGTTCGGACGCCTTCTCCATCCCCACCGGCTGGTGGGCCAGCAGCACGACCGGCATCTCCTGGGGGCGCCCCGCCAGCGCGCTGGCGATCGCATCGCCAACCTTCCCGCGTCCCCCCAGGAACGTCGGGTCGTCGATTCCGGCCACGACCACGCCGTCTGCGACGACCTCGTGGGACTGGCGCAGTACCCTCATGCCGGCCGCCTCGATCGCCTCCACCACCCGCTGTCCGCCCGAGTAGACCTCGTGGTTGCCCAGGGTCGCGATGACGCCCAGGCGGCTCTTCAGTCGGCCCAGCCTCCCCAGCCCGTTGCCGTCCCCGCCGTTCGTCTCGTCCGTCAGGTCCCCGGTGATGACCACCAGGTCCGCGTCCAGCCCGTCGACCACCCCCGCGATCTTGTCCAGGTAGCCTTCCCCGACCGTCTCCCCGATGTGGATGTCCGACACCTGCACGACCCGGAACCCGTCCAGCCGCGGCGCCAGACCGGCCAGCGGCACCTCGATCTCCTCGACCACCGGCCCGCGCTGCACGACCCACAGGCCCCAGGCCAGCCCGCCCGCGGCCAGGGCCAGCGCCGCCCGTGCGCTCCATCGCGCGATCCCGGCTGCCACCGCCGGGTCCAGCCCGCCCCACCTCGCCATCCCGGCCACCGGCAGCGCGATCGCCAGGTCGCGCACCGCAAAGGCCGTCGCCGCCAGTGCCGCGAACCCCATCCACACCGCGCCGATCCAGGTCAGCACCCACGCGCCGTCTTCCCACCGCCCCGTCAGGAGCCGCCCGACCAGGTACGCCAGCGCCAGCCCGACCACCACGACCTTGAACGCGGTCCGTCCTGCCGCTCCCAGGTCCAGCGCCGAGGCCACCCGCGTGTACAGGTAGACATGGACCCCGGTCCAGATCGCCGCCGCGACCGAGAAGAACACTACCGCCCCGAACCACTTCGGCATGCCGACCTCCGTCGCCGTGCCCCCGATCCTGCGCACGGACCCGTCCGCCCGCAACCCCCGAACCCAAGGCAATCCTGTTGATGCATTGGAAGATTCAGCCCTTTCTCAAGGACCGATTCGATCCTTTCCACGGGGCTGGGGCGGAGGAGTGACGAAGTCAGGCGTGAGCGTCCGGCCGAGCGGGTGGGTCGGATTGCGAGCGGGAGAAGCGCAGCGATAGCAGGGCTATCGCGAGCATCGCAGCGCCGCAAGCCGGCCCAGCAAGCCGGCCCGACGCCACGGCTGACAAGGAACTCCGGAGCAAAAAAAAAAGGGGCCGGCAACGACCTACTCTCCCACGAGGTCTCCCCCGCAGTACCATCGGCCCTGGAAGGCTTGACTTCTGAGTTCGGGATGGAATCAGGTATGGCCCTTCCGGTATGGTCACCAGCCCCTCGTCTTGGATCGACAAGGGAACCCTTTTGTTGATGCAATGACCTTGGCCGCAACACCCGCTGTGAATCAGTATGGTCAAGCCGCACGGCCGATTAGTACCACTCGGCTGAACGCCTTACAGCGCTTACACCTGTGGCCTATCAACGTCGTAGTCTCCGACGGGCCTTCAGGACTTGCGTCGGGATTCCTGGTTTTGGGGTCAGCTTCCCACTTAGATGCTTTCAGCGGTTATCTGTTCCGAACGTGGATACCCGGCTATGCCACTGGCGTGACAACCGGTGCACCAGAGGTCCGTCCACCCTGGTCCTCTCGTACTAAGGGCAGGTCCCCTCAAGAATCCTACACCCGCGGCAGATAGGGACCGAACTGTCTCACGACGTTCTGAACCCAGCTCGCGTACCGCTTTAACCGGC
>CALJUR010000068.1 GCA_937975765.1 uncultured Myxococcales bacterium
CGGCGACCTGGAGGACGACGAGCCCGCCGCACCGGCCCCGGCCGCCGCTGCCGCGCCCGCCGCCAACACCCCGTCCGCCGGCGACCTGGAGGACGACGAGCCCGCCGCACCGGCCCCGGCCGCCGCTGCCGCGACTGTTCCCGCGCCCGTTCCCACGACCGCCCCGGCCACCTTCGACCTCCCTCAGGACTCGACGCTGCTGCGCGTCCTGAAGGCCTTCAACTTCGCCTGGATCGACGTCATCACCCGCCACCTGCTGCTGTGGGTCGGCTTCTTCGGCGCCGCCATCGCGGCCGGCCGCCGCAAGCACATCAAGATCGACGCACTCAGCCGCCTGCTCCCGGCCGCCGTCCGCGAGCGCATCCAGATCCTGCTGGACCTGGTCGCCGCGGCCGCCTGCCTGTTCCTGGCCCAGGCAGCCATGAAGTTCATGGCCGCCGAAACCGCCTCCGGCGGCATGCTGTACGGCCCGGTTCCCGCCTGGGTCGGGATCGTGATCATCCCGGTGGGCTTCGGCCTCCTGCTGTGGCACTTCCTGCTGGATGCCTTCCTCGAGGTCGCGCTGTGGTGCGGCTCGAAGTCGCCGGCCCTGCTGGCGTGGAAGGACGAACTCCAGCGCAGCCAGGAGGAGGTGGGCTGATGGGTATCGTAATCGCCATTGTCCTGGTCATCCTGGCGCTGATCGGCACGCCCCTGTTCGCCATCGTCGGCGGCACCGCCCTCGTCTCGTTCACCTTCGAGAGCATCGACACCCAGTCGGTCATCGTCGAGATGTACCGCCTGGCGGCCAACCCGTTCATGCTGACGATCCCGCTCTTCACCTTCGCCGGCTTCCTGATGGCCGAGTCGAAGACCGCGCAACGCATCGCACGACTGTCGCGCGCAGGCCTCGGCTGGCTGCCGGGAGGCCTCGTGCTGGCGGTCATCGCGGCGTGCACCTTCTTCACGACCTTCAGCGGCGCCTCCGGCGTGACCATCGTCGCGCTGGGCGGCCTGTTCCTGCCGGTCCTGGTATCCGAGGGCTACCCGAAGAAGTTCGCTTACGGCATCGCGACCTCCGCCGGTTCCATGGGACTTCTGTTCCCGCCCTCGCTGCCGCTGCTGGTCTACGGCATGCAGGCGAAGGTCGACATCGACCGGCTGTTCATCGCCGGCCTGCTGCCCGGCGTCGTCACCATCCTGGCGCTGGCCATCTTCGGCGGCATCGTCTCCTACCGATCGGGCGCCAAGCGTGTCCCGTTCAGCTTCCGCGAACTGCTGCACGCGGTCAACGAGACGAAGTGGGAACTGCTGGTCCCCGTGATCATCTTCGTGGGCATCTTCGGCGGCATCGTGACGGTGGCCGAGGTCGCCGCCATCACGGCCTTCTACCTGCTGATCGTCGAGGTCTTCGTCTACAAGGACCTGTCCTTCACGAAGGACCTGCCCCGGGTGATCCGGAAGTCCATGACCCTGGTCGGCGCCATCCTCCTGATCCTGGGCTGCGCGCTGGGCCTGACGAACTTCCTGGTGGACGCCGAGGTCCCCATGAAGATCTTCGCCGTGGCGAAGGACTACTTCACCAGCAAGTGGTCGTTCCTGCTGGCCCTGAACGTCTTCCTGCTGATCGTCGGCGGCATCCTGGACATCTTCTCCGCGACCTTCGTCGTGGTGCCGCTGATCATCCCCGTGGCCCGCGAGGTCGGGATCGACCCGATCCACCTGGCGATCATCTTCATCGCGAACATGCAGACCGCCTACCTGCTGCCGCCGGCGGGCATGGACCTGGTCGTCGCCTCGCTGGCCTTCAACCAGCCGATGACGAGGATGTACCGCATCGCCATCCCGTTCGTGATCGTGCTGGTCGCGGCGCTGCTGGTGATCAGCTACGTGCCGTGGCTGTCCCTGGGCCTGCTGCAGATCCTGGGCAAGTGACGCCCGCCGCCCGCCGTTGCATATCGTGACCGAGAATACGTGGAAGGGAAGAGGGGGGCCGTGCCTCAGGAGGGCTTCTCGCCCCCGCCCAGCCGCTGGTGGATGCGGGCGATCGACGCCACCATGTAGGGTTTCAGGCCCTCGCCGGTCTCCTCGACCAGGGCCAGCAGGGCGTTCTGGGCCCGGGAACGCCCGATCGCGCCCAGGGCCTCGACCGCCACCTGCACGACCGTGTCGATTTTCCGCCGGATCCCCAGCCGTCCCGGCATCATCGCCTGCCACTTCGGCGGCGTGACGATGTCCAGCAGCACGGCCTCGAAATCCGGTTCGTCCGGCAGGTAGATCTTCTCGTACTCCAGCAGCGCGCGAAGGGCCGCCACCTGCAGCAGTTCCTGCGGCTCGTCCTCGTGCCGGTGCCGCACGCGCAGGATCTCCTTCAGCCGGTCCAGGTACTCCGCCTGCGTGCAGTGGACCGCCGCCAGCACCAGCACGGCCCGCCGCACGACCGTCTCGTCGGCGTCGTCCAGGAACGGCAGCAGCATCTTCTCGGCGTCGTGTCCCAGCAGCTTCGACACGACCATCACGCACGCCTCCCGCACGCGCGCGTGGGGATGGCCGAAATACTGCTGGATCGTCGGAACGGCGCTCTCGTCGCCGATCGTTTCCAGCACGTCCAGCAGGTTGCGAACCGTGTACCACTGGTGCCGGTGGGCACGCAGCTCGTCGATCAGGAACGGCGCCGCGTCGCTGCCGACCCTCTCCAGGATGCTGCACACCGCCTTCCGGGCCGAGACGTCGTCCGAGGCCCCCAGGAACCGCACCAGGCCCGGCACGACACCGGTCCCGAACATCGCGACGCCCTTCTCCAGCGCCTCCCGATCCTCCTTCGGCGTCGTCGCGGCCATCGTGATCAACTGGTCCTGGAACCTGCCCGAGTCCAGGTGGGCCAGCGTCTCGTCCAGGAAGCGGTTCCGCCCCAGGAACGGCGGCACGGGGTCCGCCCGGTGCCGGGAGAGGATCTCGAAGACCTTCGCGACGACCCGCATCTCCTTCCGGGCCGTCAGTTCCGGCAGGACGATCAGCAGCACGTTCAGGTACTTCAGGTAGGATTTCGGGTCGGCGCAGGCGTCGAAGTCCTTCAGGTACGCGTCCTCGTGCTGCAGGAAGCGGTCGGTCGTCTGCCCCGCGCGGACCTGCCGCTGCACGAATGCCGGCATCTCCTCGAAGGGGATCAGTTCCGCCTCGTAGGCCGTCTGGAGCATCGGTCCGACCTCGGGAAGGTCGGTCGCCCCGATCCTTTGCAGCGCCTTACGCGTCACCCGGCGGGCCGCATCGGTGATGGACCTGGGGTCGCGCCCCGCCATGTTCAGCCGCGGCACCGGCTTCGCCAGTTCCGCGACGATGTCCATCAACTGGCGGGTCATCTCGATGGCCTGCCGCGGAGGGATCGCGCCCAGCAGGATGTCCTCGATCTCCAGGTCGGCCGCGACGGTCATGCCCTCGGACACCAGGTCCGCGTTCAGCAACAGGTCCCGCAGCAGGTCGATCTTCGTGATGGGCCGCACGATGTCCTGGATGGCCTGGACCTTCAACTGGCGAACCACGTCGCTGGCCACGTCCTTCAGCATGGGCAGCCGGGCGATGTCCTTGCGCAGTCGCGACAGCGCGATCTTCACGGCCCAGTTCAGGTGACGGACCGCGCCCACCATCTCGTCCATGCCGACGACGGTGACGTGCAGGATGCCCTGCCGGGTCAGGGCCTCCGACAGCGCGCTGACCAGTTCCGAGGAGGCGGCGGCACCGGCGACCGACCGGGACGAGTACCGGGTCCAGATGTCGACGAAGGCATCGAACTCCGGCTTCTCGATCTCCCGCTTGATCGTGAACGCCGCGATCCGGTTGCGCAGGAAATACTCGTGGAACTTCGCGACGAAGTGGTCGCCCATCACGCCACGAAAGGTCTTGCCGACCTCGATGGGCTCGGCCAGCAGGCCGTCCAGCATCACGCCCTTGTCGTCGACCGCGGAAAGCAGCACGTAGGTCAGTTCACTGGCCTGGATCGTCAGGTCCCGGAACATCGTGTACATGTCGGACGTCGCGGCCTTGGCCAGCGGATGATCCGCGGAGTACGTGCCGGTCTGCAGGATCGCCTTGACGAGATACAGGGTGAACTCGCCGGCCCGCTGCTTGACCAGCCGCTGATCCTCCCCCGTCGTCTGGAGCAGCCCGGATGCCCCGTCCACGTTTCCTGCCTCGCCCTGCCGGCAAATCACGGTACCCGGATCGGCGAGGCCCTGTCAAGGCACGGCGGCCCGGGCCGGCGTTCCCTCCCCGGCACGCCGTTCCGTTTTTCCCGCGAGGGATCTATCCTTGGCGCCAACGGAGGTGGTCCATGACCGAGGAACCGGTTCCCCCGCCCAGCAAGCGCCGAGCCTTGACCTTCGCCGGCGTCTCGATCTTCGTCGCCATCCTGATCGTCCTGACGCTCTTCTGGGCCTGGCCGCTGTTCCAGTCCACCAAGGGATTCGAGGAGCCCAAGCTGACGACCGCGCGGCTGGACGAGCAGCCCTTCATGCGCATGGACCTGCGCCCGGGCGAGTCCTACCGTCCCCTGGAGGTGATGACCGGGACGACCGTCACCTTCCGGTGCGAGGTCGTCGCCCGCTCTCCCGCACCGCCCCGGTTCCTCCTGAACGCGTGGGGCCACGACTACGAGGGCGCCGACTGCGTGTTCCAGTTGCCCGTGCCCGATCAGCCCGGCCTCGCGTCGCAGATCACCGTCACGTTCTTCGACGGAGGCGGCACCCGGCCCACCGACCGGCTGGACGTGCCCACCCTGGTCGTCCCGTCCCGCGAGGGCATCGAGTTCCACGCCCTCGAGGACCTCCAGCACGCCACCGTCGCCCCGGGTTCCGTGCCCGACCAGGTGTTCGTCTATGCCCGGGCCATCACCAGCCTGCCGGGCGACGGGCGCGACTTCGTGGCGATGTTCTTCACCTCCGACCCGTCGAACGGCGTCCCCGTGCTGGAACTGATGCCGATGAAGGAGGGCGACCAGCCCCAGCCGATGATCGGTTCGGTCGTCCGGTACCGTTCCTACGGCCCGAACCTGTCCGGATACGCCTTCTGGTCGCCCCAGCCCGTCCGCATCGGCGGCCGCGACGGCAATCGTGCCGTCACCGACCTGCGGGTCGGCATCTTCCGCCGCGACCTGGTCGCATCGCTGTTCTTGCGCCTGCTGAAGGTCGAGGTCAGCGGCCCCGAGACCGTCACCGTGACGCCCCTGGTCCTTGACGCCTCCGAACTGGAATCGCTGACGGTAGGCGGGCACCTGCTGTCCCCGCCGCTGCACGTCGTGCGCGGTCCGGCCAGTGCCGCCGAGAGCGAGACCCGCCGCGTGGTCCCCAACTAGCACGGCCCGTCTTCGAACCCCCGTCCGTTCGCACGAACCCGGGTGATTTCCGCCCGCGCCGCCTCCGGCGACGCCTGGGTGCCCGCTTCGCCGCGGCCCTCCCGACGATCCAGTTGCAGCGTGGCGCCCGGCTTCCATCGGTCAAGGGAATCTCGTGCGTGCCCGATCGTCCGCCCCTGCATGAGGTGAAGATCGGCGCCTTGTCCGGTTTGGTGACGTTCCGTTCAGGGAGAAGAAGGGGAGGGGAGTCCGACTACCGGGTCCGAGGAGTGGAAGATCAGGTCGCCGGCTCGTCCTTGGCCTTCTTCTTGATCGCGAAGTTGATGGCGGAATAGCCCTCGATCGCGGCGGTCGTCATCACCAGGCGGATGACCTCGAACCGGGTCATCTCGTCGGCCTGGATGACGATCTGCTTGGATTCCTCCAGCCACTTGCCCGCCTTCTCGGTGTCCGAGGGCATCGGGTGCAGGCGCTCGTAGTTGTCGCGCGCCGCCTTCAGCACCTTGGACAGTTCGGGCAGCTTGAGGTCCGGGTAGTTCTTCTCGGTCACCCACGGCGTCTTCATGACTTCCTCGCCTTCGAAGATCAGCGAGGCCGCGGAGATGCCGATCATCGGGACGCGCTCGAGCGTGCGGCCCGAGTAGGCCTTGGGCAACTGGATGTCCTTCTGCTGCATCAGGATCTCGCCCGTGGCCGAGAAGGTGATGAGGAGGAACACGACCAGGATCGAGAACATGTCGATCATGGGCGTGAGGTTCAGGTCGAAGAGCATGCCCCTGCGGGCACCCTTGCCGCCGACCTTCAAACCCTTCATGTGAACGCTCGAGCCGATCCGGCTTCCGGGCGCCTTGATGGACATGGGACCTTCCTCCGGCCGCGTCCCGGGGCAGGGGCCCCCGGTACCCGCAGCGTCACATCATCTCGCCAGCCACCGACGTCGCGTCCGCGACGACCACGTTGGTCAGGCCCATCACCATGCAGGAATCCATCGCGGTGATCATGTCCGCGTACGCGACGGCGTCCTCCGGAGCAACGACGACCTTCTGGTCCTTCGGAAGCTTGAGATCCTCGAGCTTCTTCTTCAGGGAGGAGGTGTCGTACTTGCCGCTGACCATCGGGATCGGTTCCGGCTGCCCGTCCGCGTACTTGACGGTGTATCCCGCCTTGTCCAGCAGGACGGTCAGGCGCTTCGGCGGCTCGGTCTGCTGCTGCTTCTGGGGCTTCTGGACCGACTGGTCGACGCTGATGCGACCGGTCTGCGTCCACACTGCCGTGATCAGCAGGAAGGTGACGCACACCGAGAACAGGTCGATCATCGGGACCAGGTTCAGGCTCACGTTCAGCGACTTCTTGCCGCCCTTGGTGATTTCCTGGGGTCCGCTCATCCTAGCCTCCCGACGCCGTCCACGACCTCGCCTGCATCGGCAGGCAAGGGGAACGGCCGTCCATGGACCTCAGTCCGCCGACCGCGTGGAGCCCTTCTCGCTCTCGAACTTGTCACGGTTGGCCGTGATCAGGTTCAGCACGGAGACCGTGGTCTCGTTGATGTCGTCCACCAGCTGCTGCGACTTCGCCTGGAAGATCGCGTAGGCGATGGACGAGGTGATCGCGACGGCCAGGCCGAACGCGGTGTTGTACATGGCCTCGGAGATGCCGGCCGCCAGCTCGGTCGCCTTGGAGGAGGCGTCGGCCTCGGCGACGGCGCCGAACGAACGGATCAGGCCGAAGATGGTGCCCAGCAGACCCATCAGAACGGCCGCGTTGCCGATGACGGCCAGGAAGCCGATGCGCTTCTCGATGCGCGGCAGCTCGCGGAGGGCAGCCTCGTCCATGGAGGCCTGCACCGCGATGTCGGACTCCTTCGCCTTCATCAGGCCGGCCTGCAGGACCTTGGCCAGCGGGAACTTGGAGATGGAGCACAGCTTGAGCGCGTTCCGCAGGTCGCCGACGAGGATGTACTTCGTCAGGACGCGGGTGAACCCTTCCTTGTCGACGTTCGACTGGAAGTACAGGACCACGACACGCTCGATGATGACGCCGAACATGAAGACGGACGTCGCAAGGATGATGTACATGTTGGCGCCGCCCTTGTCGAACGCCTTTGCGATGAACTCGAACATTGCTGCACTCCTCCTCTTGTTGCCTCGAACCAGATGCCCCGTGGTGGTCCGGGGAACCCTCCCAACCGGTCCGGCACACGCGCGCCCGGGCGCCCGCAAAGAGGCCCTGGGTGCGGTCACGACGTATACCAGCCGTCCTGACCCCTGTCAACTATAAAGAGCGCGCCCGCGCGCGGGCTCTCGCGCACACCCGGCACATGCGCAACGGCACCGCCGGGGGGGAACTCCGGGGATCAACCCGGGTTGAACACGAACGGCCACTGGACGACGCAGATGCCGCCCTCGGGCTTGGCGAACCGCATGTTCCGGATGGCGCGCAGGACGCACTGCTCGACCGCCGAGTTCCCGATGGTCGAATCCTGCATGGAGGCGTCCCCCACCCGGCCTTCCAGGTCGATGGTCCAGCGGACCGTGATCTTGCCGGTCAGGCCCTCGTGAATCTGCAACTGGGCCTCGTAGCAGGCGCGGATGGCGCCGGCGCGCTGCAGCACGACGGACTGGATGTTGTTGCGCTGGCAGAAGCCCGTGGCGCCCATGCCGCCCAGCGACATCTTGCCGACGGCCTTGACCCCCTTCTTTCCGAGGCCGGCGCGCATGCCCATGCCACCGCCGGTGTCGACGCGGCCGAGGCCGTGGATGCGGCCGTAGCCCCCGGTGCCGCCGCCGCCCGAACCGGTGCCCTTGAAGCCCATGCCGCCCGCGCCGTAGCCGACCACCAGTTCCGAACCGGTGCCGGCCATGGCGACGGCCATGCGGTTGTCGAACGCGTCGGCGTTGTCGGAGAGGATCGAGGAGATGGCGCCCGACTTGCCCATCTTGTTGGACAGCAGGTCCGCCAGGCCGATCTTCTTCGGGTCGATCTTGGCCGCCAGGGCGCCGTCACGACGCGGCACCTTGGACTCGAGGTCGGGGTCCTTGTCGGGGTCGCCGAACTTGCCTTCCTCGCCCTCGGCCTTCTTGCCGACGGAATCGTCCTCTTCGCCGATCTCCAGCAGGGCCTTGTCCTCTTCCAGCTTGATCTCGGCAACGACGTTCAGCGTGCGCCGATCGGCCTTGCGCTGCTCGATCTTGCCGGCCGGGTCCCACATGAACTGCGAGACGACCCACATCGACATCATGAAGAACAGGGAACCGACGGTCGCGGCGACGAAGTTGCCATCCATGCGGGCGGCGGTGCTGCGGCCGATGATGACGTCGGGGCGGACGAACTGGAAGAACAGTTCCAGGTTCCCGAACTCCAGGACGCCCCAGTCGCCCTTGCCGACCTTCTGGTAGTTCAGGCCGCTCTGGTCGGACGTGTGCTTCTTGACGAACTCGCGGACCGGCGCCAGCACGCCGTCGAGGTTGACGCGGCCGGTGAAGTCGCGGGACAGGGCGACCGAGTAGTCCCCCTTGCGATCGACGGTGAACAGGGAGAGGGACTTGCCGACCTCGGGAGCGGGGACGATGAAGTCGCAGCGGACGCCCTCGCCGATGGTGATGTCGCGCTTCTCGGTGAAGGTGGTCTCCTTGACCATCTTGCCGTCCCACAGCAGGGCGACGCGCAGCAGGCGATCGTCCGGGCCGAGGATCGGCTGGGCCGACAGCGTCCAGATCAGGCCGACCACCGTGACGACCATGCCGATGAACATGGCGTGGTAGCCGTAGAACATCGCGATCTGCGTGGTCGCCGGCAGCAGCTGCTGGGCGATCATCTGGACGATGGCGCCGCGGATCGTGAACGGGACCAGCATCAGGAAGATGAAGACGCCGCCCGCGGCGACCAGCGCCAGGGAGGCGAACAGTTTCTTCCTGTGGGTCGCCAGGCCGACGGCGATGCCCGCCAGGGCGACGACCATCAGGGCGATGGCGAACGCACCGCTCCACCACTGCCAGCCCTGGTACAGGCTGGGGTCGGAGAACTTCACGACGTCCTGGTCCACCCACGGCACCGAGAAGGCGCCGACGAGTCCCACCAGGGCTCCGACCAAGGCAATCAGGAGGCCAATCAGCATGTCCAGCCCTCGCAATCGAAGGGGCACCCGGGTCCAATCGCCACGAAGCCACCGCCCGGGAACCCGACCTTCCAGTTTCGGGCGGTCCGGTTCCGAAGTGTCCGGGAACCCAAGACCGACCGTATTCTCCAAATGCAAGGGTGCCGCGTCAACGTGTTTTTTCGACCCGGACCCCCAGCCCCCGCGTTCACGTCATTTCGGGAAGTTATCCGAAGGCTTGTCAAGGGCATCGCCCCTCTCCATCCTGGCGGCCTCCGCACGCCACCGGGCCGGCATCGCGCTGAGGGCCGCTCCTTCCCGCAGCAGGGCGGCGGCCTCCCGGCCCCGGCCCGCATCCTCCAGGAGCCGGGCCAGCCGCCACCGGGCGACGAGAACGGCGGGACTACGGGACAGGATCGCGCGGTATTCCGACTCGGCCTCGACCTGCCGGCCCTGGGAGGCCAGGCGTCCGGCCCGAAGCAGGGCCATCCGGTCGGCCAGCGGGTCCCGGATCACGGGGGGCGACCGTCCCCCGGCGCGATCGGGGTCGCGGGGCACCCCGCCGGTCAACAGGCCCTCGACCAGGGGCAGGTAGGTGCCGGAGGGGGACTGGCCGCGGGCGCGGTCGAGCCAGGCCGACACGGTCTCGGCGGGCAGGCGGAGGGCATGCGCGGTGATGCCGGCCTTCAGCGTGACCAGCCACCACGTGGGGAACTCCTTCAGGAGGTCCAGGTAGCCCAGGAAGGCGTCGGACAGGCGCCCCTCGCGGAAGTTCACGTCGGCCTCCGACATCCGGCGCATGGCCTGCACGTACCGGTCCTCGTCGGCGGAGGCGGGGCGGGGCAGGGCACACAGCAGCAGCGCGGCGGCCAGGGCCGCGAGGGACAGGCGAAGACGGAAGGGGGATGCACGGAGCACGGCACCCTTCTCCCGGCCGGCCCGCGAACCCGCCGCGGACGGCCGAAGCCCTACTCCTTCAGCAGCAGTTTCCAGGGATGGCGCTTGACGTCCTTCATCAGGGAGATCAGGTCGTCGTAGAGGTCCCGGTCGGACAGCAGCGCGCCCACGCTTCCCTTGCCGTCGCGCACGTTCTGCGAGACGGCCTTCAGGTTCGCCAGCAGGGTGGCCAGTTCGGGGCGCACGCCCGAGACCACGGTCAGCAGTTCGCCGGCCAGCGAGGATCCCTGGTCCGCGAAGGCCTGCACCTTGCGGACCGCGACAGGTAGTTCGGCCAGCGCGGGCGCGATCCCCTTGTCGATGCGATCGACCAGGGCCCGCAGCGCCTGCAGGGTCTCGCGGATCTCCTCGCCGTCCCGCGTGCCCTCGGCCAGGCCCCTGGACAGCCGTTCGAGGTTGGTCATCGTGGCCTTCAGGGGCTCCCGGTTCTCCTGCAGGACCTCGTCCGCGTGGGTCGCCAGGCTGCGGATCGACTCGATGGCGCCCTTGATGGCCTGGCGGTTCTCGCGCAGCAGCAGGGTGGCGTCGGCGACCAGCGAAGAGGCGTCGGCGCCGACCGCGTCCAGGTTCATGGGGCCCACGCCGACGAAGGGGCGGTCCGTGCCGCGTGGGGGCGAATCGGGGGTACCGGGGAAGATCTCGACGTACTTCTCGCCCAGGATGCCCAGGGTGGTGATCCGGAACGACGCATCGGCCCGCAGCAGGGCCGCCGCCGAGGGCTCGACCTTCAGGGTCACCCGCACGCCGACCGGCCGGTCGTCGTTCTCGGGGTCGGGGCGACCGCCCCACAGGTCCACCACCGCGACCTTGCCCACCGTGACGCCGCTGACCTTGACGGGAGCGCCGGTCTTCAGGTCCGCGGACGTCGGGAAGTCCACGTCCAGGCTGACCTGCTCCTTGCACTTGAAGTCGCCCAGCAGGATCAGGAATCCGACGACCAGGAGGACGGCCGTGAGGATCAACCCCCCGACCTTGACCTCCATTGCTCGCGCTCGTTCGGGCATGGGTCAGGTCTCCATCGGTCCCTCGGGTTCCCCCCCGATGAACTGTCGAACCACCGGGTCCGGGGAGGCCCGGAACACCGCGGGAGGGCCATCCAGGTGGACGCGCCCCTTATACAGGAAGACGATGCGGTCGGCAACGCCGAAGATGGACCGCAGGTCGTGCGAGACCACGACGACCGTCTTGCCCAGGTCGCGCGCCAGCCGCTCGATCAGGTCGTCGATGTTGCGGCTGGCGACGACGTCCAGGCCGGTCGTCGGCTCGTCCAGGATCGCGCTGTCCGGGTCCATCGTCAGGGCGCGGGCGATGGACACCCGCTTGCGTTGCGAGGGGCCGACCTCGTCGGGCATCAGGTCCGCGTCGCGTTCCATGTGGACCATCGCGAGGTACTCCAGGGCCCCTTTCAGCGCCGCCTTGCGCGAGATCCTGCGGTGCTTCCGCAGGGGCAGCGCGACGTTCTCGCGAAGGGTCATGCTGTCGAACAGGTTCGGGTGCTGGAACACCAGGGCGTGGCGCCGGCGGATGCGCTGCCAGCCGGACTCGGACAAATCCGTGACGTCCTCGCCGTCCACCAGGACGCGCCCCTCGTCCGGGGGCAGCAGGCCCACGGCGGTCTTCATCAGGACGCTTTTGCCCGTGCCGGACGCGCCGATGACGAAGGTGACCTCGTGGTCGCGAATCACCAGGTCGATGCCGTCCAGCACCCGTTTCTCGCCGAACGACTTGCGGATGCCCTGGAACGCGAACACGGGCTCACCTCAGTATCCCAGCAGGAACGCCAGCGTCGAGATCACGAAGTCCAGCACGATCACGGCAAACGACGAGTTCACCACCGCGCGGGTGGTCGCCCATCCGACCCCCTCGGACCCGCCGCGAGCCTTGAAGCCGGAATCCGCGGCCAGCAGCGGGATCACGATCCCGTAGGACAGGGCCTTCAGGAAGCCGACCACCACGTCGGGGATCTGGGTGCCGTGCAGGCTGAGGAAGGTCTTGGTGGCGATGCCGAAATGGTAGTGCCCCATCAGGTACCCCGAGAGGGTCCCGACCAGCGTGCCGAACACCCACAGGACCGGGGTCATCACCACGCAGGCCACGAAGCGCGGGGCCAGGATGTAGGACACCGGGTCGCTGTTGGCCACCTTCATCGCCTCGACCTGGTCGGTCACCGTCATCGAGCCGACCTCGGCCGCGATGCCGGCCCCGACGCGGGTGGCGATCATCAGTCCGGTGATGGTGGGGCCGAACGTGCGGACCATCGCGTAGATGAACGCGGTGCCGACCCCCGACAGGTCCGGCAGCACCCGCATCACCTGCACGCAACCCTGGTAGACCAGGATGAGGCCCAGGAAGCCCAGCGTCAGCGAGATGAAGACCAGCGAGCGGTGGCCGACGTTCACCATCTGCGCGTACAGGCGATCCGCCGGGGGAGGGCGGCGGGCCAGCGTCCTCGCCACCTGGCCCAGCAGCAGGAACGGATCGCGGACCGTCCCGTGCATCGGAGGCAGCCGGAAGGCCGTCCGCCGCCACCAGGAATCCGGCCGGGCCGCCGCACCCGGCGCTCTGTCGCCGTCCTTCATACCCACAGCATCGTCACCAGGAAGTTCACCACGAAGATCGCGATGGCCGCCGTGACCACCGAATCGTTCACCGCACGCCCGACCCCCTCGGCGCCTCCCCGCACCCGCAGCCCGAAGTGGCACGACACGATGCTGATGGCGCCGCCGAAGAAGAATCCCTTCACCAGCCCCATCACGAACTCGTCCGCCAGGTGTCCGTCCAGCAGCCCCTGCCAGAACACGCGCATGTCGATCCCCACGATCGCCTGGCTGGCGATCGACGCCCCGAACAGCGCGAAGAGGTCGCCGATGCAGGTCAGCAGCACCAGCATCAGGCACATCGAGACGAATCGGGGCACCACCAGGTGACGGACGGGGTCGATGCCGAGAAGCCGCAGGGCATCCACCTGTTCCGTCACGATCATGGTGCCCAGTTCGGCGGTGTTGTTGGCCCCGACGCGGCCCGAGAACATCAGCCCGATCAGGACCGGCCCGACCTCGGACAGCACGGCGATGCCCGTCGCCCAGCCGACCATGGCCGTGGCGCCGGTGTCGCGCACGAAGTTGCCGGTCTGCACCAGCATCAGGGCGCCGACGAACAGGGACGTCATCACCACGACGGGAAGGGACAGCACGCCGACCTTGTGCATCTGGCGCAGCGTCTCGTCGTAGTCGAACGTGGGCGGGACCATCGCGCGCAGGATGCGGACCTGGAGCAGCGTCATGCCGCCCATGATGCCGCAGGCGGCCAGGACCCCGCGTCCGACCGGGCGCAGGGCCAGCCCGAACGCCGATCCGGCGAAACGGGCAGTCCGCCGCCGCGAGGACGGCGTTTCGCCGGACGGCCGCGGGCCGCTCTTCTTCTCAGGTCCGCGCATCGGCCCCTTCCAGGAACGTCCGGACACGGGGGTCGGGGTGCCGGCGTCCCGCATCGAGCGAGCCGCTGAAGATCACCCGGCCGGCGTCCACCACGTGGAACTCGCTGCACACGCGCACCAGGCGATCGATGTCGTGCGACGCGATGACGACGGTGCACTGCCGGCGGGCATGGATGCCCTCGATCAGCGCGAAGATGCGGGACGTCGTCACCGGGTCCAGGCCTCCGGACGGGTCGTCGAACAGCAGCAGGTCGGCGTCGGACACGGCAGCCCGGGCCACGGCGACGCGCCGCTGCATGCCGCCGGACAGCGCCTGGATCTCGAGGTCCAGGGCCTCCGGCAGGCGGACCGAATCGAGGATGTCGCGAACCCTTCGGTCCACCTCGTCGCGGGACAGCCCGGAGGCATCGGCTTCCAGCGGGAACGCCACATTGTCGCGCACCGGGAGGAAGTCGAACAGGGCCAGGTTCTGGAACTGCACGCCGATCCGGGCGCGGATGGCGCGCAACTGGCCGGGGTCGTCGAACCGGACGGTCTCGCCGAACAGCCGGACCTCGCCGGAATCGGGGGGCAGCAGGGTGCACAGGGTCTTCAGCAGCAGGGTCTTGCCGGACCCACCGGCGCCGACCAGGGCATGGATGCGGCCGGAAGCGAGCGACAGGCTGGCGCCGTCGAGCACCCGGACGCCGGAGAGCTCGCGCGTGACCTCGTGAAGGACGGCGGCGGCTTCCACGGCCCCTCCCGCCGGTTCAGGCGTCGTATTCGTCCCCGGGCGAGTCCGGCGGCTGGCCCACGGACTCGGTCACCTCGGCGATCTCGGCCTCCTCCGGGTCGATGCGGGACTCGTCCCGCAGCAGCAGGAGGGCGAACAGCGCCAGCACGCGGTCCACGTATTCCTCGGAGGTGATGACGACCTCGATGCCCCGCCGGGTGAGGGCGCGGCGCATCGTGTCGCCGATCGACCCCGCGATGACGGTCCGGCAGTCGCCGACGATCTCGGCCACGGCGCGGTAGCGGTCGCGCCACGGGTCAGGCCTCAGGCGGGCGATCCGGGAAACGCGCGGGGAGTTTCGGCGACGCTCGACGCCGCGGATCCGGCCGGCATCGATGTCGGCGATCACGAACGAGGACACCCGCCAGAATCGGGAGGCGACGCGCACGCCGTCGTCCGTGGGAATCGCAATCTTCAACAGGCACCTCCCAGGTCCGCGCGCATTATCGTCGCCGCCCCGGTCGATTGCAACCGGCGCGCGCCGTCGCGTGGTGTGGTACCATCAGGACCGAATCGAGACGATTGCCCGGGGGATGCACCATGCGGGCCATCCAGATCGTGCGGATCGGTCTGCCGGCGACCGCCCTGCGACTGCAGGAGTGCGCGGAGCCCGCCGGAGGACCGGACCGGGTGCGGATCCGCGTCGCGGCGTTCGGAGTCACCTACTCGGACCTGATGGCCCGGACGGGCATGGACGCCGAGAGCCCGCGGCTGCCGTGGATCCCGGGCCAGGAGGTGGCCGGCCGGGTGGTGGACGACGGCGCCGGCGGCACGAGGTTCGCGCCCGGGACGCCGGTCGCCGCGCTGACGCTGCGCGGGGGGTACGCCGAACAGGTGGTGGCCCATCCGGACTTCGTCGTGGCAATCCCCCCGGGGATGGGGTTCGCGGAGGCCGCCTCGGTGCCGGCCAGCGGGTCGACGGCCTGGCTGGCCCTGCACGGCCTGACCCGGGTGCGGCCGGGCGATCGCGTCCTGGTGCACGCGGCGGCGGGCGGCGTCGGGCTGATCGCCTGCCAGATGGCACTGGCGGCCGGATGCGAGGTGTTCGGCACCGTGGGGTCGGGGGCGAAGGTCGACTTCCTGCGACGTATCGGGGTGCAGCACCCGATGGACCACGCGGATTCGGACGTCGAGTCGGAGGTTGCCCGGATGACCGGCGGGGCGGGGCTGGACCTGGTGCTGGACTCGCCCCGGCACGACACGCTGGGCGCGGACCTCCGGATGCTGGCGTCCTCGGGCCGGCTGGTGATCGTCGGCGCGACGGCCGCCGCGGTGGCGATGGCCCGCGGATCGGACCGGTTCGCGTCGCGGGTCCGGACGCGGGTCGAGGCGCTGGACCCGTGGGCGCTGCCGGCCGAAGGCAAGGGCATCCTGGGCGTGCACCTGACCCGGACGGCGGAGGCGCGGCCCGCACTGGTGGCCCTGGCCCTGCGCGAGGTCTTCGGGATGATCCGATCGGGGCTGGTGCGGCCGCACGTCGATTCCACCTTCGACGTGGCGGACTGCGCCCGGGCCCACGACCGGCTGCACGGCCGCGAGAGCATCGGCAAGGTCGTGGTCCTGTTCGAAGGCGCAACCGGCACCTCGGGCGGGACGTGATCGGCTTGGCACGGCGGCGAGGGGTCTGCTAGGCTGTTGCGGGATTTCAATCCGGAGCCCGCATGCGCGCGAGCACCTCCCCCCGATCGAGGATCCTGGCGACCGCGGCCCTGGCGCTGGGGTTCGCCGGGTCGGCCTGCTCGTCCCAGATGACCTCCGCAGGGCAGTTGGACGAGAGCCTGCGCGCCTATCACCACCACCTGCTGGCCGGCGACCTGGACCGGGCCTCCGCGTACGTCGCCTCGCAGGCCATGGACTCGTTCCTGGAAATCCACGGGGACGAGGGGAAGGACCGGGTTGTCATCGAGGACTTCCAGGTGGTGTCGGTCCGGATGCAGCCGCAGAAGGACGCGAAGGACCCCCAGCGCGCCGTCGTGATGGTCTCCGCCGACGTGCGCCGCCACGACTCCATCACGATCCGGCCGACGCGGTACCGGCAGGTCTGGGAGCAGCACGGCCAGCGGTGGGTCCTGGCGGAAGAGTCGATCGCGAAGAAGCGCGAGCCGGGCACGACGGGGGAGGACGCGCCGCCGAGGACCGCCCCGGAAGAGGAGGACGGCCCGAAGTGATCGCGGCACCCCTTCGCATGGCCGGCGATTCCCCGGACAGGTGAACCCGATGCACCACGCGGTCCGTACATCGCTGAAGTGGCTGACGTCGCTCGCCATCGGCGCGGTGTTCGTGTACCTGGCCTTCCGGGAATGGCCCATCGAGGGACTGTTCCGAGGCGGCGTGCGGTTCCAGGACGGCTTCGTCATGACCGACGGCTGGCGCGTTCCGATCGTGACGCTGGTCCTCTATTTTCTTTCCCTGGTCGTGATGCACGTCTTCCGCGTGTGGCGCTGGCAGCCGCTGATGAAGCCGCTGGCGAACGTGGACTTCTGGACGCTGAACCGGGTGTGCTCGGTCGGTTTCATGGCGGTCTTCCTGCTGCCGATGCGGCTGGGCGAACTGGTCCGCCCGGCGCTGGTCAGCACGGAGGTGAAGGTCCGCCGGACGCCGGCCCTGGCCACGATCGTGGTCGAACGGGTGGTGGACGGCGTGATGGTGGCCGGTTTCCTGGCCGTGGCCCTGGTGTTCATGCCGCGGCACAACGACCGGTCGTTCGTCGAGATCCAGTGGGCGACCTGGCTGACGCTGATGCTCTTCGCGGTGGCGGTGGCGGTCCTGGCGGTGATGTTCGCCTTCCGGCGCCAGGTGGCCGAGGTGGTGCGGGTGCTGACGACGCGCCTCTCCGGGCGCACCTGGGCGGTCCGGCTGGGCGGGTTCGTCGAGCGCTTCCTGTACGGGCTGTCGATCTTCCCGGACGTGCCCAACATCCTGTGGTTCCTGTTCCTGTCGTTCTTCTACTGGTTCTCGAACGGGATCGGGTTGTTCCTGCTGTCGAACGGGTTCCAGGTGATGTCGCCGTCGGGGTGGACCGGCTTCGGCATCCCGATGCTGGGCGCCTTCGCGATGATGTCGGCGATCGTCGTGGGAATGATGATCCCGAACGCGCCGGCCAACGTCGGGTCGTTCTGGTACTTCCTGCTGAAGCCGCTGGAACTCTACGGGGTCCAGCCGGGCAATCCCGGGGCGCTGGCGTACGCCCTGACCGTGTGGACGCTGCAGTTGCTGCAGTTGCTGGTGTTCGGAGGGTGGTTCGTCCTGCGCGGTCAGGTATCCTTCCGGAGGGCCTTCGCCGTGGGCGGGGCCTTCCAGGGCGAGGAGGAGCCGTCGCCATGAGACCGCTGCCCGCATGGATCGCCGCCGCGGTGCTGGTGCTGGCCGTCAACGGCCTCCCGGCCGCGGGCCGCGCCGACACGATCTACCAGTGCGGGTTCAAGGACGGCGCGCCGGTCTACACCATCAACACGAAGCCCGCGGGCGCGAAGTGCAGGGCGATCAGCGGGCCTTCCGCGGGGAAGAGCCGCGGGGCCCCGGCCGGTGCGAAGTGCCAGGCGATGCGGTTCCGCGACACCATCTTCTACCGGTGCGTCAAGGACGGCGTCACGTGGGTCTACAACCGCCCGGTGGCCGGGCCCAGGCGCGACGGCACGGGCGATGCCCCCGGGAACGGGACGGCGGGCGCCGAGGCTTCCGCCACGACGACACCCGGCCGGATGGGCGGGCGCCTGGGACCCGACGAGGCCCTGTCCGCGATCGTCAGGACCGCATCGGCCGAGGCCGGCATTCCCGAGGCCCTGCTGAAGGCCGTGATCGAGGTCGAGTCGGGGTTCCGGCCGGACGTCGTGTCGCCGGCGGGCGCCCAGGGGCTGATGCAACTGATGCCGCTGACGGCGGACTCGCTGGAGGTCGAGGACCCGTTCGACCCCGAGCAGAACGTCCGGGCGGGGGCCCGGCTGTTGCGCCAGTTGTCCGACCGGTTCGCCGGGAACCTGGAGAACACGATCGCGGCCTACTACGCGGGCGCCTCCGCGGTGCGCCGGGCCGACGGGCCACCGGACGAGGCGACCGTTTCGTACGTCCGCAAGGTGGTGGACCGCTACCGGAAATACTCGCAAACCGCGCCGGAAGGCGCCGGGCCCGGTGGCGATTGACACGCGAGGGCCTCATCCTATATCCTGCAACGGCCTTGGTTTCGGCCGGATTTCGATGCGACGGTTCTTCCCGGTTATCGCCATCCTGACGCTGGTCCTCGCCGGCAGCGGTTGCGCCACCACCCAGGCGGCAACGTCGCCCGGCGGGCGGCCCTCGACCACCCTGGCCCAGAGCCGGGACGAATACCTTGCCGGGCTGAAGGCCCTGGAAACGGCGGACTACGCCGCGGCCATGGACTCCCTGCAGCGCGTCGCCCGCGGGCCCTCCTACATCGTCTACTCGCCGCTGGCCCGCCTGCGTCTGGCGGATGCGCTGTTCTACCAGGAGCAGTACGACGAGGCGGTCGAAGGCTACCGCGGCTTCATCGAGACCTCCGCCGGCGACCCGAACCTGCACTACGCCTACTTCCGGCTGGCCGAGTCGCGCGTGAAGGCGATCGCCGGCGACTTCTTCCTGGTACCGCCGTCGGACCGCCGGGACCAGAAACGCGTGCGGGCTGCCCTTGCGGCGCTGCAGGACTTCACCCTGCGCTTCCCGGACAGTCCCTACGTCGTCGAGGCCCTGCAGATGCAGGACAAGATGACCTCCGTCATCGCCTCCTTCGAGATGGAGGTCGCCCGCTTCTACATGAGTCGCAGCAAGCCCCTGGGCGCCGTGGGCCGCCTGCAACGCCTGGTCGTGGATCTCCCCAGCGCGCGCCGGCTGGAGGATGCCCGGATCGCCCTGGTCGAGGCCCTCGCGGCGTCGAAGGACGCATCGCTGGCGGCGGCCTGTTCCTCTTACCAGGAGGACTTCCCGTTCGGGAAGCACCGCTCGCGGGCCTCGCGTGCCTGTTCGTGGACGACCCTGCCGAAAGGCGGGTGATCGAGATAGCGGCGGAAACGACGGAGGTTCGGAATGCTGAAGCACTTCCGGGTCGGCGACAAGGCGGTCTACCCCGCCCAGGGAGTCGCGGAGGTCATGGGCATCGAGAGCCGCGAGGTATCCGGGAACCAGCAGACCTTCTACATGTTGAGGCTGCTGGACTCGGACCGGCGCATCATGATCCCGCTGAACAAGGCACCTGACGTGGGCCTGCGCCAGGTGATCGGCGGCGAGCAGGTGCCCGAGGTCTTCGGCCTGCTGAAGACGAAGCCGGCGCGCCTGTCCCGGCAGAACTGGAACCGCCGCTACCGCGGATACATCGAGAAGTTGAAGACCGGCTCGGTATTCGACGTGGCCGAGGTGCTTCGCGACCTCTACCTGCTGCGGTACCAGAAGCCCCTGTCGTTCGGCGAGCGCCGCCTCCTGGACACGGCCCGCGAACTGCTGGTCAAGGAGTTGTCGGTCGCCACGCAGGGTCCGATCGACGGCGTGCAGCGGGAACTGGAGGCCATCTTCCCGGCCCCCGTCGAGGAGCCCGCCGGCATCCTCGAGGACGACGGCATCGAGGCCGACGACGAATAGACCTTCCGGACGCCGCCACGTCGGGGCCCGAACGTGAAGGACATCCACGACGAGTGCGGGGTCTTCGGCATCCACGGCCACCCCGAAGCGTCCACCATCGCCTGCCTGGGACTCCACGCGCTGCAGCATCGCGGCCAGGAGAGCGCCGGGATCGCCGCGACCGACGGGCAGGAGGTTCGGCTGCACCGGCAGATGGGACTGGTGGCGGACGTCTTCCCGCCCGAAGTCCTGAAGAACCTGGGAGGGACGTCGGCCATCGGCCACGTGCGCTACTCCACCGCGGGATCCTCGACGCTGCTGAACGCGCAGCCGATGCGGTGCATCTACTCGGGCGGAACCATCGCGCTGGCACACAACGGCAACCTGACGAACTTCGCGACCCTGCGGCAGCAGTTGCTGTCCCGTGGGCACCTGTTCCAGTCGTCGTCGGACAGCGAGATCCTGCTGCAACTGGTGGCGGCGCACTACGCGCCCACCCTGCGGGACCGGGTCGCCGCGATGATGACGCAGGCGAGGGGTGCGTACTCGCTGGTGATCCTGACGGCCGGGAAGATGCTGGCGGTGCGGGACCCGCACGGGTTCCGGCCGCTGGTGCTGGGGCGGCTGGACGATGCCCCCGTGGTCGCGTCGGAGACCACCTCGCTGAACCTGATCGGGGCGGCCTACGAACGGGAGATCCTGCCGGGCGAGATCTTCATCGCGGGCCCGGACGGCGAGGCGTCCTACTCGCCGGTCACCGCGCCCAGGCTGTCCCGCTGCGTCTTCGAGCAGATCTACTTCGCGCGCCCGGACAGCATCGTGTTCGGACGCCAGGTGAACACGGTCCGGAGCGACTTCGGGCGGCAACTGGCGATCGAGCAGCCCGTGCCCGGGGCCGACATCGTGATCCCGGTGCCGGACTCGGGCACGCCCGCGGCGATCGGGTTCGCCCAGCAGTCGAATGTCCCATTCGCGATGGGCCTGATCCGCAGCCACTACGTGGGACGGACCTTCATCGAGCCCGAGCAGCGCATCCGCCATTTCGGGGTCCGGCTGAAGCTGGCCGCGGTGCCCGAACTGCTGAAGGACCGGGTCGTGGTGGTGGTGGACGACAGCATCGTGCGGGGGACGACGTCGCAGAAGATCGTCGACATGGTGCGTTTGTGCGGCGCCCGGCAGGTGCACCTGCGGATCTCCTCGCCTCCGACCCGCTGGCCGTGCTATTACGGGATCGACACCCCCTCGCGAAAGGAACTGATCGCGGCGCGGCTGGCGTCGCTGGACGAGATTTCGCGGGAATTGACGGCGGACTCCGTCGGTTACCTGTCGGTCCGCGGGATGCACCTCGCGGTCTCGGGCGGGAGCGGCGATGGATATTGCGATGCGTGCTTCACGGGGCACTACCCTGTGCCCGTCGAGGATGCCCTCTCCGCCGACGACGAGCCGGTCGGACCTCGCTGCTGAACCTTTCCTGCGGCAGCGGCTTCCCCGGGCACGGCGCACGCTCCTGCTGCTGGCCGGGATGGCGCTCGTGCATGCGCCGGACACCCTCGCGGCCACGGGGCCGGATTGCGGCGGGTTCGATCCCCCCCCGAACGACGCCTCCGAAGCCGCGCTGGCAGCCCTGTCCGGTCGGGTCGAGTCCTTCCTGTCGGTAAACCCCGATGCCGTCTCGCGATGCCCCGAGGTCGCGGAGATCCTGGTGCGCATCGCCGATGGCTTCGAGGCCATGGGGTCCTACCGCCGGTCCCAGGCCGCGTGCCGGCACCTGTCCGAGGCCGGACGCATGACGGGGGAGACGCGGCTGATCTGCGCCCGGCCGCTGCTGGCACGGGGGGACCTGGAGGGAGCGCGCGCCCTCCTGAAGGGCAGGGTGGCCGAGGAGAAGGCCCCCGCCGGGCGCCTGCGTGCCCTCCGGGAGGCGGCGGCCCTCCTGGAGTCCCGCGCACGACCGGGAATGGCGGCGGACTTCCTGTCCGAGGCGGTCGCCCAGGCCCCGGAGGATGCCGACACGGCCCTGCGGCACCTGAAGGACCTGCTGGAGGCCGGGCGCGACGCCGATGCATCCCGTGCGGCGGAGGCCGCCCTGCGCCGTTTCCCGGACCGGAGGGACACGCTGAGGTCGCTGCTGCTGCTGACGGCGCGGTTCGGTCGCACCGGGCTGGCGGCCCACGCGGCCCGGGGGATGCTGAAGCGCGAGGGGCTGTCCATCGAGGACGCGGACGCCATCGTGATGGCGGCCCGCGCGGCGAACCTGCCGGACCTGGCGCGGGCGGCGGCGGACGCGATGCGGTCCAGCGCGGCGCCCGGGGACTTGTCCCGCGTCGTGATGGAGGTGGTCGAGACCCTGCGTCGGCACGACCTGGCGCCGGTGGCGGCCGCCTTCCTGTCCGAGGCGCTTGGGCGGGGCGAGGTGGCGGACCCGGAGGGACGCCGGATCCTGGGTGCCCTGCGCGGACGGATGGGCGACCGGGAAGGGGCGATGGCCGCGTTCGACGAGTACCTCGCGGCGCGGGGGAACGCCCCGGCCGCGGCGATCGCCGTGGCGCGGGAGTGGGAGTCGATGGGGGACCCCGCCCAGTCGGTGGACGTGCTTCGTCGCGGCATGGCCGGAGGGCGTCCCGTCCCGGCCGAGTTGTGGATGGCCCTCGGAAAGGCCCTTCACGAGACGGGTGACGACCAGGCAGAGCGGGCGGCCTACCGCGACGCCGCAGCGCGCTCCACCGACCCGGCCGGCACCTGGATCGAACTGGCGGAACACCTGCTGGGGCGCGGGGACTCGAACGGTGCTGCCGAGGCGTTCCGGGAGGCGCTGACGGCCGCGCCGGCCCCGGATCGGAAGGCGCGCGCTTCGGCCGGCCTGGCCGAGTCGCTGCTGTCGGGAGGAGGGGATCGGGCGGCCGTGGAGTCGGCCCTGATGGCCGGTCTCGGGACCGGCACCCTGGACCCCCAGATCCTGGGACGGATCGAACGTGTCGCGTCGCGCCTGGGCGAGAACCGGACCCTGCGGATCGCGATCCTCGAGGGCGCGGTACGCCGGGAACCCGGCCGGTCGGACCTCTGGCAGCGGCTGGCGACGGCCCGGCTGGAGGCGGGGCAGGCGGACGCGGCCGCCCAGGCCTTCCAGCGCCACGTCGAGACAGCGACCGACCGGTCCGCCGCCCTGGCCGATTCCGTGACGAAACTGATCCGGGGGGGAGGCATGGGGGCCGGGCTGGACCTGGCGGCCAGGCCGGGCAACCGCAGCGCGATCACTCCGCCGCTGGCGCAGGCGGTCGGCGAGGCATGCCTGTCGATCGGCGACACCCCGTGTGCGGCCCGGTACCTGAAGGTGTTCCTGTCGGGGCCGATGGTGCTGGACTACGACCACGAGGCCCTTGCACGCAGGCTGGCCGCCGAGGGACAGACCTCGCTGGCGCTGGTCGCCCTGGACCACGCGGCCCGCATCGTCCCGCCGGATCGTCGCTGGGAGGTCGAGGTCCAGGCAGGGCGCACGCTGCTGATGGCGGGCCGCCCGGGCGACGCCGAGGCGCGGTTCGCTGCGGCCGTGGAGGCGTCGGGCCACAAGCGCGGGGTCGTGCTGCGAATCGGGAAGGAACTGCAGTCGCTGGGTTTCCTGTCGAGGGCGGTCGCGTGGTACGCCCGTGCCGCGTCCGATGCGGACGAGGCGACGCGGCTGCAGGCGATCCCGCCCTACTTGGAGTGCCTCTGGCGGCTGGGCCGCCTGGAGACCCTGAAGACCGTCGTCGCCTCGCTGGCCGGGGCGGACTGGCGCCGTGCCGGGCCGCTGCAGGCCGTCGCCGTCGCCCTGGCCGCGGCAGGCCAGGCCGAGGAGGCCGCCGGGCTGGTCCGCGACGGCCGGGCAAGGGTGCGCGAGGACGAGCGGCGGCCGCTGCGGGACCTGGAGACCGCCCTGTGGCTGCGTGCCGGCCGTGTGGAGGAGGCCCACGCGCGCCTGCGGGAGGCCTGCCGGGACGACGCGGGGGACGAGAACGACGCGCGATGCCTCGCGGCGGCGCAGGGCCTGGAGGGGATCGACCGTCCCGACCTGGCCCGGGACATCCTGGCGACCCGGGTCGCCGACGGCAAGGCGGGACGTGACCTGCAGGCCGAGTGGATGGTGCGCCTGCTGCAGGCGGGAGATCGGGACGGCGCCCTCCGGCTGGCGGGGGACATCGCCGGTTCGTCGCCGCCGGACGCGGCGCTGCTGTCGCGGATCGGGCGCGTCCTGCAGGAGCAGGGGCATGCCGCGGCGTGGGCGGAACGCATCCGGCGCGTGCCGCAGGCCGAGGCGGGGGCCTCGGGCGCGGAACTGCTCGCCACCCGGGCGGAGGCGCTGCTGGCCGCGGGCGAAGCGGATGCGGCCGCGGAGGCCATGGAGGGATTCCTGGCCCGGCAGCCCGGGGGGGAGGGCAGGGCCTACCTCGACTGGGTGCGCGCCGGACACCGGGACCGCGCCGAGGCGGTCCTGGCGCATGCCCCGGACGACGCGCTGGCCCGCATGGACACCCGCACCCTGGACAGCCTGGCGGAGGATCTGGCCCGGTACGGCCGGGAGGCGCTGCTGGACGACCTCCTGGCTCGCTACCGGAAGGGCAACGAGGGCATCGCGTCCGCGGACGAGACCGTCGGCCGAATCCAGGTATCGCTGGGGCGTCACGAGGCGGCCATCGAGTCCCTGTCCCGCCTGCCGGTCCGGGGCATGTCCGACGAGGCCCGGGCGGCGCTGCTGACGGCCCTGTGGAGGACGGGGCATCGGGAGAAGGCGATGTCCGTGGCCCTGTCGGGGTTGGACGAGGGGCCACGACAGCCCTCCGCCACCGGCCCGAAGTCCTGGTCGCGCGTGGTCCTGGCCTTCCTGCTGTCGGAGGGAGCCTCCGCGGAGGCGCTGCAGGTGCTGGACCGGGTCCTGGAGAAGCCGGAGGAGGCCGCCTCGGACCTGCGGCTGCTGCGTGCCCGCCTGCGCGTCCGGAGCGGGAAGGCAGGCGACGCAGAGAAGGCGAGGACCGAGTTCCTGGAACTGCTGCCCCGCCTGGATGCGGCCTCCGACGAGGCCTTCCGGTACGTGAGGGACGAGGTGCGCGAGGGGCGCGGAACGTCGCTGACCGACGCGCTGGCCACGGTGCGTGGGTCGAGGGCTGCGGAGGCGCGGTTCCTGGCGGCTTGCCTGTCCGGGCGCCGCGAGGTGATGGCCGAGATGCGACGGACGCTGGCGGACGCCGAGCCCGCCGGCCCCGGGATCCTGCTGGCAGGCGCGCGCGCGGCGCTGGAGTGCGGTCGCTTCCAGGATGCCGGGCCGCTGGCGATGCAGGCGCTGAAGGCGATGCCCCGGGACGTCGACCCTTCGGAGGCCTCGCGAATCGCCCTGGTGGCCGGCCGGATGCTGGACCAACGCCCGGAGAAGGCTGTCGAGGAACTGTTGTCCTCACGCAGCGAGGACCCCGTCACCATCCAGGAAGTCCTGGCCGAGGCGCGGGAGCAGTCGGGGGACGAGGCGGGACGGGCGAAGGCGCTGCTGGAACGCGCCCGGTGGCTGCCGGCCGACCCGTCGGCGGCCATGGCGGCAGTCGAATCGGCCCTGCGAGCCGGCGACGGGGCCCTGCGGAAGGAGGCTGAACGCCTGGTCCTGGAGGCGACGGACGACCGCCCCCAGTGGCGCCTGAGGCTGGCCGACCTGTACACGCGATCGATGCGGGACGACCTGGCCGCCGAGATCCTGTCCTCGCGCTTGCCCACCCGGCCCGGTGACAGCGAACTGGCAGGCCGGACGGTCCTGGCCTTCCTCCGGGCCGGCAACGTGCCAGCCGCGACCACGGCGGCCGAGGAGTTCGCCGCCCGGCACGGTGACCGTCGCGAGGCGGCGGCCGTGATCGTGACCGAGGCCTCGTCCGAGATGGCCCCGGAACTGGTCCGGAAGTGGCTCGACGTCGCCGCAGCCGGCCCGCCGGACCAGGCGACCGCCTACGCGGTATGGCACGCGGCACGCATGGCGGCCCGGATCGGCGACACGGCCGCGGCGGAGGCCTGGGCCAGGAAGGCGGCGACCCTGGCGACCGACCCGATCGGCCTGGAGGTCCTGGCGGCCCAGGCCGTGCTGGCAGACCCGGAACTCCCCGCCTCCCTCGCGGGGTGGACAGGTTCCGGCAGTCCGCAGGAGGGCCCGGACGAAAGACATCCGGCGCCGGGCCGCGCCCTGGCGTGCGGGGAATCGGCCACGGCCGAGGAGGCGGCCCGCTGCGCGGCCGGCATGGCCGACCTCCCGGGCACCCCGGCCCTGCTGGTGGCGGCGTGCGACCGGGCGCTGGCGGGCGGGCGTTTCGAGGCGGCGAAGGCCCTGGCCGAGGCCGCCGATCGCCTGGCGGTCGGATCGGCGATGATGCGAAGGGCGCTGGGGTCCAGGATCCTCTCGTACCTGGGCGAGGCGGCGGAATCCCCCCTGGCGGCCCGCCGGGCGCTGGGGTCGATGGCCCTCGGCTGGATCCGGGAGGACCGGGTGCCGCGGGATGCCGACGGGGGCGCGCTGACGGCCCACCTGTCCGAGATGGCGCTGGGTCTTCGCGTCGGGATCCAGACCTACGAGCGCGAGATCGCCCTGGCGCCGGCCGACGCCTCGCTGAGGAACAACCTTGCCTACCTGCTGTCGATGGCGGGCGGCGACCTGGAGCGCGCACTGCGTGAGGCCCGGACCGCCTCGACGCTGTCGCCTCGCGGCGCCGCCTACTACCTGGAGACCGAGGCCTGGGCGCGCTTCCTGCGCGAGGGGGCGAACCCGGCCATCCCGTTGCAGGAACGGGCCCGGCGGACCTGGCGAATCGACCAGGGAGGCGGCGTGGCCGAGGGCCTCTACCACCTGGGCCGGATGCTGGAGGCGGCGGGGCGCCCCGCGGCCGCCCGCGAGGCCTACCGGCGCGCGTCGCTGCTGGAGCCTTCCGACTCCAGCGGCGTGCGTTCGCTGCGACGCTGGCGCACCCTCGAGTCCCGTTCCCGGCGTCCCTGACCCGGTCCTCGCCCGCCCGGAGGGGACCCGCCCCACCTCGCCGTCATTGACCGCGCCCGCGTTTCCGTGGGACACTGCGTCCCGCCGGTCGAACCGCGGGCGGTCCGCGGCGCGACAATATCTGTTACATCCGGTTGTTATATACATGCTTGTGAAGATCGCCACCGGTGTGATCCTGGCCGCCGTCGCCCTGGCAGGCATCCTGTTCGCCCCGTTCCTGGGGGTGGCCCCGATCGCGGCCCTGGTCTTCCTGGTGGCGCAGGACGAGTTCGTCCGGCTGTCGGGCGCCGGCGCGAAGAAGGTCGATCGCATCCTCGCCTTCCTCGCCGGTGCCGGCGTGATGGGCGCCGCCCTGTTCGCACCGGAGGCCCGCGTCCTCCCGTGCATGGCCACGGCCTTCGCCCTGGGCGTCATCGTCCTGCTGCTGGGCGTCCTGTTGTCGCCGCACCCGATGGAGCAGGCGGGCACCCGGGCCGGCCACTCGGTCGCCGGCCTGGCGTACGTCGGCCTGCTGTCGGCGATCGCCATCCTGTCGCTGCGGGACGAACAGGGGGACGCGGGGCGCGCCGTCGTGCTGGTGGCCGGCGTGGTCACCTGGGGCAACGACACGATGGCGTACTTCGGCGGCAGGGCCTTCGGCCGGCACAGGATGTACCCCGCGGTCAGCCCGAACAAGACCTGGGAAGGCTCGGTCTCCGGCATGCTGGGCAGCGTGGCCGGCGCACTGATCGTCCGGGCGCTCCTGCTGCCCGATGCCTCGCTGGCGCCCACGGTCGGTTTCGCGCTGGTCGGCGGCGCCCTCGGCCAGGCGGGCGACCTGGTGGAATCCGTCTTCAAGCGCTCGTGCGGGGTCAAGGACTCCGCGGGCATCCTGCCGGGCCACGGCGGCTTCCTGGACCGCGTGGACGCGTTCCTCTTCGTCGCCCCGGTGGCCTACTTCTGGTTCTTCCAGTGGTTCCCGATCGCGGCCTGAGATCCGATGGGCGTGCGGCGGGGCTCGATCAGTCGCCCAGGTCCCACGAGTACGAGTCGCCGGCCGCCAGGTTGACCCGGACGTGCCACGTCAGCGGGCGGTCCAGCGATCGCGCCTGCAACTGGTGATCCCCGGGCTCGATGTCCCTCAGGGTGACCCGGTCGCCGGGCAGGATCACGCCCAGTTGGCGATCCCCGTCGAACAGGGTCAGGGGCTCGCCGCGGCGGTTGGTGGCGACCAGCGTCGCGGTCGGGGAGGGCAGGGGAAGCCGGGTCACGACGGTGGCCGGCAGTTCCATCGAGTGGACCGTCGAACGCAGGGTCGTCACGCCGACGGCCTCGATTCGGTGCGCCCCACCCGGCAGAAGCAGGTCCAGGGACTGGGCGGGTGCCAGCCGGGCCATCGTCTCGCCGTCAATCCGCACCCGCACCTCCTCGTCCCGCAGGTTCTTCAGCGACAGGGTGGCCGAGCGCGGCCGGGCGACCCAGGTCGCGACCGCGCCGCTGGAAACGGTGACGTCGGCCCGCTGGATGTCGCGGGACCGCAGCCCGAAGACCGCCACCTGGTGAACCCCCGGCAGCAGGCCCGGCACCACCCGCCGGGCGCCGGGCTGGACCTCGCCACGGGCACCTCCGTCCACCTGGACGCGCATCGGTTCCGGCGACCCGTTCTCGATCGAGAGGCTCCCCTCGTCGCCTCGCCGCTCGGCCGCATCACCTCCCTCCCGCACCATCCACAGGGTCGGGCTGCCGCTCTTCAATTTCAGCACGGCCCGGGCCACCACGCGGCTCTCCGGGTCCAGCGCCTCGACGTGCACGTCCCCGACCGGCAGGCCCTTGAACTCGGCCGCACCCGACGCACCGCACAGTCCCAGGCTGGCCCCGTCGATCCACACCGACACCGGGACCGCCAGGTCCGACAGCACGGACAGCACGCCCTCGGGCGCCGGCACGACGACGTCCGCGACCTTCCCCGCCTCCAGCGTCGCCACGCCCTTGAACAGGAACCGCCCCTGGTCGTCCCGGGCCGACACGTCGATCGCCCCGGGCGCCAGCCGGTCGAAGGTGGCGGAACCGCCCGCCGGAACCTGGCGTTCGACCTCGTCGCGGATGGAGATCCGGGCGATGCCGCCCGACCGGTTCGTCGCCCGCAGTGCGGCCTGGGGCGGGTTCACCTCGAACCGGGTCGCGACGCCCGCGGACACCTCGACCTCCGCGTCGGTCCTGAAGGCCGTCTGGGTCCCGTCGGCCCGCACGGAATGCCGCCCCTCGGACACCCCCGCGAACTCGGCCTCGCCCCCGGGCCACACCAGTTCCTTCGCCACGTCGTCGATGAAGGCCCGCACCGGCTCGGGCGACCGGTTCACGAACCGAACCCGCCCGGCCGGCAGGTTCTTCAACGCCTCGGCATGACCCTCCGAGGCGCGCACGGTCCAGGTGGCCTCCGTGGACGAATCCAGGCGCACCGTCGTCCCCATGCGCCAGCCCGTCCGATGGCCCCGGGCCTCCAGGGCGCAGTCCCCCAGGGGCAGCCGGTCCAGGCGGGCCTCGTTGCCGTCCTCCAGCCGCGCCATCACCCGGTTCCCGGCCGCGAAGACCTCCAGGGGCTCGCCCGCCTGGTTCACCACCTGAAGGCGGCCGCCAGGCGACACCAGAGCCCCGTTCCCCCCGCCGCAGGTCGCGAAGGCCAGCAGCAGGATCGTCAGCGCACCACCGGCGGCGACGCGCCGAACCCGAACCGTTCCCGTTGGCACCTGGTCCTCCGATGAGGCCGGACGACGGGAATCCTACACGATTGCCGCCCGCGCGGGTACAATCCCCTGCATGGCTGCGACCCACTACCGCACCCTGGTGATCGAGACCGGCGTCCTGTGCAACAACCGCTGCACCTTCTGCTACCAGCGGGGGTACCGGCAACTGCCGTCCTACCCGAAACTGGTGCCGGCCGACGAGATCCGGGCCCGGATGCGCTGGGGGCTGGAGAACGGCTACGACGAGGTGTCGCTGACGGGCGGCGAACCGACGCTGCGTGCCGACTTCCTGGACCTGGTGCGCCACGCCCGCGAGCTCGGCTACCGGCGCGTCGCCATCACCACCAACGGCTGGCGCCTGGCGTCCCCCGACTTCTTCCGCCAGTCGTGCGAGGCCGGCCTGACCTCCCTGGGCGTCTCGATCCACGGGCCCAGCGCCGAGGTGCACGACGCCGCGACGGGACACCCCGGATCGTTCCTGCGGGCCCAGCAGGCCATCCGCAACGCCGTGGCCACCCACGGGTCGTCGCGCCCGGTACGCCTGAACTCCTTCACCGTCATCCACCGAGGCAATGCGCACCTGCTGGCCGAGACGGGCCAGTCGCTGTCGGCGCTGGGCGTCCGCCTGATGGTCTTCCAGCCCGGCATCCTGGGGAAGGCGAACTTCCTGGACGCCGCGCGCATGCAGGTGGACCTGCCCGAGATCGTGGACGGCCTGCGCCGGGTCATCCGCAGCGGCTTCGAGAACGGCTACCGGATCAAGCTGTTCAACCTGCCCCCGTGCCTGTTCCGGGACGTCCTGTACGGCCTGGACCTGGACGCCTACGAACGGGCCACCTTCCGCGAGAACGACGACCAGCGGCCCGGCTCCCGCAGCCGCGGCGACAGTGCCGGGTACATGCGCCTGCCCGCCTGCGGGAAGTGCGTGCTGCGGAACTCGTGCCCGGGGCTGCACATCACGCTGGCGCCGCAGGAGGACCTGGCCTCCCACTTCGAGGAGGAGATCGGCGCGATCAGCGCCTGGCAGCACCCCCAGTTGTGGCTGGCCGGAACGGACCTGCTGCGGGCGACCTCCCTGTACCGGGTGATCCGCAAGGCGCGGCTGGCCGGTTTCGAGGACGTCCGGGTGACCACCGGCGGGTCCAGCGTGTCCGGCCGGGCGGGGTTCGTCGCCGCGGCCCAGGGCGGTGCTTCCGAGGTCGTCCTGGTCCACCACGCCCGTGCCCCGCGGTCCGGCGACCGCATCCTCTGCCACGCAGGCAACGACCTGTTCCTGCAGCGCGTCGTGCAGGACCTGGCATCGATCCCGCGAAGTTCCCTGGAGTCCCTGCGGGTGTCTCTGCTGGTATCGCCGTGCGACGAGGCGCTGGCCCTGCTGGCATCCCCCGGCATGGCGCCCCTGTCCGGCATCCCGTTCGACCTGCACCTGAGGGCCCCGTGGCGCGAGGAGGACGAACCCTCGGTCAAGCCCGCCATCGTGCGCCGATTCCTGGACGGGCTGCGCGATTCGCCGCTGGTCCCGCGGCAGGTGGTCCTGCAGGTGCCCTGGCCGCACCCCTTCGAGGCGTCCTGGGGCCTGCCCCGGCTGGCGCTGGCGACCGGCGGGCGCCTGAGGTTCGACCTGACCGCGACGGTGATGCCGACCGCCTTCGCCGACCCGCACTTCTCGGTGCTGAACTGGTCGCTGCCCCACGTGGGCGGGCGGGTCCTGTCGGATCGCGGGGGGCTGCTGCCGGTCAGGGACATGCTGGCACGGGCCGTAAGGGCCCAGCCGATCACGCGGGAGTCGCTGCTGGACGCACGCACGCGAGGTGCTTCTGCTGGTATTGCAGGACCGCCTCCACCTCCGCCTGGGTCCGGGCCGCGTCCCACCCCAGCTCGGCGGCCATGATCGCGGCGGCCTTGCGGGCCGCGGGCGGAAGGTCGTCCCCCAGCAGGAAGAACACCAGCGTCCGCCGGCACATCGCGTCGATCAGCGTCAGGGCCATCTCCTCGCGCGCCGCCCACGCGATCTCGGCCCCGAGGTAGGGCCATCGCGGGTCCAGGCGATCCAGCAGGGCCGGATCGGCGCCCGCCGGCTGGAGCAGCGCATCGACCGTCCCCCCGTAGGTCTCGACCAGGTGGCGGGCCACGTCGTGCGGCAGGCCCCGGTCCCGGGCCAGCCGGTCGATCTCCGCCAGCCGGGTGGCGGTGTCCCCGATCGCCGGCCCGCGGTAGGGCAGGGGGGTCCGGCCGGTGGCCGTCCCGGGCATCCCGTCCGGCAGGAACGGCCGCGCCGCCTCCAGGCACTCCGCCGCCATCAGCCGGTAGGTCGTCAGCTTGCCGCCGGCGATCGTCACGATGCCCCGCGGGTCCACGTGCACGTGGTGCTCGCGCGACACCTGGCTCTCCTTCATGCCCTCCTCGCGCAGCAGCGGCCGCAGGCCCGCCCACGTCCCGATGACGTCGGCCGTCGTCGCCGTGATGCCGGGAAAGTGGTGGCGGGCGGCCTCCATCAGGTAGTCCACGTCCTCCCTCGTCGCGAAGACGTTCGCCGGGTCGCCCTGGTAGTCGGTGTCCGTCGTGCCGATGACGGTCGCGCCGTGCCACGGGATGATGAAGAACGCCCGCTGGTCCTGCGGGGTCACCATCACCACCGCGATCGGCAGCGGGGCCTTCTCGAACGGCACCACGACGTGCGAGCCCTTGGTCGGGCGCAGTCGCGGCCCGTCCTCCACGCCCAGTGCCAGCTGGGCCTCCTCGGTCCAGGGCCCGGCCGCCCCGATCACCGCCCCGGCACGGATGTTCAGGATCCGTCCCGTGACCGCGTCCCGGGCCGTCACGGCCGCGATGCGACCGCCCTGGAACGTCGCCCCCTCGACCTTCGCGCGGTTGAGGGCCGCGCCCCCGGCCTGAACCCCGCCCACGACGTTCTCGATCGTCAACCGCGTGTCGTCCGTGACCGAGTCGTAGTACAGCAGGCCGCCGGTCAGCCCCTGCGCGCGGATGGCCGGGGCGGCGTCGATGACCTTGCGCGGGCTCATCCGGCGGTGGATCCGGTACGCCCCGAAAATCGCCAGCGCGTCGTAGACCCACAGCCCCAGGTCCATGAACGACAGCCCGTGCTTGCTGTCCTTCCAGACCGGCATCACGAACGGCATCGGCCGCACCAGGTGGGCCGCCAGGTGCTCCAGTTTCGTGCGTTCCGTCGTGCTCTCGTGCACCAGGCCGAACTGGTAGGTTTCCAGGTACCTCAGCCCGCCGTGGACCAGCTTGGACGACCGGGAGGAGGTCCCGGAAGCGAAGTCCTCCATCTCCAGCAAGGCGACCTTCAGGCCGCGCAGCGCGGCATCCCGGAAGATCCCGGCACCGGTGATGCCGCCGCCGACGACTACCAGGTCGAAGCGCTCCGCCTCCATCCGGTCCGTGATCGCCTGCCGTTCCCGCAGTCCGAATGCCATCGAATGCCCCCTTCCTCCCCGCCGGATTGTAGTACGATGACGCGGCGCGCAACATGGCTCCCGGCCACAGGGACCGGGATCCGGGGAGGTGTTCCGTCATGTCGATGCGGATTTCCTGGCGACAGAAGGGAAGGGCGGCCGGATTCCGGGGGCTCCTCGCGGCCGTGCTGGTCCTGTCCTGGCTGGCAGCCGGCTGCGGCGCCCGCGGCAAGGTGGACGCCCTGCTGGATTCCGGCCCCCGGATCGTTCCGGACGCCGTCGTCTCCACCCCCCCGGACGTCGTTCCCGCCCCCGCGAAACCCGCCGCCGCGGTCGAGGAGGAGATGCGCCCCCGGACGCATCCTGCCGCAAAGGGCAAGGATTACACACTGTTCGCATCGTCCGAGGTCGCCCTGAACGAGGCCGAGAAGGCCTGCATGACCGGGATGGCCGACGTCATGCGCGGTGCCGAGAAGGTCTTCAACCAGTTGGTCAAGAAGGACCCGAAGACCTACCTGCCGTTCCTGCGACGGGCGCTGCGCAGCACGAATCGCGAGGTCCGCATCCAGGCCGCGGTGATGCTGGGCCTGCTGAAGGACAAGTCCCGGGAGACCATCGACGCGATCGCGGACGCCGTGATCCTGGACCGGGATCCGGACGTCCGTGCCATGGCGGCCCGTTCCTTCCTGGGCATCCCGTCGCGGAAGGCCGTGGACAGCCTGGTCCTGTCCCTGGAGCAGGATCCCTACGAGGCGGCGCGCTCCAACGCGGCCTGGGCGCTGGGCGAGATCAACGACCGGACCTCGGTGCCCGCCCTGCGGAAGGCGCTGAAGGACACCGACACGAACGTCCGCCTGAAGTCCGCCAGCGCACTGTTGAAGATGCGGCCCAAGGAGGCCGTTCCCGAACTGATCGAACTGCTGAACGACAAGAGCCCGATGGTGCGGGAGCGTGCCCGGGACGCCCTGAAGGCCATCACGGGCCGGGACAAGGGGCCGAAACCCGAGAACTGGAAGTAGGCCGCACCGGCCTCAGTGCCTCATCCCGAAGTGCAGGATCACCCACAGCGTGCTCATCGAGATGCTGAGTCCCAGGCCGGTGGACAGGATCACGGTGCCGAACGCCAGCAGGCCGTCCATCGTCGTTCCTCCAAGGATTGCAGCAGGAAACCGGCACGCGATCGTTTCGCGTACAGGCAGGATCGCCGCAGCGGTCCGGGCCTCCAAGCCGCGGATGTTCCGACAGCGCGGGACCCCCGGAACGAACCCGGCTACGATCGTCGAGAGTTCAATCCTTCCGGGAACATCCTGGCGGGTCCAGGCGGTTCCCCGCCGGGCGGCGGGCAGGGGACCGAATGGCCCAAGCCCCAACCCCCGCGCCATCCTGCCTAGAGTTTACATAATATCTCTTATCGGACGTTCTAGGTTGCGGGCGGGCAGGGCCACGGGGCCTTTCGAGGACCCTCGCGCCGATGGACCCTTCCTTGCAGCCCGCCTATAATCCCTGCCCATGAGAACCGGCCTCGCACAGATCGACACGACCGTCGGCGATTTCGAGGGGAACGTCCGCCGGATCCGCGACGCGTACCGGCGTGCCGCCGACCTGGGCGCCGACCTGGTCCTGTTCCCCGAACTGGCGATCACCGGGTATCCCCCGATGGACCTGCTGGAACGGCCGGCGTTCGTCGAGGCCAACCTGCGTGCGCTGGAATCGGTCGCCGCCTTCGTGGACGGTCCCGACGCCGTGGTCGGCTTCGCGGAACCCAACCGAACCGGCCGCGGCAAGCCCCTGTTCAACGCGGCGGCCTTCCTGTCGGACGGCCGCACCCTGGCCGTCCACCGCAAGGCGCTGCTGCCGACGTACGACGTCTTCGACGAGGACCGGTACTTCGAACCGGCCTCCGTGCCGACCGTGGTCGATCGGCCATACGGCCGCGTGGGTCTGACGATCTGCGAAGACATCTGGAACGACCGGACGGTCCTGCGCGAGCCGCCCTACGAGGAGGACCCGGTCGCGATGCTGCAGGCGCTGCGGCCCGACGTGCTGGTGAACGTCTCGGCATCGCCCTTCCAGGTCCACAAGACCCGGACGCGCCTGGCCCTGGCCGAAAACATCACGAAACGCCTGAAGATTCCCGTGGTCTACGTCAACCAGGTGGGCGGCAACGACGGGCTGGTCTTCGATGGCGAGTCCTTCGTGGTTGCCGGGGACGGCACCCTCCGGCATTTGGGCGCGGCGTTCGCGGAAGACCTTTCCGTATGCGATCTCGCTGGGTTGCCTGCACCGATCGACACGGACGCCTTGATGGCGAGGCCCGCGGCCCGCGAGGTGATCGATGCCCTGTGCCTGGGCCTGAGGGACTTCTGCGCCAAGCTGGGCTTTCGCAAGGTCGTTTTGGGGGTGTCGGGCGGGATCGACTCCGCGGTGGTGGCCGCGATTGCTGCGCGCGCGCTGGGCCCTGAGGCGGTCACGGGCCTCTCCATGCCCTCGCGGTATTCCTCGGACGGCACGCGTTCCGATGCCGAAATCCTGTGCCGCAACCTGGGAATCGAGTTCCACGAGATCCCGGTCGAGCCGGTCTTCGAATCCTTCCTGTCCGTGCTGACGAACGCCCTGGGCGGCCGGCCGGGCGGGCTGACCGAGGAGAACCTCCAGGCGCGGGTCCGCGGCACCCTGCTGATGGCGTGGTCCAACCGGACCGGTGCCCTGGTGCTGAACACGGGGAACAAGGCCGAACTGGCCGTGGGCTACTCGACCCTGTACGGGGACATGGTGGGCGGCCTGGCCGTCATCGGGGACCTGTCGAAGGCGATGGTGTACGACGTGGCCGGCGAACTGAACGCCGACCGGGAGCGGATCCCGGCCGGGACGATCCAGCGCCCGCCATCGGCCGAGTTGCGGCCCGACCAGAAGGACGAGGACAGCCTGCCGCCCTACCCCGTCCTGGATCCCCTGCTGGAGGCGATGATCGTCGAGAACCTGGACGCGAAGGGACTGGTGGCCCGCGGGTTCCCGCGCGAAACCGTCGCGTGGGTCACGCGCGCCGTGCCGGCCGCCGAGTACAAGCGCCGGCAGGCCCCGCTGAGCCTGAAGGTCACCCCGAAGGCGTTCGGCGTGGGCCGGAGATACCCGATCGTCCAGCGGTTCCGGGAGGAACTCGAATGAACGCCCGGAAACTGGGTTTCGAGGTCGCCGACCTGGTCACGATCGGCTTCGGGCTGATCGTGGCTGGCATCGCCCTCGCCTTCCGGGCGCAACTGCAGGACCCGCAGGTCTTCGCGCGCTACCTGCTGGTCGCCTTCGGCTATGCCGGGATCCTGCGGATGCTGGCACGGATCGACACCCGTCCGATGGTGATGGGCTGGGTGCGCGCGGTGTCGATCTCGACCGCGATCCCCTACATGTTCCTGCAATTGGGCGACGTGCTGCCGTACGTATCCACCCGCACCTTCGAGGCGGAACTGGTCGCCATCGACACGGCCATCTTCGGCGTCGAGCCCATCGCCTGGATGGAGGGCCTGCTGAACCCGGTCCTGGTCGACCTGGCACAGGGCGCATACGCGCTGTACTACCCGCTGTTCCTGGTGGGCCTGACCCTGCTGTTCCGGAAGAGGATGCGCGAGTTCTACTCGTACCTGGCCGGGACCTCCCTGACGCAATGCATGACCTACCTCGGATACTTCCTGGTGCCCGCGGTGTCGCCTTACCGGGCTGCGGAGATGCCCGAGTTTCACGGTCTGTTCCACTTCACCCGGGAGGTCCAGGGGATCTGGATCCAGCCATGGCTGGGCCCGGCCATCCACCAGGCCGAGTCCTGCCCCTGGGACTGTTTTCCCAGCGGCCACACCGCCGGCACCGTGATGGTGTCGCTGGCGATGTGGAAGTGGAACCGGAAGGTCTTCTGGGTCATCCTGCCGTTCCAGGCGATGCTGATCTTCGCGACGGTGTACCTGCGGTACCACTACGTCATCGACGTGCTGGTCGGGATCCCCCTGGGCGTGCTGGCGCTGCGCCTCGGGATCGCGCTGAACGAAAGGATGCAGGGGAAGGACGACGCCGTGGCCCGGGGAACGACGCCGCAACAGGCCACGCAGGCATAGGGAAGGAAAGGGGGGCTCGTGAACCACGGAAAGGGCATGCGAACCGGACTGGCGGTGCTGGCGACCCTGGCGATCGCGGGATGCGCGGGCCGCGGCTGTTCGAAGCTGACCGCAGATCCCTCCCCGGGCACGCCTCCCGAACCGGGTGCTCCCGTTCCGCCGGTGACGGCCCAGCCGGCTCCCCCGCCCTCCCCTCCCCTGCCCGCGGGCCGACTGGACGTCCTCGAACGCCTGGCGCCGAGAATCCCGATCTCGGCGCGTCTGGTCGCGACCTTCCCGGCGGCCTCGGCCCGGTCCCTGCTGGAGGCCCTGCCCGTGCAGTGGCCCCGGACCGTCCGCGCCGCCGAACCGGATGTCTTCTTCAAGCGTGTTCGGGACTTGTGGGGCATCGACATCCCCTCCCTGGGCGGCGATTGCATGCTGGTCGTCGTTCCGCCCACCGAGGTCTTCGTGTCCTGCGACGTTGCCCGGACGGCCGTGGTCCCGGGGACCCACCTGTGGAAGGACGGGGACGCCTCGGGCTGGATCGTCCGCCGGAACGGGCTGGACCTCTGGGTCGGCACGCAGGGCGACCGGGTCCTGGCCGGCACGCAGGGCGGCGTCCAGGCGGCGCTGATGACCACGCGCGGGGCCTTCCCGTCGCTGGCCAACGCGCTGCCGCGGATGGAGGCCGGCCTGAAGGAACTGGCATCGGCGGACGGTCGCCGGGAATCGGCCCTGTGGTTCCCGGACCCGACGCTGGCGCCGTGGTGCAGCGAGGCGTGCGTCCGCACCGCGGTGTTCTGGAGCGGCAGCGGCGTCTCGGGGGTGGTCGCCGGGGAGAACGGCCGTGCCGACGTGGCCCGCGTGGGCGTGGACGCCTGGTGGAGCGGCGTGAAGGCCGCCTATGCGAAGGTGTCCTCTTCGAGCGAGGCCGGGCTGTCCGAGGACGTGCTGAAGCGGACGGCGATGCCGGCCACCAGCGCGGAGATCGGCGTCCGCGGCGACCGGGTGGGCTTCCAGGGCCAGGGCGACCCGGCCTGGCTGGCGCTGGTGCTGCGGCTGGACCTGCTGCAATCGTTCCTTGGGGACGCGAAGGAGGGCCGATGAAGATCCACGAGTACCAGGCGAAAGGCGTCCTGTCGTCGTTCGGCGTGGCGGTCCCGCGGGGCGGCCTGGCCACGACCCCGGACCAGGCGCGCAAGGTCGCGGAGGGGCTGGGAGGCAGCGTCTGGGTCGTGAAGGCCCAGGTGCACGCCGGCGGCCGCGGCAAGGGCGGTGGCATCAAGGTCTGCCGGTCCCTGGACGAGGTCCGGGACAAGGCCCACGACCTGATCGGCATGACGCTGGTCACCCCGCAGACCGGCCCGGAAGGGAAGCTGGTCCGCAGGGTCTACGTCGAGGAAGGCCTGGCCATCGCTCGCGAACTGTACGTGGCGCTGGTGCTGGACCGGGAGACCCGGAAGATCGTCCTGATGGCGTCCACCGAGGGCGGCATGGAGATCGAGGAGGTCGCCGCCCGCACGCCCGAACGGATCCACAAGGAGTACATCGACTACGCGGTGGGGCTGCAGCCGTTCCACGTGCGCAACGTGTGCGCGGCGCTGGGCCTGACCGGCGTGGCCAGCCGGCGCGCGGCGACCTTCCTGCCGGGGATGTACCGGGCGTTCGCCGAGCGGGACGCGACGCTGGTCGAGATCAACCCGCTGGTCGTGACGACCGACGGGGACCTGCTGGCGCTGGACGCGAAGGTCAACTTCGACGACAACGCGCTGTTCCGGCACCCCGTCATCGAGGCGATGCGGGACACCGACGAGGAGGACCCGCTGGAGGTCCGCGCGTCGGCCCACGGCCTGAACTACATCAAGCTGTCGGGCGACATCGGCAACCTGGTCAACGGCGCCGGGCTGGCGATGGCCACGATGGACACGATCCAGCACTTCGGCGGCGCGCCGGCCAACTTCCTGGACGTCGGCGGGTCGGCCGATCGGGAACGCGTCAAGACGGCCTTCGAGATCATCCTCAGCGACCACCCGAAGGCGATCCTGGTCAACATCTTCGGCGGGATCATGAAGTGCGACGTGATCGCCGAGGGGGTGGTGGCCGCGGCGCGGGACGTCGGGCTGAACGTGCCTCTGGTCGTCCGCCTGCAGGGCACGAACCGGGACGCGGGGCGCGAGATCCTGGCGAAGTCGGGCCTGAGGATCACGCCGGTCGAAACGATGCGCGAGGCCGCCGAGGCCGTCGTACGCGCCAGCCGGGGGGAGTGAGCCATGTCGATCTACGTCGGCGAGAACACGCGGGTCGTCGTTCAGGGCATCACGGGCGGCGCGGGCTCGTACCACGCGCACCAGATGGTTGCGTACGGCACGAAGGTCGTGGCCGGGGTGACGCCGGGCAAGGGCGGCACGAAACTGGACGAGGTCCCGGTCTTCGACTCGGTGCGGAAGGCGGTGGCCGAGACCGGTGCGGACGCGTCGTGCATCTTCGTCCCCGCGCCGTACTGCAAGGACTCGATCCTGGAGGCGGTGGACGCCGGGGTGAAGACCGTGGTGTGCATCACCGAGGGCGTGCCCGTGCTGGACATGCTGGCGGTCAAGCCGCTGGTGGACCGGGCGGGCGTGCGGCTTATCGGGCCGAACTGCCCCGGCATCATCAGCCCCAAGGGACGCTGCAAGATCGGCATCCTGCCGGCGTCGATCCACCGGCCGGGCAGCATCGGCGTCGTGTCGCGTTCGGGCACCCTGACCTACGAGGCGGTCGCGCAACTGACCGACCTGGGCCTGGGGCAGTCCACCGCCATCGGCATCGGCGGCGACCCGGTGGCCGGCACGGGTTTCATCGAGGTGCTGCAGGCCTTCCAGGACGACCCGGAGACCGAGGCGGTCGTGATGATCGGCGAGATCGGGGGGGCGGCCGAGGAGAAGGCGGCGGCGTTCGTCAAGGCGTGCATGACCAAGCCGGTCGTCGCCTTCATCGCGGGCCGCACGGCGCCGCCCGGGCGACGGATGGGCCACGCGGGCGCCATCATCAGCGGCGGCGAGGGCACGGCGGAATCGAAGATCCGGTGCCTGGGTGAGAACGGGATCGATGTGGCACAGACCCCGGCGGACATCGGGGCCACGCTGGCGAAGAGGATCGGTCGATAGCGAAGGCGAACGTGGAGGAGACGATGGCAGTGGAACGGACCCTGGCGCTGGTGAAGCCCGACGCGGTGGCGGCAGGCAGCACCGGCGCGATCCTGGCGATGATCGAGGGGGCGGGCCTGAGGATCGTGTCGATGCGGATGACCCGCCTGACGAAGGCGCAGGCGCAGGCTTTCTACGCGGTGCACAAGGAACGCGGCTTCTACGGCGAACTGTGCGAGTTCATGTCGTCGGGACCGATCGTGTCGCTGGTGCTGGAGGGCGAGGACGCGATCGTGCGGTGGCGCGACCTGATGGGCCCGACCGACTCGACGAAGGCCGGGCCGGACACGGTGCGCGGGCGGTACGGGACGTCGGTGTCGTTCAATGCGGTGCACGGGTCGGACGCGCCCGGCACGGCCGCGGTCGAGCTCCCCTTCTTCTTCCCCACCCAGGCGCTGGTCTGAAGTTTCCCCAGGAGGCGGGGGACGGGGCCCCCGCCCTGCAGGGCCCCAGGCAACACCGGCGTTCATCTCGACGTTCGCAAGGCGGGAGTGCGAGGACGGTCAGGCCTTCTTCGGTTCGGGCAGAACCTTCAGGGCCTCGATGGCGGCGCGCAGGCGCTGGGTCGTCACGGCGCGGCCCAGGATGACCATCGATTCCATCAGCGGCGGCGCGCCCTTGCGGCCGGTCAGCGCGACGCGGAACAGGCTGTACAGGTCGCCGGCGGGCACGCCGGCCGTCTCGCAGTACGCCTTCAGGCCCGCCTCCAGCGATTCCTTGTCGAAGGCCTTCAGGGCGTCCAGCGCCTCGATCGAGCCGGCCACCAGCGTCGCGGCCTCCTTGCCGGATCGCCCCTTGCAGGCGTCCCGCAGGTCGTCCGCCTGAAGCTTCGGCGTCATCACCAGGTAGAACGACGTGACCTCGGCGAAGTCGCCCAGCGTCCGCATCCGTTCCTGCGCCATCGGCACCATCTCCGCGATGCGCGGCAGGTCGTACAGGTGGTCGCGGATCCGCGCCGCCAGCGCGTCCGGCGCCAGCGCCCGGATGCGCATGCCGTTCAGCCACAGCAGTTTCTCGATGTCGAACACCGGCCCGCCCAGGCTGATGCGGTCGAAACTGAACTCGTTCACGAACTCGTCCAGTTCGAAGACCTCGCGCTCGTCCTTCATCGAGTGGCCCAGCAGCGCCAGGTAGTTCCGCATCGTCTCGGGCAGCACGCCCACCTGCCGGTAGTACAGCAGCGACACGGGGTTCTTGCGCTTGCTGATCTTGGACTTGTCCTTGTTCCGCAGCAGCGGCATGTGCGCGAACCGCGGTTCCTGCCAGCCGAACGCCTTGTACAGCATGTAGTGCTTGGGCGTGGACGAGATCCATTCCTCGGCCCGGATGACGTCGGTGATGCCCATCAGGTGGTCGTCCACGACGTTGGCCAGGTGGTACGTCGGGAAGCCGTCCGACTTCAGCAGGATCTGGTCGTCGATCTGCTGGTTCTCGATCTCCACCGGGCCGCGCAGCCGGTCGAGGATGGTCGTGCGCCCCTCCGGCACTCGCAGCCGGATGACGTGCGTCTCGCCGGAGGCCATGCGGGCCAGGGCCTCGTCCTTCGGGATCGCGCGGCAGGTGCCGTCGTAGCCGGTCTGGCGCTTCAGCGTGCGCTGGCGCAGCCGGATCTTATCCAGTTCCTCGGGCGTGCAGAAGCACGGGTAGGCGGCGCCCGACCGCACCAGCACCATCGCGTGCTCGCGGTAGATTTCCGCGCGCTCGGACTGCCGGTACGGGCCGAACGGGCCGCCGACGTCCGGGCCCTCGTCCCACTCCAGGCCGACCCAGCGCAGGGCGTCGTAGATCGCCAGTTCGCTGGCGCGGGTGGACCGTTCCCGGTCGGTGTCCTCGATGCGCAGCAGGAACTGCCCCTTGTTCTGGCGCGCGTAGGCGTAGTTCACCAGGCCGATGTAGGCGGTCCCGACGTGCGGGTCGCCGGTGGGGCTGGGGGCGATGCGGACGCGGACGGTGTCGGACATGGACTTCAAACCTCCTCGGCGACCAGGGCACGGATGCGCGCGGCATGGCGAGTGGCGCGCAGGCGTTCGGCCCGCAGGATCGCCAGCACGTCCTCGACGGCGCGGTCCATGTCGTCGTTGGTCACGGTGTATCCGTACTCCCCCGCGGTCGCGATCTCGACGCGGGCGTTGTCCAGGCGCAGCCGGATGGCGGCCTCGTCGTCCGTCCCGCGCCCTTCCAGGCGGCGGCGGACCTCGGCCATCGAGGGCGGCAGCACGAAGATCGTGACGGCGTCCGGGTAGCGGCGCATCAGGGCGCGCCCCCCCTGGTAGTCCACGTCGAAGACCACGTCGTGCCCGTCGTCCAGCAGGCGCTCCACCTCGGCCACGGACGTGCCGTACCGGTGCCCGTGCACGTGCGCCCATTCCACGAAGCCGCCGGCCTGCTGGATGCGGGAGAAGGCGTCCTCGTCCACGAAGTGGTAGTGGACGCCGTCCCGTTCGCCGTCGCGCGGCGCACGGGTCGTGTGCGACACCGAGAACCGGCAGGACGGCTGCGCCTGCATCAGCCGCCCGATGAGGGTCGACTTCCCGGCCCCGGACGGCGCGCTGAAGACCACCAGCAGCCCCTTCATGGAACCCCTCCCGCCCATGCGGCGCAAGGCCGCGACGCGACGGCGGATGCTAGCGCGGGGTTCAGCCGAATTCAAGGCCGGCGCCGGGGTGATCGCGCAGGCTGGCGTGGCCCCCCGGGGACACGATGACGTGGTCCAGCACGCGGATGTCCAGGAAGCGCCCCGCCTCCAGCAGGCGCGCCGTGAACCGCACGTCCTCGGGGCTGGGCGCCGGATCGCCGGAGGGATGGTTGTGCACGAACACCACGCGGTGCGCGCCCTCCTTCACCAGCAGCGTGAAGACCTGCCGGGGGGTCAGGTTCACGCCCGACTCCCAGCCCCGCGCCACGATCCACTCGCCGGTGACCCGGTTCCGGGAGTTGACCGCGATGGCGACGAACGATTCGACCGGGTCGTGCGCCAGCCGCGCGCACCGGGCAGCCACGTCGCGGGCCTGCAGCAGGGGCGTCCCGTCGTCGGCCGGCGCCAGCATCCGGCGCCCCAGTTCGACCGCGGCCACGATGCGACACGCCTTCGCCAGGCCCACCCCCGGCACCCCCGACAGCTCGGCCGGCCTCCGGTCCGCCAGCCGCCGCACCGACCCGCAGTCCTGCAGCAGGCGTCGCGCCACGCGATCCCCGGGATTCGCCCGCGTCCCCGGCGACACCAGCAGCGTCAGCAGGTCCTGGTCCGTCAGCGCCGTCACCCCCAGCCCCACCATCCGTTCCCGCGGTCCTTCCTTCGGTGCTTCCATGCCCCCTCCCCTGCCCCGGCGCGCCGCCCCGTGCGGCCGCCATGCGGTCCGGTCGCAAGAGGCGTGCCGTTCGCCGCCGCGCGCAACCTGTCGGGTTTTCAGCCTTTTCCGAAGGCACCCCCCGGGGCTTGCCTGGACCCCCTGGACGCGGGTCCAATCGCGTCCCGGGACCGCATCCGGACACGTGCCACGACACGCCTTCCTTGTGCGACGGCCAGTGCGCGGCTATCCTTCCCGCCATGAATGCGCCCGCCAACCCCGAGGATCTCGTCGCCCTTCACGTCGCCGGCCCCGATCGCCCCGGCATCACGGCCACGCTGGTCGAGGTGCTGGCCCGCGAGGGCGCCCGGCTGGTCGACCTGGGCCAGTCGGTGCTGCACGGCCACCTCGGCCTGACCGCCGTGGTCGAGGTCCCGCAGGGATCGGACTGCCTGCGACGCGCCCTGTTCAAGGCCAACGAACTGGGCCTGCGCCTGGAGGTGGCGATGCACCACCCGCCGCCCGACGAGCCCGCCTCGCAGATGCCGTGCTCGCTGTGCGTCACCCTGCTGGGGGACCTGGAGGACGGCCGCGCGGTCGCCCAGACCACGTCGTACCTGGCCCGATCCGACCTGAACATCCGGGAGATCCGCACCCTGTCGCGCGAGCGGCTGTCCGGCATGGAGCTGATCGTCGACCTGCCGCGCGGGCGTCCGATGACCGCCCAGGAGATGCGGGCGCTGCGCGGGGAGATCCTGTCGCTGGCGTCCAGCCTGGGCGTGGACATGGCCGTCCAGCGCGACGGGCCCTTCCGCCGCAACAAGCGCCTGATCTGCATGGACGTGGACAGCACCTTCATCCAGATGGAGGTCATCGACGAACTGGCGCGGATGGCCGGGTGCGGCGAGAAGGTCGCCGCGATCACCGAACGCGCGATGCGCGGGGAGATCGACTTCCCGGCCGCGCTGCGCGAGAGGGTGGCGCTTCTGGCCGGGCTGCCGATGGAGCAGGCGATGCGGCTGCTGGACGACGTGCCGCTGACGCCGGGCGCCGGGACGCTGGTGCGCACGCTGAAGGCCCTGGGCCTGAGGATCGGCCTGGTCAGCGGCGGGTTCACCTTCTTCGTCGAGGAACTGAAGCGCCGCTTCGGCCTGGACTTCGTGTTCGCCAACACGCTGGAGGTCGAGGAGGGTCGCATCACGGGCCGCGTGAAGGGCCAGATCGTCGATGCCGACCGCAAGGCGCAGGTGCTGTCGGACATGGCCCAGGTCTACGACTGCCGGCTGGAGCAGTGCGTCGCTGTGGGCGACGGCGCGAACGACATGGGGATGCTGCGGCTGGCCGGCCTGGGCATCGCCTTCCGGGCCAAGCCCCGCCTGCAGGAGGTCGCGGACCTTTCGCTGAACGCGTCCTCGCTGGAGGGCATCCTGTACCTGATGGGCTTCACCGAGCGCGACCTGCTGGCCATTGCCGGGGACGCCGCCGACGCCGGCCCGGGGCGCTAGGAGATCCGCCCCGCCCCGACGCCCGATGCCTTTCTGCTTGCCTTCCCTCGGCGCGCGTGGTACACATTCGCCGCTTTTCGGCCCGGGGCGTAGCGCAGCCTGGTTAGCGCACTTGACTGGGGGTCAAGGGGTCGTGCGTTCAAATCGCACCGCCCCGACCGGGCAGGCCCGCATCGGAGTAGGAGATGAACCTCCTCTCCGGTGCGGGCCTTTTTCGTTTTTCGGGGTTTAGGGAACGATTTAGGGAACGATATTTTTGCCCACGTTTCACGGGCTCGAACAGCATCATCTGGCTTGCCACCAGGCCGAGACTGACTTCTCTCTTACCCCCCTCGCGTTGTAGACGTTTCACGCGATCCAGACCGATCAGCAGGTGCTAGGCGATTCGCAGCGGCGGGACGACCTTCCGGGCGCCGGCGTAGTGGCGGGCGGCCGTACGGCCGGCGTCGGCATGCCCGAGGGCGTCGCCGATCTGCGCGATGGCCTGGTCGGCGACCGTCTGCCGCAGCGAGGCATGCGATCCCCGGAGACCATGGGGGCAAACCACCCGGACCTCGGCCTTCTTGCAGACCGTTCGAACCACCCCCTGCAGCCACCCTCGATCCCTGGACTTGTCCAGCCTGCGCCACTCCTTCCGCTTGCCGCGCTGGACCGGCGTGGCCCGGAAGATGTAGGCGGTCGGCGACAGTCCGTCGACCAGCTTCGCCAGGTCCTCCTTGAGGCACTCGGGAATGGTCAGGTCGCGGAGGCGGGACTCGGTCTTCACGCTCCAGCCATCCTCGAGCCCGTCCGACTCGGCATCCCGGACGTGGATCACCCCACCGGCGAGGTCCACCGCCCCTGCCTGCAGGTGCAACAGTTCGCCACTGGACACCCCCGTCAGCAATGGCAGCGCGGCCGCGACCCGTTTTTCCGCCTCCGCCTGACCCAGGGCGGCGTCCAGGTATCGCCGGCACTCGTCCACGTTCCGCAACTGCGCCTTGCCGCGGTTGATCTGCTTGGCCCCGGCCTTCGTGGCCCACGGCAGCGGATCCGGACGGCGCGCGAGGTACTCGGCTACCACGTCCTTCCGGGTGAGAAGGTGCCTGTGCCACCACTTCGCCGCCCGCGCAAGGGCCTTCCAGTAGCTTCGCCTGGTGGCCATGGTCGGCGTCTTCACCGTCCGGGTGTTTCCTGCTGCTCGAGGCGCGGCGCACGCCTTCAGATAGGCATCGGCCTGTCGATGGCCCAGGCGCACGATCGGGAGGTCCCCGGCGGCGCGGACGAGCGGTTGCAGGGCCGCTCGCTCGAACGACGCGGTCGCCTCGTTTCCGGACACCGTCGAGACGTACCGCACGTACTCATCCACCGCGTCCGCCACCGTCGTGGCAGCCGGGCGGATCAGTTCCGCTCGGGCCCCTTCGACCTCGTCCCGGGCCTCCGCTTCCGTAGCGCCCGGACGAAGTCGGTGCCGCGATCTCTGGCCGTCGAGGATGGCATCGTAGTACCAGCCCTGGGCGTCTCGGTACGGTCCGCGGACTCGATCTCCGGTCGGTGTCCGTCCCATGCCTCCTCCTCTTCGGTGACCGTGAGGCCTAGGGTACCCAGGATCGGCAGATGAAGACAGACCCGGAAGCGATGGCCGCACCCGCACGGGCAGACCACCCACGTCTCGGCGTGGGCCATCGTCTGGACCTGCTGCGTGCGGGTGCTGGCCACTCTCCGAACACTCCCTTCCTACGACTTGGACTGCTCCCCTTCCGGGGCGCCATCCGTGACGGTCACGGCCGTTTCGGTCTGCTCCTTGGCTTCCGCCGTCGATGCAACCGTGCTGGACGCAGTCGCATCGCTCGTGCCCGCATCTTGGAGCGACTTGTCGGCCTTCCCTTCCGGCACAGGCGGCGTCCAGCGACAAGCCCTCCCCTCCGCGGGTGCGGCCGCCCGCTCCTCGAGGCTGGTCGCCGTTTCCATCAGCGCCTTCACCAGGGTGCGGTACGGCGCACAATGGGCGTCGGATTCGTACCTGGGACAGGCATCCACGATGGGTCCCAGCACCTCGCCGGCCTTGCGCATCAGGCTGGCCAGCTGCCGGTCGTTGTCCGGATCGATGAGGCGATCGAGGACTTCGCGGTCGGACTCGACATCGATCGGGCCTTCCTCGAGGCCGTGAGCCTGAAATGCCTTGGCACAGGCCACGCGCCATCGATCCCAGGATATCCATACTTTCGACGACTCCGACCATGACCCTCGGCCAAACTTGCACGCCCTGACCGCCGGGGCAATCCCCAATGCCGAGGTTGGTAACCGTGAATGAGAGCGACAAACACTTGTCGAGCGGAGGGGTATCCTCCCCGAACTTCGGATTCCTGGCAGCCCTGGATCCTGTTCTTGCCCAATACGGCGCGAAGGCTGAACGGTACGTCTTCGACGACCCAGCAGTTGCCCTTCTCAAAATCCGGCAGTTCGCCGAAGTCCTCGCTCAGCAGGCCGCAGCCCACACAGGTCTATTCACCTCTCCGGAAGAACCCCTTGCCGACCTCCTTCGGCGTCTGAAGGAAGCCCGGATCACTGACTTCGAGGTCGCAGACCTGTTCCACGCTATTCGCGTCGCCGGGAACCGGGCAGTTCACGAGAACGTGGGGACACAGCGAGACGCCCTTCACCACCTCCGCATGGCATGGCGCCTGGGCGTCTGGTTCCAACGGGCCTTCAAGGACCACTCCTTCAAGGCCGGGCCGTTCATCCCACCGCCTGACCCGCTGAAGGCGGAGAAGGCCCTCGTTTTCGAGCTTGACCAACTTCGACAGGCCGTTGCTGACCACCAGGCGAAGGTACAGGACCTCGCGGCGACTGCCGAGCAGGAGGCCCTACTGCGGGCCGAAGCGGAAGCCAAGGCCGAGGCCGCGTATCAGGATCTCACCGCCGCCTTGGAACTCGCAGAGGAGACCGAGGCGCAGGCGGCCAAGACCCAGCATGAGTTCGAGGAGCGCCTCGCTGCCCTGCAAGCCCATGCCGTCGCCTCCCCCGCGAATGTGGCCGAAGCGGCCATCTTGCTGGCCCATCAGGCTGCGGAGACCCTCAACCTGGACGAATCGGAAACCCTTACTACGGCGCCAACGGTCAGGCTGGCGTAATCGACGACTACCTCTTTGACGGCGACTACGTTCTTGTTGCGGAGGACGGGGGCTATTTTGATGACCCCAGTAGGGGCGTTGCGTACCGCGCGACGGGGAGGTTCTGGGTAAACAACCACGCCCATATCCTGGGTCCATGCGGGGGCATGGAGACTTCGTTTCTCGTCGCCGCCTTCAACAGCTTCGACTGGATGCCATACGTCAGCGGCACGACCCGACTGAAACTCACGCAGGGGAAGATGGCCGAAGCTCCTCTGCTCGTGCCCCCTCTCAACGAGCAGAAGCGCATCGTCGCCAAGATCGAGGCACTGCAAGCCCGCTCTGCGGCCGCCAAGGAGGCCCTGGATTCCATCTCGCCCCTGGAGCAGTTGCTAGTCCAACGACTCACGACGGACTGGCCCCTGCGACGCCTGGGCGATTTCATCGAGAACGTGACCACCGAGGTCGGATCCGACTGGAGGAACTACCCGGCGGTGGGGCTCTCCAACACCGGCACGATCATGGAGCGACGAGAACGTCTGGGCGAGAAGTCTGCAAGCAGGTGCAGGCTGGTTGAACCTGGCAATGTCGTCTTCAACCCCATTCGTTTCAGCATCGGCTCCATCGCCCGCTACTACGGGTCCGGTCCTGCCATCATGAGCCCGGAGTACTGCGTGGTGAAGACGCGACCTGGGTTGTCTGCGGAGTTATTGACCCGCTTCTTGCGCTCCCCCGCCGGACGTAGCCTGCTCGAAATCCAGTCCACGGGGAGTGTTCGTTACCGGGTCTACTTCAAGGACTTGGCAGCGGTTGAGATGCCGATGGCTCCGCCCCCAATGCAGGCCAAGGCGGAGACCTTCTTCAAGGCTCTCAACGAGATCCTGGGGCTACGGAACGAGATATTGGCCAAGTTGGATGCACTCCATCAGTCCATCCTCGCCAAGGCGTTCCGAGGTGAACTCGTACCCCAAGACCCCAACGATGAACCCGCGTCAGTCCTCTTGGAACGCATCCGGAAGGCGCGGGAGGCGTCCGACGCGGGCAACACGGGTGCGCGGCGAGGGCGTGGCGCAAGAGGGTGACGGTCGTGACGCAACGGGAGGGGGAAAGACTCTGGCCGACTGGTTGGCCGGGCCGATCGAGGTACTTTGCGACACGACGACTGCGTGCGAGGACAGAGCCGTCCGCTGCCGGAAAATAACCAAGGACATAACTTACTGCTCGCGCGCACGCACGCGATCGCGCATAATGCGCGCGAGATGTGCCTCGTCAACCTAATGCAGGACGCCTCCATCTCGTTCTTCATGATGCCGATCCCCAGGCGCGTTTCCCGGCCGGCGCATTACGATCCGTGGGGCGTATGGAGGGCATGATGGCGAACGGAATCCTCCTGAAGCGCGATGACCTGTACAAGTTGGTCTGGTCCGAACCGGTCGACAGGTTGGCGCGCAGGTATGGGATCTCGGGCGTGGCGCTCGCCAAGATCTGCCGCAAGCTCGGCGTTCCATGCCCGCCTCGAGGCTATTGGGCGCGGGACGCCGCGGGCCACAAGGGCAGCCACCCTCCCCTGCCCGCCTTGAAGGAAGGACAGCCGACCGAGCACCGGATCAGCGCCGCCAATGAAGGCGGATCCGTACGATTCAGCGACGAAGTCGAGCGGCAACTGGAGATGGAGACGATGCCCGGGTCGAAGGTGGTCGTGCCGGACGTCCTGGCGGACCCTCACCCCTTCGTCAGGCTCTCCGAGCCTTTACTCCGCAGGAAACCGGCCAAGGGTTACTACCCGACCTACGAGCGTCGTTGCCTGGACATCCATGTCAGCGGCCCGGTTCTTGATCGAGCGTTTCGCATCATGGATTCCATCCTGAAGGCGTTGGAGCGCCGCGGGCTGACCGTGGAACTGACCGAGCCGAAGAAGGGACCTCCCCGACCGGGGTATAGCGAGCCGGAGACCACGCCCAGTGTCACCGGGGTACGCGTCTCCGGCACCCTGGTGGAGTTCGGTGTCCTGTTCCGCCGATCTCTCCCGGTCTGATCTCACCTGACTTTCCCGGTAATTGAGTTGGGATCCGGGGCCGCGGGCCGGCTGGGCAATAAGGTGGGACGTGGGATGCAGTTGTGTCCCAGGTCGGTGGTGGCGGAGGGCGGGACGGGTCTGGGCGCCGGCGCGGGACGGCCGTGCTGTCTCGCGCATCTCTCCCACTTCGTCCCGTATGCGCCGCCCATCCGACGCGGGACCGCAGGGACGCGAGCTGGGGGTGCCGCAGCGTCCCGAGCAGGTCGTCGGTGCCGGAGAGCAGGATGGAGAAGCGATCCTCCGCGTCGAGGTCGTAGCAGGTCATCCGGCGGATCAGGTCCAGGACGGCCTCGGACAGACCCTCGGCGTCGTCGATGACGAGGAGGGGGTGCGGTCCCTGCTCCTGCTCCAGGCCGATCAGGTGCCGTTGCGCCTGGTCGAAGAGGTCCGCGGCGTGGGCGCGCATGGGCAGGCCGAGGTGGCGATTGAGGGTCCGCAGGAAGCCGGTGGCCGTGGACGGGACGTACGAGAAGTCGATCACGCGGAATCGGGCTTTGTCGAGTTCCAGGACGAAGCGGCGCAGGGTGATGCTCTTGCCGACGCCCGACGGGCCGGTGACGAGGGCGACGCCGCGCAGTTCCGTCCACAGGAGCAGGCCCTGGAGCATCTCGCGCTGGCTCACCGAGTCAAACATCTGGGCGGCCCAGGCGTACTTGGAGAAGGGCATGTGCGAGAAGCCGAAGTGTGCGCGCAGGCGTTGCTTCTCGGTCTTCGCGGGCTCGGTGTCGCTCATGATTCACCCCCGGCGTCGCGGAGCAACGCTTCCAGGTAGAGGCTGATGTGCTGGTCGGGACGGGCCGTGGCGAGCAGGCCATCCAGGGCCACCCGGGCGTGCTCGGGGTCGAGGGGGCCGTAGCGGTGCAGGAAGTCCCGCACAGCGTCGGCATCGAAGACCGCCGGGTCCAGGCGTTCGGCCAGCAGGTCCGCGACGGCGCGGTCGGCCTCCTCGCGCCGGGCCAGCGCCTGGGCGGCGAGTTCGCGGGGGGACGGCTCGACGATACGCTTCGCGGCGCGCTTGCCGACCAGGTGGCCCAGCCAGTCGGCCACGGGCCGGCCGTCGTCGAGGGGTGTCGCAGCGTCCGGCGTCGCGGGCCGGGGCCGCCGGTGCGTCTGGACCTGGAAGGGCCGGACCCGCTCGCGCATCTTCCCGTCCAGCCAGATCTCGACTTCCTCCAGGGCCTCCGGGTCGTAGCACACCTCGATGCGGCGCTTCGCGAGCCCGGCCCCGACCTGGTACCGGACGCCCAGGAGAGAGAAGAGCCCGGTCTTGTCGGGCGTGCGCTCCTCGCGCCACAGGAAGGCCTGGCGCAGCACCTCGTCGTCCGCGTAGCGCACCCGGGTGATGCCGGCGCGCCAGCGGTCCAGGGGACTCTGGCCAGTCTCGGAGTGGACGGTGCCGTTGTACTCGTCCGCCCAGGCCAGGAAGGCCTCGTTGAGCTGGTCCAGCGTCTTCACGCTCGCGGCCTTCAGTTCCGCCAGGAAGGCCGAGCGGACCAGGCGATTGAAGGCCTCGATCTTGCCGTGGCCCATGGGCCGACGGACCTGGGTGTACGAGATCCGGTGCATCCCCAGCGTGGCCACCACCCGCCGCATGTGATCGGACCGGTACGTCTGGCCGTTGTCGTAGTAGACCCGCCGGGCCTGCCCGTACTTCTGCAGCGCGCGGCGGAAGACCAGTTCCAGCGCGGGCAGATCACCCTTGTAACTGAAGCGGCCGTGCAGCAGCAGCCGGCTGTGGTCGTCCAGGAAGGCATACAGGTACGCCCGGCGCGGTCCGCCCTTCCCGCACGGGTCCCGCAGCCACGGACCCACCAGCATGTCCGACTGCCAGAGGTCGTTCGGGCACTCCGCCTCGAAGCGGTCCAGGTCCTCCCGGTCCGCCACCCGACAGGCCCGCCGGGACAGGCCGGCAGCCTTCAGTGCCCGGTGGACCGTGCTGCGCTTCAGCACCCCCTCCGGCACCAGCTTCATGTCCTCGGCGATCCGGATGAGGCGGTCCAGGCTGCGCTCCGGGACCTCCCGCTTCAGGCGGCGCAGAAGTTCCACCTGCTCGACCGTCAGCGCAGAAGTGCCCTGCCGCGGCCGGGCCACGTCCCGCAGCCCGTCCAGACCGCCCCGGCGGTATCGACGCACCCAGACCCGGATCGTCTCCGCGGACACCGTCACCGGCTCCCCGGCCGGACCGGTCCACTGCCTCGCCGCGAGCTGCTGCAGCAGCGGGCCCCGCTGCCCGCGTCCCGGCGCAAGCGCCAGGTACGCGCTGATGACCTCGTACCGGCACAGCGCCTGGTCGAGGTCGGGGTCGTGTCTCTCTTCCATGCTTGCTCCCTGGTGCCGCCGTCGTGGCGGTGCCGGGGAGCAGCATGGACCGGGGGACGGGGCCCTTCGACGACAGGCTCTGTGGGATCTGCGGACTCCGCCCCTTGGCGGACAGGGGGACAGTCTGGTAGCGTGGTCTCCCAGGAGGGGGGCGTCTCAAGGCTTCGACTGGCCTGTCGTCTCGTCCCACCTCCCGCGAGCCTCGGCCAGGAGCACGGCGGCTGGGACACAAAGCCCAAGTGCACCGCCCAGGAGCATCGCGAGCGCCCGCCACAGCTTGTCCAGGGCCGGTGGGTCTCGCCACGGACGGCGCACGACCTGACCCGGGGGAGACAAACCCCCGGGAAACAGCGTCTCTACCGGCCGAGGCTCGCTTCTTTCAATCACTGCCAGGCGGATCGCCTGCTGGAATTCCATCGCCATCGGCAGCGCCCGGGACAGCCAGCGCTGCACCGTCCGCGGGCTCGGCCGGTCCTGCTGGTCCACGATGACCGACGGTGCACTCGCCACGCCGCGGCCCCCGTCCAGCCACGACCACAGCTTCACCGCGATGACCAAAGTGCAGAAGTGCAGCCAGGGCAGGTCGTCCGGCGGGCGGCTGTGGCACGTCCGGCCCGTCGCCACTTCCAGCCACCGCTGCTTCCGCACGAAGACCCGCGTCAGGCATCCGCCGATCACCGTCAGCAACCGCCGCCGGAAACTCCCGTGCCTGTGCCACCCCTCGCCCGGACGCCGGCCCTCGTACGTCAGATCGCCCCCGCGACGCCCGTACACACCCCCCGACACCGACAGCCCGGTCAGAACCAGATCCCCCATCCCCGCTGCCCATGTCCCGCTCACTCTCCCGGTATCGCACGCCGGGATCAGGGACGCCAAACTGGGATCAGCAGGCCTTCAGGCAGGGGTGATAAACGGGATGGGACAGTTCGGCATCCACGAATGCTACGACGTCGTCTGGCCTCCGTCTCCCTCCAAGGACCAGGCGGTGCTCCCTGGCGACAACAGCCTGCTTGTCCTGACGATCAAGAGCCGCACCCCCTTGGGCGCACGTCGGACGTGGAGCGACGGTGCCCGACAGCGCGTCGAGACCCGGCTGAACAACTTCATCCACTGGGTCCTCGTCATCGGTGAATCCTTCCGGCTGGAAGAGGAGAAATGGGAACGCTGGCGGCGTGAACGCGAAGAAGCCGAGACTCGCCACCGCCTCGAGGCCCAGCGCACCTACGATCTGGACAGCCGACTCGCCGACTGGGCCAAGGCAGCCGCCATCCGTGACTTCGCAACTGCAGTCGAGAAGCACGCACTCGCCAGCACGGGTCCGATCGCAGAAGGTTCCGCTCTCGGACTCTGGCTCGAATGGGCACGAATGCGTGCAGAATCGCTGGAGGCGCGGTCCATCGAAACGTTACCCACCCTCAGAACCCCGCCCCCTGGCTACCTCCAATCGTGGTAGAGGTCGGATTGTCACCTCGGGCCCGGCTTCGCCGGCTGCTTTCTTCCTCCAACTTCGCGACGTGGCGTGCCGCGGCGCGACGGTTCGGCAAAGCATCAGTTGCCAACACCCATTTTTCGCGGTGTCCGCATACCTTACGGCCTTCGGACGGCAATAATGAGCCTCACGAAGTTGGTGAATACGGCGTCCGGCCGCCCTTATGGCTGTAAAACCCTGGCGCCTTCCCCGGCGTCAAGTACAAGCGTGCAGTGACGACAATTACACTTGAGCATCTTGGATGGGGGGTAAGGGGGCGGAGCCCCCTCCCAGATCGGAAGAGCGTCGTGTAGGGAAAGAGTGTAGATCTCGGTGG